>DAVZID010000001.1:0-56923 GCA_052273485.1 Lachnospiraceae bacterium
CAGTTGTATATCAGATTTATCCGAAAAGCTTTCAAGATTCGGACGGAGATGGAATAGGTGATATTCCAGGAATTATCAGCAGACTTGGTGTTAGTATATAAGTGTAGACAGAAAAAGTTGAACAACCTATACTATAAAAAGAAAGAGCAAAGGAGATGTTCAACATGGCGAAAAATCAAAAATCGTATACTCCGGAATTCAAGCAGCAGATCGTCGATCTCTACAATGCCGGAGGTACCTCATATCCTCAATAGCAGCTAAATCCCCTGCAGTGTCAAGCGTGTGTCCAAAGGCATATGGCCAGCCAGGAGCTGAGGTCTGTCGTGGTAAAAAAGTATAACCACCATGCGAACCTTTTCGGAAAATCAAAGATTTCAGACATAGGAGAGCGGCAAATATTAGCCGACTATACCGCTGAAAGGCATCTGAAACAGGTTCTGAAGTGCAATGGTCTAAATTTAAAATCAGAGACCATTTTAGACTATATTTTAGACCATTTGAAGGAAGAAACATACCGAGATAAGCCAAAATAAGCCGATAAATGGGAAAAATCTTGATAGACTGAAAAAGTGCGCAAATGCTTGAAAAATAAGGAAAAACCGAGATGATCCGAGATAAAAAAGGAGTTAAAAATAGATGATAAAAATCCTATTCATCTGCCACGGCAATATCTGTCGCAGTCCGATGGCGGAATTTGTTTTTAAGGATATGGTAAAAAAGCAGGGTCTGGAAAATGATTTTGTGATCGCATCAGCGGCGACCAGTACGGAGGAGATCTGGAATGGAATTGGAAATCCAGTCTATCCTCCGGCAAAAAGAGAGCTGGCGCGTCATGGGATTTCCTGTGAGGGAAAGCGCGCTGTGCAGATGTGCCGTGAAGATTATGAAAAATATGACTATCTAATCGGAATGGACAGCCGAAATATCGCAAATATGGTACGGATTGCGGGTGATGATCCGAAGAAGAAAATCAGTAAGCTGTTAGCATTTGCTGGGGAAACAGGCGATATTGCCGATCCTTGGTATACAGACGATTTCGAGCAGACATATAAGGATATTATTCGAGGCTGTACAGCGCTTTTTAAACAGCTTTGCGAAACAAGAGCGCAAAGTCAGTGTAGACAAGCGTTACTTGATGCAGTGCAGGTTGGTGATGAAGAAACTGCCAAAGAGCTTCTGTGGCAGACTGTGATTGCGTATCAGGGATGTCCGTTTAAAACAGTATCAGGCCTTCCATTTTCCTATACAATTAAGAAAGGACGAAACGGAGAGTTGACGAAGGAACTGTGGATTGATCGGCGTGAGAACAGCAAGTCACTGGCATGGAGTAGCATTAGTCTGGCGTTTTCAAGTGCAATAAAAATTAAAGAGGCAAATCGCCCGAAAGCGCTTGGCGATATTCGCGGTGTCTCCTATATTTATCCGATGCTGTGGCGCTTTGGGGTGCTGCAGGTTCCACCAGAAGCAGAGGAAAAAATGAGGGTGGAAGAATAATTGTATCGGTAGCGGTCATGAGGATCGCTGCCGATATTTTTTTATTGAGAATACAGAACACGCTTTCGGTAAAATGCACAAAAACAGATGCGAACAAATGTTCAAATTTTGCTATACTTTTTAAAACAGATATGATAGAATAAACAGTACAGGAAACACTAAAAGAAACACTAAAAGAAACATTGAAAGAAACAACAGTATCGAAGGAGGGAGCAAAGATCATGGATCATTTTAAACTGGTGTCGGAATATGCACCAACTGGCGATCAGCCGAGGGCGATCGAGGAGCTTGTAAAGGGATTTAAAGAGGGAAATCAGTTTGAGACACTGCTTGGTGTAACTGGTTCGGGAAAGACGTTTACGATGGCAAATGTGATTCAGGCATTGAATCGCCCAACCTTGATCATTTCCCATAATAAGACGCTGGCTGGGCAGCTGTATGGCGAGATGAAGGAGTTCTTTCCAGAGAATGCAGTTGAATATTTTGTCTCATACTATGATTATTATCAGCCGGAAGCGTATGTGCCGTCATCTGACACTTATATCGAGAAGGACTCTGCGATCAATGAGGAGATTGATAAATTAAGGCTTTCCGCGACGGCGGCGTTGTCGGAGCGGCGTGATGTCATTGTGGTGGCATCGGTTTCGTGTATCTATGGTTTGGGTAGTCCAGTAGATTATAAGGATATGATTTTGTCGCTTCGCCCGGGTATGATTAAGGATCGCGATGAGGTGATTCATAAGCTTGTCGACATGCAGTACGAGCGAAATGACATGGATTTTCATCGAAGTACATTCCGTGCTCACGGTGACGTGGTGGAAATCTTTCCGGCGAACGAGGGTGAGACTGCGATACGCGTCGAGTTTTTCGGGGATGAGATTGATCAGATTAGTGAGTTCGATCCATTAACGGCACAGGTAAAGAGCAGATTAAAGCATATTGCAATCTTTCCGGCTTCCCATTATGTTGTCGATCCAAAGGAGATGCTTCGCGCAACAAAGGATATTGAAGCGGAATTAAAAGAACGCGTGGATTTCTTTAAGCGAAATGACCGCTTGCTGGAAGCACAGCGCATATCAGAGCGCACGAACTACGACATTGAGATGATGCGAGAGACTGGCTTTTGCTCTGGAATCGAGAATTATTCGCGCCATCTGGCAGGACTTCCGGCTGGTGCACCGCCGTTTACGCTGATGGACTATTTTCCAGATGATTTTTTGATTATTGTCGATGAGTCTCATATTACGCTGCCGCAGGTGCGTGGTATGTTTGCAGGAGATCGTTCCAGAAAGACCACGCTAGTGGATTATGGCTTTCGTCTGCCATCGGCACTCGATAACCGCCCATTAAACTTTGAAGAGTTTGAGAGCAAGATTGATCAGATGCTGTTTGTGTCGGCAACACCGGGCGAGTATGAGGAAGAACATGAGATGCTGCGCGCCGAGCAGGTAATCCGCCCGACCGGACTGTTGGATCCACCGATCGAGGTGCGTCCAGTAGAGGGACAGATCGATGATTTGATCGCGGAGATTCGAAAGACGGTTCGTGCAAAAAATAAAGTGCTTGTCACGACACTGACCAAAAAGATGGCAGAGGATCTGACTGGCTATTTGAGAGATGCTGGAATCCGCGTGCGCTATCTGCATTCGGATATCGATACGCTTGAGCGAGCACAGATCATTCGTGATATGCGTTTGGATGTGTTTGACGTCTTAGTCGGCATCAACCTTCTTCGTGAGGGACTCGATATTCCAGAGATTGCACTGGTGGCGATCTTAGATGCAGATAAAGAGGGCTTTCTTCGTTCTGAGACGTCGCTGATTCAGACAATTGGCCGTGCGGCGCGAAACAGCGAGGGACATGTTGTCATGTATGCCGACACGATCACCGACTCCATGCGCAACGCAATTGATGAGACAAAGCGAAGACGTGAGATTCAGAATCAGTATAATATTGAGCACAATATTACGCCGACTACAATCAAGAAGGCAGTGCGCGATCTGATTTCGATCTCAAAGGCAGCAGAGAAGGCCGATGAGAAGCTGGCAAAGGATCCAGAGTCTATGAGCAAGCAGGAGCTTGAAAAGCTGATCGCAAAGATTGCAAAACAGATGAATAAGGCGGCAGCCGAGTTGAATTTTGAGGCGGCAGCCGAGCTTCGAGACCAGATGAGGAACCTGAAACAATACCTAAATGATTAAAGTTTGCATAAAGCGGCGCATGAAATGTGTGGTTTTGCAAATGGACGTCGGTAAACTACAACTTTGAATAATGAAAGAGAGAGAAAGGTACAGAATAGAATTATGGAAAACAAGAAATTTATCCGAATCCGAGGTGCGGCTGAGAACAACTTAAAGCACATTGATTTGGATATTCCAAGAGATGAACTCGTCGTTTTAACTGGACTGTCCGGATCTGGAAAGTCTTCACTGGCATTTGATACGATCTATGCAGAGGGTCAGCGCCGCTACATGGAATCACTATCCTCCTATGCGAGACAGTTCCTTGGTCAGATGGAAAAGCCAAATGTTGAGAGCATTGAGGGACTTCCTCCGGCGATCTCAATCGACCAGAAGTCAACGAACCGAAACCCGCGTTCTACCGTCGGTACCGTGACGGAGATTTACGATTATTTTCGTCTGTTATATGCGCGCATTGGTGTGCCGCATTGCCCAGTTTGCGGTCGTGAGATCAGCCGTCAGACAGTTGATCAGATGGTGGACAACCTGATGGCACTTCCAAAGCGTACAAAGATTATTCTGCTTGCGCCTGTTGTCCGCGGAAAGAAAGGCCGCCATGAGAAGGTGTTAGAGCAGGCCAGAAAGAGCGGCTATGTGCGTGTGCGCATCGATGGTAGCCAGTACGATTTGGAGGAGGAAATCACGCTTGATAAAAACATCAAGCACAACATTGAGATTGTGGTGGACCGTCTTGTGATCAAGGAGGGCATCGAGAAGCGTCTGGCAGATTCCCTTGAGAATGTATTGAAACTGGCGGATGGACTGGCATTTGTAGAGGTCGTAGATGGTACGCCGAGAACCTTCAGTCAAAACTTCTCCTGCCCGGATTGTGGTGTCAGCATCGACGAGATTGAGCCGCGAAGCTTCTCTTTTAATAATCCGTTTGGCGCCTGCCCGACTTGTTTTGGACTGGGCTATAAGATGGAGTTTGATGAGGATCTGATCATCCCGGATAAATCTCTTAGCATTGATCAGGGTGCGATCATTGTGCCGGGGTGGCAGTCGTGCACCGATCAGGGAAGCTTCACCAGAGCGATCTTAAATGCACTGGCAGAGGAATTTCATTTTTCGCTTGATGTGCCATTTGAGTCTTACAGCAAAGAAATTCATGACATTTTGCTCCATGGAACGAATAAGAGCGTGAAGGTTCGTTACAAGGGTCAGCGCGGAGAGGGTGTGTATGATATCGTTTTTGAGGGACTTATTAAAAATGTAGAGCGCCGCTATCGTGAGACAGGCTCGGAGTCCTCCAAGGCAGAGTATGAGACCTTTATGCGCATCACACCGTGTTCGACTTGTAAAGGCATGCGTCTAAAAAAAGAGTCACTCGCAGTAACCGTAGCCGATAAAAATATCTATGAGGTAACCAATCTTTCAATAAAAGACCTCTATCAATGGCTTTCAGATCTGAAGCTTACGGAGACACAGATGTTGATTGGTGAGCAGATCTTAAAGGAGATTCGCGCGCGTGTAAAATTCTTGATTGATGTTGGTCTGGATTATCTGTGCCTGTCACGTGCGACTGGTACGCTGTCTGGCGGTGAGGCACAGCGTATTCGTCTGGCAACGCAGATTGGATCAGGTCTGGTCGGCGTGGCCTATATTTTGGATGAGCCGAGCATTGGTCTGCACCAGAGAGACAACGATAAGCTTCTTGGCACGTTAAAGCATCTGCGTGATCTTGGCAATTCAGTGATTGTCGTTGAGCATGATGAGGATACAATGCGTGCCGCCGATTATGTAGTTGACATCGGACCGGGCGCAGGTGAGCATGGCGGACAGGTGGTCGCCGCAGGTACTGCAGAAGAACTGATGAAAAATCCGGCGTCTATTACCGGAAAATATTTGAGCGGTGAGCTTACGATTCCAGTTCCAAAGACAAGAAGAGAGCCGCAAGGCTGGCTGACGGTAGTTGGCGCGAAGGAAAACAATTTAAAGAATATCACAGTGAAGTTTCCAAAGGGTGTCTTTACCTGCGTGACTGGTGTTTCTGGTTCTGGTAAGAGCAGCCTTGTCAATTCGATTCTGTATCAAGTGTTAGCAAAGCAGTTAAACCGCGCGAGAACCATTCCGGGTGCATATAAGGAGATCAGGGGATTAGAACAATTTGATAAGGTGATCAATATCGACCAGAGCCCGATCGGACGTACACCGCGCTCCAATCCGGCAACCTACACCGGTGTATTTGACATGATTCGTGATCTGTTTGCGTCAACAGTGGATGCAAAGACGAGAGGCTATAACAAAGGTCGCTTCAGCTTCAATGTAAAGGGGGGACGCTGTGAGGCTTGCTCCGGCGATGGTATCGTAAAGATTGAGATGCATTTTCTGCCGGATGTGTATGTGCCATGTGAGGTCTGCAAGGGCAAGCGTTACAACCGTGAGACACTTGAGGTCAAATATAAGGGTAAGAGCATTTACGATGTGCTGAATATGACGGTAGAGGAGGCGCTTAGTTTCTTCGAAAATGTGCCGTCGATTTACCGTAAAATTGAGACTCTTTATCAGGTAGGTCTTTCCTATATCCGCCTCGGACAGCCATCCACGACGTTGTCTGGTGGTGAGGCACAGCGTATCAAGCTGGCAACCGAGCTTAGCCGAAAGAGTACCGGAAAGACCATCTATATTTTGGATGAACCGACGACAGGTCTTCATTTTGCGGATGTGCATAAGCTGACCGAGATGCTGCAAAAGCTTGTCGAGAGTGGCAATACGGTGATTGTCATTGAGCACAATCTGGATGTCATCAAGACTGCCGACTATATCATTGATATGGGACCAGAAGGTGGAGATGGCGGTGGAACAGTCGTTGTGCAGGGAACGCCGGAGGAGGTTGCAAAGTGCCCGCAGTCCTACACGGGATTCTATGTGAAACGATATCTCGAGGAATGAGTCATTGACAAAACAATCGTCGAACCGCTTTCGTAAACTTACCGGGGCACAACCGCCTCTTGCAATCTGGGCACATGTATGATACACTATATTGAATTGGTAACTAGAAGGCATGGAAAAAGGCTGTGTGAATGTTTTCTTGTGGACAGGAATCAGCGCAGAAAGGGAAAGGTAATACAATTTAATGAGTGCAGTAGTACGGATTAAGAAAGGGACAGGCCGCACATTAAAGGCGGGCGGTGCCTGGATTTATGATAATGAGATTGATACAATCGAGGGAGAGTTCGAGCAGGGCGATCTCGTACATGTAGAAGATTTTGATGGATACGGATTGGGCGTTGGCTTTATCAACACAAAGTCAAAGCTTACCGTGCGTATGCTTAGCAGAAAAAAAGACGCGGTAATTGACCGTGCATGGATTCACCAGAGAGTGAAGGAATGTATTGAGTATCGTCGTCATACAGTAGATATGGGATCCTGCCGTCTGATTTTTGGTGAGGCTGATTTTCTCCCGGGTATCGTTGTGGACAAGTTCTCCGATGTTTTAGTTGTGCAGTCTTTAGCACTTGGAATTGACCGAATGAAGCTCGATATCATCGAGGAATTAAAGGAACAGTTGGCAGAGCTTGGCATGCCGATTCGCGGTGTTTACGAGAGAAGCGATGCAAAGGTTCGTCTGCAGGAGGGAATGCCGCTTACAAAGGGCTTTATCGGAGAACCATTTGATACAAAGGTAGAGATTGTCGAGAACGATGTTCACTACATGGTTGATGTGGAGGATGGTCAGAAGACCGGATTTTTCCTTGATCAGAAATACAACCGTAAGTCCATCTGGAAGCTGTGCAAGGATGCCAGAGTATTAGACTGCTTTACTCATACCGGTTCCTTTGGATTGAATGCAGCTGCAGCAGGAGCAAGAGAGGTAATCGGAGTAGATGCATCGGAGTTAGCTGTCGCACAGGCAACGGAGAACGCAGCACTGAATGGCTTTTCTGATCGCGCAAAGTTTATCTGTGAGGATGTATTTGAGCTTCTTCCAGAGCTTGAGCAGAAGGGCGAGCGTTTTGATGTTGTTATTCTGGATCCACCGGCATTCACAAAATCCAGAAATTCTGTGAAGAATGCGGTAAAGGGATATCGTGAAATCAATTTAAGAGGTATGAAATTAGTAAAGGACGGCGGTTATCTGTGTACCTGCTCCTGTTCTCATTTTATGACACCAGAGTTGTTTACACAGACCATTGCACAGGCGGCATCAAATGTGCATAAGCGTTTGCGTCAGGTTGAGTACCGCACTCAGGCACCAGATCATCCAATTCTGTGGGCAGCAGAGGAGTCCTATTATCTGAAGTTCTATATTTTCCAGGTATGTGATATCCGATAAGTAGAGGAAAGGGTTTGAACATTGAAGAAACGAAAATGCGGCGTGGCTGCTATTCTTTCTGGTGTAATAGCTGGACTATTTAGCGGTCTGATATTAGAAAGTATGGTTGGAACGATCGGAGTGCTGACAAAGAGTGCGATTGGAATTGTGGATGTGCAGGCAGCCCAGACAAATGAAACAGTAGGCAGTGACGGTGCGTCAATGGAAAAAACAAATGAAGCATCCACGCAGGAGCAGCCCACGATCGGTGTCTCAGCACAAGGGTATTGTGTGATGAATGCCGATACTGGAGAGATTGTGTTGCAGAATAATGCAGATGAGCAGTTTCATCCAGCAAGTATTACAAAGATTATGACGCTTCTTGTGACAGTTGAAAATTGCGAGAATCTGGATCTGGTAACAACGGTATCGGAGAATGCATTAAATAAAATTGCACCGTTAAGTTCGACACTTCATCCGATGCCAAAGCCGGGCGAGCAGCTTACAATTCGGGATCTTTTGTATGGTCTTACGATGTGTTCGGGCAATGAATGTGCAAATATTCTTGCAGAAGCGGTAAGCGGCGATATTGATAGCTTTGTGGAGCTGATGAATGAGCGCGCAAAGGACGCCGGTGCGACGAATACGCATTTTTCCAATCCGCATGGACTTGATGCAGATGATCATCTGACAACCGCTCATGATATGGCACTTATCATGAAGGCGGCACTAGAAAATCCAGTGGCAAGAGAGATTCTATCCGCAAAGACATACACGATTCCGGCAACGGAATATGCACCGGAAAGGGTAATGACGAGTGGCCATAAGATGGTTTCTGGCGATTTTGCTTGTGAAGGTGTCTATGCTGGAAAGCCGGGCTATACCCGATTGGCACAGTCAACGCTTGTGACAGCTGCAGAGCGCAAAAATGTCAATTTGATTGCGGTTGTGATGAAGTCCGATTCTGGTGTCAGCTATGAGGATACGAGCCTTCTGCTTGATAATGCCTATGCAAAGATCAATAACTGGGGCATGACAGGTGGTTATAATGTGTATCATCCGCGTGTGACCGAGATGGATGACAGTGGTTTTACCGTAACATGGAATGTCGGGTCGGATGCAGTGCGCGCAGAGTTTCCGGTGTGGATTGAATATGACAGCACAGATACGCTGACGAGGGGCACGGCAGATGTGACAGAAAATACCATTTCATATCATGTGAATCTTTCTGACCATGCCGGGAAAACTGGTGTGTATACCGTGCAAGCATATGTGTATAATGCGGCGGGAGAGTCAAAGGTATGCTCGCTTAAGGTATTAGCAGGAGCTGGCGACCAGAAAGGTTTTGTGAATTGGAATGGAGCAACCTATTATGTACATGAAAATGGTGCGCTTGGACTTCAGTGGCAGGAGCTAGCAGAAGGGTGTTACTATTTTGATTATACGACTGGGCAGATGTATACTGGCTGGCTCGGTGGGGATACAAAGTTTTATTTGGATCCAGATGGAAAAATGCATACCGGTTGGTTAACGCTTGATGGAAAGCAATATTATTTTTATCAGGCGGGCGATATGGTGACTGGAAAAATGACCATTGACAACGGAACGTATTATTTTGATGAAAATGGTGTGCTGCAGTCGGGATATACGCTGCCGAAGGCGCCAATTTTACATGAATAATGTAAAAATTAGATGAGATTAGAAATTATGATAGAAGAGGGATAGTTTTATGAAGTGGAAGAAATTTACGATTCAGACAACAACAGCGGCAGAGGATTTTATCAGTGAAAAATTAAGCGAGATTGGCATTGAGGGAATCGAGATTGAGGATAAGGTTGAGCTGACGGAGAATGATACAAAGGGCATGTTTATTGATGTGCTTCCGGATTTAGGGCCAGATGATGGTGAGGCGAAGGTCAGCTTCTATCTGGATGACACCTATGATGTACCAGCCACACTGGCAGCAGTAAAGCTGGCATTAGAAGAAGTCAGTGCCTATGTAAATGCAGGATCTTGTGAAATTACGGCATCTGAGACAGAGGACAAGGACTGGATGAACAACTGGAAGCAGTATTTCAAGCCGTTCGTTGTCGATGATCTGTTAATCAAGCCGACCTGGGAGGAAATCCCGGAGGGTATGGAAGGCAAGAAGCTGATTCAGATCGACCCAGGTATGGCATTTGGAACGGGAAAGCATGAGACTACACAGCTTTGCATCGCAGGTATTCGCAAGTATGTAAAGCCGGGTGATGCCGTTTTGGATGTTGGAACTGGAAGTGGTATTTTATCCATCTGTGCATTGCTTAGCGGTGCAGATCATGTAGTAGGAACCGATCTTGATGAGAATGCGATTGATGCAGCACATGAGAATGCCGAGGTAAATGGTATTACACCAGAGCAGTATAAGGTTCTGATTGGAAATTTGATTGATGATCAGGCAATCAAGGATGAGGTTGGCTATGAGGCATATGATGTTGTTGTAGCAAATATTCTTGCAGATGTTATTATTGCGCTTCAGGCAGTTGTAGCCGTTCATGTAAAGCATGGCGGAATCTTTATCACCTCTGGTATCATTGATATGAAGGAGCAGGCCGTTCTGGATGCATTCGCAAAGAATCCGGAGTTTGAGGTCATTGACGTATTGCATCAGGGCGAGTGGGTTTCCATCGTAACAAGAAGGAAGTAATTGTATGTATCATTTTTTTATACAGCCAGAGCAGGTGGCGGCAGAGGAGGTTACGATCCTCGGAAGTGATGTCAATCACATCAAAAATGTACTTCGCATGAAGCAGGGTGAGAAAATCTGCGTTAACGATGGAAGTCATGAATATCTGTGCAGCATTGCTCATCTTGAAACTGAGTCGGTGACAGCCTCAATCGAGCAGGTAAGCGACAAGACAAGTGAGCTTCCGGCAAAGATTGTGCTGTTTCAGGGCTTGCCAAAAGCAGACAAGATGGAGACAATCATTCAAAAGTGCGTCGAGCTTGGCGTCTATGAGATCGTTCCAGTGCAAATGAAACGCTGCGTGGTCAAGCTAGACAGTAAGAAAGAAGAAGCAAAGAGAAAACGCTGGCAGGCAATCTCGGAGAGTGCCGCAAAGCAGGCAGGACGCGGGTTAATTCCACAGGTGCATCCGCTAATGACCTACAAGGAAGCACTTGCGTATGCAGCGGGTATGGAGCATATCTTAGTCCCATTTGAGCATGCTAAGAATATGGAGGCGACACGCACCGCGCTCACCGCGGTAAAGCCAGGTGAGCAGGTAGCGATTTTCATCGGCCCGGAGGGTGGCTTTGAGGACGAAGAGGTTGCGCAGGCCGAGGCACAGGGCGCACAGGCAATCACGCTTGGAAGACGAATTTTACGAACGGAAACAGCCGGAATGGCAGTGCTTGCCATGCTCGGGTACGTATTGGAGGAATAAGAGATGGAAGCGTATTTGGATAATTCAGCGACGACGCGTGTGGATGCGCAAGTGCAGGAGCTGATGAAAAAACTGATGGATGTTGATTTTGGAAATCCGTCTTCCCGTCATCAGAAAGGTGTGGTGGCAGAAGGATACATCAAGGAAGCCAGACAGCGCATCGCATCAACACTCAAAGTAGACCCGAAGGAGCTGATCATTACCTCCGGCGGCACCGAGTCTAACAACATGGCATTGATCGGAACGGCACTTTCTGCAAAGCGAAAGGGCAATCACATTATCACGACATCGATCGAGCATCCAAGCGTAAAGGCAACGGCTTCCTTCTTGGAAGAGCAGGGCTTTCGTATCACGTTTCTGCCGGTTGACCACAAGGGACTCATTTCACTGGAGCAGTTAAAGGAAGCACTGACACCGGATACGATTTTGGCTTCGATTATGTATGTCAACAATGAGATTGGCACGATTCAGCCGGTTGAGGAGGCTGCAAAGTTGGTACATAGTACCGTTCCGGGGGCGGTATTCCATGTCGATGCAATTCAGGCCTATGGAAAGCTTATCATTCGTCCAAAGCAGCAGGGGATTGATCTGTTATCGGTTAGCTCACACAAGTTCCATGGACCGAAAGGGGCTGGATTCTTGTATTGCAGCAGCAAGGTAAATCTGCATCCGATTCTCTTCGGAGGTGGTCAGCAGGCTGGTATGCGTTCTGGAACCGAGAATGTGCCGGGAGCAGCTGGTATGGGACTGGCAGCTCAGATCGCCTATCAGCAGTTTGAGCAAAAAAAATCTCATTTAAATGAGCTTCGCCGTTATTTTTTGGAGGGTGTTCATCAGCTCGATGGCATTACGGTAAATGGTTGGGATGAAACTTTGGACGGTGAGGAGTGCTTAGACAAGCGCGCACCGCATATTGTAAGTGTAAGCTTTGCCGGTGTGCGAAGCGAGGTCCTTTTAAATGCACTCAGTGACCGTGGCATCTATGTCTCATCAGGAAGTGCATGCTCCTCAAATCATCCAGCTTTGTCTACGACGCTGCAGGCAATTGGACTGGACAAGCCGTTGCTTGAGGGAACGCTTCGTTTTTCCTTCTGTGAGAGCACAACAAAAGAGGAATTAGATGAGGCACTGACGGCATTAAAGGAGCTTCTTCCGATGCTTCGCCGTTACACCAGACGATAAGAATTGTTATAAGTTATGAACATAGAATTGTGAGGAAAAAAAGAAACATGAAATATCATGCATTTTTGATAAAGTATGCCGAGATCGGCATAAAGGGAAAGAACCGTTACCTGTTTGAGGATGCGCTCGTAAAGCATATCCGTCTGGCAATGGAGCGTGTTGAGGGTGAGTTTGAGGTAAAGAAGGAGTCTGGCCGTATTTACGTGCAGGCACTCAGCGAGTATGATTTTGACGAGGCAGTTGATGCGTTAAAGCATGTGTTTGGTATTGTGTGGATTTGTCCAGTTGTTCAGCTTGCTGATGAGGGCTATGACAAGCTTGCTGAGCAGGTTGTTGCGTACATGGGAAATGTATATCCACAGGCAGATTACACCTTTAAGGTACACAGCCGCCGTGCAAGAAAGAATTATCCAAAGGATTCTCAGCAGTTAAATGCCGATCTGGGTGAGGCAATCCTAAATGCATATGAGAATGTACGCGTTGATGTTCACAATCCACAGGTATTATTGTCGGTTGAGATTCGTGATACCTGTATCAATGTTTACTCCGTCTCTATCCCAGGTGCAGGTGGTATGCCAGTCGGCACAGCAGGAAAGGCGATGTTACTGCTGTCTGGTGGAATTGATTCTCCGGTTGCAGGCTACATGATTGCAAAGAGAGGCGTTACCATTGAGGCTGTTTATTTCCACGCTCCGCCGTACACCAGCGAGCGAGCAAAGCAGAAGGTTGTGGATCTGGCAAAGCTTGTGTCGAAATACGCGACACCGATCAAGCTTCATGTCATTAATTTTACCGATATTCAGCTCTATATTTATGATGCATGCCCGCATGAGGAGCTAACCATTATCATGCGCCGTTATATGATGCGTATCGCGGAGCGTATCGCAATCAAGGAAGGCTGCCATGGTTTAATTACTGGTGAGAGCATTGGACAGGTAGCATCTCAGACAATGCAGAGCCTGATGGCAACAAATGAGGTATGTACCCTTCCAGTATATCGCCCGGTAATCGGCTTTGATAAGCAGGAGATTGTTGACGTTGCAGAAAAGATTGATACGTTCGAGACCTCTATTCAGCCGTATGAGGATTGCTGTACCATCTTTGTGGCAAAGCATCCGGTTACAAAGCCAAATGTAAAGGTGATCCGCAACTCTGAAAAGAAGCTTGAGGAAAAGATTGATGCGATGGTAGAAGAGGCCATCAACACAGCAGAGGTTATCTGGTGTAAGGCTTAAGGTTACAGTTCACAGGACGTGTGAACTGTAGTAAAAAAATGGGGCATCACGAATGTGATGCCCTGCTCGGTCAGATAAAATAATCTCTGAAATTGATTTGAAAGAATTACTTGATGATGTACGGTTCCAGAACCTTCATAACGTTGTCAAGATTCTTTTCTTCATGGATGTTTAAGTCAATCGGCTTGGAAAGATCCAAAGAGAAGATACCCATGATAGACTTTGCGTCGATAACGTATCTTCCAGATACCAGGTCAAAATCAGAATCAAACTTGGTCAGGTCATTTACAAAAGACTTAACCTTGTCGATAGAATTTAAACAAATTTTTACTGTAACCATGATAATTCCCTCCTGTGAAGATGATGCTTGTGAGTTTTTATGCATTTGTTTGAGATGAATTTACTGTTTTTTAGAACAAAACATATCATAAAAACAAACACATTTCTTTAGTTTTATACTACTTGTTTGGGGGCGAAAAGTCAAGGCTTATTTCACAGAATTTTGTTACTGTTCACTGCTAGAGAGTTTTACGAAAGCGGTTCGATGATTGTTTTGTCGGCGTCACTTTTCAGCGATGCCCACTATGCGTTTTATTATGATACGTTATTTCGAACAGCTCGCTTCAACGTTTTGCCTCGTAAAAGCAACTTGTCTCACCGCTAAATTCGGTTATGTTTGCCGTGAACTAGAATAGTAACACTCGACAGAAAGGAAAAATGAAAATATGGGAAGACGGGCAGCATTTCACACACTCGGCTGCAAAGTCAATGCATATGAGACAGAGGCAATGGAAGAGCTGCTGCAGACAGCCGGCTATGACATTGTTCCGTTTAATGAACAGGCAGATGTTTATGTTGTCAATACCTGTTCCGTTACGAATATTGCGGAGCGCAAATCAAGACAGATGCTGCACCGCGCAAAGAAGTTAAATCCAGAGGCCGTTGTTGTGGCAACGGGCTGCTATGTACAGGTAAGTGAGGAGGAAGCAAAGGCAGACGAAGCAGTCGATTTGGTGCTTGGAAATAATCAAAAGCGCCAGATTGTTTCCGCACTTAACGCTTATTTTGAGGGAAGAATGTTTGACGAGGTGCTCGCAGACGTGGAAAAGGAGCAGTATGAGGAGCTTGAAGTCAGCACGGTACTAGAGCATACAAGAGCCTTTGTAAAAGTGCAGGATGGCTGCAATCAGTTTTGCAGCTATTGTATCATTCCGTATGCGAGAGGACGTGTGCGCAGCCGTCGCATGGAAAATGTAGTATCGGAGATCAAACGTCTGGCAGAGGCCGGTATTCAGGAGGTTGTCCTGACAGGTATTCACTTAAGCTCTTACGGAAGAGAAATTGATGGAGAGAGTCATTTAATTGAACTCATCGAGGCCATCCATCCGATCGAGGGCATCAATCGCATCCGCCTTGGTTCACTAGAACCGCGTATCATAACCGAGGAGTTTGTTGGACGGTTAAAGAAAATGCATAAGGTATGTCCACATTTCCACTTATCGTTGCAGAGTGGATGTGAGGCAACTTTAAAGCGTATGAATAGACATTACACACCAGAGGAATACTATGAGAAGTGTAAACTTCTTCGGGAAAACTTCGAAAATCCAGCAATTACGACAGATGTCATCGTAGGCTTTCCGGGTGAGACCGAGGAAGAATTTGAAGAAACTCGAAAGTTTCTTGAAAAGGTGCACTTTTATGAGATGCATATTTTCCGTTACTCCAGAAGAAAGGGAACTAAAGCAGACAAGATGGAAAATCAGGTGCCGGATGAGAAAAAGGCACAGCGAAGCAGTATCCTTTCTGAGCTAGAGGCAAAGATGACGAAGGATTTCCGTGCACAGTGGACTGGAAAGACAGTCAAGGTGTTGTTGGAGGAACGTCAGGAAATAAATGGCATCTCCTATATGGTCGGCCATACGCCAGAGTACATAAAATGTGCAGTAAAGACGGATGCGCCAGACAACACGATCATTGACGTGGTCATCGAGAAGGAATTGACCGCAGATGTGATGGAGGCAAGGCAGGGGTAAATAAAAAAACACTTGCCGAAAGAGGCGAAATGTATTACAATAATTATTGTTTAGCAGGTTTTGGACTGTAGGAAGGGCGTGAATCAATGGCAGATTTAAAAAATACTCAATTTATCGATGTCAATCAGACAAAGCGAATTTCCGTATCAGAAGTAATTCTGAGGGTATATCAGGCGCTGGTGGAGAGGGGGTACAATCCGGTCAACCAGATTGTCGGGTATATTATGTCCGGTGACCCCACCTATATTACCAGCCACAACAATGCAAGAAGCCTCATCATGAAGGTTGAGAGAGATGAAATCCTCGAAGAACTGATGAGAAACTATGTAGAAACCAAATGTAAAGATTGATGGTTGTCATTTAAAATGACCATTCACAGGCGTTTTGTGAACGCGATAAGAAAGCGTCTGTGAATGAGATCGCATTGATAGAAAAGGCAGAGAGAAAAAGTGAGATTACTAGGACTCGACTATGGTTCCAAGACAGTGGGAGTGGCAGTCAGTGACCCGTTGGGGTATACTGCCCAGCCGTTAGAAACCATTACAAGAAAAGAAGAGAATAAACTGCGGCGCACACTTGCACGCATCGAACAGCTGGTAAAGGAGTATCAGATCGAGAAGATCATTTTGGGACTTCCCGTTAACATGGACGGATCAGCAGGAGAGCGAGCAGAGCTAGCGCTTGCGTTTAAAGCAATGCTGGAGCGCAGAACCGGGCTTGAGGTTATCATGCAGGATGAGAGGTTGACGACAGTTGCAGCCGATGAGATTTTGCAGGAGTGCGGTATGCCGAAGGAAAAAAGAAAAACCGTGATTGATCAGGTAGCGGCAGGACTGATTTTGCAGGATTATATGGAAAATTCCAAAAAGAATCCGATAGTCACTGAAACCGAGTCAGACGCGGAAACACAGCAAACGAATAAAATTAATAAAAATTAAAACCTGGAAGTTATGAATAGCACAGCAGACTAGGAAAAAAGAAAAGACTGGAGAAGGCGAATGGAAGATAAGATCATTTTGACAGCAGACGATGGAACAGAAGCAGAGTTCTATGTGATTGAGGAGACAAGACTTGGCGGAAACGATTATCTGCTGGTGGCAGATTCGGATGATGAGGACGCAGAGTGCCTGATTTTAAAAGACACTTCACGTGCGGAGGATCCGGATGCCGTTTATGAGCTGGTTGAGGATGAGACCGAGCTGGACGCTGTTTCGAAAGTATTTGAAGAACTCCTTTCCGATGAGGATATCACCATTGAATAACATCACGTAAAAAGACATAGTCTGGACGTTTGGTGGTGGCGAGTGAATGAAGACTCCACAATCGTTATTCGAATGAAACATTGGACAGAGAAGTTACGACAGAAGAAAGAGCTGTTTCATAAATGAACAGGGAAAAGGAGGTAAGGTTTGAGTACAGTTGAAACAAGTGTCAAGGTCATACCGTTAGGAGGTCTTGAGCAAATCGGAATGAATATGACGGTGTTTGAGTATGGAGAGAGCATCATCGTAGTAGACTGCGGTATGTCATTCCCAGGAGATGAGATGCTGGGTATTGATATGGTCATTCCGGATATCACGTATCTGAAGCAGAACATTCACAAGGTAAAGGGTGTGTTTATCACCCATGGTCATGAGGACCACATTGGCGCGTTGCCGTTTTTCTTTAAGGAGATTAACGTCCCGCTGTATGGAACAAAGCTGACACTCGGAATCATCGAGGGAAAGCTTGAGGAACACGGCATCACAAAGAGCGTAAAGAGAAAGGTCGTAAAGTATGGCCAGACGATCAGCGCGGGCGATTTCCGCGTTGAATTTATCCGCACCAATCACAGTATCGTTGACGCGGCAGCGCTTGCAATTACCTCACCGGCAGGAACGATCATCCACACTGGAGACTTCAAGATCGACTACACACCAGTATTTGGTGATATGGCTGATTTGCAGCGTTTTGCTGAGCTGGGAAAGAAAGGCGTGTTAGCACTTCTTTGCGATAGTACCAATGCGCTGCGTCCGGGCTTTACGGCATCGGAGCGTACCGTAGGTCACACCTTTGATACGATCTTCTCCGAGCACAGAAATCAGCGAATTATCGTTGCAACCTTCGCATCAAACGTAGACCGTGTGCAGCAGATCATCAATACCGCCTACAAGAACGACCGTAAGGTTGTCGTAGAGGGACGAAGCATGGTTAATATCATCGGCAAGGCAAGTGAGCTTGGCTATATCAACATTCCAGAGGGAACACTGATCGATATCGAGCTGCTTCGCAATTATCCGCCGGAAAAGACGGTTATCATCACGACCGGAAGTCAGGGTGAGTCCATGGCTGCATTGTCTCGTATGGCAGCAGCGATCCACAGAAAGGTTAGCATCTGTCCAGGTGATCTGGTTGTCTTCTCCTCAAACCCGATTCCGGGAAATGAAAAGTCCGTATCCAAGGTCATCAACGAGCTGTCTATGTTGGGTGCAGAGGTTATCTATCAGGATACTCATGTATCTGGTCATGCGTGCCAGGAGGAGATCAAGTTAATGTACTCCCTGGTTCGCCCGAAGTATTCTATCCCGGTTCACGGTGAGTTCCGCCACAGAAAGGCACAGGCTGAGATTGCAGAATCCCTCGGTATCCCGAAGGACAACATTTTTATGATTCAGTCTGGTGATGTACTGGAACTTAGTGAGGAGAGTGCGCTTGTCACCGGACAGGTAACACACGGCGGTATCCTTGTCGATGGACTTGGTGTCGGTGATGTTGGAAACATCGTTCTTCGTGATCGTCAGAATCTGTCACAGGATGGTATTATCATTGTCGTTTTGACACTGGAGCGCTATACCAATAACCTGCTTGCAGGACCGGATATTGTATCGAGAGGTTTTGTCTATATCCGTGAGTCTGAGAATCTGATGATCGAGGCTCAACAGGTTGTAGAGGATGCAGTATTTGATTGTCTGGATCACAAGATTTCCGACTGGTCTAAGATCAAGAATGAGATTCGTGACAGCTTAAGTAACTATCTGTGGAAGAAGATGAAGCGTAGTCCGATGATCCTTCCGATCATCATGGAAGTGGAGTAATTCAATGTTTGATTTTGAGCGGGCAACCGATTATATTCGCTCCCTGGAACTTCCAGGGAGCGCTCTGAGTGAACAAATCCAAAGAGACGCGCTGGCAGGAGACGTGCCGATTATTCGGCCGGAGACTGCCAGTTTTCTGCTCTTTTTAATCCGTCTGAAACGGCCGCTTTCCATCCTCGAGGTGGGTACGGCGGTGGGCTATTCTGCGATTCGCATGAGCGAGGTCATGCCGAAGGATGCAAAGATCACGACGATTGAGAAGTATCCGCCGCGCATCGAGGAGGCAAAGCGTAACTTCGCACGGGCGCCAAGAGGCTGTGACATCACACTGCTTGAGGGCGATGCGGCCGAACTTTTAAAGACACTGGACAAGCCATACGATTTGATTTTTATGGATGCGGCGAAGGGCCAGTATATTCATTTCCTTCCGGATGTGCTGCGGCTTTTAGCACCGGATGGACTTTTGTTTTCGGACAATGTGCTTCAGGACGGCGATGTTTTGGAGTCTAGATTTGCGGTGACGAGACGCAACCGCACGATTCACAGCAGGATGCGAGAATATCTGACGATGCTGACGCATACGCCAGAACTTACCACATCGGTCATTCCGATCGGAGACGGCGTCTCACTGACAATGAAGAAAAACACGGAGGAAATGTGATATGGCAGCGAGAAAAAAGCCAGAGCTTTTGATCCCGGCAAGCAGTCTTGACGTGCTAAAGACAGCTGTCACCTACGGGGCAGATGCGGTCTACATCGGCGGTGAGGCATTCGGTCTTCGGGCAAAGGCAAAGAATTTTAGCAAAGAGGATATGGCAGAGGGCATTTCTTTTGCCCATGCACACGGCGTAAAAGTCTATGTGACCGCCAATATTTTGGCACACAACGACGATTTGGACGGTGTGCGCACGTATTTTCGTGAGTTAAAGACAATCGGACCAGATGCGCTTATTATTTCCGATCCGGGCGTGTTTATGATCGCAAAGGAAGAACTTCCAGAGATGGAAATTCACATCAGCACCCAGGCAAATAATTGCAACTACGGCACCTACAATTTCTGGCATCAGCTTGGCGCAAAGAGAGTTGTCTCTGCAAGAGAGCTGTCTCTTTATGAGTTAAAGCAGATTCGTGAGCACATCCCAGATGATCTTGAGATCGAGACTTTTGTACACGGTGCGATGTGCATCTCTTATTCTGGAAGATGTCTTCTTAGCAATTACATGGTTGGACGTGATGCAAACCAGGGCGCTTGCACACACCCGTGCCGTTGGAAGTATTCGATCGTCGAGGAGACACGTCCGGGCGAATATTATCCGGTTTATGAGAATGAGCGCGGCACTTATATCTTTAACTCAAAGGATTTGTGCATGATCGAGCATATTCCGGATCTTGTAGCATGTGGCATCGACAGCTTAAAGGTCGAGGGACGCATGAAGACGGCGCTATATGTAGCGACTGTGGCGCGTACGTACCGCAAGGCAATCGACGATTACTTTGAGGATCCGAAGACGTATGAGGCCAACATGGAGTGGTATAAGGAAGAGATTGGAAAGTGCACCTACCGCGAATTTACAACTGGATTTTTCTATGGAAAGCCATCACACGATGCGCAGATTTACGACAGCAACACCTACGTAAAGAATTACACCTATCTAGGAACCGTGGAGTCGATTGACGAGAACGGACGCAGCGTGTTCGAGCAGAAAAATAAGTTCAGCGTCGGTGAGACGATCGAGGTGATGAAGCCGGATGGACGAAACATTCCGTTCAATGTGATTGGAATTTTCGATGAGGACGGCAATGCGCAGGAGAGTGCACCGCATCCAAAGCAGATGCTTCATGTTGTATTTGACAGCACACCAGAGCCGCAGGATATTTTGCGTCGTCAGGAACTAGAGAACGAAAAGCAGTGATAGAAGGGCAGAAAAAGATGGATTTGACAAAAGTACCGCAGTATGAACTGATGGAGCATCATTATGTGAAGGAGCTTGAGAGCGAGGGGTATTTGATGCGCCACAAAAAAACGGGCGCACGCGTTTTTGTATTAGAAAACGATGATAATAATAAGGTCTTTAATATCGCATTTCGCACTGTTCCGACTGACAGCACTGGTGTCGCACATATTATTGAGCACACCGTTTTGTGCGGTTCCGACAAGTATCCGGTCAAGGATCCGTTTGTGGAGTTGGCAAAGGGATCACTCAACACATTTTTAAATGCGATGACCTATTCGGACAAGACGATGTTTCCGCTCGCAAGCACAAATGACAAGGATTTCTTTAATCTGATGTCCGTCTATATGGATGGCGTGTTTCACCCGAATATCACAAAAGAGCGCAAGATCTTCGAGCAGGAGGGCTGGCACTACGAGATGGAAAGCACGGATGGCGAGTTGACGTATAATGGCGTCGTGTATAACGAGATGAAGGGTGCTTTTTCGAGTGCAGACGAGGTGCTTGGCCGCCACGTGCAGGAAGCATTATATCCAGATACGACCTACGCGTTTGAGTCGGGCGGCGATCCGGCATGTATTCCGGATTTGACCTACGAAGAGTATCTGGCATTTTATCGGAAATATTATCATCCGTCCAACAGCTACATTTATCTGTACGGCGATCTTGACATGGCAGAGGCGCTGAACTGGATGGACCGCGAATATTTAAGTCACTATGAAAAGCAGGAGATTGATTCCACAATCGCACCGCAGAAGCCGTTTGATGCGATGAAGCAGATCGAGTTTTCCTATGCAGCATCCGAGGATGATGACGAGGGCACCTATTTTACTTGGTCAAAGGTTGTATCAAATGCACTTGACCGCGAGAAATACCTCGCTTTTCAGGTGTTAGAGTATGTGCTTCTTGATGCGCCGGGAGCGCCGCTTAAGCAGGCACTTCTTGATGCAGGCATTGGTGTGGACATTTACGGTGGCTTTGAGGATGGTATCTTGCAGCCGTCTTTTGAGGTGACGGCGAAGGGCGCAGCACCAGAGCAGCGTGACGCTTTCGTTCAGACAATTGAAACCACATTAAAAAAGCTTGTCACAGAGGGAGTCAATAAACGATCTCTTCTCGCCGGCTTAAACAGCTTACAATTTCGCTTAAAAGAGGGCGATTTTGGCCGCTGGCCGAAGGGATTGATGTATGGTCTGGATCTGTTTGACAGCTGGCTGTACGACGACAATGCTGCTTTTTTACTTTTGGAGACACAAGAGACGATGGATGCGCTCTACAAAAAGGCAGAGGGCAATTATTTTGAGCAGCTGATTATGGACTGCCTGATCGACAATACCTTTGGTGTTGTGGCAATGGCTGTTCCGCAGCCGGGTCTTGACGCAGAAAATGAAAAGAAGGTTGCCGAGAAGCTTCGCGCCTACAAGGAAACACTTTCCAAAGAAGAGATCGAGGCGATTGTGCGCCACACGAAGGAATTAAAGGAGTATCAGGAGACTCCAAGTACAAAAGAAGAGCTCGAGACCATTCCGATGCTGACGCGCGCCGATATCAAGCGCGAGGTGCTTCCACTGTACAATGAAGAACGAAGTATCAACGGTGTTCTAGTATTGTTCCATGAGATGTCCACAAAGGAGATTGGTTATCTGGAGCTTGTATTTGATGCTGATTTTGCATCGCTTTCGGAGCTTCCATATCTGTCATTGTTAAAGCAGATTTTAGGTGTTGTTGGGGCAGGACCATACAGCTATACGGAGCTTATGGATGAAGTCAATATTCATACCGGTGGCATTGATCCGGGCTTTGTCGTACTTCAGCCAGAAAATGGTCATCCGACCGTTCGCTTCTCCTTCCGAATTAAGGCATTCTATAATGAACTGGAGACGGCGATTCGTTTGACGAAGGAAATGATGTATGCGTCCGATCTGGCAAACGAAAAACGTCTATACGAGATCATTGGTGAGACACGCTCGCAGCTTTACGAGCGCTTAAAGAGTGCCGGACATAACACGGCAATCAAGCGTGCATCATCCTATCACAGCGAGTCGGGCTATTTAAATGAGCTGATGACGGGCATTTCGTTCTATGAGTTCTTAAATGATCTGTATGAGCATTTTGAGGAGCGAAAGAGTACCATTATTGAAATGCTAAAATCTGTCAGCCACCGCCTGTTTAACAAAGAGGCGATGCTTGTCAGCTTTACCGCAGACAAGAAGGGTTTTGAGATGCTTACAGGTGCGATGAATGCACTTACTCCAGAGATGCCGGATGAAGCCTTTCAGAAGGCAAAGTGGCATATGCCGCTTGAAAAGAAAAACGAGGGAATTTGCTGTGCATCTCAGATTCAATTTGTTGCCAGAACCGGCAATTATAAGGATGAAGGGCTGCCATTTCAGGGATCCCTTCTTGTTTTACAGAACATCTTAAACTATGATTATCTGTGGATTCGCCTGCGCGTAAAGGGCGGCGCCTACGGCTGCATGTCCGGCATGGGACGCGATGGCGATTGCTATATGGTATCGTATCTGGATCCAAAGTTAGCAGAGACAAATGAGGTGTATGAGCAGCTTACGGCGTATTTAGAGAGCTTCGATCAGGATGAGCGCAGCATGGACCGCTTCGTGATCGGTGCGATCAGCGAGATGGATATTCCAAAGAATCCGGCCGCACTCGGCGTTCGTGGATTGACTGCATATCTAAGCGGCATTACAAGAGAGCAGCTTCAGAAGGAACGCGATGAGGTGCTTCATACCGATGCAGCCGATATTCGCGCACTGGTGCCGTATGCGAAGGCCGTGCTTAGCGAGGACTGTCTGTGTGTCGTTGGAAATGAGAACAAGATTAAGGAGAATCGTGCGCTGTTTGCAAATGTGCGATCCCTGTAAGTTTACAGACAGTTCTTCGACGGTACCCTTTGTCACAGAGCTAGCTAGAGAATACGTTTCTTTATTTAACATTGCTTAACAAGAAAGAGGAAATATGGAAAAACAGAAAAAATCAGGCTTTATTGCACTAGTCGGACGCCCGAACGTAGGCAAGTCCACACTGATGAATCATCTGATCGGACAGAAGATTGCGATCACATCAAGAAAGCCGCAGACAACAAGAAATCAGATTCGTACCGTTTACACAGACGAGCGCGGCCAGGCCGTTTTTCTGGATACGCCGGGCATCCATAAGGCACAGAATCGTCTCGGAACGTATATGGTAGAGGTTGCGCAGAAAACCTTCTCGCAGGCAGATATTGTTATGTGGCTGGTTGAGCCGACCACCTTTATCGGAAGAGGCGAGCAGGAGATCGCAAAGAAGCTGCGCCAGTTAAAGTGTCCAGTCTTTCTGATTGTAAACAAGACGGATACCGTAAAGAAGGAAGCCGTAGCAGAGTGTATCAAGGCGTACCGCCAGATTGTCGATTTTGACGAGGTCGTAGCGGTTTCTGCGCTTCGAAGCGTCAACACCGATGCGCTGCTTGATACAGTATTTCGTTACTTGCCGTATGGTCCGATGTATTACGATGAGGATACCGTCACCGATCAGCCAATGCGTCAGATTGCAGCCGAGATGATTCGTGAGAAGGCACTCAGACGTCTTCAGGAGGAGATTCCACACGGTATCGCAGTCACAATTGAGACAATGAAAGAGCGTCCGGACGGCTCCGTGATGGACATTGAGGCATCGATCATCTGTGAGCGCGAGTCTCACAAGGGCATCATCATCGGAAAGGGCGGCTCGATGTTAAAGGCCATCGGAAGCGATGCGCGCCGCGATATCGAGGACATGCTTGAAATGAAGGTTAACTTAAAGCTGTTTGTTAAGGTGCGCAAGGACTGGAGAGACAGTGACCTTTATATGAAGAATTTCGGGTATCACGAGGATGAGCAGTAAACAAATTCACGGGGGAGTTTTACGAAACGCCCACTCGGTGAAGTGACTTTGTCGACGGGCCCAATTCCGCGGGACCCCACTACATGTTTTCAACGAAAGTGTATTTTGACAACGGGCCCGCTACAACGTCCCGTCTCGTAAAGCACATTCACCTCGGGGCTTTTATGTAAGTCTGTGTTCGTGAATTGCCACTCATAAGTGAATCAGGGAAAGGAAAACAAATGGATACAGTAACGGTGAGCGGAATGGTACTGTCTGCCATGCCAATCGGCGAATATGACAGGCGAATTGTGCTTCTGACAACGGATTTAGGGCGCATCAGTGCATTTGTGCGGGGTGCGAGACGCCCCAACAGCTCTCTGCTTGCCGCAGCGCGTCCCTTTTCAATGGGGGAATTTTCACTGCATGCAGGTCGTGATTCCTATACAGTGCAGTCTGCTTCGATAAAGGAATATTTCGAGGCAATCAATGCCGATGTCACGAAGATGGCCTACGGCTGCTATTTTCTGGAGGCGGCAGGCTTTGTCTCAGAAGAAAACGATGACGCAAAGGAACTGTTGAATCTGCTTTACTTTTCGTTAAAGGCGCTCGAAAATCAAGCCATTCCAGATGAACTGGTGCGTTTAATTTACGAGATTCGTCTGTTTGCTGTAATGGGTGTATATCCGCAGGTATTTGAGTGCAGAACTTGCGGCAGCAGGCTCACAAAGGGATGGCTGTCAATCGAGCGCGGAAACTGTATTTGTGAGGACTGCGCGAACGCAAAACGTGATACGCAGACACAGCAGCGCGTTTATTTGGATGAGTCAACGATGTACACGCTTCAGTATATTTTGACGGCATCGCTTGGAAAACTGTATACGTTCTGTGTGGAAAAGCCAGTGCAGCAGGCACTTCATGGCTTGACGGCAAAATGGCGTAAGCGATATTTTCCGAGAGAATTTAAATCATTAACGGTGCTGGAAGAAATGCAGCACTTTACCGAGTGGGCGTTTTAAGGAACAAGCACAATGCCGATACTTTTGTAAAGAAATGTTAATGAAATCGGAAGATTTTGTACTTGAAATATTCGCGAAGATACCCTAGAATGTATAAAAGGTAGGTCTCTGCCGAAAAGAGGCATTAAATGAGAGGAAAGAAAAGTATGAGGAACAGGATGATACGGACAAAAACAGTCAGTC
Organism: Lachnospiraceae bacterium; assembly: GCA_052273485.1. Classification (GTDB taxonomy): domain Bacteria; phylum Bacillota; class Clostridia; order Lachnospirales; family Lachnospiraceae; genus Anthropogastromicrobium. Next base: position 25,954 of record DAVZID010000001.1, read on the forward strand.
TTATGGCGGGGCTGGTGGCGGCAGTCAGTCTTGCGGGCTGCGGATTATTTACGAAGTCATATGACTTTACAGAGGCCGAAAATAGCATTTACGTGGAAGACAATGCCACAATCCGTGCTGCCATGATTTCCGACTTTGATAAGGACTATTACAGTATTGAGGAGCTTGCAGGTGTTGCCCAGCAGGAAGCACTGTCTTTCAATACAAATGTTTATGGCTGCAAGTATTATAGCTATGATCAGATGACAAAGGAAGAAAAAGACAGCATTCTTCTTCCTGTATGTTATGAGTCGGCATCTGTGAAGGATAAAAAGGCAAGTGTCGTGTTCACCTATGCAAATGGTGATACGTATACGGGCTTTAATTCTGCTGAGATTCAGGAAGCAGGAGGTACGAAGCTTTACACATCACAGCTTGGAAGCAGTACAATGACGCTTAGTGGTGAGTTTGTCACAAGCGATGGTCAGAAGCGTATAAGTGCGGATGAACTGATGAAGAAGACCGATTATTGTCTGGCATACGCAGATTATCCAGTGACGGTATTTGGCGAGCATGATATTGCATATGTGTCCTCAAATGTCAAGGTGCTGGCATCGAACTGTGCGCAGATCACTGGAAATGATGGCGGATATATTATTTTTAAATAAAACCTGCTTGCACTGGATAAGGTAATCTGGTATTATTAAAGAGATTCACGCGGCGTTTATGCCGCAGAAAAGAGGAAGAACGATTATGGAAAAGACGTTGGAGAAAATTGTAGCGCTTGCAAAATCCAGAGGTTTCGTATATCCGGGTTCTGAGATCTATGGAGGTCTGGCAAATACTTGGGATTATGGTAATCTTGGTGTCGAGCTGAAGAACAATGTAAAGAAGGCATGGTGGCAGAAGTTTGTTACCGGCAATCCTTACAACGTAGGTGTAGACTGTGCAATCCTGATGAACCCACAGACATGGGTGGCATCTGGTCATTTAGGCGGTTTCTCCGATCCGTTAATGGACTGTAAGTGCTGTCATGAGCGTTTCCGCGCAGACAAGCTGATCGAGGATTATTATGCAGAGCAGGGAAAAGAGCCAGAGAAGCCAATCGACGGCTGGACCACACAGGAGATGAAGGAGTTCATCGATGAGAAGAATATCTGCTGCCCAACTTGTGGGAAGCATGATTTCACTGATATCCGTCAGTTTAATCTGATGTTCAAGACCTTCCAGGGTGTTACTGAGGATGCAAAGAATACGGTATATCTTCGTCCGGAGACCGCACAGGGTATTTTCGTAAACTTCAAGAACGTTCAGAGAACTTCCCGTAAGAAGATTCCATTTGGTATCGGCCAGATCGGAAAATCTTTCAGAAACGAGATTACTCCTGGAAACTTCACTTTCCGTACCAGAGAGTTCGAGCAGATGGAGTTAGAGTTCTTCTGTGAACCAGGAACTGACCTTGAGTGGTTCCAGTATTGGCGTCAGTACTGCATCGACTGGTTAAAGAGCCTTGGTATCAAGGATGACGAGATGCGTGCAAGAGATCACTCTCCAGAGGAACTGTGTTTCTATTCGAAGGGAACAACTGATATCGAGTTCTTATTCCCGTTTGGTTGGGGTGAGCTGTGGGGTATCGCAGACCGTACCGATTACGATCTGACCCAGCATCAGAATACATCTGGTGAGGATCTGACCTACTTCGATGATGAGAAGAAGGAGCGTTACATCCCGTACGTTATCGAGCCATCTCTGGGTGCTGACCGTGTAACACTGGCATTCCTTTGTGCTGCATACGATGAGGAAGAGTTAGAGGGCGGCGATGTTCGTACTGTACTTCATTTCCATCCGGCACTGGCTCCAGTTAAGATTGGTGTGCTTCCACTTTCTAAGAAGCTCAATGAGGGCGCTATGAAGGTATATGAGCAGCTGATTAAGAAGTACAACTGTGAGTTTGATGATCGTGGTGCGATCGGAAAGCGTTACAGAAGACAGGATGAGATCGGAACTCCGTTCTGCATCACCTACGACTTTGATTCTGAGACCGACGGATGCGTAACCGTACGTGACCGCGATACCATGAAGCAGGAGCGTGTCGCAATCGCAGATCTGAAGGCTTACTTCGAGGATAAGTTCGATTTCTAAGTCGACAATGTGAAAAAAATAAGAAAAACAAAATGAGACACCCAAAGGCGGGTACTGACAGAGTCAGTCTGCCTTTGGGTGTTTTTAACCCCTTTTTTCTATGTGCAATGTGAACGGAACAAAAAGCAAAAAATCAGCACTTTGACACTTTACCAGAATGCATTGTATAAATACACAAAAACATCACAAAAGATTTATTTTATTTTTGAAAAACAGGTATTGACGTAATTTAATTCATGTAGTACCATGTAACTGTCGGTTTTTTAGACCGGTTTTGATTGACCTCCCGATTGACAGCATAGTTTTGACATCTTTAGGTTTCGGGTTGGTAATATAGATTAGAGTGAAAATCAGCATTCACTCCGGTATCCGAAAACAGCGCCGGGTATCGCAAAGAGTCGCCCAGAGCGGCAGATTGAGAGGTCATAATGTCTTACGTAGATGAAGTGCTGCAGTTAGTTGCAGAAAAGAATCCTGGAGAGAAGGAGTTCCAGCAGGCAGTTAAGGAAGTTCTTGATTCCCTTCGTCCGGTAATCGAGGCAAATGAGGAGCAGTACCGCAAGGATGCACTGCTTGAGAGAATGACAGAGCCAGAGCGTATTATTACATTCCGTGTACCGTGGGTAGATGATAATGGACAGGCACATGTAAACAGAGGATTCCGTGTACAGTTTAATAGTGCAATCGGACCGTACAAGGGTGGCCTTCGTCTTCATCCATCTGTAAATCTGGGTATCATTAAGTTCCTTGGATTTGAGCAGACCTTTAAGAACTCCCTGACCGGACTTCCAATCGGCGGTGGCAAGGGTGGTTCCGACTTCGACCCGAAGGGTAAGTCTGATCGTGAGATCATGAAATTCTGCCAGAGCTTCATGACAGAGCTGTATCGTCACATTGGCGCAGATACCGATGTACCAGCTGGTGATATCGGTGTAGGCGGAAGAGAGATCGGTTATCTGTACGGACAGTACAAGAGACTGACTGGCCTGTATGAGGGTGTTTTAACTGGTAAGGGACTGACCTATGGTGGTTCTCTTGCAAGAACAGAGGCTACTGGTTATGGTCTGGTATACATGGTTCGCGAGATGCTGTTAAATGCAGGCATGACCATGGAAGGAAAGACCGTTGCAGTTTCCGGTTCTGGTAACGTTGCAATTTACACCACTGAGAAGGCTCAGCAGTACGGTATGAAGGTTGTTACCTTAAGTGATTCCAACGGTTGGGTTTACGATCCAAACGGCATTGATCTGGATCTGGTAAAGGAAATCAAGGAAGTTCGCCGCGGAAGAATCAAGGAGTACGCAGAGGCTAAGCCAGGTGTTGAGTATCATGAGGGCAAGGGTGTATGGAGCGTTAAGTGTGATATCGCTCTTCCGTGTGCAACTCAGAACGAGCTGGATCTTGAGGATGCAAAGCAGTTAAAGGCAAACGGATGCTTCTTGGTAGCAGAGGGTGCAAACATGCCATCCACCAGAGAGGCTACTGACTTCTTCTTAGAGAACGGCATGATGTTCATGCCAGGAAAGGCTGCAAACGCAGGTGGTGTTGCTACTTCCGCACTTGAGATGAGCCAGAACAGCGAGAGACTTTCTTGGACATTCGAGGAAGTTGATGAGAAATTACATAACATCATGATCAACATCTTCAAGAAGGTTGATGCAGCAGCTAAGAAGTACGGCTATGAAGGAAACTATGTAATGGGTGCAAATATTGCAGGTTTCGAGAAGGTCGTAGAGGCTATGAACGCTCAGGGTATTGTTTAATTAACTAGTTTCGATACGTCAGTTTTTGTGAAAATACCGACTGTGAGTTAAAACAGTTTGAGTTGTTTCAAAAGAATTATGTGAATGCATTTAGAGGTGCCGGGCAGAAATGTCCGGTGCCTTTTCGCGTCAAAAAAGAAGAAATTTCTTGTAAAATTATGATTGCTGTTTTATAATGTGATAAGATACAGGGGAAGAAAATCAGAAGCCTCTTTGTGCTTGCACGGGAGGGGTTCTGATTTTATGACCCGCTGATTTATTTATTATCATTTCGAGAATGGAAAGGAAAAAGTAAGAATGAGTAAGCCCCGCAAGAAAAAGAAGAATTCCTTTAAGGTATTATATATGATACTGGGAATTGAAATGCTGGTCACTGTAGCCGTGATCGGCTATATGGGTTATCACTACGGAAGTATTTTGTTATCTGGTTTTCGAAGTGCAAAGGCAAGCACAAGTACCAACACACAGACACCGGTACAGGATCCAGGTTATCCAATTGATGTTGATGCGCAGGCATCCACAAAACAGGCACAGGGGGAAACAGAGGTTACTACAGAAGAAGTGTTTAAGCCGACAAGCGCGACACTTGTGGCAGTTGGTGACAATCTGATGCATCGTTCTTGTACGCTTAGTGCGCAGAAAGCAGACGGGACATACGATTTCAGCAATCATTTTGCGAATATGGCAAGTATCTTCCAAGCAGCGGATTTGGCAGTACTCAGTCAGGATACTGTTTTAGGTGGTATGGATCTGGGTGCTACCTCGACCGAGACAGGTATTTTTAATACAGCAGTTGAGCTGGCAGACAGCATCCGCGATGCAGGTATTAATGTTGTGCTTGCAGCAAACAATCATATTATGGACGAAGGTCGCAACGGACTGAACACGATGATGAGTTATTTCAGTACAAATTGCCCGGACGTGACACTTCTTGGTGTCAACAGCTCCAGAGAGGCGAAGGATGTTCCAGTCTATGTTGAGGCAAACAACATTAAGATTGCAATGATCAACTATAGTTATGGTTCCAACCAGACGGCGGATCTGGATGCGAGTCCGTATTTGTTAAACGAGTATGATGAGAGTTGGTTGTCTGATATTTTAAAGCAGGCACGCAAGGAGGCTGATTTTATTATCGCATTCCCGTTCTGGGGCGAGCAAAACAGCATGGATTATACTGAGGAGCAGGAGCAGCAGGCACAGTTTCTTGCGGATAATGGTGTGGATCTGATTATTGGTTCCTATCCACATGTGGTTGAGCCGGTTAAGTGGGTGACAGCAGACAATGGTGATCGCACGCTGGTTTATTACTCTCTTGGCAATTTCCAGTCTATTCAGAATACACTGGAAAATATGCTCGGAGGTCAGGCGAATGTGACAATCAAAAAGGATGAAAATGGAACGTATATTTCCGATTACTCGCTTGATTTTGTTGTAACACACTACGAGCAGAGAGAATCCAGTGAGTATTATGACATTGTCACAACCTATCCGTTGTCTGATTACACAAACGATCTGGCATCACGTCACGGCATGGCTGTGTCCGGGAATGACGACTTCAATCTGGCATCTCTGCAGGGATTGAGCAGCCAGATTTTATCAAAGTGTGACCTGGATGAGACAAATGCGCCAAAGACATCAGACGAAACATCAGAGAAGGAATCTGACGATGCAGCAGATAATGCGTCAGCAAATGGAGAAAATTAAATTGAAGACAATAAAGACAACTAAGACAAAAAATGCAAACAAGTGTGCAGCGGCCGGTGTGTGCGGCGGCTGCACTTATATTAACGGAAGCTATGAAAAACAGCTCAAAGAAAAAGAGCAGTATGTAAAGACACAGCTGAAGGGAATCTGCCCGGTAAATCCGATTATCGGTATGGAAGAACCGTATCACTATCGCAATAAGGTAACAGCAACCTTTTCCTATAAGAAGGGAGAGATCCTTTCTGGAATTTATGAGGAAGGCAGTCACAGTGTTGTGCCAGTGGACTCCTGTCTGCTGGAGGATGAAATAGCAGATCAGATTATCTGTGATATTCGAGGATTGCTCAAATCCTTTAAAATTACGATTTATAGTGAGCGTACGCGCTACGGACTTCTGCGTCATGTAATGATCAGACGTGGCTTTACAACAGGAGAGGTGCTTGTTATTCTTGTTGTAACCTCCCCAGTTTTTCCATCGAAAAACAATTTTGTAAAGGCACTAAGAAAACTGCATCCAGAAATTACAAGCGTCGTGTTAAACATCAATGATCGTATGACGAGCATGGTGCTTGGTGAGCGAAATGTTGTTCTGTACGGAAAGGGCTATATTGAGGATGTGCTTTGCGGCAATCGCTTCCGCATCTCTGCGCAGTCATTCTATCAGGTCAATCCGGTGCAGACACAAAAACTGTACGAAAAGGCAGTCGAGCTTGCAAGCCTCACCGGAGAGGAGATTGCGATTGATGCGTACTGCGGAATTGGAACCATTGGAATGACGGCATCATCAAAGGCAAAGACGGTACTTGGAATCGAACTCAATCCACTTGCTGTAAAGGATGCGATCGCAAATGCAAAGGCAAATCATGTGACAAATATTCATTTTCTTCAGGGCGATGCCGGAGAACAGATGACACAGATGGCCGAGGAGGGCAGTCACGCCGATGTGGTCTTTATGGACCCGCCGAGAAGCGGAAGTAGCGAGGCTTTTATGGATTCCGTAGCAATTCTTGCACCAAAGCGTATTGTATATGTTTCGTGTAATCCGCAGACATTAGCAAGAGATTTGAAATATCTTGCAAAGAAGGGCTATCACGCAAAACAGGCAACACCGGTTGATATGTTCCCGTGGACAAAAGAGGAGCATGTGGAGACGGTCTGTCTGCTTGAGAAAGGAAACAAGCGATAAGACAATTTCAAAAGATAGATTTACAAAAAGAAGTTCAGAAAGAAAGGGCAGTGGCGATGATTAAAAATATTGTACTTGATATTGGAAATGTGCTGATTCCATTTTCGTGGAGGAAGCATCTTGACAGCTTTGGCTTTTCGGATGAGGTGAAAGAGCGTTTGGCAGAGGCTGTTTTCTTAAATGACGATTGGAATGAAATTGACCGTGGCGTCTTAACAAAAGAAGAATTGTTGGCGCGCTTTATTGAAAACGATCCAGGTATTGAGAAGGAAATTCGCATGGTGATGGAAAACATCAGTGGAACGGTTGGCGCATATCCGTATACAAGTACATGGGTGCCAGAGCTTCAGGCGATGGGCTACCACGTCTATTTGCTGTCCAATTTTAGTGATCAGCAGCTGCACGACAGCCGGGCAAAGCTGCCATTTCTAGATCAGGCAGATGGTGCACTGTTATCGTTTCGCTATCAGGTCATCAAGCCAGATGATGCGATCTATCAGAAGTTGTTCGAGCTGTTTGACTTAAAGCCAGAGGAGTGCTTATTCTTTGACGATAAGAAGGAGAACATTGATGGTGCAGTGCGAAATGGAATGAAGGGTCATATGTTTGTGGGCTATGAGGATGCGATGGATGCAATTACGAAATCACAGGAGGAATAAAAATGGCAGTATATCAGCTGGAAAATGAGCATATTTATCTGGAAATCGAGAGCCACGGCGCAGAACTGGTGCGCCTGACGGGCAAAAAGACAAAGAAAGAGTATTTATTTGACGCCAATCCAAAGTATTGGAAGCGCCATTCACCGGTATTATTTCCATTTGTCGGCGGTGTAAAGAATAAGCAGTATCGCTACGATGGAACAACCTATGCGATGTCTCAGCATGGCTTTGCAAGAGATATGGAGTTTACATTGGAGAGCCAGACTGCTGATACGCTGTGGTTTGTTCTAGAGTCCGATGAGAGCACATTGGCAAAGTATCCGTTTGCATTCCGCCTGGAGATTGGCTATCAGTTAAAGGAGACAAGCGTATCGGTGTTATGGAAGGTAACAAACACAGATACTAAGGAAATGTATTTCTCCATCGGTGCACATCCGGCATTCTTTGCCAGTATGACACTTGAGAATGGTGCTGACACCGATCATATCCATGTTGGTGACAATACTGCTGGTACCTTTACCTGCTATCACATTTCTAAGGAAGGAATGGCGCTTGAGAATGATACCGTTACGCTGCCGCGTGATCTGCCGTTGACAGCAGATCTATTTGCAAGGGACGCAATTATTTCTAAGGATGAGCAGGCATCCCGTTTGGCATTGGCATACCCAGATGGACAGGAGTATGTGACATTGCAGTTTGATGCACCGATCTTTGGACTGTGGGCGCCAACAAGTGATGCGCCGTTTGTTTGCTTAGAGCCATGGCATGGAAGATGCGATTCCGATGATTTTACCGGAACTTTGCAGGAGCGTGCATACGGCAATACCTTAGCAGTAGGCGATACCTTTAACAGTATTTATACGATCGGACTGCCGTTGGAATAAAAAAACTGATCGTAGTAAAATAATGGAATTTAAAGAGTAAATCGAATTTCATTAAAAGAGAAAACATTAGATGATAGAATCAGGAGCGTAAAGACATGATTTATATCGGAAATCACGTTTCCTCCTCAAAGGGCTACGAGGCGATGGGCAAGCAAGAGATAAAGCTCGGCGGCAATACATTTGCCTTTTTCACCAGAAACCCGAGAGGCGGAAGCGCAAAAGAAATTAAGGAGGAAGATGTAAAACGTCTTCTTACACTAATGAAAGAGCATGAATTTGGCCCACTTGTCGCACATGCACCGTACACAATGAATGTTTGCGCGGCAAAAGAGGATATTCGAAAATTCTCCGTGGAAATGTTAAAGGATGACATTAAGCGAATGGAGTATCTGCCGGGTGCATTCTACAATTTCCACCCAGGTTCTCATGTTGGACAGGGAAGTGAGGCTGGAATTGAACTCATCGCCACAGCGTTAAACGAGTGCTTAAGCAGTACGCAGAGCGTGACGGTGTTATTGGAGACAATGGCAGGAAAGGGCAGCGAGGTTGGCAGAAGCTTTGAGGAATTGCGTGCGATCATGGATCGTGTTTCCTGCAAGGAAAAGCTAGGCGTGTGCTTTGATACCTGTCATGTGTGGGATGGCGGTTATGATATCGTAAATCATCTCGACGAAGTACTGTCTGAGTTCGACCGAATCATCGGTCTGGACAAGCTTTGTGCTGTGCATTTAAATGACAGCATGAACGATCGCGGCGCGCACAAAGACCGCCATCAGAAGCTTGGCCTCGGAAAGATTGGAGAGGAAGCATTAAAGAGAGTTGTTACGCACCCAGCATTGCAGGGGCGTCCATTTATTTTAGAGACGCCAAACGAAGACGACGGCTACGCAAGAGAGATTGCGATGGTGCGTGAGTGGCAGGAACGATAATGAAAGTTCACGGGTCGTAACCTAGATGAGCGGTGAGACGAGTTGCTTTTATGAGGCAAAACGTTGAAGCAGGCCTTGTCAAAGTAAACTTCCCGCCCGTGAACACCAAAGAATACAAACAAAAAATAGGAAAAACCGCAGGAGGAATCGTAATGGATCAATTATTGTATGGATGTGCGTATTATGATGAATACATGCCGTATGAGCGGCTTGACACCGACCTTGCCATGATGAAAAAGGCAGGCATCAATGTAATCAGGATCGCGGAGTCGACCTGGAGCACGGAAGAACCAGAGGATGGCGTTTTTGATTTTTCTCATGTCACAAAGGTACTCGATGCATGTGAGCGTGAGAAAATGCAGGTCATTATCGGAACCCCGACCTATGCAATTCCAGCGTGGATGGCAAAGAAATATCCGGATATTATGGTGACCGATAAAAGTGGTCGTCGCCCGTACGGCGCACGCCAGATTATGGATATCACGCATCATGCGTACCGTTTCTACTGTGAGCGCATCATTCGAAAGCTCATGGAGACGGCAAAAGGTTACTCCTGCGTGATCGGTTTCCAGCTAGATAATGAGACAAAGCATTTTGGCACGAGCAGCGAAAACGTACAGCAGGCTTTTGTCGCATGGATTAAGAAGCAGTACAATGGCGATATCGAAAAGTTCAATCACGATTTCGGTTTGGACTACTGGAGCAATCGCATCAACAGCTGGGAGCAGTTTCCAAATGTGAGCGGTACAATCAATGGCAGCCTTGGCTGTGCATTTGAACAGTTCCAGAGAAGCCTTGTCACCGACTTTTTGCTATGGCAAAGAAGCATCGTGCAGGAATATCTGCGCGACGATCAGTTTGTAACGCATAACTTTGACTTTGCATGGAAGGGTCATTCTTACGGCGTTCAGCCAGACGTAGATCATCCGGCGGCATCGAAGGCACTTACAATTGCAGGCTGTGATATTTACCATCCATCGCAGGAAGATCTGACCGGAAAGGAGATTTCCCTCTGTGGTGATTTGACACGTTCGCTCAAAAAAGATAACTATCTGGTAATCGAGACCGAGGCACAGGGCTTCCCAGAGTGGACACCATACCCGGGTCAGCTAAAGCTTCAGGCATTCTCCCATTTAGCGAGTGGTGCCGACAGTGTGATGTACTGGCACTGGCATTCCATTCACAATTCCTGCGAAACCTACTGGAAGGGCATCTTAAGCCATGATTTGCAGGAGAATGCAATTTATCGCGAGGTAAGCCAGGTAGGAAATTCGTTTGCATCGCTCAGTGATAAGCTGATTCATTTAAAAAAGACAAATAAAGTTGCGATTATGGTCAGCAATGAAGCGCTGACGGCACTTAATTGGTTCCCGATTTCAGGCGGAAAGACTTCCTATAACGATGTCGTTCGCTGGATTTACGATGCGCTGTATGAGCAGAACGTAGAGTGCGATATCATCTGGACAGACGAGACCAATCTCGATCAATATAAGGTGATCTTTGTTCCTGCACTTTACAGTGCGCCAAAGAATGCTTTTGCGCGCCTGTCTGCGTTTGCAGCAAACGGTGGCACACTGGTTGCTACATTTAAGACCGGTTTTACCGATGAGCATGTAAAGGTAAATTGTGACAGACAGCCGGCCGGTCTTTCGGAGTGCATGGGTGTCGGTTATGATCGCTTTACCGCACCGAAAAATGTCGGACTGTCCGGTGAGACCTTTGGTTTGTCAAAAGATACCTTGCAGGCACAAGACTTCATGGAATTAGTCGAGCCAGCAGGTGCAAAGGTGCTTGTATCCTACGATCATTACATGTGGAAGGAGTATGCCGCTGTAACTGAAAACAACTGGGGAGCAGGCCATTGCTACTATATTGCTTGCAAGACAAGCAGCGAATACATAAAGAAGCTCATAGGCCGCATCTTAAAAGAGGCTAGTCTTTGGAGCTGGAAACAGGAAATTGCCTTCCCGGTTATCATAAAAGAGGGTGTGAATCAGGAAGGAAAAACCATCCGCTATCTGTTCAATTATTCTGGAAAAGAGCAGAGCGTAAAGCTTGCGAAGGAGGCACCGAAGGCATCAAGAATGCTCAAGGAGGAGGGCGCAACCCTAAAGAAGGAACGTCTGGTGCTGGCACCGTGGGGCTTTGTAGTAGAGGAGATCTGAAATTAATAAATGTTCACGGGTCGTAACTTAGATGAGCGGTGAGACGAACCGCTTTCATAAAACTACCCACCCGTGAACAGAAAATATAAAACAAGAGGGAAAACACATATGAATCTTGACATGACAAAAGGCAGCCCATTAAAGCTGATCGTAAAGTTTTTGATTCCGGTCTTGCTCGGCTGTTTATTCCAGCAGCTGTACAACATGGTCGACACCATCATCGTAGGAAAAGGTGTCGGCCCTGATGCACTCGCTGCGGTAGGAGCAACTGGAACAATCGTCTTCTTCATTCTTGGCTTTATGAATGGACTGACGACCGGATTTACGGTCCTGTCTTCGCAGCGCTACGGGGCAGGCGATTATGAGGGACTTCGAAAGAGCGTTGGAAATGCATTTGTACTTGGTTTTATTGTTACGGTAATCATGACCGTACTTAGTCTGCTTGGCATGGACTGGCTGCTTCGCATCATGCAGACACCGGAGGATATCTTCGATATGTCCAAACAGTATATTGTCATTATCTGCGCCGGAATTATTTTTACTACGCTGTATAACTTGACTGCGAGCATTCTTCGTGCAGTCGGAAACAGCAAGGTGCCACTTTATTTTCTAATTTTATCGGCACTGTTAAACGTTGTTCTTGACCTGTTCTTTATCATGGTATTGTCATGGGGCGTAGCAGGAGCTGCGATCGCAACTGTTATTTCGCAGGGCGTTTCCGGCATTTTATGTCTGGTATTCTTATTGACAAAAGTAGATATACTGAAGTTAAAGAAGGAACATTTTAAGCTTGATCCAGTTGGCGCGAGAATCCAGTTAAACATCGGTATTCCGATGGCGCTTCAGTTTTCCATTACCGCTATTGGAACGATGATTTTACAGGCCGCACTGAATCTGCTTGGATCTACCGTTGTGGCATCTTATACGGCAGCGTGCAAGGTTGAGCAGCTTGTGACACAGGCCTTCCAGGCGATGGGCATGACGATGGCAACCTACAGTGCACAAAACTGGGGTATCCATTCCACTGACCGTATTCGCAAGGGACAGAAGACCGCAATGGTACTTAGCTGCACGTACGCAGTCGTGATCTATTTTGTTGTACTGGCGATCCTTCCGTTTATGACATCGCTGTTCTTTGATGGCGATCTGACTACCGTTATCGGATATGTGCGTGAGTACATTCAGATTTGCGGTCTTTGCTTTATCCCACTCGGCATGATCTTCATTTACCGAAATGTCCTTCAGGGCTGCGGCTATGCACTGTTTCCAACGCTTGGCGGTGTAGTCGAGTTAATTAGCCGAAGTGTATTTGCGTTTATGGCAGCAAGAGCAAAGAGCTATACTGGTATCTGTATTGCAAATGCGAGTGCATGGGTAACTGCCGGAATTTTCCTCTGGATTGCGTATCTGTTTATTATGAAGGGAATCCTAAAGAAGGACAAGGAAACAGCACAGCAAAAACAAGAAAGGTCTATTTAATTTATGATAGAAACAGCACAGAAAAAAGAACGTCTGCTTCTTGTTGCGGTCAACACCGCACAGGAGAGCAGAGTAAAGGCATCGCTTGAAGAGCTTGCCCTGTTGGTGGATACGGCAGGTGGTGAGGCTGTCGGTTCCATCTACCAGAACCTGGAGCACCCGATCTCCGCGACCTATGTGGGAAAGGGAAAGATCGAGGAGATCCGCCAGCTGGCGGCACAGCGAAACGCGGACGGCATTGTATGCGATGATGAGCTGACACCGGCACAGATGAAAAATCTGGAGCAGGAGCTGGATCTTCGCGTACTCGACCGAACCATGGTCATTCTGGATATCTTCGCAGCGCGCGCAAGAAGCAGCGAGGGAAAGATTCAGGTTGAGTTAGCACAGCTTCGTTACCGTGCCAATCGTCTGACTGGAATGGGACAGGAAATGTCTCGACTTGGCGGTGGTATCGGTACGAGAGGACCGGGTGAGAGTAAGCTTGAGACCGATCGCCGTCTGATCCATCAGCGAATCGGTCAGTTAAAGGCGGAACTTGAGCAGGTAAAGCGCACCAGAGAAGTGACGAGAAAAAGAAGAATCGATACGCATATTCCGGTGGCAGCGATTGTCGGCTACACCAATGCCGGAAAGTCGAGTCTTTTAAATAAACTGACTGGCTCCGATGTACTGGCGGAGGATAAGCTGTTTGCAACGCTTGATCCGACCACGAGACTATTAAACTTGGGCAATGATGAGCCACTTTTGATGACCGATACAGTCGGCTTTATTGATAAGCTGCCGCACAATTTGATCGACGCCTTCCGCAGTACTTTGGAGGAAGCAAAGCATGCCGATCTGATCATTCATGTGGTTGATATTTCCAATCCGGAGCATGAGACGCAGATGCAGGTCGTTTACCAGACATTAAAGGAGCTTGGCGTTGAGGGAAAGCCGATCTTTACGCTGATGAATAAACAGGATTTGTTGTCCGAGGAGGATAAGGCACTGCTCGTTCGCGATATGCAGGCGGACCGCACAATCGAGATTTCCGTCAAAGATGGCACCGGTCTTGATGAGCTGCGTGACGTGCTTTTAAGCTTCCTTCGTGATCGCAAGAAATATGTGGAGCGTCTGTATGGCTACGATGAGATGGGCAAGATTCAGTTGCTTCGCAAGTATGGACAGATCGTAACAGAGGAGTACCGTGACGATGGCGTAGCCATCACTGGATATGTACCAAACGAGTATTATAATCAGATTCAGTAAGATTAGAAAAAACAAGTACGAAATAAGTAGGAAAGCAGAATCGAATCTTACAAAGCGTATTACGTTTATTAAGAAATAGGAGGACCCGAAAATGGAGCAGACAGCCAAGAAGAAAATGGAAGGCGCTCATACCGTTGCCGGAATTGTGGCACACGTAGATGCAGGAAAGACGACCCTGGCTGAGAGTATGCTCTATCTGACCGGGGGGACAAGAAAGTTAGGAAGAGTCGACCATAAGGATGCATTTTTGGACACATACGAACTTGAGAAAAATAGAGGAATCACGATTTTTTCCAAGCAGGCGGAACTATCCTTAAAAACAAGAAAATTAACACTGTTGGATACGCCCGGCCACGTGGACTTTTCTGCAGAGATGGAGCGCACGCTTCAGGTGCTTGACTATGCAATCTTAGTCATCAGCGTTGCGGATGGTGTTTCTGGTCATGTGCAAACCTTGTGGCGTCTGTTAAAGCAGTATAATGTTCCTGTCTTTCTTTTTATCAACAAGATGGACCAGCAGGGTGTCGATCGGGAGGGAACACTTTCACAGCTGCAAAAGCGTCTCGATGGGCGGTGCGTGGATTTTTCAGATTCCGAAAACTTTGATGAGCGTCTTGCAGAGACCGATGAAGAACTATTAGAACAGTTCTTTGAAACCGGCGGTATTACGACGGAGCAGATTCGCGCGCAGATCAAGGCGCGAAAGTTGTTTCCATGCTACTTTGGCTCGGCATTAAAGATGCAGGGTGTGACCGAATTTCTGGAGGGCTTTGAAACCTACACCGTATGCAACAGGTACGGCGAGGAGTTTGGTGCACGCGTGTTTAAAATTGCCAGAGATGCGCAGGGAAAGCGTTTGACGTATTTGAAGGTGACAGGCGGTGTGTTAAAGGCAAAGCAGGTGATTGGTGAGGAGAAGGTCGATCAGATTCGTTTGTATTCTGGCGCTTCTTTTTCGCCAATTTCAGAGGCCACGGCAGGTATGGTCTGTGCGGTAACCGGCTTAAATGATACATTTGCCGGGCAGGGGCTAGGCTGCGAGACGCAGGCGCAATCACCGATTCTTGAGCCTGTCCTTACATATTGCGTGTCCTTCCCACCGGGAATTGACATTCACGAGATGTATCGAAAGCTATCCGTATTGGAGGAGGAAGAGCCACAGCTTCAGCTTGTATGGCAGGAGGAAACAAGTGAGATTCACGCACGCGTCATGGGTGAAGTGCAAATTGAAATTTTGCAAAGCTTAATCCGCGAGCGCTTCGGCGTGGAGGCATCGTTTACCGCTGGTTCGATTATTTATAAGGAAACTGTGGAAAGTACCGTTGAGGGAATCGGCCATTTTGAGCCGCTTCGCCACTACGCAGAGGTGCATCTTTTGATTGAGCCAGGAGAGCCGGGCAGCGGTATGGTCTATGAGACGAATTGCAGCGAGGATATGCTTGCAAAGAACTGGCAGCGCCTTGTGTTGACCCATCTTGAGGAAAAGCATCACAAGGGTGTATTGACCGGATCGGAGCTAACCGATACAAAGATTACGTTAATCGCAGGACGCGCACACATTAAGCACACCGAGGGCGGTGATTTTCGTCAGGCAACCTATCGCGCGGTGCGTCAGGGCCTGATGCAGGCAAAAAGCCGACTCTTAGAGCCGGTTTATGCGTATCGTCTTGAGATTCCGTCGGAGTGTGTCGGAAGAGCGATGAACGATATTCAGCAGATGTGCGGAACCTTCCTAGCGCCTGAGCAGGAGGGAGAGATGAGCATTCTTTCTGGAACGGCACCGGTATCGGAAATGCGCGGCTACCAGCGAGAAGTCATTGCCTACAGCAGAGGCCGCGGCCGAATCTTTTGCACATTAAAGGGCTATGCGCCGTGTCATAACGAGGAGGAAGTGATCGAGCGCATTGGCTACGTGGCAGAGGCGGATCTTGCAAACACGCCGGACTCCGTATTTTGTGCGCATGGCGCTGGTTTTGTTGTTCCGTGGTATGAAGTGCCAGACTATATGCATTTAGAGGGCATGGAGCAAGAAGACGAGGATGAAGTATTGCAGCGTGCAGCCGAGGAGGCAAAACGGGCAAAGCAGGAGCCTATGCGCTCGCTTCAGGATTATGAGGCGGAAAACGAGGAGCTAAAGCAGATCTTTGAGCGTACGTATGGTCCGGTAAAGGTGTATCGACAGGACGATGAGGAGCAATATCAGTCCTCAGCGCCAAAGGGAGCATCCACGTATCGCCCGTCCAAGAAAAAACAGCCCGAAGAAGAGTATCTGCTTGTCGACGGCTATAATATCATCTTTGGATGGCCAGAACTAAATGAGCTTTCCAAGACGGATATTGCAGCGGCCCGTCTGACATTGATGGACATTTTGAGCAATTATCAGGGCTACAGCAAATATAAGCTGATTCTTGTATTTGATGCATATAAGGTACCGGGCGGCACCGAGCATGTAGAAAAGTATCACAATATTTATGTGGTATACACAAAAGAAGCTGAGACGGCGGATCAATACATCGAAAAGACGGTCCATGCGATGGGAAGAAAGCATCGCGTCACCGTTGCCACGTCGGATGGTCTTGAACAGGTGATTATTCTTGGCCAAGGTGGTGTGCGAATGTCGGCGCTTGGCTTAAAGAAACAGATCGAGAGCGCGGGGCATGAGATTCGTGAGATGTGCGACACAAAATCGGATAGTGGAAAGGTGTATCTGTTCCATGAGACATCGGACGAGGTAAAGCAAACACTTGATGAGATTCGCTTACGTTCGGACAAGCCTTCAAATGAGCAAAAAAATGGGAACAAGCTGGGAAACAACAGGGGAAATGGAAAAGGAAAATAATGATTCGAGAGTGATGAGATGGAGAGGAGAAGAGAAATTCGATGAAAGGGAAAAAGAAATCCTTTGCTGAGAAGATAAAAAATGAGGGATGGCTACGGTTAGAATGTCATCCGCTTGCAGTATGGTTTGGCAGCACGTTTGTAACCGTATTTCTATTAGAGCTGTTGAGCCGAAAGTCGCTGATTAGCGTATTGCGTTTTATGTTTGTGACGCCGCACCTGTTTTTGATGAATTTTATGATTGTACTTGCCACCTATTCGCTGATGTTTTTAACGAAGCGCTGGGGTTTTGTCAGAGGCCTTGTGGCAATTTTCTGGGGCGCAATCGGTGTAACCGATTTTGTCCTTTTGATGTTTCGAACTACGCCGTTTAACTGGCATGATTTAAGCCTGATCGATTCGGCAATGCAGGTCATGAACCACTATGTTTCCGGAATCGGATTTGTGGCAATCGGTGCAGTGATAGCAGCGTGTATTGTCCTTGTAGTCGTGCTGTTTCGTAAGGCGGCACGTCTTACCAAGCGCCCGAATTATAAGAAGGGTGCAGCAAGTGTGGTTGTCGTTTGTCTGTTGACGGTATATTTTTGGTCTGTTGGTCGTTGGTCTTCCATTTTGCCGCGAAATTTCAGTAACATCGCGCAAGCGTATCAGATCTATGGCCTTGCCTACTGCTTTACCAATTCGTACATCAGCACTGGAATTTCCAAGCCGGACAATTACGATGCGCGAAAAGTCGAGAATATCTTAGACAAGGAGGTTGTTCCGGTCAATACCGAGGTCGAGATCGACCCAGTTGAAACGGAGGCAGTTGAGGAATCCACGGAAGCGGTTTATGAGGAGGAGACAAAGGCACCGATCGAAGAGTATGAGAATACAGGTGTCAATGTGATCTATCTTCAGCTAGAGTCTTTCTTTGATATTACGGATCTTAATGACGTAACGGTAAATGAGGATCCGATTCCAAACTATCATCGTCTGTTTGATACTTGCTCCTCTGGATTTTTGAGTGTTCCGTCTGTCGGTGCAGGAACAGCCAATACCGAGTTTGAGATTCTGACCGGTATGAATCTGGATTTCTTTGGATGCGGCGAGTATCCGTATCAGACAGTGCTTCGTGAGCAGACCTGTGAGAGTTTACCGTATTGTTATGACAACATTGGCTACACAGCACATGCAATCCATAATAACTCGGCAACCTTCTACAACCGCAATATGGTATTCTCCCGTCTGGGCTTTAATACGTTTACCAGTATGGAGTACATGTATAACTTAACCTACACACCAGAGCATTGGGCGAAGGACAAGGTGCTGACATCCAATATCATCGAGGCGATGAAGTCAACCGATACAAGTGATTTTATCTACACGATTTCGGTTCAGGGCCATGGTTCCTATCCGACCGAGGAGGTACTTACAAATCCTCATATCAAGGTAACTTTAAAAGAGGATGACGAGGCCAGACAGAATCAGCTGACTTATTATGCAAATCAGATTTACGAGATGGATCTGTTTGTTGCCGATCTGACCAGACAGCTCAAGGAATTTGATGAGCCTTGTATTCTTGTCATGTACGGGGATCATTTGCCGAGTCTTGGCATCGAAGAAACCGATATGAATCAGGGAAATCTGTTTACCACGAAGTATATTTTGTGGAGCAATTTCCAGATGGAAAAGCAGGATAAGAATGTGGAAGCCTATCAGTTAGGCGCTTATGTAATGCAGCGAATGGGCATCAATGAGGGCATTATGTTCCGCTATCACCAGAAGTATTTCAAGGAGCAGAATGCCAACGAGAGTGCTTATTTGGATTCGATGGCTGTCATCGAGTACGATATGCTTTACGGCGATCAGGAGGTATTTGGCGGAACGAATCCATATCAGCCGACAAAGCTTCATATGGGAATCATTCCGATTACGCTAGACCGCGTGGTCTATAAAGACGGCACGATGTGGCTCTATGGAAACAATTTCAATGAATTTTCAATTGTCATCATCAACGGTAAGCAGTATACACCGACTTCGCAGGGACAAAATTTAATCAAGCTAGAAGGACTGAATCTTGGCGGAGATATCGAGGTGTGTGTTGCGCAGCAGGATGACTACGGAAAGACGATTCTTAGTACCACGAAGAATTGCAAGCTGACGATTGAGAATGGAAAAGGTGGGGAGTGAGGTACAGCCCGGTAGTTTTACGAAGGGCACTTCGGTGCTGGCGTTGTCGGCGAACCGCTTTCGTAAAACTTCCCCTCGTGAACCATTGCGATAGTTTTGATTGACGTACAGCGAAAAGTGAGCTATGATTATACCAAGGTTCAAAGGTCAAAATTCGACTGGCGACAGTAACTAGGAAAGGTAAGAAACAGACCATGGAAAAGATTATATTAACAGGTGACAGACCGACAGGAAGACTTCACGTAGGACATTATGTAGGCTCTCTTAGAAGACGAGTAGAGTTACAGAACTCTGGTGAGTATTCCAAGATTTTTATTATGATTGCAGATGCGCAGGCATTAACCGATAACATTGAGAACCCGGAGAAGGTTCGTCAGAATATCATTGAGGTAGCACTTGATTACCTCTCTTGTGGACTGGACCCGACAAAGAGCAGCCTCTTAATTCAGTCTCAGATCACAGAGCTGTGCGAGCTGACTTTCTACTATATGGATCTCGTCACCGTTGCAAGACTTCAGAGAAATCCTACTGTAAAGTCTGAGATTCAGATGAGAAATTTTGAGGCAAGTATTCCGGTCGGATTCTTCACCTACCCGATCAGCCAGGCTGCTGATATCACCGCATTCAAGGCAACAACCGTTCCGGTTGGTGAGGATCAGCTTCCGATGATCGAGCAGACAAGAGAGATTGTTCGTAAGTTCAACACCGTTTACGATGAAGTATTGGTTGAGCCAACCGCACTCATTTCCACCAATCAGGCGTGTCTGCGTCTGCCAGGTATCGACGGAAAGGCAAAGATGAGCAAGTCTCTTGGAAACTGCATCTATCTGGCCGACAGTGCGGATGAGGTAAAGAAGAAGATCATGAGCATGTACACCGATCCACAACATCTTCTGGTAAGCGATCCGGGTCACCTTGAGGGCAACACCGTATTCACCTATCTGGATGCATTCTGTAAACCAGAGCACTTCGAGAGATATTTACCGGATTACGCAAATCTGGACGAGTTAAAGGCTCACTACACCAGAGGCGGTCTGGGCGATGTTAAGGTAAAGAAGTTCTTAAACAATATTGTTCAGGAAGAGTTAGAGCCAATCCGTAAGAGACGTAAGGAATACGAGAAGGATATTCCGGAAGTTTACAACATTCTGCGTAAGGGCACTGAGGCAGCAAGAGAGGTTGCCGCACAGACACTGTCTGAAGTAAAGAGCGCAATGAAGATCAACTACTTCGACGATGCTGAGCTGATCAAGGCACAGAGCGAAAAGTATCAGGGAATTTAAGTAAAAAAAAGGCTTTCATCGTCCGGTTAAATCTACCGGACTCTGAAAGCCTTTTTTCTTAATCCTTTTCGGTGTAGCTAGTTACAATCTCTAGCGGTTCAAATGTAATAGAAATTGGGTGTAAGCCACCTTGTGCAAAATACAAACGTATATAGTGATTAAATCCAAACATGCCACCATCTCTTGAAATTGTAACTTCTTTTCCTTCGCTTCCATTAAAGCTATAGGTACCAAAGATTACATTATCCATAAAAAGAGATACCGGCATTTGCGCCAGCGGCGAGGCGTCAGAGGAAGCCGTGATGCTGATACGGATGGTTCCAAAGCCCTCTGCGCTGATGCCGAATAGATAATTGTCGCCCTTCTCGCTGGAAATACCAGTAAGAGGAAGGGT
The DNA here is from genome assembly GCA_052273485.1 of Lachnospiraceae bacterium. GTDB lineage: Bacteria > Bacillota > Clostridia > Lachnospirales > Lachnospiraceae > Anthropogastromicrobium. The sequence continues at coordinate 46,782 of DAVZID010000001.1, forward strand.
AGTAGTACCACAAATTTTATGGTAGATGATATCAAAATTGGAGGTTATCTGCGCATTTTCTGGTACGTTGACAAGCTCAATCTCTGGCTCTTTTCCAGTCAGACGAAGCAGAGCAGGAGAGTTCATTAAAAAGCGGCAGATATTTGCTGCACAGCGAACCAGATGACGGCGCTCTAAGCGGCCACTTGCAAGAGCAGCTTCAAGATCACCCATTACCTTGGTGGTGTCAGAAGTTACCATATAAATATCATTCTGAGCAAGAACCATAGCCGCGAACTTTTCACGGGATGGCTTGTCGCCCGGTGCATTGTTGATCTCTGCCCACCAGTCGGTCATGACGATGCCGTCAAATCCCCACTCACCGCGTAAAATATCGGTGTTTAGCTGTGCATTTCCAGCAGTCCAAAGGCCGTTTACGCTGCCATAGGTCGTCATGATGGAGCTTGCGTAACCACTTCTGACGGCGATCTCAAAGCCCTTTAAGTAGATCTCACGAAGTGCACGCTCGGAAATTACGCTGTCAACAAAACGACGGTGATATTCCTGATTGTTTCCACAGAAATGCTTGATTGTACCAGTCACACCGGCGCGTCCCATACCCTCTAGCTGAGCAGTGGCAATCGCACCACTTAAAAGAGGATCCTCAGAGAAATACTCAAAGTTACGGCCGTTTAATGGACAGCGATGGAGATTCATGCCAGGTCCAAGCAGACTTTCAATGTGGTTGTTTCGCATCTCAAGGCCTTCCATCTCAAACAGATCGGCGTTCAGGCTGGTATTGAACGTGCAGGCAAGTAAAGTTCCGCCTGGAAGACTGAATGCGTTGGTGCCGCAGTCCATACGAAGACCGGACGGGCCATCGGTACAGCAGCCAGCTGGGATGCCAAAATGGGTAAGATTAGGAGTGAGGCCACCGAATGCAGCAGCAGTTCCCGGAGTGACCTTCGGGCTAGACATACCCTCGCCCTTTACCATGTGGCACAGATCCAGATCGGTAAGCTGTGCAAGAAACTCATCCATCGAAACGATGCCAGACTTCACATCATCAAGGGAGTAGCCCTTATCGCCTGTATAATCGGCGCATTGTGGGCAGGTATCTTCCTTATAGTGCTGTAAATAGACAGGAGCAGCCTGAATCACAGGAGTAAACGTGCCGTCTTCATTTGTCTTTGGCATCATGCGCTCAAGATGGCGACGTGGCGCGAGCTGCTGGGAAAGCTCCTGTAAGACAACCGTATTGGCAAGTGTAAAGCTTCCAATTTCCTTTGCGTCACGCACATTGGCACCGGCAAAGATCGTATAAGTGCCTTCCTCGAGTACATAGCTAAATGCGTGTCCGGTAATGCCACTGTCATCGTAAGAGGCAAGTGCATAAAAATCAATTGCAAGGATACCAGATTCTTCCTCGCCAGCCTCAAGAAGCTCGGTTTTTGCAAAACGAATCAGTTCACGGGATGGCTTTCCGAGAACACCCTGCGGTTTCTGTACATAAAACTGTATTGTTTCCTTACCAGCAACATTTCCAACGTTCGTAACATCGTAAGTAACTTGGAAGGTATCCTTCATGGAAATCTCGCCCTTTGCAAGTCCTGTCGGAAGAGAACACATATCAAGAGAAGCCTGCACATCAAATGTCGTGTAGGAAAGACCATATCCAAACGGATAACGTACCTTATCCTTTGCGAAAGTCTCAAAGTAGCGATAGCCAACATAGATATCTTCCTCATAGCGAATGGTCTCTTCGCAACCCAAATTACGTGTAGATGGATAATCGTCAATGTGATAAGCGATGGTGTCGCTCAAGCGTCCGCTTGCCGGAACCTTTCCTGTCAGAACATCAACGGCGCCACAGCCGCCTTCCATGCCGCCCTGCCAGATGTACAAAACAGCAGATGGTTCATAGCGGTCCACAAAGCTCATATCAATGATATTTCCAACATTTAAGAGTACAACGGTGCGAGAGAAATGACGACATACGGTTTGAAGCATCGCCTCCTCGCCATCAGTCAGATACCAGCTGCCCTTTTCAGCTGCATTGTCGCGGTCTTCACCTGCGGTACGTCCAATTACGACGAGCGCGGTCTGGCAGCGGGAAGCAGCACCGGATACGAGTTCATCGCTAAGTGGCATCTCTTTTTGGCACCATGGTTCTTGTGCCCAGCCATTTCCAAGGTCAAACGGATGATCCTTTAACCAATCCTTATAGGCATTTTTCACTTCCTCGTCAATTATAAGAGACGATTCATTCAAGGCATACTCAAGATCATGTACATAGCTTGTATTGACCAGACCACCCGATCCGGTTCCACTCTTATAATATTCAAACTGAGTGCGGCCAAATACGGCACATTTTTCTCCTTTTGCCAGAGGAAGGGTATTGTTTTTGTTTTCCAGAAGCACGCAGCCCTCAGCCGCAGCCTGTCTTGCAAGCGCTGCATACTGCTTCCAGTCAAGTGTAAATTTGCTCATTGAAATGTTTCCTTTCCTAAAAAGTGTACGAAATGCATTGACAATTTCATGCTTCCATCATACAATAAAAAAGATATTATTTCAACAAAATACTGTTCACGGACTGGTAATTTGTGAAAGCGGTTCGACGATTGTCTCAGTAAAAGCAACTCGTCTCACCGCTAATCTAGGTTACGAACCGTGAACGTGAACAACGTTAAAACAGGAGGAAGAAACGTCATGGAAGACGACGGCAGCGCGGATACGGATACGAATATGCAGATCCCAACGGGATCTTCGAAAGGAGGTCTCGCATGATAGGAGCAATTATTCTGCAGGTCATTCTGATCGCACTGAACGCAGTGTTTACGTGTGCAGAGACGGCAATCGTTTCATTAAATGCAAATCAATTAGAAGAACTCGGAAAAAAAGACGAGGAAAAGGCAGAGGTCCTTTCAGGCTTTAAAGCAAAGCAGGAACGCTTTTTAACAACAATGCAGTTTGTGTCAATGGCAAGCATGTGTTTAGGCAGTGCTTATGCGGCCCTTGTATTTCGTAAACCCCTAGAAGATCTGATCGGAAAGAGTGGTCAGACATTAAATTCAGGCGTGTTAGATGCGCTTTGCATTACCGTAATTTCCCTCGTTCTGTGTATTGTCACGATGATTTTGGGACGAATGGTGCCAAAGCGCCTTGCGGCAGAGAAAGAAGAAGAGATGGCAGTGCGCTTTTCATCTGTTGTCTATGTTGCACAGACTATATGTTTCCCACTTGTCTGTCTATTGATTGCAGCGTCTCACACCATTCTTCGTTTATGTGGTGTCGATCCTCATCGCCAGACGCAGATTACAGAGGAAGAAATTCGTCTGATGGCGGAATCAGGAAGCCAGAAAGGAACCATCGACACACAGGAAAATGAGTTTATCCAAAATGTATTTGAGTTTAACGATGTTTCCATTGATGAGATCTGTACGCATCGAAAGGACGTTATCTGTGTGTACGCCGATGAGAGCCGTGAGGAATGGGAAAAGGTCATCTATGGCAACCGCCACAGCTTCTTTGTCGTGTGTGGTGAGGATACCGATGATATTGTTGGCGTGCTCGATGCGCGCGAGTACTTACGATCTAAGGATCATTCCAGAGAAGCAATAATGAAGACCTGTGTTCGCAAACCATATTTTATTCCGGAAAATATGAAAGCAGCCTCCCTCTTCTCCAACATGAAAAAGACTGGAAACTATTTTGCCGTTGCAATCGACGAATACGGCGGCATGGCAGGTATCGTTACAATGAGAGATTTGCTTGAACTGATTGTAGGAGAGTGGAAAGAACATGACGAAGAACCACAGCCAAGCGATATTGAAAAGATCGGTGACAGCTTCTGGCGTATTCAGGGTGCAGCCTCCCTCGATGAAGTGGCAGAGGAGCTAGACATTGAGCTTCCGCTTGATGAGTATGATACCTTCGGTGGCTACGTGCTCGGTGAACTCGGCTACGTACCGGATGACGGTACACAAGTCTCCGTTCTCACACCAGACCTTGAAATCATGGTAACTTCCATAAGTGATCACAGAGTTGAGACAACCACTGTGCGCAAACGATTAACACCAGATGAGTAACCACCCCTCTGGAACCAACATAATTCTAAAAATGATTTCTATTGAAATCCATACATTTATTCGATATAATGAAAGTGCTGACCATTGCGATCAGCACTTTGTTTTTATCTACACGAAAACCAAAAAAGAGAAAGGGGAGAGGTACTATGGAACCAAACAAGAAGAAAACCGGCAAGGCAAAGCTGATTTTCGAATTTTTGAAGCCATGTCTGCCGCTTATGCTGGCAGGACTTCTGTTTTCAGCACTGATTACCGTCTGTCAAGCGTTTATTCCGCAGGTCATTCGTATCAGCGTAGATGGTGTTCTTGGCAAAGATCCGTCCAAAATTCCATCATGGGGAAAGGCATTTTTGTCCGAGGAAACCATACAGGACAATCCGGGGCGGATGCTTACGATCGGTGCGATTGCCATTATTGTATTGGCAGCGGTAAACATCGCGGCAAACTATTATTCAAAGGTGTTTGCAGCCAAAGGCTCCGAGAGCTTTGTAAAGGGTATGAGAGACCGCCTGTATGATCATATTCAGAAGCTGCCGTATAGTTGGCATGTAAAGAATCAGACAGGTGATATCATTCAGCGATGCACATCCGATGTTGATGTCGTGCGAAATTTTGTTACGAATCAGCTGATGGAAGTATTTCGAATCATCTTTCTGATCGTATTTTATATGGTGATCATGTTCTCTATGAACGTAAAAATCTCCCTGATCGCCGTATCCTTTTTCCCAATTGTCATGCTGTATTCCGGCTATTTCTTTTCAAAGATTGCCAAACATTTCCAGGAAGCAGACGAGGCAGAGGGTGTGTTATCCAGCGTTGTTCAGGAAAATCTGACCGGTGTGCGTGTTGTAAGAGCATTCGGCAGAGAGTCCTTCGAGCGCGACCGCTTTGATGAAAAAAATGAGCGTTTTGCCGGACTTTGGATTTATTTAGGTAAGTTTATGAGTCTATACTGGTCCATCGGTGATTTAATCACCGGTATCCAGATTTTAACCGTCATCTGTCTGGGTGTTCTCTTTACCGTAAGGGGAAGCTTGACCGTTGGTGAGTTTATTGCCTTTGTTTCCTACAATTCCAGTATGGCGTGGCCAGTGCGAAGCCTTGGCCGTATCGTCTCCGAGATGAGTAAGGCAGGTGTCTCCATTGACCGTATCGCTTATATTCTGGATGAGAAGGAAGAAGAGGATCGCCCGGGTGTCATAAAGCCACCAATCAATCAGGATATTGTATTTGACCATGTAAATTTCAATTACGAGGAGGGCGGTTCTGTCTTAAAGGACGTCAGCTTTACCGTTCCGGCAGGAAAGACATTTGCAATTTTAGGAAATACCGGAAGTGGAAAGAGTACACTTGTCCATCTGTTAAACCGCCTGTATGATTTGCCAGACGGCTGTGGAAAAATCACAATTGGCGGTGTGGACATTCGCGATATTGACCGCCGTTACTTAAGAAGCCAGATCGGTATGGTACTTCAGGAGCCGTTTTTGTACTCAGGAAGCATCAAGGAAAATGTTGGTATCACTAAGGAAGAATCACACTTTGAGGACATTCGCGAGGCGTGTGAGATTGCCTGTGTGGACAGCGCGATTGACAGCTTCACAGACGGCTACGAGACCATTGTCGGTGAGAGAGGCGTCACCCTTTCTGGTGGACAGAAGCAGCGAGTGGCAATTGCCCGTATGCTTGTTGAGCATACGCCAGTGATGATCTTTGATGATTCGCTTTCTGCTGTCGATGCACAGACCGATGCGATGATTCGTGACGCGCTGAAAAAGAGAATGGCAGGAACGACTGTCATTTTGATTGCGCATCGTATCACAACACTGATGCAGGCTGACTGTATTATGGTGTTAGAGGATGGAGCTGTGGCTGAGATGGGAAGTCATGAGGAACTCATGAAGAAAAATGGCATTTACCGAAAAATCTACGATATTCAGATGAATACGCAGGTAGACGGAAACATGCAGAAAGGAATGGAAAACGGATATGCAGATTGAAGAAAAAGAGTATGACCAGTCGTTTGACTGGCGTATCTGGAAGAAGCTGTTTCCATTTGTGAAGCCGTTTCGTAAATACTTGATCATTGCGTTGATTTTTAATACGCTGTGTGCGGCTGTAGATATCGCGCTTCCGCTGTTTCAGCAGTATGCGATCAATCATTTTATCAGCGGCAATACGACAAAAGGACTCGGAACCTTTGCCGGAACGTATCTGGTAACGATTGTGTTCCAGACGGTCAGCGTCGTAATTTTCTGCCGATGCGCCATGGTGATCGAGATGAACATGGCAAAGAACATGAAAAAGGCTTGTTTTGATCACCTTCAGCAGTTGTCCTTTTCCTATTATAATACGACTCCGGTTGGCTACATTTTAGCGAGAGTCATGAACGATACTGGACGAATCAGTGGTTTGATCGCATGGAACTTCCTTGATATGTTCTGGGCACTGTTTTATGTAGTTGGAATCTTTGCTATTATGCTTGCGTTAAACTGGAAACTGGCGTTGTGGATCATGTTAATCGTGCCGGGCTTGGTGATTCTTACAAACTTTTTCCAGAAGCGTATCTTAAAGTGGAATCGTCAGGTGAGAAAGAAAAATTCCATGATCACCGGCGCATACAACGAGGGCATTACCGGAGCGCAGACCTCCAAGGCACTCGTTATTGAAGAAAAAAACAGTCGCCATTTTAGAGGACTGACGGACGACATGAAATTCGCAGGTGTAAAGGCGGCTCGTATGAACGGCTTGTATATCGCACTTGTTGTTTTCTGTGGTTACATCGGTGTGGCACTCGCGTTAAAGCAGGGCGGTGAGCTTGTGCTGGCACAGGCACTTCAGCTTGGTACCCTTTCCGCATTCACTACTTATGCGGTCAACATGTTTGAGCCAATCCGTAATATCGCAGCGAACCTGTCTGAGCTTGTAGCGGCACAGGCAAACATCGAGCGTGTCACAGGCCTTCTTGAGGAAGAACCGCAGATCAAAGATCGCCCAGATGTCATCGAAAAATATGGCACTGCATTTGATCAGAAGCGCGAGAACTGGGAGCCAATCAAGGGCGATATTACCTTTGAGGATGTGACCTTTCATTACCCAGACGGCAATGAAAACATCTTAGAGCACTTTCATCTCCATGTACCAGCTGGAACGACGGTAGCCATCGTCGGAGAGACCGGTGCCGGAAAGAGTACGCTCGTCAATCTGGCATGCCGTTTCTTTGAGCCGACCGAGGGTCGTATCTTAATCGACGGCGTCGATTACAGAGAGCGCAGTCAGTCATGGCTTCATAGTGCACTCGGCTACGTGCTTCAGAGTCCACACCTGTTTACCGGAACAATCATGGAAAACATTCGCTATGGAAGACTGGATGCGACCGACGAGGAAGTCATTCAGGCAGCAAAGATTGTATCCGCTGACAAAGTGGCAAACCGCCTCGAAAAAGGATGGCAGACCGATGTTGGCGAGGGCGGTGACTCGATGTCTACCGGAGAGAAGCAGCTGATTTCGTTTGCGCGAGCCGTGCTTGCAAATCCGTCCATCTTCGTGCTCGACGAGGCAACCTCCTCCATTGATACCGAGACCGAGCAGCTGATTCAGAATGCGATCTCCTACTTGTTAAAAGATCGTACCTCCTTTATCATCGCCCATCGCCTTTCCACAATTCGTCAGGCCGATGTCATTTTGGTTGTCAAAGCCGGAAAGATCATTGAGCAGGGTACACACGACGAGTTGATGGCAATGAAGGGTTATTATCATGACCTCTACACGCAGCAGTTTAAAGAAGAGATGATGGAAGAGTTTCAGGCGGGGCGGGCCTAAGATGCTATGGCTCACGTTCATAACTTAGAATTTAAATCCATCCACCATCCATCGTAAGGATCTGCCCCGTGAGGTAGTCCGGTGCCTCTGCAACCATGCAGATCATCCGGGCTGCCTCTTCTTTTGTGCCTTCGCGTCCGACAGGGATCTCATCGGCGAGCGCCTGTGCTTCTTCCTCGGACAGCCATGCGTTCATTGGAGTTTCGATCGCGCCAAACGCGATGGCATTAACCTGAATGCCGCTCGGGGCAAGTTCCTTTGCAAGTGCCTTTGTGAAACTGTTGACGGCACCCTTGCTAGCCGAGTAGGCGACCTCGCAGGAGGCACCGACATTGCCCCAAACAGAAGAAACATTGATGATGCGTCCCTGATGGCGGCGTACCATTGATGGGATGACAAGATGGCATAGATTCATTACGGAACCGATGTTGACATTCATGACACGCTGCCACTCATCTGGTGTCATGTCCTGAAAGAGTCCGATGTGAGAAATTCCGGCATCGTTTATCAAAAGATCCACATCGCCGAAATGTGTGCTGACTTGATGAAGTAACTCTTTGCATTCCTCATAATTGGATACATCTGCCGAGAGCGTGAGAACCTCGGCACCTTTTGCAGTGGCCTCATCCGCTGTTTTTTGAAGCCCTTCCTTATTTTTTCTTGAAACGAGAACGAGGCGGTTTCCGAAAGCAGCGAATGCGAGAGCCGTAGCCTGACCGATGCCGGAAGAGGCGCCTGTAATTAAAATTGTTTTTACCATAATGATACCTCGTAGATTGTTCATGATTTGATTTTGGCTTATTACGGGAATAAGTATAGCATATAAAAAGGAAAAATCCATTGCTAGGTACCAAAATACACAAAGAAAACATACTTGACAAGCATTGTCTTTGTGATATAATCAAAAATGGAGTTGTAATAATATTGTAACAATTTATTCCTGGTTTTATAGTAGTTACAGTTTATGCGTTTAAAAACATATGGTATAGATGCATGTAACAGTAACTATATTTGTACCTGCGGGCAATACTGCAGGTTACGGAAAGGGACAGGTATTTTAAAATATGAATAAATTATGCAGGAATGCACTGGCATCCTGTCTTACCGTATCGCTTACGGTAGGCGGAGGCATTGCAGTACCGGCAGCATCGGGGACATCGCTTGAGCAGGATACAGCGGTGGCAGGTATGGCAGTTTCGCTTGATAACTACTATACGAGCAGCCAGACACCGGAAGCAGATATTATAGATTATATTCGTTATATTGTTTCCGTTGCAAAAGAGAAGAAAGCAATACCGGTCGTTACTGTAAATGCAGTGACAAAGAAAGATGGTTCCGTTGTATTTGGAACCGATCTGGTGTCAAAGGATGCCAGTGAAAAGGAAGATGGACTTGTCAGCGTAATGGCAAGCTTAAATGTCAGAAATAAGCCGTCCGTATCGAGTAGTGTCGTTGGCTATCTGTACAGCAATTGTGTCGTTTCTATCTATGATACGATTGAAAACGATGAGGGAAGTTGGTATTTGATCAAGAGCGGAGACGTAGAAGGTTATGTATCATCGGATTACGTATTGACTGGCGCAGCTGCAAAGGCGAGCGAGGAGGATTTGACAAATCGTTATGCAAAGGTGACAGCAAAGCGCACAACTGTTTACAGTTCAGCGTCGAGCAGTGCAGACAGCGTGGGCACCGTTTACAAGGACGGTGACTACAAAGTTCTCGAGATTCAAAATGGTTTTGTAAAAATCGCGGTAAATGAGGAGTTTGCAGGCTTCGTCCGTGCAAAAGATGTATCGCTGTACACACGTCATGCAGAAGCAGTTGCCATTACGGATCAGATGGTGAAGAGTCAGTTAGACAGCTATTTGGTTGATATCCGAGATGCAGAGGCGATCTTTGAAAAGCGTATGGCAGCAGCGGATTATCAGGCTGCCTATAATGCAAGTACCTATGCATATCAGCTATGGGATTATTACATAAATGATGCTTCAAACGCGGGATATACTGATTTGGTAAATACTGCAAAGAGCGAACAGAAAAAGACGGCCGATATGGTAGCACGTGCGACTGCAGCTTTAAATGGAGAGACGATTCCAGAGACCTCTTCTGAAGCAGCGACAAGTCCAGAGGAGACAAGCCCGACACAGCCAGATTCTTCATCGGCTGATCCGACCGAGCCGACAACATCTACGCCAGCGGAGGAAACCACCTCTACTACAGTTGAGGAGACAACATCCACGACAGCGGAGGAAACCA
>DAVZID010000001.1:57023-149373 GCA_052273485.1 Lachnospiraceae bacterium
CCTCTACTACAGTTGAGGAGACAACATCCACGACGGCGGAGGAAACCACTTCTACTACAGTTGAAGAGACAACATCCACGACAGCGGAGGAAACCACCTCTACTACAGTTGAGGAGACAACATCCACGACGGCGGAGGAAACCACTTCTACCACAGCAGAAGAAACTGTCAGAGCAATCCAGAGTATAGAGGCACATTACACTGGAAGCAGCAAGACGGAAGGCGAAGTTATCAGTGCAAGTGAATTGTACATAGTTGTTACCTATACGGATGGCACCACTGAGACGGTAACAGAAGGCTGGAGCTGTGATCAGGTAGGTATGCTGTTATCCGCAGGTGTAAATACGATCACTGTAAATTATCAGGGATTTTCATCTTCCTTTGAGGTAAATGTGGCAACGATAGCACCGTCTACTGAGACACCAACTTCGACGTCACAAGAGGATACCTCTTCTGAGATGGTACCGGATGATACGACAGCATCGGTTGAGGAGCCAACCTCTACGACAGCAGAGGAAACACAGCCATCCGCTTCTGAGGAACCGACAACTTCTACAACCGCGCAGGAACCGACCACAACGACAACAGCCGAAGAGACGACTACGACTACCGTGGAGGAGACGACCACGACAACAACAGCCGAGGAGACTACAACCACTACGACGGCCGAGGAAACTACAACTCCATCAAATAATTCAACACCGCTTCGTGATGCGCTTGTCAACTATGCGTTAAGCTGGGTAGGACAGTGCAACTATGTATATGGTGGTACAGATCTGTCTGTTGGCGGATCAGTAGACTGCTCTGGATTCACAATGCAGGTATATAGCAGAGTAGCAGGCGTTGGCCTTCCGCACCACTCCATGTCTCAGATGAATTGTGGTTCAGCGATCAGTTATGATCAGTTACGACCAGGCGATCTGGTATTCTACAACAATCCAAACCATGTAGCAATTTACATTGGAAACGGTGCAATTGTACATGCAGGATCACCAGAGACAGGAATCAATGTAACATCCGTATTCTTTAAGACACCAATTGGTTATCGTACCTATCTGCCGTAATGGATACGGAAAACAGAAGTAAAGTTAGCTTATAATCAAATGAATGAAAGCGGCACTCTTTGGAGTGTCGCTTTTGTTGTATAATCTTCTTGCACTTTTTTAATTTTGTGTTATCATAGGTTAGTATTCTTTGTTTTAAATGAAAGGTGAAAAAATAAAAGTATGAAAATAATAATTGCGGGCGTTGGAAAGGTCGGTTCGACATTGACCAGACAATTGAGCGCCTCAGGTTATGATGTTACGCTGATTGATGTAAAACAGCAGGTATTAGAGGCTAACGTAGAAAAGTATGATGTAATGGCCGTTTTGGGAAATTGTGCAACGATGGAAACGCTGCTTCAGGCAGGTGTACATGATGCGGATTTATTGATTGCAACAACAGGAGCAGATGAGTTAAATCTTCTGTGCAGTATGACGGCACACGGAATTAATCCGAATATTCACACAATTGCAAGAATTTGTAATCCGAATTATACCGATCAGGTTTACAAGATGCAAAAGACCTTTGCACTGTCGCTGACCGTCAACCCAGAAAGGCAGGCAGCCATTGAGATTGAGCGTTTATTAAAGTTTCCGGGCTTTTTAAAGAGAGATAGCTTTGCAAAGGGTAGAGTAGAGATTGTTGAGCTGCGTGTGGATGAGAAAAGTCGTCTGTGCAATGTTGCATTGAGTGAGTTAAACAGAGTCATCAAATGTCGTGTCCTTGTCTGTGCAGTTCTTAGAAGAGGTGATGTTGTAGCGCCAGATGGAAGCTTTGTTTTGAGAGAAGGTGATCGAATCTTTGTTACCGCATCGACTGAAAGTTTGGCAACGCTTCTTGACAATCTTGGTATCATAACCAAAAAGGTCCATCACGTCATGATTTGTGGAGGCGGTCGTGTCAGCTTCTATCTGGCACAGCAGCTTGAAAAGGACGGCATTACAGTGCGCCTGATTGAAAAGGATCCAAAGCGCTGTGAGGAGCTAGCAGCACTTCTTCCGAGAACGGAGATCATAAATGACGATGCAAGCAATACGTTTGTATTAAAGAGGGAAAATCTTGACAGTTGTGATGCACTTGTTACTGCAACTGGAATGGATGAGTTGAACATGATCATTTCTCTATATGGAACGAAGCATGGCGTTTCTCAGGTTATTACAAAGCTTGGACATATGGAAAATGGCAGTATGATTGATCAGTTGCCGATCGGAAGCACGATTTGGCCGAAGGATCTTTGCTGTAATGGTATTGTGCGTTACATTCGTGCAATGCACAATCAGACAGGAGCGGCTGTGTCGGTTCATTCGATTGCAGACGGAAAGGCAGAGGCGATTGAGTTTCATGTGGACGGAAAGATGCCGTATTGCGATCGTCCATTAAAGAGTATGAAGGTAAAGCAGAACATTCTGGTAACCTGTATTACGCATGGTGGCGTTACTGAGCTTCCGGGTGGCGAGTCGGTTATTCGTGAAGGTGATACCGTTGTTGTTGTCACAACTAGAAGTGATATCATTTATCAGTTAGGCGATATTTTTGAATCCTAATGTTGGATCTACTGTTCGTTTCGAATGAAAGTAGATAGAATGTCTGCAAAGGAGTTTGAAAAAATATGAATTATAGAATGATGGGACGGCTGATTGCGCTTATTTTGTTTGCAGAGGCGGCATTTATGGTGCCGGCGCTAATCATCAGCCTGGCCGGTCAGAATAGCTTGGCAATTATGGGGTTTGTGGTGAGCATCCTTATTATTCTGGCAGTTGCCGGTGCACTTTTGTTTTTGGGAAGAAAGGCAAGAAAAGGCTTTTATGCGAGAGAAGGTATGGTATGTGTTGGAGTGACTTGGATTGTGATGAGTCTTCTTGGTTGTCTTCCGTTTTGGATTTCACGTGAGATTCCATCCTATTTGGATGCATTATTTGAGATTGTGTCGGGTTTTACGACAACGGGAGCATCCATTTTGTCCAATGTAGAAGGGCTTTCGGATGGTATGCTGTACTGGAGAAGCTTTAGCCATTGGGTAGGTGGTATGGGTGTTCTGGTATTTTTGCTCGCAGTTGTTCCAATTAGCGGACGAAATGATGGCTTTACGATGCATTTGCTTCGCGCAGAGAGCCCAGGTCCCAATGTTGCAAAGTTGGTTCCACGAATTCGCAGCACTGCTGGCATCTTATACATTTTATATGTTGTGCTTACAATAGTAGATTTTATTTTCCTTCTGATTGGAAAAATGCCGGTTCTCGAGGCGGTATGTACCGCATTTGGTACGGCTGGAACGGGTGGCTTTGGTGTAAAAAATGACAGCATGGCAAGCTACAGTCCATATATTCAGAATGTCTGCACTGTATTTATGCTTCTGTTCGGTGTCAATTTCAGCTGCTATTATCTGCTGATTATGAAGCAGTTTAAAAGTGTTTTTCAGGATGAAGAGCTTCGCCTTTATATCGGAATGGTACTCGGAAGTGTTCTATTGATTGTAATTAATGTAAGAGGCTTTTATGGAACGATTGAAGAGACCATTCGTCATGCCTTTTTCCAGGTCGCAAGCATTGTTACCACAACAGGTTTTGCAACGACGGATTTTGATCTGTGGCCGGGCTTTTCAAAGACAATTTTGCTTTGTTTGATGGTAGTAGGTGCCTGTGCGGGAAGTACGGGTGGCGGTTTTAAGTGCGGAAGACTACTTCTTGTCTTTAAGAGTCTTCGCCGCAACCTTCAGAAGATGCTTCGTCCGCAGCGCATTCAGGCAGTCCGCAGCAATAAGCAGGTTGTATCCGAGAAAGTGCTGGAGAATACGAATGCATATCTCGCGGCATATGTGCTGATTATTATGTTTAGTCTTCTGGTGATTGCACTGGATGGTTTTTCGGTTGAAACAAATTTTTCAGCTGTGTTATCCTGCTTTAATAACATTGGACCAGGACTTGAAATGGTCGGCCCAACTTGTAATTTTTCGATCTATAGTCCACTGTCGAAGATTATGTTAATCATTGACATGCTGGCAGGTCGACTGGAGATTTTCCCGATTTTGATTCTTCTGTCACGTGATACATGGAGACGATAACGAAATGGATTACAATAAAGTACGTTTGTAAAACAACCGAAAGAAAAGTGCCATGGACAATCCACGGCACTTTTTTGTTTGCATAGGATTACATAGTTTCAAGCACATTACAGCAGTGTAATGTTGTGCGCCTTTGCCTCCTTGCGGATGTCAGCTGGCCAGATTGAGGATTGAACTTCTCCAATGTGAGCACGGCGCAAGAAGAACATACAGATACGAGACTGGCCGATACCGCCTCCGATGGTGTAAGGAAGCTCCTTATTTAAGATTGCCTTCTGGAAAGCAAGCTCAGCGCGCTCTGGGCAGCCAGCTTTGTCTAACTGCTCAAGCAGAGATTTTTCATCGACGCGAATACCCATGGAGGAAAGTTCGAGTGCGATGTCTAAGACTGGATAGTAAACTAGAATATCGGCGTTGAGTGCCCAGTCATCGTAGTCCGGTGCACGGCCGTCATGTGGTTCGCCATTGCCCAGCTTATCACCAATCTGCATCAGGCAAACGGCCTTCTTTTCCTTTGTGATCAAGTACTCGCGCTCCTTTGCGGTCTTGTCTGGATACATGTCAAGCAATTCCTGAGTGGTAAGAAAGAAAATGTCTTTCGGCAGGATTTCCTCAATGTAGTCGTACTGAATCGCCATGTACATTTCGGTTTTGCGAAGGGTTTTGTAAACGTCACGGACAGTAGCCTTTAGGGTATCAAGCGTGCGCTCCTCCTTTGAGATGATTTTCTCCCAATCCCACTGGTCAACAAAGATGGAATGAATGTTGTCGGTGGTTTCATCACGGCGGATTGCATTCATATCCGTGTAGAGACCTTCACCGTGCGAAAAGCCATACTCCTTCAGTGCGTAGCGCTTCCACTTAGCAAGGGAGTGTACGACCTCGGCGCGAAAACCGTTCTGTTCCTTGATATCAAAGGAAACGGGGCGCTCGACACCGTTTAAATTGTCGTTTAGACCGGAAGCCGGATCAACGAAGAGCGGTGCAGATACGCGAAGCAAATTTAACTGCTTTGCAAGCAGGCTCTGAAAGAAGTCTTTAACTGTTTTAATTGCAATCTGAGTGTCATACAGATTTAATGCAGGCTCATAGCCTTCTGGGATAAGTAAGTGTTCCATAGTTCTCCTCCAAGCATATTTATCTTAAACGGTGCTGGATTTGTGTCTCATCGAAAATGGAAGACGAATCTCTAAACAACGTTTAAAAACATTAAATTATTAAAAAGGGATTATCGAATCTGTCCGTTTCCGGTGATTACATATTTGTACGCTGTCAGCTCACAAAGTCCCATTGGACCTCTCGCGTGTAACTTTTGTGTCGAGATGCCCATCTCGCAGCCTAGGCCAAACTCACCACCGTCGGTGAAGCGGGTCGAAGCATTGACATAGACGGCGGCACTATCCACTAGAGTGGTAAACAACTGTGCAGTTTCTGGATTTTGTGTAACAATCGACTCACTGTGATGAGTGGAGTGCGCTGCGATGTGATCAATGGCTTCCGTGACGCTTCCTACGATATGTACGGCAAGGATATAGTCTAAAAATTCTGTGTCAAAATCCTGTTTTCCGGCAGGAGTGCCGTTGATGATTGTGCATGCTTCTGGATCAAGGCGAAGTTGAGCCGGGTGTGGACGTGAGGGATCACACAGTCGTTCTTTTAACATAGGAAGGAATGTTTTCGCAATGTCGCGATGTACGAGGCAGACCTCAGCAGCATTGCAAACGGATGGACGGCTCATTTTGGCGTTTTCTACAATGTTCAATGCCATTGTAAGGTCGGCATCCTTGTCCACGTAGATATGGCAGATACCAGTGCCAGTTTGAATGCATGGAACGAGTGCTTGCTCCACACAAGCTTTAATCAGACCTGCACCACCGCGCGGAATTAACAGATCAACCAGACCAACGGCGCGCATCAGTTCATGAGCGCTGGCACGGCTAGTATCTTCGATTAGGCTGATGGCATGTTCAGTAATACCACAGGAACGCAGACCCTTTCGAAGTGCGGTGACGATCGCAAATGCACTGTGAAATGCTTCTTTTCCGCCGCGCAGTACGCAGACATTGCCCGATTTTAGGGCAAGAGCAGCAGCGTCAGATGTGACATTTGGACGGCTTTCATAGATGATGGCAATCACACCCATCGGAACGGAAATTTTTTGAATGCGTAAGCCGTTTGGACGGGTTTCTTCAGAAAGAATTGTCCCTACTGGGTCTGGCAGTTTTGCGACAGCGCGGATGCCGTCTGCCATCGCATGAATACGGGATTCATCTAAACGTAGGCGATCGAGCATGACAGCTGAGATCGAATCTTTAGCTGCTTCCATATCTTTTTCATTTTCACAAAGAATCGCATCGGTATCAGCGATGAGTGCGTCTGCCATGGAAAGTAACGCCTTATTTTTTTCTTCACTGCCAAGGACAGTGAGTGAAGAAACAGCTGATTTTGCTTCTTTTAAGATACTTTGAGTGTCTTTCATATGCGTCTTATGCCTCCTTTGTCCTAGACGCGGCGGTTTTGTTCGCTGTTTGCCTTCTGCGCAAGAAAACGGGTTCCCGCCGGCTTTTTATCTGCGATGTCATACAAAATCACCGGATTAGCGCCATTTGCAATCACCATGTCAATACTGCTTTCGGTAGCGATGCGGGCTGCCTGAATTTTTGTTGTCATGCCGCCTGTGCCAAGACTGCTTCCCGCACCAGAGGTCATCGCCTCAATCTCAGGTGTAATAGAAGGAACGGTGTCGATCAGCGTGGCATTCGGATCTTTTCGTGGGTCAGCAGTAAATAGGCCGTCAATGTCCGAGAGCAGAACCAAAAGATCGGCATGGACAGTGCTCGCAACAATTGCACTTAAGGTATCATTGTCGCCGATCACAATTTCAGCAGTTGAGATCGTGTCATTCTCGTTGATAATTGGAATGGCACCAAGGGAAAGCAAACGTTCCATTGTATTTTCCACATTTTTGCGTCGGTCTGCATGCTCAATGTCTTCGCTTGTCAGAAGAATCTGCGCAACGGTGTGATTATAAGCACTGAACAGTTTATCATAGGTGTACATAAGCTCACACTGGCCAACAGCTGCTGCTGCCTGCTTGGTGGGGATATCCGACGGTCGTTCTTTTAAAGAAAGCTTTCCAGCGCCCATGCCGATGGCACCGGATGAGACCATGACAATTTCATGGCCTGCATTTTTTAAATCACTGATTACTTTACAGAGCACTTCGGTACGGCGTATATTCAGCCGGCCCGTGCGGTGAGCAAGGGTGGAAGTGCCAATTTTTATGACAATACGCATATAAAAACCATGCCTTTCTGTGTCATCGCCTGTTGGCGTGAACACGACTTCTAACATCCACTTGAGTATAGCACAGTTAAAAAGGATCTGTCATTAAAAATTTGCTGTTCAATCCAAAAAAGTTGTGATATAATAAAAAAGATGCTGGGAAATTGAAAATGAGATCGTGAAAATATGGAAATCATTGAAAAGAACCTGGCGGCAATAAAAAAAGACAGGTGGATATTTTACTATGGAAGGCTTTTTATCTGTAAAGGAAGCGACAGAGAGCTATGCACAGGGATGCAAAGCGAAAGCAACAACACCGGTTGGCAAGCTGTTTGGAAAGGCAATGTTGGCCGGAATGATGATTGGAATGGGCGCGGCAGCGAGCAGCGTGGCAGCACATTCCGTAGCCAATGTAGGATTGGCGCGACTTACAGCAGCAGTCGTATTCCCGGTAGGACTGATGATGGTTATTTTACTGGGCGCAGAGCTGTTTACCGGTGACTGCTTAATGGCACTTGGTGTTGCTGGAAAGCAGATTTCGATCGCAGACTGCATTCGTGTACTAGTACTCGTTTTTCTTGGAAACTTTGCGGGTGCATTGATTTTTACGGCGCTGGTATATTGTAGTGGTCAGCTCGATTATTCTGCGGGCGGTCTTGGCGCTTATACGATCAAGGTTGCATACGGAAAGGCAACACTGTCATTTGGAAAAGCAGTTACCTCCGGTATTCTTTGCAACATCTTAGTTTGTGCAGCTGTATTGATGGCAATTTGTGCAAAGGACATCAGTGGTAAGCTGCTCGTATCCTTCTTTGTTATTATGCTGTTTGTTACGGCAGGTTTTGAGCACTGTGTAGCAAATATGTATTACATAACGGCAGGTTTGTTTTGCAAGATGAATCCAGATTATGTAAACAAGGCAATGGAGCTGTACGGTTATACGCAGGCGCAGCTGGCACAGTTAAGCTGGGGAAGCTTTTTGATTAAAAATTTGCTTCCGGTTACACTTGGAAATATTGTTGGCGGAATCTGCTGCATCGGACTTCCGCTGTGGTATTTTAACCGCACAAAGAAATAAATAGCAACCGAAATAGCAAGAATAAAAAGCCATAGAGTCAAGGAAATGCACACGTTTGTGTTCATTTCCTAATTCTATGGCTTTTTGTAATGTTTCTGGGAAGACTCGTCAGCGGTCTTATTTTGCTTGATAAAATTTTGCAAAATTCTGTAAAATCGCGAGCAACCGCTTTTGTGTACGTGGAGTTTGTTCCAAAATTAGGTTGTAGCACTGATTGGCAGTGGTTTCTTCATTTGCTTTGCCAGGGATAATATATTCAACAAAGCGTTCAAGTGGCACATTCAGTGCAACGGATACACTTTCAAGCGTTGCCAATGTTGCATTCTTTTCGCCGCGTTCTAATTGACCAATATACGTGGGATGAAGTCCGGAACGTTTGGCAAGAACATCACGGGTCATATGTTTTGAGATACGAATCGCGTAGATGCGTTTTCCTACTGCTTCAGCAATATCAGACATAGTTCGTTCTCCTTGTGAATTTGATTGTTTGATAGCTTGCGTATCATTCAAAAAATGGTTTGTGAGTAGTACTATTTTTGCTGCTCAAGATAAAGGATTATCGATCCAAATTGATGATCTGCTTAAGCAAATCGTAGACGACTTTATGTGACTGAGGCGGGAGCGTACAGATGATATTGCGACAGTCAGCTGGAATATTTTTCGCAGTTCCAGTTACGACGTCGCTGTTGGCAAGCAGATCGGTGAGTGAAAGATTAAGAGCACACGCTACTTTTTCAATAGTGGCTAAAGAGGCATTCTTTTCACCGCGCTCTAGCTGACCAATGTAGGCTGGATGAAGCCCACATTGGTCAGCTAGCTGTTCCATCGTCAAATAGTTCGCTTTTCTTGCTTTTCGGATTCGTTTTCCTACAGTTATCATAATCTCGGACATGGCAGTATCGCTTCCTTTTTTTGAGTTTCTTACCTTTTTACCTTTTTTTGATATGTCTTTAAGATATCAAGATGATTGATTCCTATACTATAAATTGCAAAGAAAACGGTAAAGAAACTAACAGTATTACTTCGAATGAAATAGATACTATAAATACAAAACAAGTGATAAGACGAAAAAATGCAACATGTTTGCTTCTGATTGAGCGACACAATAAGGGTGCCTTTTCACAAATTTTTACGGAAATCGTAAGAAATCTTTAAAACACACCCAATGTGAAAGATGCTATTATAATTGCAGGAGAAAGAAAAACAAATAGAAATAATATACATAGAGGTGCATATATAGTTTCTGTAGACTGGAGGCGGAGGAGATTGAAAAGACGACAGAAGAAACAACAGGAAAAGAAGAGAAGAGGCCTTGGCCTAAAGTCGCTTATTATTGGAATGTCAGTTTGTACGCTGTTTCTTGGTGGTGTTTTTTTGTGGGCTGTTTTGGGAAGCATTCATCTGGAGGGAGAGAGTGGACATGGTCTTGGCATTGTCGATGCCGTTAACAATATGGAGCTGCAAAAAAAAGCGGAGGAGCTTGCAGCAAAGCCGTCGACAGCTTCTTCAGAGAGTCAGACACTAACGGCAGATGAAAATGAAAATCAGGAGGAATCAGAGGTGTATCAGCAGATCAATCATGCAACAATGGCAAATGCAGCGTCAGGTGTTACTGATGTGACAGCACTTGAGACCGTTACAGCTGATGAGGTGCGAGCATGGATTGAGAGCTATTCATATGGTGAATGGCCGTATCTTGATGGCAAAGAAGTGACACAGACAGATAAGGATGAGATTCTTTCAAGAAGAAATCTGGATGGGATTTCGGATACAATTTCGATTTCTTATGGTGTGATTACAAAGAATGCAGCAGTACGTGCATTTCCGACGTGGAGAAAGGCTTCAAAGTCACTTGAGGCCAATGCATTTGATTATGTTCAGGAGAGCATGCTACTTGTCGGAGAGCCGGTTGCAGTGGTTCATCAGACAGCAGATGGGATCTGGAGCTTTGTGCAGGCGACAAATTATAGAGGTTGGGTTGAAACGAGTCGCATTGCATTCTGTACACTTGATGAATTAAAGGCATGGCAGGCGGCAGAACGTGCGGTGGTAACGGATGCGAAGATTACCCTGTTAAATGACGAGCTTCGCATGGGAACCGCACTTCCAGCAAGTGTGGACGAGGACGGAACCGTAATTGTATCACTTCCGCAGGCCGATGCAAATGGATTGCTAACGATAAAAGCAACCGAGACAACGCAGGAAGGCATTCATTTCGGATACTTAGCATTCACGCAGGAAAATGTGTTAGAGCAGGCAAAAAAATTGATTGGCACAGCCTATGGATGGGGTGACTCAAATGGTGATATGGACTGTTCGTCAACGATGAATTCGATTTATCGTTGCTTTGGCATTATTCTTCCGAGAAATACAAGTGAGTTAGCTCAGACGGGAACAGAAGTGGTATCACTTGAAGGCATGACACAGGAAGAAAAGCTTGAGCAGATTCATTCGATGAAGCCGGGAACTCTTCTCGTGATGAAGGGCCATGTCGTGATGTATATTGGACAGGAAGACGGAAAGGATATGATCTTACATAATTTTACAACTTGTCTGGCAGAGGATGGTGTGAGCACGCAGGAAGTTTATCAGTGCCGTATTACGCCGCTCAATCTGGTAACGGCAGCAGGAATACAGTATCTGGATGTTTATGCGACAGCCGTATGTTTTCCAGAAGAATAAAAAGAATCATTAGAAAACATTTATAAAAAATTGGTCTAATAAAAAACCATGGGACTTCTATCAATCCCATGGTTTTTTACGATTGTAATTCAATTGTAATTCAATTAATTCTTGGCCAGATATTCCTCGCAGAAAGCAATCTGTGCTTCCATAGAAGTACGGCTTGGAGCGCCCTTTGTCAGACGCTTTTCAACACAGGTCTTCATGCTGATAGCTTCGTAGATATCCTCATCAAATACTGGACTGATGGAACGATAATCTTCAAGAGCAAGCTCATCAAGGGAACAGTTTTTATCAATACACAGTAAAACGAGCTGTCCAACAATGCCATGCGCATCGCGGAAGGCAACGCCATGATTTACCAGGTAGTCAGCAGCATCGGTTGCATTGGTAAAGCCATTCTTTGCGCTGGCTTCCATACGATCCTTGCGGAAGGTCATGGAAGCGATCATTCCGGTGAACAGACTGATGCAGCCCTTAACGGTGTCAAATGCGTCAAATGCCATTTCTTTGTCTTCCTGCATGTCCTTGTTGTAGGCAAGTGGAAGACCCTTCATAGTGGTCAAAAGAGAGGTGAGTGCGCCATAGACACGGCCTGTCTTTCCACGGATCAGCTCAGCAATATCTGGATTTTTCTTCTGTGGCATAATACTAGAGCCGGTACTGTAGGAATCATCAATCTCAACAAACTGGTACTCGTTTGTGTTCCAGGTGATGATCTCCTCACAGAAGCGGGACAGATGCATCATGATGATCGCCAATGCATCCAGATATTCGATCAGATAATCGCGATCAGAAACAGAGTCCATGCTGTTGGCGGTTGCACAGTCAAAATCAAGAAGGGAAGCCGTGTACTCACGGTCAAGCGGATAGGTGGTTCCTGCGAGAGCACCTGCACCGAGTGGGCAGGTATTCATGCGACGGCGAATGTCAGCCAGGCGGCTGCGGTCGCGGCAAAACATCTCAAAGTAAGCGCCAAAGTGATGCGCAAGTGTGATTGGCTGTGCCTTTTGCAGATGAGTGAATCCTGGCATAAAGGTATCCAGATTATCTTTCATCACAGTAAGCAGTTCCTCAAGAAGGGTTTTTAACAGACCGTCAGTTTCGTCAAGCTCGTCTCTGGTGTAGAGTTTCATGTCTAGTGCGACCTGATCGTTTCGGCTGCGACCGGTGTGAAGCTTCTTTCCAGCATCTCCGATACGCTCGATTAAATGAGCCTCAACAAAACTATGGATATCCTCACTGCCGTCATCAAAGGTCAGTGTGCCATTGTCGATATCAGCGAGAATACTCTTTAATCCACCGATAATCTGGTCACGCTCCTCATTCGTTAAAATGCCAGACTTGGCAAGCATCGTCACATGAGCGATGCTGCCGCGGATATCCTGTGCGTAAAAGCGACAGTCAAACGGAAGGGATGCGTTAAAGCGGTTTACAAGTTCGTTTGTTTCTTTGGTGAAGCGTCCACCCCATAATTTCATAATCATTCCTCTTTTCCGGCAGTTTCTTTGCGGGCTGCCTTTGTTTTTTTGTTTTCTTTTAATGAATTGCGACGGCTGAAGGTCAGATCCAACTCGATGTTGTCTAAGTTGGAATGGGTAGAAGCAGATTTTTGGATTTGACCGACCGGCTCAAAGAAGTCATCCTCATCGTCGTTCTCATCCATTTCAACATCGACATCGATAGTAGCTTCATCGTATTCCTCTTCATCAACGTCGGTCACATCGAGATCGGCCTCATTGACATCAGGTGCATCGAGATTGGCCTCATCGGCATCTGTTCCATCCTCCGCATTGATCTTTGTTTCATCAACTTCAGCGTGATCCTCCTCATCATGGATTTCATCCGCTTCGTTTTGGGTATCCGATTCGAGAGTATCGGATGTTTCCTGTTCCTTAAGAGCTTCTTCGTCAGCCTTGTTTTTCTTCCATAGATGGATCAGTGCGGCAATCATGATTAACAGGATAATACAAATCAGTGTGATTGCAAGACCAAGATAGAAGCCATCCGGTGTGTAATCAAGATGAATAGTATGCGTACCCTCAGAAACCATA
This sequence comes from Lachnospiraceae bacterium, assembly GCA_052273485.1. Lineage (GTDB taxonomy): Bacteria > Bacillota > Clostridia > Lachnospirales > Lachnospiraceae > Anthropogastromicrobium. The sequence goes on from DAVZID010000001.1 coordinate 70,228, forward strand.
AAGGAAACAAAAGTATCTTTGAATCCGGTCATATCAACGACATTGCCATCAACGGTGACGGTCCAGCCGGTGTCATACGGAATCGTGGTAACCACACGTCCGTCAGAAGAAGCTGTGATTGTCGCGTCTACGCTAGTGCTTGTGTATGCAGTAACCTCCATCGGGGATTCATCGAGAATCTCGTAGAGCTGCTTTAACACATCCTCATTCAGACGATATGCAGACAGCGTGATGATGCTTGTACTGGATGAATCATCATTTGTAACGCTAAAGGTGGTGCCATCGGTCTGATAATCGAAGGACATAAAGTAGCTGCGACTCAAATTATCAAATGTTTTTGAGGTGCCATTGTAGCTGATACGAAGCTTCGAAGAACCAGATTTTGCAGAGTAGAAGCTATAATAGCCGCCCTCAGTTGTCGTGACACTCACGTTAGTTGTTCCGTTATTGTCTACTGTCAGCGGAACAAACAGGTCTTCATCGATGCCAAGTGCACGAACGAAATTGTTCCAGTTGATGCCTGGATCATCGGCATTCAGATCCCAATCCAATTCCATCGAATCGGAAACAAGAAAGCCAAGCGGCAGTGTGTAGGTATTCTTGTACAAATCAACGTTGTCAGTACTCTGATAAAAGCTTCTTAATTCGGTATCTTCTGGTTTTGCATCGTTATCGGTATAGATTGAGTAGCGAATGCCAAGGAGCATATTAGAGGCCGGTGTGGAACCAGCAGTACCGTAAGCATTTGTCGATGACTCCAGACCGATCTTCTTATAAAAGGAAGTCAAGTGTGCGTAGGCTGTAGAAGAGAAGATTGAAGCGGATGGGTAATCCAGCCATGCACCATCATTTTTGGTACGGTTGTTAACCTTCTCGGTGCGGTAAAATACCGTATCGTCATCGGCTGCTGCGGCAGCAGTCAGTGTGCGCACATTTGCATCGTATTCCTTGTAGGTGGTTCTTCCAACTGTTGTAACACTGGTGTAGGACATGTTGATTGTAGACTCGACGGTGATGATAATAAGCGTTACAACCGCAAGTGGCATACGCCAGTTTTTGCCCTTTGTGCGGTACAGATGAATCAAAATGCCATACAGCATTACAAACAGAATACTTAAATAGAAGGAAGAGAACAGATAATACTGGCCATCACCAGTTCCTGTGTAAGTGTCTTCAAGTTTTTCTGCCAGAATGATAAAGGCGATAACACCGAGCAACACCCCAAGGTACTGCTTCTTTGGACGTTCCTTTAAACCAAGGAAGCCTTTGTAACCCATTGCCAATAAAAATAATATATAGATAAAGGACTGACGACATGGCAGTGAGTTCGGATAGTGGAATCCGTGCCAGATAAAATTCAGCACATTGGTGCTAAAGCTTAAGTAAAAGAAAAGAATCAGACACAGATAGGAAATCTTTTCCTTGAAGGAAACCTTTGTGTTCATAAAGTACAGTGGGACAAACAGTAAAATGCCGACACCGCAGTAGATGTTTGGCCAGTGCTTTAAGCCAATTTCCACCTCTACATTGACCAGATGACGAGCAATCATATCATACATGGAAAAGTAAGAGGACCAATCCTTCGGGAAACTGAAGTTGCCAGAGGCTGTGTAGGAGAGCGCTGCAATTTCTGGAAGAAGGACAACACCAGCCAGACCACCAGCCAGCAAAGAAAAAAGACCGAAGTTTAAAATCTTTTTCGGATAATTAAAATGCTTTTCTTTTGTTAAGATCATGCAGATCACAAAATAAATCACAAGTGTGATACAGATCATGATTGCAATATAATAATTAGAAAGAATGGCAAGACCAAGGCTGATACAATACAGATAGCATTTGTCTTCGTTGATTAGGCGTTCCAAACCAAGGAAGATCACTGGAAGAAGGAACATACAATCTAGCCACATGATATTCCAACTGTAGGCTGCCATGTAACCGCTTAAGCCGTAGAAGATGCCAAAGAAGGCAGCTGCGATGCTGTTCGTATGATTGTGTCTGTTTAAGTACCAGGTCATAGTCAGACTCGAGAGTGCCATTTTTAGCACGATGCCATAGGTGATAAATTCGATCACAAGTGAACTCGGACATAGGAATAAAAACCAGTTCAGTGGACTAGACAGATAGTAGGCAAAGATTGCCATAAAGTTTGTTCCCAGACCGATATCCCATGTGTAAAACAGGCTTTCGCCGTTTGAGAGTTTATCCTTTAACTCCTGGAAAAATGGTGCGTACTGATGATAGAGATCGGTGCGCAGAAAAGAGCGGTCGCCAAACGGATAGATTTCCTTTCCAATGAAAATCATAATCATGGAGAAAACTGGAATAAAAAAGGCCAGAAGATACGGCAGATACGCTTTCCACGTTCGCTTTGAATGTGTTTTTTGCATTGCAAATTTTGAAAAATTCAAATTCATAGCGCAAATCCTTTCTTATTAATGCATCGTTATGATACATTATTTTTCTTTTTTAAAGACAAGAAGTTTACTGCCAATGTAGTTGATCAAAAGAACAAATACATTGGATAACAGCTTCATTGCTGGCTCATTCCATCCAAGCAGGCTGACCGTAACCTCCATGAAGGCGGTATCCACAAAAAAGGAAAAGACGCGGCAGCTGATAAATGGAATCAATTCTTTTTTTAAGACAGGTATCGACCAGTCTTCTGATAAGAAAACAAAAATCTTGTTGCTGACATAGGCAAATGCAACGGCCAACACCCAGGAGATACATTGGGAGACAAGCACGCCTGCAAACATGCGGACCAAAAAGTAACTGACATAGCTTACTACGGTTGTAAGGACACCGCAGACAAGATAACTAATCACTTCATAGTTGCAAAAGCGCGACAAAACAGGATTTTTGGCAGCCCACTGGCAAATACGCAGATGAACTGCCCAGCGGATCAGGGGAAAATTCATAATTTTGTCTTTCATAATAAATAGTGCTCCTTTTGAAATCCAATTTTAAGATTCAACTTAAAATGAAAATGCTTTACAGATGATTCAAATTCGCATATAATAAGGAATGCGTTTGGCCATCTGGCCGATGTAAACTTGTAAACAACACGGCATCCTTATTGTAATATAGGATGAGAAAAAAGTAAATGTTTTTCTTTCCGCATTGAGCACAGAGAAATTTTCTGCAGTATTGAAAGGTATTCGTATATGACTGAACAAGAACGCAAGAAAGCATTTGAAAAGCAAAGAAAAATTGCAAAGAGAAAGGAAAAAGAAGCAGACGGCACCTTAGAAATGGAACGTCGAATTTTACTCGAAAGAAAACTACGTGAAGAACGGCGCAGACATGAGAAAATTCGGGCATTCAAGCAGCGTCTCGTGGCAATGGTCGTATTGCTCGTGCTGGTTGTCATCGCACTGTCTGTCCTTTTTCACACTTGTAGTAAAAAAAGTAAGGAATCGAAAAAAGAGCTTCCAATCCAGACCACGCAGGAGGCGGCAACAAATTCGATTGAGACGGACAATGAACCTAACGGTGAAGTGGCACAGACACAGTTTCAAGAAAATCCGTCGCAGACTGTTCCAGAAACGGTTTTAAGTGAGACACAGCCAGAAACACAGGGGCAGGTGCCAGCGGAAACGGTTGAACAGACTTCGAGCGAGCAGGAACAGCCAGTTGAGAGCCAGGCGGCAGAATCCGTGGCAGCGACGGTAAATGCAGTAGATCCATCACAGATCATTGATCCATCCGGTATTGTAATTCCAAATTGGATTACGGTTGATCTGATTCATATCAATGATATATCCAGACCGGCGATCGCACTCGATGCAGTTCACGATATTGCGATTCACTATGTGGCAAATCCGGGCAGCTCCGCAAAGGCAAACCGCGACTATTTTGATTCACTTGATAACCCGGCAGTAGAGGGCGCCGGAAGGCAGGCGAGTGCGCATCTGATTGTCGGTCTTGAGGGCGAGGTGGTACAGTGTCTTCCATTAAATGAGATGGCATATGCGGTTCGTTCCAGAAATCCAGACACGATCTCAATTGAGGTGTGTCATCCGGATGAGACCGGAAAGTTTTCGGACGTTACATACAACACGCTTGTCAAACTGACGGCATGGCTTTTGCAGCAGGAGAATCTCACACCGGATCATGTGATTCGTCATTTCGACTGTGATGGAAAATATTGCCCGCTTTATTATGTGGAGCACGAGGATGCATGGAATAAGCTGAAGCAGGATATAGCAGATTATTATTATGCAAATCCAAATATTCAGTAAACTTTAGGGCAACTTTGTACTTTACAACCTTTTTGAAACGCGGTAGAATAGAATTAGCCTGTTGCGGTCTAGGGACAGTCTGCCCCTACGGACGGCAACGATACAAACGCTGCAAGGGCAGCAGATGGGAGATAAATTATGAAGGTATTAGTTATTAACTGCGGCAGTTCTTCTCTGAAGTATCAGCTGATTGATTCACAGACGGAGGAGGTACTGGCAAAGGGACTTTGCGAGAGAATCGGTATTGATGGTTCCAAGCTGACTCATAAGCCAACTGGAAAGGAAGACTATGTAGTAGAGTCTCCGATGAAGGATCACCAGATTGCTGTAAAGCTTGTGCTGGATGCACTGACCGATAAGGATCACGGTGTAATCGCCGATATCAAGGAAATCTCAGCAGTAGGCCATCGCGTTCTGCACGCAGGTCAGGTATACAGCGATTCTATCGTTGTAAATGAGGATGTTAAGAGAGTCATCAGAGAGTGCTTCGACCTTGGACCTCTGCACAATCCAGCAAACCTGATCGGTATTGAGGCATGTGAGGCAGCTATGCCAGGCGTACCGCAAGTAGCAGTATTTGATACCGCATTTGGACAGAGCATGCCAAGAAAGGCATATCTGTATGCAATTCCATATGAGTACTATGAAAAGTATGGCATCCGTCGTTACGGCTTCCACGGAACCAGCCACAGCTTCGTTTCCAAGGAGACCATCAAGTTTGCAAAACTGGATCCAGAGAACTGCAAGGTTATCGTTTGCCATTTAGGAAACGGTGCAAGTATTTCCGCATCCATCGGTGGCAAGTGTGTCGATACCAGTATGGGTCTGACTCCTTTGGAAGGTTTGATCATGGGTACCAGAAGTGGTGACATCGATCCGGCTGTTGTTCAGTATATCTGCAACAAGGAGAACAAGACGGTTGATGAGGTATTAAATATCTTAAATAAGAAGTCCGGTGTTCTTGGTATCTCCGGTGTTTCCAGCGACTTCCGCGATATCACAAAGGCTGAGAACGAAGGAAATGAGAGAGCAAAGGCCGCAAACGAGGCATTTATCTACCGTGTAATCAAGTACATCGGCGCATATGTTGCTGCTATGAACGGTGTAGATGCAATCGCATTTACTGCAGGTGTTGGTGAAAATGATGTAAATGCAAGAGAGAAGATCTTAAGCGGTCTGACTTACCTTGGCATCGAGGTTGACCATGAGGCAAACAAGAGAAGAGGCGAGAATACTATGATCTCCACTCCAGCTTCTAAGGTTAAGGTTGCTGTTATCCCGACAAACGAGGAGTTAGCAATCGCAAGAGAGACTGTTGCATTAGTATAAGTCGATACAACAAGCAAAGAATAAGGCAGCAGCTGCAAAGGCAGCTGCTGCTTGTTTCTATAAACGTTTTATGAAAGGTTGGGTTACAAATTGTCGTTATCAGAACAGAGCAGGATTCGCAATTTCTGTATTATTGCGCATATAGACCACGGAAAGTCCACACTGGCGGACCGTATTATTGAAAAGACAGGCCTTTTGACCAGCAGACAGATGCAGGAACAGGTTCTGGACAATATGGATCTTGAAAGAGAGAGAGGCATAACCATAAAGTCCCAGGCTGTGCGTACGGTGTATAAGGCCAAGGATGGGGAGGAGTATATTTTCAATCTGATTGATACGCCTGGACATGTCGATTTTAATTATGAAGTATCACGAAGTCTTGCCGCATGTGACGGTGCCATTTTGGTTGTCGATGCTGCACAGGGTATTGAGGCACAGACACTGGCAAACGTCTATCTGGCACTTGACCATGATCTGGACGTTTTCCCGGTTATCAATAAGATTGACCTGCCGAGTGCCGATCCAGACCGTGTAGCAGCTGAGATTGAGGATGTCATCGGCATTGAGGCACAGGATGCACCGCGCATTTCTGCAAAGAACGGAATCAACATTGAAGCCGTTTTGGAAGAGATTGTTCACAAGATTCCGGCACCAAAGGGCGATGCCAACGCACCACTTAAGGCATTGATTTTTGACTCCAAGTATGATTCCTACCGCGGTGTCATTGTCTTTTGTCGTATCATGGAAGGAACTGTTAAAAAGGGCGACACTGTCCGCATGATGGCAACGGGCGCTGTGGAAGAGGTCGTTGAGGTTGGTTACTTTGGTGCAGGTCAGTTTATCGCATGCGATGAACTTTCCGCCGGTATGGTTGGCTATATTACCGCAAGCATCAAAAATGTGCGTGAGACACGCGTCGGTGACACAATCACAAACAATGACAATCCGGCAGCAGAGCCGCTTCCAGGCTATAAAAAGGTCAATCCGATGGTATATTGTGGTCTGTATCCGGCTGACGGTGCAAAGTACCCGGATCTTCGCGATGCACTCGAAAAGCTTCAGTTAAATGATGCCTCTTTGCAGTACGAACCAGAGACTTCTATCGCACTTGGCTTTGGTTTTCGCTGTGGCTTTTTAGGTCTTCTTCATTTGGAGATTATTCAGGAGCGTCTGGAAAGAGAATATAACCTTGACCTTGTTACTACGGCACCGGGCGTTGTCTACCATATTTATAAGACAGATGGCACGATGATCGAGCTGACCAATCCGTCCAACATGCCGGACCCGTCCGCAATCGAGCATATGGAAGAGCCAGTCGTTTCTGCCGAGATCATGGTAACGAGCGAGTATATCGGTGCAATCATGGATCTGTGCCAGGAGCGAAGAGGTATCTACCTTGGCATGGAGTATATCGAGGAGAATCGTGCTGTATTAAAGTACGATCTGCCATTAAATGAGATTATCTACGATTTCTTTGATGCACTCAAGTCTCGTTCAAGAGGCTATGCGTCTTTCGATTACGAACTTAAGGGCTATATGCGCTCTGAGCTTGTTAAACTCGATATCCTTGTAAATAAGGAAACCGTCGATGCGCTTTCCTTCATCGTGTTTGCAGACAGCGCTTACGAAAGAGGAAGAAAGATGTGCGAAAAGCTCAAGGATGAGATTCCAAGACAGCTTTTTGAGATTCCGATTCAGGCAGCAATTGGCAGCAAGATTATCGCTAGAGAGACTGTTCGTGCAATGCGTAAGGATGTCCTTGCAAAATGTTACGGTGGTGATATCAGCCGTAAGAAGAAGCTTCTTGAAAAGCAGAAGGAAGGAAAGAAGCGTATGCGTATGGTCGGAAACGTAGAGATTCCGCAGAAGGCATTTATGAGCGTGCTTAAGCTCGATGAGGAGTAATCCCGTGCAGGCGCAAAGATCATCGCAAGAACAGGTATTGCCAAAACAGCCAGTAGTACAGGGGTCCCCCCTCGGTCTTTATATTCACATCCCATTTTGTGTGAGAAAATGTCGTTACTGCGATTTCTTGTCTGCTCCTGCATCCGATGAGGTTCGGGCCGCGTACCTTCGCAGTCTAAACGGTCAAATCCGAGCGATTGGCAGACGGCTACAGGCAGATTCGGCTTTAAATCCGAGTGCAGATGATTCAAATGTAAGGGGAAATGAAAGGGCAAATAACACAATTTCCGACTATATGGTCGACAGCATCTTCATCGGAGGTGGAACACCATCATTATTATCATCATCTCAGATGACTGCGTTAATGGATACCGTACGAGAATCCTTTGTTCTCTCATCGGATGTCGAAATCACCGCAGAGTGCAACCCCGGCACAGTCAATGAGGAAAAGCTTCGCGCTTACAAAAAGGCAGGAATCAACCGCTTAAGCATCGGACTTCAGTCCTCCGACAACGAAGAACTGGCGCTTCTCGGGCGTATTCACACATGGGAAGACTTTTTGGCTACCTTTGAGTTAGCTCGCAGCGTCGGTTTTGACAACATCAACATCGACGTGATGGGTTCCCTTCCAGGTCAGACACCGGCCTCCTATCAGAAAACGCTTGAGCGAGTTCTCGCACTTCGCCCGGAGCATATCTCTGCCTACAGTCTTATCATCGAAGAAGGTACGCCATTCTTTGACGAATACGGTGACGAAGATGCGTGCCGCGTCTGTTCAGGTGATGGTCAAAAAGCCCTCCCTTCCGAAGACGAGGTTGTCCAGATGGACGAACTTACTTGGAAGCTTCTTGCGCAGGCAGGTTACGAACATTATGAGATTTCCAACTACGCACTTTCAGGAAGACAGTGTAAGCACAATCTAAAATATTGGCACTGCGGCGAGTATCTTGGTGTCGGCACGGGTGCCGCTTCTTATATAAGAAGGAAAAGTGATTTTCTTCGCTTAAAGGTTCGCACCGATACAAAAGAATTTTCTCAAATTAATTGGGAATTGCCAGAATCCATCTTCACTTGCTATCTTGAGTGCGAGACACTTACTCGCTTCGAGCAGATGGAAGAAATGGCATTTCTTGGTCTTCGCACAAAAGAGGGGGTACGACTGGCGGACTTTTACGCACGCTTCGGTGAGACTTTTGACGAAGTATATGGGGACGTGATCAAGCGATATACCGCGATGGGGATGATGCAAGCCGATGACACACATGTGGCGCTCACGCTTAAGGGCATGGAGGTCGCAAACTGGATCATGGCTGATTTCTGTGGGTAAACTTCGCAGAATGTAAAATTTTCAGGCGAAAACCTAGTGAATTTATTCCTGGGTTAAGTCAGTATACAGTGCTGCAGTGCTAGCTGCAGCACGGAAAAGAGGAAAAGATGTATCAGGTTGATTGTTCCGTTTTGCTGGACGGAAAAAAATTCTATGAGATGTCCATCTGGAATATGTACTGCAGAAAGAAAAGCTACGTTATTTTAACGGCACTTATGTATGCATTTTCCTTATTAATGATGTCATCCGCACTCCCACAGATTATCTCGGGAGGCAACAATACCGCAATCATAAATGGAGGCATGGGCTTTATTTTATTAGTCCTTGTCGTTTATATGAATGTGAATCACATTAACCGTTTTAAGAAGGCTTCCCAAAACGAAGAGTGGTTAAAGAAAACTGGAAAGCACATCCGCATCACAAAAGAGCAGATCGTCAACTACCGCATCGAGGCACAGGACGAGCGCAAGTACGAGTGGTCACAGGTGCTTGGTGCCTATAACCGCAAGGATGAGGTTGTTTTGTGTACCAAGAAAGACGAGCAGATCATGACACTCGATAAGTCAAAGCTGTCCGAGGCAGAAATGAAGTTTATCACCGATATCATTGACGAGAAGCATCTGTGGAAAACAGCGATGCCGCTTCGCACGGTTTATGTATTGTTTGGTGCGATCACAGTGGTCGGCGTTATGTGGATTGTGCAGGCCGTTATGAAAGTGATGTAAGGATGCAACCCTGATGTAACCCGAAAGTTTCACTTTTTTTGGGCGCTTCGACGAATGACTTTGTCGGCCTCACTTTTCCACGGGCACCTGTTACGTTATTTAGTATCATACGTTACTTTGAAAGTCCCGCTACAACGTTGCGCCTCGTAAAGCATATCGTCTCAGCGCCCTTTACGTAATGAGTTTCATTCGGCAGTTATAAAATTTTGAAACCAAAACCGAGTGGGTTTGCCCTTAGGTCAAGTCAATTTTGAATCCAGATAAGTAGTAAGCGTTTATTCTGAAAGGAATAGGCGCTTTTTATTTTTAGGAATCTGGCGTGGGAATCCTTGGCCATTCAATGTTCAAGTTATACATTTTCGGCAGAAGCTTCGTTATGTAGTGGGCGCTGAGACGATATGCTTTACGAGGCGTGCCCGTGTGGAGCAGGCTTTCGAAGTAACTGAGACGAGAAAGAGTGTAAAAGGCGCTGCGGGAACAAGGGACGCCGACAAAGTCATTCGTCGAAGTGCCCTTATGTAGACCTTCCGGGTAGAAACCTCTTTTCAACAAATGTTCACAAATTTTTTTGAAAAATGTATTGACAATACGTCCCGATAGTGCTATTTTATAATCGTTAGCACTCAGAGGTGATGAGTGCTAATAGAAACAAAGGAAAAGGAAGTGAGCTTTTGGAACTGGATGACAGAAAATGGAAGATTTTTACCGCTATCATTAAAAATTATCTGGAGACCGGCGAACCGGTAGGCTCACGCACGATTTCCAAGTACACCGATCTAAACTTAAGTTCCGCCACCATCCGAAATGAGATGGCAGATCTTGAGGAGATGGGACTGATCATTCAGCCACATACCTCCGCCGGACGAATCCCGTCGGATAAAGGCTACCGCCTGTATGTGGATCACCTGATGAAGACACGTGAAAAGGAAAACAACGAACTTCAGGAGGTTGTAGTCAAGAGAGTTGATCGGCTTGAGCTTTTATTAAAGCAGATGGTCAAGGTTCTTGCAGCGAATACCAACTATGCGACGATGATTACCGGGCCGCAGGTTGGTGCCAACAAGTTAAAGTTCTTGCAGCTTTCACGGATGGAGGCAGGAAAGCTTTTAGCGGTTATCGTAGTCGAAGGAAATCTTGTAAAGAACACGATCTTAAACATCGATACTGATATCAGCGAAGAGGAACTTCTGAAACTAAATGTCCTCATCAACAGCGCTTTGAACGGTTTGACGATTGACCAGATCAATCTTGGCATCATCACTCAGTTAAAAGAGCAGGCAGGCGATTACAGTTCTGTTGTGGGCAGTGTGCTCGAGGCGATCGCAGAGGCGATCAAGCATGAATCGGCGCCGGTGATTTATACCAGCGGTGCCAACAATATATTCCGTTACCCGGAGCTTTCAGATGAGAAAAATGCACAGCGCCTGATCTCCACTTTTGAAGAAAAAGAAGAACTGGCAAAGTTGCTTGAGGACAATTCAGAAAAGACTTCGGAGAATGGTTCGGAAAGCAATTCGGGCATTCAGGTTTATATCGGCGAGGAAAACGGTATGCAGGACATGAAAGACTGCAGCGTGGTAACAGCCAGATATGATCTGGGTGATGGCGTTCAGGGAACCCTCGGTGTGGTTGGACCAAAGCGTATGGATTACGAAAAGGTCGTAGGTACACTGAAAAACTTAAGGGATCAGCTGGATGCGATTTATAAAAAAAATGAACCTTAGGTCAGGCCTGAGGAATGATCCTGAAAGAACGCAATAGAAAATCAATCAGGAGATAGAAAGGCGGATATCGTGACAGATATGGAAAAAGAAACAGTTACGGATGAGATTCTTGAGGAGACCGAACAGCAGGAAGATGCTGAGGATATCAGCGATCAGACGGATGCAGCGGCTTCTGAGGGAGAGCCAGAAGACAAAGATGCGCAGGCCGATGATAAGGGCGACAAAAAGCGTTTCTTTGGTAAGAAGAAGGATAAGAAAGATAAGCAGATCGAAGATTTGACCGCACAGCTTGAGGATTTGAGAAAGCGCAATCTTGCAGAGTTTGAAAACTTCCGTAAGAGAAGCGAAAAAGAAAAGTCCACCATGTTTGATATGGGTGCGAAGTCCGTTGTCGAGAAGCTTCTTCCAATTATAGATAACTTCGAGCGTGGATTCGCAGGTGTCAGCGAAGAGCAGATGAGCGATCCATTTGTAAGCGGTATGGATATGGTTTACAAGCAGTTACAGAAAGCACTTGCAGACATGGGTGTTGAGCCAATTGAAGCAGTTGGCAAGCCATTCGATCCAAACCTGCACAATGCAGTGATGCACATCGAGGACGAAAACCTTGGTGAGAACACAGTAGCTCAGGAGTTTCAGAAGGGTTACTTATATCACGGAACTGTCGTAAGACACTCCATGGTACAGGTTGCCAACTAAGTTTTGGATTGGCAGAAATGCCAATAAAGAACAAACACAAATAAGCATATTAGACGCAGCAAAAGCTGCATATTTGATAAAGAAAGATTGGATTACAAAACAAAAAGATCAATCTAGGAGGAAATTAGATTATGGGAAAGATTATTGGTATTGACTTAGGTACTACGAATTCTTGTGTAGCAGTTATGGAAGGTGGAAAGCCGGTAGTTATTACAAATACAGAGGGTGTTCGTACAACTCCATCCGTTGTCGCCTTCACAAAGACAGGTGAGCGTCTGGTAGGTGAGCCGGCAAAGCGTCAGGCAGTTACCAATGCAGATCACACCATTTCTTCTATTAAGAGACATATGGGTACTGATTATAAGGTAACCATCGATGACAAGAAGTATACTCCTCAGGAGATCTCCGCAATGATCCTTCAGAAGTTAAAGGCAGATGCAGAGGCTTATCTGGGTGAGAAGGTAACTGAGGCAGTTATCACTGTTCCGGCATACTTCAACGATGCACAGCGTCAGGCAACCAAGGATGCTGGTAAGATCGCTGGTCTTGATGTAAAGCGTATCATCAATGAGCCTACCGCAGCAGCTTTAGCATATGGTCTTGACAACGAGCATGAGCAGAAGATCATGGTATACGACCTTGGTGGTGGTACATTCGATGTTTCTATCATTGAGATTGGTGATGGTGTTATCGAAGTATTAGCAACCGCAGGTGACAACCACTTAGGTGGAGATGATTTTGATAACAAGATTACTCAGTGGATGTTAGATGAGTTCAAGAAGACTGAGGGTGTTGATCTGTCCAACGATAAGATGGCACTGCAGAGATTAAAGGAAGCAGCAGAGAAGGCTAAGAAGGAGCTGTCTACCGCTACTACCACAAACATCAACCTTCCGTTCATCACCGCTACCGCTGAGGGACCGAAGCACTTAGATATGACTCTGACAAGAGCAAAATTCGATGAGTTAACCGCAGATTTGATCGCTCGTACTGAGAGACCAGTAAGAGAGGCTCTTGAGGGTGCTGGACTGACCGCAGCTGATCTGGATAAGGTTCTTCTGGTAGGTGGTTCTACACGTATGATCTCCGCACAGGATAAGGTTCGTGCACTGACTGGCAAGGAGCCGTCCAAGACTCTGAACCCAGATGAGTGTGTTGCAATCGGTGCTTCCATCCAGGGTGGTAAGTTAGCAGGTGATGCTGGTGCCGGAGATATCCTTCTGCTGGATGTTACCCCGTTAACCCTTTCCATCGAGACCATGGGAGGTATCGCTACTCACCTGATCGAGAGAAACACCACTATCCCAACAAAGAAGAGCCAGATCTTCTCTACCGCAGCTGATAACCAGACCGCAGTAGATATCAACGTTGTACAGGGTGAGAGACAGTTCGCACGTGACAACAAGTCCCTTGGACAGTTCCGTCTGGACGGTATCGCACCAGCAAGAAGAGGTGTTCCGCAGATCGAGGTTACCTTTGATATCGATGCAAACGGTATTGTAAATGTATCCGCTAAGGATCTTGGAACTGGCAAGGAGCAGCACATCACCATCACCGCAGGTTCCAACATGTCTGATTCTGATATCGAGAAGGCTGTTAAGGAAGCAGCTGAGTTCGAGGCACAGGATAAGGCACGTAAGGAAGGTGTAGATGCTCGTAACGAGGCAGACTCCTTCGTATTCCAGACTGAGAATGCAATGAAGGAAGTTGGCGATAAGCTGGATCCGACCTTAAAGGGTCAGGTAGAGACCGATCTTCAGGCACTGAAGGATCTGGTTGCATCCACCGATATCAACAATGTAACACCGGATCAGACTGAGCAGTTAAAGGCTAAGACTGAGACTTTAAAGAGTAGTGCACAGCAGCTGTTTGCTAAGATGTATGAGCAGGCACAGGCAGCTCAGGGTGGTGCACAGGCAGGTCCTGACGCAAATGCTGGTGCAGGTTCTTCCTCTTCCGATGATGTTGTTGATGGAGATTACAAGGAAGTTTAATTAGAAGTTTAATTAAATAAAACACTTAATTATTAGAAAGTTTGATAAAAAATATCAACTGTGGGTTGAAATAATTAAGAAGTTTTAGTAAGATAAAGAATGGCATTGCTCTTGGGGAAATTCCTCAGGAGTTTTGCCATGTTAAGAGTAAAAAAGTATTGGTAGCCCTTTTGGCCGAAGCGGCTTTGAGCGGTTGCCCAGATGGGAGTATTTATGGCAGAGAAGAGAGATTACTACGAAGTCCTTGGTGTAGCGAAGGACGCTGATGATGCCGCCATAAAAAAGGCATACAGAGAAATTGCCAAGAAGTATCATCCGGATATTAACCCGAGCGCAGAAGCTGCAGAGATTTTTAAAGAGGCCTCAGAGGCTTACAGTGTATTAAGCGATAAGGAAAAGCGTGCACAGTATGACCAGTTTGGCCATGCAGCATTTGATGGCAGCGGCGGAGGATATGGCGGTGGATTTAGTGGCTTCAGCGGCGATATGGGTGATATCTTTGGCGATATCTTCGGCGACCTGTTTGGCGGCGGAAGAAGCAGAAGAAATGATGGACCGATGAAGGGGGCAAACCTTCGTACCGCAGTCCGCATCACTTTTGATGAGTCCGTAAAGGGTTGCGAGAAAGAACTGAAGTTAAACCTCAAGGATCCATGCCCGACCTGTCATGGCTCCGGAGCAAAGCCGGGAACCTCTCCGATTACCTGTCCGAAGTGTCAGGGACGTGGACAGATCACGATCACCCAGCAGTCCATGTTTGGTATGGTTCGTAATGTTCAGGTCTGCCCAGACTGTCACGGAAGTGGAAAGATTATCAAGGACAAGTGTCCAGACTGTCGTGGTACCGGTTATCAGACCAAGCTAAAGACCATTCAGGTAACCATTCCGGCTGGTATTGACAATGGACAGAGCATTCGTATCCGTGGAAAGGGTGAGCCGGGTGTAAATGGCGGCGAGTGGGGTGATCTGCTTGTTGAAGTTACGGTATCTCAGCATCCGATTTTCAGACGTCAGGATTACGATATCTTCTCTACCGTTCCAGTATCTTTCGTGCAGGCAGCACTTGGCGCAACGCTTAAGATTGATACAATTGACGGTCAGATTGATTACGAGCTAAAGGCTGGTACTCAGACCGATACACAGGTACGCTTAAGAGGTAAGGGCGTTCCGAGTCTGCGTAACAAGAATGTGCGCGGTGATCATTATGTTACCTTCGTCGTACAGGTTCCGACTAGCATGACAAAGGAACAAAAGGAAGCATTGCAGGCATTTGACGAGGCAATGAACGGAAGACCAACTGCCAATACAACTCCTAAGAAAAAGCATCCGATCAAGGATTTCTTTGAAAAAGAGAAAGATAAGGATAAGGATAAGTAAATAGATTTAAGCAGGGAGAGCTGCTGCAAAATGGGTGTTATCACTCGTGGAGCGGCAGCTCTTTTTGGGTACTGTTTTTGATTTATTGGTTCACAGGGGAGTTTTACGAAGCGCCCACTCGGGGCTGACGATAGGATAACATTCGTGAACCATATAGTAGAAGGGAGAGACATGGACACAATAGCAATACGAAAGGCACAGATGGCAGATCTCGATCAGATGATGGAAATTTATGCTGAGGCAAAGCGCTTCATGGACAGCACCGGAAACACGACACAGTGGAAAAAAGGTTATCCAACGCGCAAAATGATTCAGACAGATATTGAAAATGGCTGCAGCTTTGTGTGCACAGGAGAAGAGAATATTCCTCACGCAGCATTTAAATTTCTAGTTGGGGAAGACCCAACATATCGCGTGATTGAGCAGGGTAGTTGGAAAAACAACAATACCTACGGAACCATCCATCGCGTTGCAAGCGATGGTACATTAAAGGGTGTCTTTTCAAAGATGGTAATCTTTTGTGAGAAACTTTGTCCAGAACTGCGCGCCGACACACATAAGAACAATCACGTCATGCAGCATCTGCTTGAGAAAAATGGGTTCGAGCGCTGCGGCATTATCTACACAGACGACAGCTCGCCGCGATTCGCTTACCAACGTTGTGCACGATAAAATATACTGCTCATAGGAATGATCGTAGCGTAGATTCGCAAGAACAAACATTCGCAAACGATTGACAAATTATTGGAAGTATGCAATAATAAGAAATAAGAAAAAATCCATCGAGGACAGGAGGTCGGACATGAATCGAAACAATTTGGACAAGCTATTTCAGAATTATATTGAAAGTTACAATGTATTGACGGATGCGGAACACGATGAATTTTATAAGTGGAGAGCAGTAAATCATTTTCAGCGCCATTGGGATCTGGAAGCAGGTGATTTTGGAGAAATGTTTAAACAGGCAATGGGGCAATCCTTTAATCTCATCAACAATAGTATTGTACAACCAACGAATGGAATTGTCTTTTTGTGTCAGCAGAATAAGGAAACAGAAGAACAAGTGCGGGAAGAATTTCGAAAGTTGCTTGCACCAGATGATGGAAATATAAGGGTACGACAGGATCGGATAGATGCATTTGTCACAGCAATCAATGAAAAATTGCAAAAAGCTGCACCGGGTAAGTGGAAGTATGATCAGGATAGACGTTCGGTAATCATGTATCTTGCCTTTATCGCACCGGATGATAATTTTATGTTTAAGTCAACAGAGGCAAAAGCGTTTGCCAATGGTTGTGAGTTTGGAGAAGACATCGGAAGTGGTCAGACGTTTCGGCTTGATGTATATTATCGGATGTGCAAAGAGTTGGCAGAGGAAATTAAAAAGAATGAGAAGCTGTGTGCGCTTTTAGAGGAGAAACTGCAAGGTGAAGCAAATGCAGACGAGGATAAAACAGATCCGGTTACAGAGCTTGCTGGTCGCTATACTATTTATGCGTATGATATTATGTACTGCGCAAATGCGTATAATCTTTATGGCAATATTCCGGTTCGCAAAAAAGCAAAGTTAAGCAGCATCGAACAGAAAAAGCTGAATCGAGAAAAGAGAATACAGGAGCTTGCCGCACAGCGCGATGAGACAAATGAGCAGCTCGAACAGATTGAGAAACAGATAGATGAGAATCGTATCCCAGATCTTGCAGGAATGACCGTAAAAAATATTCGTTATGGAGCAGGAACCGTAGCAGAACAAAATGGAAGGTATCTTACCGTTGAATTTCCTTCAGGTACAAAGAAATTTGTACTGCCGGATGCAGTAGCAAAAGGATTTTTAAAGATCGAGGATGCGGATACTATGCGCTACTTTGAAAAGATTGGCTCACTGACAGGAAGAAAAGAAAAATACACAAGAGAGATTGAAATGCTGACGACAGAGATTTCACGATTGAGTCAGATAAAGTAAAAAATAAAACAAAAGAAATTAAACCTTACCGATTTTTTGCAATGTCGATGACATCACATTACAAATGATCGGTAAGGTTTTATTTGAGCATGATTTGAGTAGTATCTGAATCTTATTTGAGCATGATTTAAGTGCTATTTCAAGAAATGGTGCATGAAAATAAAAATTGGATAAATATACAAACGGCAGAACCATCAGGTACATAAAAGTAATTTCCATGATGGAGCCAAAAGCGGCATCGCCGGCGGAACGATAGGTATCATTCTGCGCCCAATTTCCCATTCGGTTACAGTGCGGCAATTGGAAGATAATTGAGGAACAATTGAAAAATAGATATTCGTCACGGGATACATTTTCTCTTGCTTAGGCCGTTCATTCGTGGTATTCTGGACGCATAAAGAAAAGATGAGAAGCAAAAAGGAAAAAGAAAACAAAGAAAATCAATCAAAATCAATAAAAAGTCAAGGAGAAAAAACATGGAAGAAAACAGAGAATCCCATGTGCAGGCAGATACCTGTACCCGATGGGGAATTTATGAGGTAGTACTTGAGGGACCAACGGAGGGCAATCCGTTTACCGAGCAGCGCGTAACGGGAACTTTCCACGGTGCAAATGAGACCGTATCATGCGAGGGTTTTTATGACGGGGATGGCATTTACCGTATTCGCTTTATGCCTTCCTTTGAGGGCACATATCGCTATCAGATTCAGACTACATTTGGCAAAGAATGTGAAGGACATTTTACTGTTATAAAGCCAAAAGAGGGTGCTCATGGACCGGTGCGTGTTGCCAATACCTATCACATGGCCTATGAGGATGGCACACCATATTATTCAATCGGAACGACCTGCTATGTGTGGGAATTACAAAGTGATGAGCTGATTGAACAGACTTTAGAAACACTCCAAAATAGTGCATTTAACAAGATTCGTTTTTGCATTTTCCCGAAGCACTATGATTATAACCTGCGTGAACCGCGTTCCTATCCATATGAGGGTACCCCGATGGATTCGAGTGTGCTGACACCGGAAAATTTTGGAGACTATACTGGAAAAACTGAAGGCAATCATTGGGATTTCACACGTTTTAATCCGAAACATTTTCAGCACATCGAGACTTGTATTCGCCGTCTTGGTGAACTTGGAATCGAGGCGGATTTGATTATGATGCATCCGTATGATCGCTGGGGCTTTTCCCAGATGACAAAGGAGCAGGATGATTTGTACTGGAACTATGCAGTTGCTCGCTTTAGCGCATTTGCCAATGTGTGGTGGTCACTCGCAAATGAGTATGATGTAATGCCACACAAGACGATTTGTGATTGGGAGCGCTACGCATCGATCTTGTGTGAAAAGGATCCGTATCATCATATGCGCTCTGTACATAATTGCATTTCACTATATGATTTTTCAAGACCATGGATTACGCATTGCAGCGTGCAGCGAACGGATCTATACAAGAGTGCTGAGACGACAAATGAGCTTCGCGAGCGCTATCATAAGCCAGTCGTACTTGATGAGATTGCCTATGAGGGTGATATTCAGCATGGCTGGGGCAATCTGACCGGAGAGGAGATGCTTCGTCGTTTCTGGGAGGCGGCGTGCAGAGGTGGCTATCCGGGTCACGGCGAGACCTATTTAAATAAGGAAAGTATTTTATGGTGGTCACATGGCGGTGTTCTTCATGGCGAGAGTCATAAGCGATTTGGATTTTTGTTGGATCGTTTAAAGGAAACGCCAGGTCTTGGCTTGATGCCGTATTCGCGTACCTGGGATGAGGTGTGCGCCGTGCCGCAGGAGATTACACCGGGAGAAGCAGAGTGTGGATGTAAGGAATACTATTTGATTTATTACAGCTTTATGCGCCCAACCTTCCGAGAGTTTCATTTCGATAATACATCCAAGTGGAGAGTGCGTGTGCTTGATACATGGAATATGACGATCGAGGACAGAGGTACCTTTACTGGCAAGTTTAAGGTAACCCTTCCGGCAAAGCTGTATATGGCAGTGCAGATTTGGCGAAAGGGTTCAGTTTTGATTGATGAGTAAAAAAATTATTGCTGCATAAAAAATAAATTGAACTTCAGGCAGTGGGAGATTTGTATTGTGCATCTTACCACTGCCTGAGTGCATCTTACCCCGATTTGCTTGCCGCAGACTAGTATTTTGCGCTATTCTTCTGTTAGAAAGCTTGATAGAGAGGAGTGCGCAGGATGGAGGAAGATTTCATACAAAAAGATATAACGCAAACAAAAACGATGCAAACAAAATCAATGAAGGAAATCGAAATTCGAGTAAAAAACCTCAAAAAATATTTCAAAGAAATCAAGGCAGTGGATGACATCAGCTTTGAGGTGCAAAAGGGAGAACTGTTTGGATTTTTAGGTGTCAATGGCGCCGGAAAATCGACGACAATTCGCATGATGTGTACGCTGTTTTCTCCGACAGACGGAGAAATCTGGATTGGTGGTCAGCAGGCTGGAAGACACGATGAGCAGATTCGTCAAAAAATTGGCGTGGTATGGCAGGAAAACGTGTTGGATGATCGACTTACGGTAAAGGAGAATTTGCAGGTGCGTGCTGCAATGTATCAGACAAAGTGGACTTGGCAGCGGGATCGCATTCAGACGGTTTGCGAAAAGCTTCATCTGGAAGATGTTTACACGAGGCGCTATGCAAAGCTATCCGGCGGTCAAAAGCGCCGATGCGAGATTGCAGCTGCATTACTCAATGATCCAGAGGTTTTGTTTTTGGACGAACCGACGACGGGACTGGATCCGGCTACGAGAAAACAGGTCTGGAATCGTGTAGAATCGCTGCAGCGCGAGGATCAGGTGACGGTTTTTTTGACCACTCATTACATGGAGGAGGCGGCAGTGGCAGGTCATATTGCGATCATTGATAAAGGAAAAATCTGTGAATTTGGAACACCGCAGGAATTAAAAATGCGCTATGCAAAGGATACGCTGACGTTGTATTATAAAGAAAAAGCACAACAGACAAAAACGTTTGATAATAGTATGGAGGCACTTCCAATTTTGAATCGTCTGGCAGATGAATTGGAGGGATTTGAGCTGCAGCAGGGCACAATGGATGATGTGTTTCTTGCCGTTACTGGAAAGAGTCTGAAGGGAGGCATACTATGAGCGAAATAAGGGCAATGACAAAACGAAATCTGTTGATTTATTTTCGAGATCGAGGTACGGTCTTTTTCTCCGTGTTGTCTGCACTCATTACATTGATTGTCATGGTTGTCTTTCTGGGATCGTCCTCCTCAAGCGGTCTGCTTGAAGCACTGAATCAATATGGAAGCAGCACGGCAGAGGAGAATGCAAAAAATGCATCGTGGCTAGTACAGCTGTGGATTATGGGTGGAATCCTTGGAATCAACAGCGTAACCGTTTCTATGACGGCGATCAGTGCGATGGTACAGGATGAGGAGCAGGGCAGACTTCGCGCCTTCTATGTGACACCTGCAAGTCGCTTAAATTTGTCTCTTGGTTATATTTTGGCTGCGTGGTGCAGCGGTATGGTGATTTGTCTTATTACACTTGCGGCAGGCGAGGTTTATTTTGCATTAAAAGGTGATCGAATGCTTGGTATGACTGAGATCTCAGCACTTACAGGCGTGATCGCGCTCAACGTATTTGTCTTTTCTGCGATTGGCTATCTCATTGCGCTGTTTGTGCGTACCGGAGGCGCATGGAGTGGTCTGCTTACGGTAATCGGCACGCTTGTCGGCTTTATAGGGGGCACGTATATTCCGGTGGGGTCTATGTCTGCATGGCTGCAGAATACAGTGAAGTTTCTTCCTGTTATTCATGGAACTGCGCTGATGCGTCGCATCTGTATGCAGAAAGCGGCAAAGACAGTATTTGCTAGGATGCCAGATGAGGTACAGAAAATCTTTTTCGAGGAGATGGGTGTTATTCTTAAAAATGGCACAGAAGAAATTAGCATCGCAGGTCATATCCTGATACTAGTCGCATGGTCTGCTGTAGTTGTCGCTGTATCGGCTGCGTTTGCCAAAAAGAGACGGCTAAAAGATCGCTAAGATAGAGAATAGGGGGGATTTGATGAAAGTAACAATACAGGAGTGTTCCCATGAGGAAGAGGAGGAAATTATTATTCGCTGTCGAGGAATTGATGAGCGAATTAGCCGCCTTTTGAAAGCACTTCAGACCGATCAGGAAAAGCTGACGGTGTTTGATGGAGAGAAGATGCATCAGGTATTGCTGCGCGATGTCTGCTATTTTGAGGCAGTCGATAAACGTGTATTTGCATGCATGGATCGTGAGGTATTTGAGATCCGGTTAAAGCTGTATGAGATCGAGCAGCAATACGGAAATGCAGACTTTTTTCGGGTATCCAAATCGGTCATCTTAAATTTGTCCAAGGTGGATCATTTTAGCCCAATGTTTCAGGGGCGTATGGATGCATGCATGACAAATAAGGAGCATGTCGTGATTTCCAGGCAGTATGTAGCGCTGTTAAAAAGCAAATTGGGTCTGAAGTAGGAAAGGAGGAAAATGTGTGTCGAAGTTTGAATTTATTTTGAATAAATTTTATGAAATTACGGTCTGGTCGCTGTTTGCGGCGATTATTATGACATTGGTAAGCGGAGGCGACGGTCTGATTCCGGCTTCTCTTCTATGGCAGATCCCATTTTTGTCATTTTTAGGTGCGCTTTCCTCTTTGATTTATCCATGGGATCGCAGTATGACGAGAAAAGAGTTTATCATTCGTATTGCAATTCATTACTTGATTATGAATGGAATCATACTTGGCGGCGGCAGTCTGTTTGGCTGGTTTAATATTCATGAGCCGCTGCAGGTTGTTTTTATGGCAGTAGCCGTTGCCATTATCTTTTTTATTATTTCTCTGTACTCATGGACGAAAGGAAATCGAGAAGCACAAAAGTTAAACCAACGATTAAAAAAACGTAATGATAACGAGGATCGCGTATAAGTAAGATGCTTGCTATTTTCATGTTTCTGTACTATAATGACGACAGAAGCAAAGACAGGCAGGTGATGGCGGTGAAATTCAAAAAAGACAAATTGTGGAAAATTTCAACGATTGTTGTATGTGCAGTGTTGTTTGGAGTGTTGGCAGCGGATATCCGAGGAAACTATGTGACAGCTCCGATTGACGTAGCTGCCTATCATATTTTAAGAAGATTTCAAAGCAATGCCATGACGGGATTTTTTAAGCTGATGACCAATATGGTTCATCCAGTGGTACTCTTGGTGATCAGCCTTTCGATGATTCATATTCTCAAACAGCGTAAATATCTTGTTGCGCTGCTTGGAAATTTGATTTTGACCGTCCTTTTGAATCTGGCAATCAAGGGTAGCTTCATGAGGGTTCGACCACCGGAGGAGATGCGCCTTATTATGGAAAGCGGTTACAGCTTTCCGAGTGGACATGCCATGGTGGCAGCGTCGTTTTATGGATTTCTTGTGTATATGCTAAAACAGGCGGATCTGAAAAAAACACAAAAATCTGTTTTTGGAATCCTAAATGCGCTGATTGTGTTCTTAGTGGGATGCAGCCGCATTTATCTGGGTGTACACTATGCAACCGACGTGATTGGTGGTTTTTGTGTTTCTGTCATCTACCTGATATTGTATACTGAGGTCATCAGCCATTACTTTGCGGCAGAGGCATCGGATGCCGCGCATCATCATTTGGATGTCAAGCAGGAGCTGGTTTTAAGCTTTGCCTACGCATTTCGAGGCATTTTTGACGGCATCAAAAATGAGCGCAACATGATGATTCATTATTCCGCTGTCGTGCTTGTTGTTGTTTTTGGTATTACCTTAAAGCTGACGGTGACCGAGTGGGGCATTTGCCTTATCTTATGCGGAATGGTCATTGCACTCGAGCAGGTCAATACCGCAATCGAAGCGGTTGTTGATCTGGTAACAGAGGAGCATAAGGAGCTAGCACGTTTGGCAAAGGACACCGCAGCAGGAGCAGTTTTAGTGGCGGCCATTACAGCAGCCATTGTGGGGGGATTGATTTTCTTTCCGAAACTGGCAGTGCTGTTTGGATTATAAAGTTCACGGGCTGCTAGGCTATGATCCGTGAACAATAACAAAGAAACTTATATCAATAGAAAGGCAGGTAACAATTATGGAATTTAAAGTAACAGATCTTGTAAAGAATGTCGTATTAGCAGGAATCGGTGCAGCAGCCGTAACTACCGAAAAGGCAAAGGATGTTGCAGATGAACTCGTAAAGAAAGGAAGCCTGACCGTAGAACAGGGAAAGGTTTTAAATGAGGAGCTTAAGCATAACATCAAAGAAACCTTTGAGAATAAGAAAAAGAAAGATGCTTCTGTAGAAGAACTGTTGTCAGCAATGACACCAGATCAGATTGAAGCACTGAAGGAACTGTTAAATAAGGCTGCTAAGCCACAGGAAGAGGAAGCTTCATCAACCGAAGCAAAGGCTGAAGAGCCGAAGGCAGAGGCAGAAGAACTAGAAAAGGAAGCAGATAGCGAAGCACAGCCGAAAGAGAACGAGGATGAGTGAAAGAGAAGAACGGTCAAGACTTTCTGAAATCATGCAGGTACTGCGGCGTTATCACATTACCAAAGGGATAACGCCAGTCAAACTGCGTGAGATTTTAGAAGAACTGGGGCCGACTTATGTAAAGTTAGGACAAATCCTTTCAATACGAACGGATTTGATCTCATCGGATTATTGTGCAGAGCTTCAGAAATTGCGCTCACAGGTTAGCCCGATGCCATATGAGGAAGTTTGCATTGTTCTTCGTGAAGCCTATAAAAAAGACCCGGAGGATGTCTTTTCATCAATTGTAAAGGCACCAATCGGGTCTGCTTCGATTGCGCAGGTGCATGAGGCAACACTCAAAAGTGGAGAGCATGTGGTGCTGAAGGTGCAGCGCCGAGGCATTCATGATACGATGGCAAAGGATGTTGCGATGATGCAGCGCATGCTTCGCTTTGTGCCGCCAGCTTTAAAAGGGCTTGTTGATTTGGATCGCGTGATTAAGGAATTTTGGGCATCTGCGCAGGAGGAGATGGATTTTCTTCGAGAAGCTTCTAATATGGAACTATTCGCCAAAAACAATACGAATGTCGCCTTTGTAACATCCCCGAAGCTGTACCGTGATCTGACAACGGCACAAGTGCTTGTCATGGAATATATTGATGGCTACAGCATTTCGGATACACAGACATTGGAAAAGGAAGGTTATGACCGAACTGAAATCGGAGAAAAGCTTGCCGACAACTATGTGCGTCAGATTATGCAGGATGGTTTCTTTCATGCAGATCCGCATCCAGGCAATTTGCGTATTCGCGGTGGAAAAATTGTCTGGATGGATATGGGAATGATGGGACGTCTCACACCGAGGGACAAGAGCCTGATCGCAAAGGCAGTAAAAGCCATCGCCAGAGGCAACAATTCCGAGCTTGTCGACGTCATTCTTGCACTCGGAATCTTTCATGGAAAGCCGGATCGCATTCGTCTGTACGCAGATATTGAAGGGCTTATGATGCGTTACGGCACAATGGATATTGGCAGTATCGACATTGCAGCACTTCTGACGGAATTGATTGAGATTATGAATGCAAATGAGCTTGCAATGCCAGCGCAGCTGACACTTCTTGCACGAGGTATGACCACAATCGAGGGTGTAATCGCAGATTTAAGCCCACAGGTCAATATCATCGAGGTGGCATCAGGGCGTATCTCCGCATCCTTCTGGGAGAATGTAAATTGGAAGGAAGAACTCAAAAACGAGGGAAGTTTACTGTATCGTTCGCTAAACCGGGCAATGGATATTCCAGTATTGATGGCAGATCTATTGCAAAGCTATCGAAACAACGAGACACGCATCAAGCTCGATCTTCACGCGACAGATGATTTGTCCGAGATGCTTGAAAAGCTTGTTTCAAGAATGGTCATGGGACTTGTGATTGCAGCACTTCTTTTGGCATCGAGTGTTCTTTGCACGACAAAGATGCAGCCACGTCTGTTTGGCATTCCGGCACTCGGCTTCTTTGGCTACATTTTAGCGCTAGGACTTGCCGGGTATCTCGTATGGGAGCATTTGAAGGACAAAATTGGCAAACGAAAATAAACGTAACGATTCAAAAAAGTGGAGCAGAGGCATACAATGATACCATTTGCAATTTTATCAGGAAAGATCAAGACAAAAGCAGGTGAAAAGGAAATCCGCATATTGGAATTGTCGCCGGAATATTTTACCTTTCGACTGTTAGCAAAACAGGCAAAGCAGTATGCACAAGCGTTTACAGAGGCAGGACAGCAAAACACAATCGAGCTGTCCTTTTTTCAATTTACAAAAAAGAAGTATCATGAATTGTCATTGAATTGTGAAACAGACGTAAAACGAGTGGAATTGCTTCCAACGGAAATGGGAACGAATTCCCTTTTGATTGCTGAGATTCGTATTACGGTTGAAAATCAGGAATATCGTGAGTGCGCCGAAGTCTTAAATAGAGAATATCTAAAATATGTATATTTAAAGCTAGAGGAAACAGATGCGGATGTGTCGCAGGCATTGACAGGTTATCCGGCACAAAAAGAGCAGATTTATTCTGAAAATTTAATCAAGCAAAGAGAAAAGTGGAATCAAACTATTTTTTGCAATGATTCTAACAAAGGGGAAAAAATAGGAGATGGCTGTAAGAACGAGACTATGGCAAACGAAATTTCTTATTGCGAGCTTGGAATCGAGCTGGATAATCCATCCTGGTATCAGGCATATGAATCGTGTTCGTTGGATGAATTCATTACAATTTATTGGGAAAGCAGTGGTCTTTCACCGTTTCATCCGCTTCGCGCACAACATCCGATGCCAGAATACCTGTACATCGGAAATGCGTACTGTCTACATCTGTTTCCAAAGGGAAAACAGCTTTATAGGTTGCTCGAAAAAGCACTGAAAGATACGTTTTTCCTAGTTCTCGTATTTGCGCCGGTGGAAGAAAAAAATATGGAAAAAATGGAAGAAATATTGCAATGCCTGGCAAATTGGTCTATTGAAAAAAAGATTCGGCTGGAGTTAGAGTTAAATGACTGGGGAATGGCTGGAATGATACGAAAAAAATATCCAAATCTGTTTTTACTAACGCTAGGTCGTCTTTTGTCAAAACAGCGAAGAGATACGCGAATGCGGTATTTGAATCCCATAAAGAAAACGGATATCGAAGAAACTATGCAAAACAGTCAAAAAGAGGATGATTTTGGTCAGGGACCGATTCAAACTGTATTTTATCAGAAGTATCTGCGTGAGCATTTTTGTATCACGCGTGCAGCATTTCAGAGCTGTGGGTACGAGCAGGCGTTTCCAGAACCAGACAGCGGCATAGAAACAACACTTCATTTTCCATTTTTCCAAATGAATACATCAGGCTGGTGTCCACTGCTTGCCAGATTGCATCGTGGTGATCGGGGCAAGCAAAAAGCAGTATTGTCTTGTGATTGTGAGTGCATGCAGTATGCATTCGAATATCCAGATTTTTTGCAAATGATAGGACGGTATAACAGTATATTTGGATATGATTCGATCATGATTAAGCGAATGAATCCTACAACACAAGAAAAGAAAGAAAGTATGAAAACGGTTCGCCTTGTTGCTGGATTTTTAAACACACCGAAAAATGTAGATAAAAAGGAGTTTGATCAGTGAAACTGACAGTAGGACTTGGTTCGATTGACGATTATATCCCATATGTAGAGGCTGGAGCGGATGAGTTTTTCTGTGGCTATGTGCCGCATGAGTGGATGATACATGGCGGCTTGAAGTATCCGTTAAATCGCCGTGAAGTCCTGTATTATAATGTGCAGATTGGGTCGGAAAGTGAGCTGGAGATCTTGGCAGAGCTTGTCCATCAAAAAGGAAAGCCTGTCACGATTGCATTAAATGGATTGTTCTATGCATCGCATCAATATCCGATGATCGCCAGCCTGATTCATCGCTTGTTTTACATGGGCTTTTCCTCCTTTATCGTAGGCGATATGGCACTTCTTGTTTTTTTAAAACAGCACATAACAGAACCAATTACACTTCACATAAGCGGTGAGCTTTCGGAAACCAATCATAGTATGATTGATGAGATGAGGCTTCTTGGCGCGAAACGAGTGATCTTTCATCGCAAGGTAACACCGCAGGAGATGAAAAGTTGTATTGTTTATCAGAAGAGGATGCATCCCAATCAGCTATTGGAGTATGAGGCATTTGCATTAAACGAGATGTGTCATTTTACAGGAGCTTTTTGCAACAGCCTTCACTGTGATGAGCTGGCACCGGCCTGTCGTTTGCCCTATCGACTTGTAAAAATAGAAGATGATAAAAAAGTGGAACAAATCAGTTCGAAATGGCCCCAAGAACTGATCGCAACAATCACAAATCCAGAAGAACAAAAAGATGAATTCTTCGAGGACGACTATCTACTTGGACGAAGCGGATGTGGTTTGTGTGCGCTTTGGCAGCTGCGAGATGCAGGAATTACGCATTTAAAGCTAGTAAGCCGCGGAAATTATACAGCGGATACCATAGAAGATATCCGCTGCTTAAAACGTGCACTTGCAATTTTAGAAAAATCTGCCTGCGAAGCCGATTATCAAAATCAAATGCGCCGCGAGCTGTTTCCAAAAGGATGCAGTCACAATTGCTACTATATCATGTGAGAATTGCGGCGTATTAAATGGACAGCTGCGTGCGAAGCCATGCATCTGCAAGAACAGGCCAAATCGAAACCTCTGGGTTTGGTTCGCGCGTAGACGGATTGCCAGGCATATGGTTTGGAATTTCTTTTTCCAGATCAGCAAGTTTTTCATCAGAGACCTCAACACCTGCAGTACCAGCCTTAATTGCGTCAATTGTATGTGCAAAAGGCTCTAATGTATATAGCTCACCAAAGATACCCTGTGCCCACGAAGCAGTTGCAAGAGAAAGACCATGAGGGCCCTGTGAGAAAACATGATGCGCAAACGGAACACCCTGCTTCTTGCAGGCGTCCGCAAACAGGTAGCTGTTTTCAACAGGAACACATTCATCGGTCACAGTTTGCCACAGAAAGCTCGGTGGTGTTTGCGGTGTAACCTGTGTTTCAAGAGACATGTACTGCAGTTCATCCGCGGTCGGATGAGTACCGAGGAGGTTTTGCATGGAGCCTGCGTGTGTGAATGGGCCAGAAGTAATAACTGGGTAGCATAACAGCATTGCATCCGGTCTTGCCGAAACATCACGATATTCAGGCTTGACTTCCTTGATATCCTCATAGTGAACACCCTCACTGGCAACAAGATGGCCGCCAGCTGAGAAACCGCATGTTGCGATGCAATCAGGCTTAATGTCGTATTTCTCACTTCGGCTTCTGATGATGCGGACTGCACGGGCAAGGTCACGCATCGGCTGATCTTTAAGCGCAGTTGTGCCAAGCAAATTGGTGGTGTAGGTCAAAACAAAGGTCTGGTAGCCCTTGTGGTAGAAATCAAGGGCAACAATACCAGCCTCAGTAGGGGATGCGATATAATAGGCACCTCCCGGAACTACCAGCACACAGGGACGCTTCTTTTTGTCTTCGTGCAGATAGCCAGTCAAAAATGGAACAAAACCATAGCTTTGCGGCCAGGTATATTCGCCGTCCTCCCAAATTGAAAAACGAATTGTTTTCATAGTAAATTACCATGCCTTTCCGTAAGAGTTGCAGCTAAGGCTGCATTTCTTTCGTTATAACATGCTTTTCCTAGAATGGCAAGCGTAAATTTTATTGCTTATGAGGGAGGCTGCGAATTATGTAGTGGATGGGAAGGCGAATGTGATTTACGAGGCCGAACGTTGTAGCGGGACTTTCAAAATAACGTATGATAATAAGTAGTGTAACAGGTGCCCGCGGAAAAGAGAGGCCGACAAACACTTCGCCGAGCCACCCTTTGGAAACCTTGCGGGGAAAGCAATACCTAGACATTCCTGTTTGAATATGATAACATAAGGAAAACAACAAACAATGAAAAAGAAGCAATTACGAAAAAGCGATAAAGAAAGGCAAACTAGATGAGAGTATTAATTTTATCCTGTGGCACAGGTGGTGGCCATAACGCGGCGGCACATGCAATGAAAGAAGCCTTTGAACTGCGCGGTCATCATGCAGATGTATTAAATCCGTATACCCGAAAGACAAACAAACTAGCAAATGTCATAGATACCTTATACGTTCGGCTGGTGCAGATCTCTCCAACACTTTTTGGTTTTACCTATAAGATTGGTGATGCCTGCCGCAGACTGCCATGGCGCTCTCCAGTTTACTTTGCAAATGCAGAGATGGTTCCGGTCATGGAGCAGTACTTAGTAAAAAATCAGTATGATGCAATCGTGATGCCTCACCTATTTCCAGCAGAAATCATTACCCAGATGAAGGCAAAGGGCATTGCGTTACCGCCCACAATTTTTGTCGCAACGGATTATGCGTGCATTCCATTCACAGAGGAAACAGATTGTGATGCCTATGTGATTCCATCGCGCCATGTGCGGTATGATTTCTTAAGACGGGGGATTCCAGAAGAAAAGATCAAGGCACTCGGTATTCCAGTCCGTCAGACCTTTGCGCAGAAAATCTCAAAAGAAAAAGCCAGAGAAAAACTTGGTTTAGAGCAGGATACGTTCTATACGCTTGTCTGTGCAGGCAGTATGGGGGCTGGTGGCATCGTAAAGACAATTAAGGTATTGTACCATTGGTGTAAAAAGCAAAATCAGAAATTAGAAAAAAGAAACTGTAGAGAGCAAAAGAAAAATAAGAACCGAAATACGATTCAAAAACAGAATCCGCAACAACATCAGACAAAGCTGATCATCATCTGTGGAAATAATAAAGTATTGTACGATGCGCTTCATAAGATTTTAGGAGGAGATGAGCATGTAATCCTCATAGGCTTTACCGATCAGATGGCACTATACATGAAGGCAAGCGATGTCTGTATTACCAAGCCGGGTGGATTGTCCAGTACGGAGGCTGCAGTTGCCAATGTGCCGTTTATTCATGCGATGGCAATTCCAGGCTGTGAGACACAAAATCTGGATTTCTTTGAGTCCTGTGGGATGAGTATCGGAGTACGAAAATCAAGAGGAGAACTGATTCGAGCCATTAAGCGGCTTCAAAATAGACAGCTTCAAGAGACGATGAAGCTAGCACAAAAGAAATTTGTGCGTTCGGACAGCGGTGAAGCGATTTGTCGCCTGGTCGAGAAAATGGTACAGGAAAGACAAAGGTGATTGAGAAGTGCTGATGAACGATCGGTTATGGAATGCTCATTTAAAAGAAAAACAGGGGGCAGACGTATGATCAGCCCCCTGAATTTAAGTCAGCAGCCTTAGTGGCCAGCCGGCTTTTTATTTAATAGATCGTGTTCCCAAGTAAGATCTGCATGAGCAAGTCTGAAAAATAAAATCAAAAGAGGAATCAAAGCGATCCAGATTGATTTTTCATTCATAAAGTGACAGAAGACTGCAAGGAGCATTGCTCCGGTGGAGAAACAGACAATCATGCCTAGATGCTCCAGACCACGCTTAAATCCCTTGTGATCATGCTTGCGGAATAGCTTTGCAAAGCCGATACCAACCTGACGAATGTGGTTGGTACAGAAGGTAGTTGCCATCGGAATCCCTTCTGCCTGACGGAAGGTGTTGTATTGCATGGAAGCAATAAAGTTAACTGCTACCTGAACTACCTGATCTGGAACAGACTTTGGAATAAATCCGATAATGAAAAGAGTAAGTGCTTCAAATCCGACTAGCCAGGTATCCCAACGGAACAGTCCGTAGTGTTTGATCGGGGTTGGGAGAATCTCGGAGACAATCGCACCGAGGAAATAGGCGGATATTGGAAGAAAGTAATAAAATGCGTGGCTCCATTCTCCTTCGCCAAGCGCGATACCCATCATCAAAAAGTTTGCTGTCTGAGCATTACAGAAAACACCACCGCGTACTACATATGTATACGCGCCCATTATGCCAGATGTAAGCATTAAAAGATAGAAAACGCTTACATGCTCGCAGGTCAGATAACCAGAAGAATCATGTCTCAATTTAAGAGTCATTGTAGCACATCTCCTTAAAAAATAATAATGTAAAAATAATAAAAGTATAAAATACCAATAGTATTATTATAAAGCAAAAAATGATTTAGGACTATACACGAAAAGGCCAAAAAAATAGGCAAAAAATAGTCAGAACTTGTCAAAATCGGGAAAGAAAGTGATGTTTTACAAATGATTATTGAAAATATGAAATGATGAGGAAAAATGATCATTAACGGATACGATACACGATTGATGGTTCAAGATATTGAACTTTTAAAATAAAACTTGAACTATTTGCATCAAAGTGCTATAGTGTCCCTATGAGAAATTGAACCCAGATACAATTTGAGTTTGGTTCAAAATCAATTTATCATTTGGAATTTAGAAATGGATGGAATTGATTTTTATGAAGGTATAAGGAGAAGGTATGGCTATGGCAACATTTGCAGAGCGACTGAAAGCAGCGATGGAACAAAAAGGGCTAAAGCAGGCGGATGTGATCCGAATGGCGCAGCCTGTTGGAGAGCCGGTAGGAATTCGAATCGGCAAGAGCCATATGAGCCAGTATGTAAGCGGAAAAACAGAGCCAAGGCGAGATATCTTAAAGGTTCTGGCGCAGACACTTGGCGTTGATCTGTTATGGCTTGAGGGTGAGGATGTGCCGATGATTGCAAACAATGTCCAAAAGGCACAGATAAATCCAAGCAAGGAAGCTGAAAATGAGCCAGATCATACGGCTGATAAACCAATAGAAACAACCACACAGGCGTCTGACCTGAAGGTACAAGACCCACACACGGGCAAAAAATCATGGAATATAGGAGAAGATGGCATGAGAACATTTAGTAAATCATCAAAGTTGGATAATGTATTGTATGACGTAAGAGGACCGGTTGTCGAGGAGGCAAAGCGAATGGAAGATGCGGGTATGCATGTCCTGAAGTTAAACATCGGAAACCCGGCTCCGTTTGGATTTCGAACCCCAGAGGAGGTTATCTTCGATATGCGTCAGCAGCTGACTGAGTGTGAGGGCTATTCCGATTCCAAGGGTCTGTTCTCTGCAAGAAAGGCAATCATGCAGTACGCACAGTTAAAGAACCTTCCGAATGTTACGATCAACGATATTTACACCGGAAATGGTGTCAGTGAATTAATCAATCTGTCCATGCAGGCGCTTCTCGATGAAGGCGATGAAATTTTGATCCCGTCTCCAGATTATCCGCTATGGACTGCAACGGCAACACTTGCAGGCGGTAAGGTTGTTCACTACATTTGCGATGAGCAGGCAGAGTGGTATCCGGATATGGACGATATTCGAAAGAAGATCACCGATCGTACCAAGGCGATTGTCCTGATTAACCCGAATAACCCAACTGGTGCATTGTATCCAAAGGAAGTACTGATGGAGATTGTAAAGATTGCAAGAGAGCATCAGTTAATCATCTTCTCTGATGAGATTTATGATCGCCTTGTTATGGACGGCGAGGAGCATATCTCCATTGCATCGTTGGCACCCGATTTGTTCTGTGTTACCTTCAGTGGACTTTCTAAGTCTCACATGATCGCAGGTTTTCGTATCGGCTGGATGATTTTAAGTGGAAAGAAGGAGATGGCAAAGGATTATATCGAGGGCTTAAACATGCTTTCAAACATGCGTCTTTGCTCCAATGTTCCAGCGCAGTCGATCGTGCAGACAGCACTTGGCGGTTATCAAAGCGTCAACAACTACATTGTTCCAGGCGGACGTATCTATGAGCAGCGAGAGTTTATTTATAAGACTTTAAATGATATTCCAGGTATCAGCGTAGTAAAGCCAAAGGCAGCATTCTACGCATTTCCGAAGATTGATACAAAGCGCTTCAATATCACCAATGACGAGAAATTTGCCCTTGATTTCTTAAGAGAAAAGAAGGTGCTGATTGTACATGGTGGCGGCTTTAACTGGAAGCAGCCAGATCACTTCCGTATCGTTTATCTGCCGCGTATCGAGGTACTTGAGGAGTCATTGAACAATCTGCGTGATTTCTTAGCAACCTACCAGCAGTAACCACCTCTAGATCTTAAAGAAAACGTAAGAATGGTTTCCTTGTTTTTCAAAATTGCCTATGGTATAGTAAAAGAAAACGCTGTGTCGAAAGATGCAGTTATGAGGTCAGAAAGTGACGTCATAGGGAGGCCGGATGAAAAAGAAAAAACAAATCATACTTTTTGTGCTCCTGTTGTCGCTTGTGACAGCAGGGGCTTTTTCTTTGCAGGGTACGACAATAAGCTTTGCAAGTGAATCATCAGGAAGAAAGATCGTGACTGTTGTCTTTGATGATTCGTTCAGCATGGCGAACGAGAATCGCTATTCCAATGCAAACTATGCAATTCAAGCAT
The DNA here is from genome assembly GCA_052273485.1 of Lachnospiraceae bacterium. GTDB lineage: Bacteria > Bacillota > Clostridia > Lachnospirales > Lachnospiraceae > Anthropogastromicrobium. Next base: position 103,972 of record DAVZID010000001.1, read on the forward strand.
TTATCGCACTCTTAAACGAGCAGGACGAGCTGCATCTTGTTTACATGAGTGATGCGGCAAGGCAGCTGGCAGCACAGCCTGACAATTTTGATCCATCTGCGATTGCAAAAGATATTGATCTGATGAATCCACAGGCGGGTGCCGATCAGGTGCGAAACAATCCGTGGCAGGGTGCCGGAACACCATTTGGATCAGTACAGATCGGCTACAATGAGCTGGTATCCCATGAGGATACCGATCCATCGACCCAGTATTATCTGATTGTACTGACGGATGGCGGCTTTATGGATGACGCGACAAACCAGATTACAATTGATACGGGCAGTGTGCAGGGCTTGTTTGAATCCTTTTATGGAACGCTGATGCCAAATCAGACGCACATGAACACCTATTATCTGGCAATTGGCGCAGAGGCTGTCGCGTTGGCAGACCGCCCAGACTTGAATTTTCATGCACAGACCGCATCGGACGGTCAAAGCATGATCCGTGCGATCGGTACACTTGCCGATACCATTTCTGGCCGCTATCGCTTGGATGCGTCAGAGATCAATGTTCAGGACAGTCTAGTCACATTTACCAGTGCGCTGCCATTAAAGAGCGTGTCTTTCTTATCACAGGGAAGAGAGGCAGCAGTATCATCGGTGACTGGGCCAAATGGTGAGAGCTTTGAGATCAAACGAAATGTGACATTGTCACCAGATGGCTACAATGCGGATCCATCGCTGTTTGGAAATGCAATTTTGACAGATGCAGATGGAAGCAACATGCCAGCAGGAACCTATCAGGTGCAGTTTACCGCAGGTGTCGATCCGAATACATTTGCGATTATGATTGAACCAGCCGTGGAGTGTCGTTTGGCTGTGCAATATCAGGGAGAGACGGTTTCAGAAGAAAAATTGGCAGAAATTCCGGAAGGCGAGACGGTTACAATCACAGCGCAGGCCGTTGAGAGTGGTACGGATACGCTGGTGGACAGTGCATTTTTGGAGGCAGGAACGGCAAATACACTTATTTATGAGGTAGATGGAACAGAGGTTGCACGCTCGGATACAGGAGAGCTTACGATTACCTTGCAGCTTGGCGAGGGTCGACTAACGGGCTCGATTCAGATGCCGGGGTTCCTTCCAAAGACAGCGGATGAGCGTTTTACGACAAAATCAAGAGTCGTGTACCGTGTGGAATCCGATGCAGCTGATGTGTCGGTGCGCCAGAATGAATTAGATGGCTGTGAAGCGATTCATTTTTACCTGACAGCAGATGGCATAAAGATGAGCGCCGAGGAAGCAAAGAATTCCCCACTTTCGGAACCAGTATTGACAGGTGGCTCAATCCCTTATCAGTGGTATCAGGATGAGGAGAGTGGCGAGTGGATTTTCAAACCCGAGGGTGAAACTGACACGACAGGCACGATTGCAATTCAGGTGGAAAATGCCGAATTAGAGGCAACTGGTCAGGTATCCATCGAAGTTATTCCCAAAATTCGCTATCAGATCATTCCGATTGGCGGACAGGGCGCGAGTGTCGGTCAGACATCACTTGGTCGAATGGAGCCGATTTCATTCCAGATTACCGCAGATGGCGAAGCCCTGAACAAAAAAGCTATCGAGTCATTAAAGACAGGACTAAACTTGCGTGTTGCATTTACAAACCGTTCTTTCTTTATCTGGAAGACAGGCGATCAGGACGGGGGCATTTCAGGCAGATGGCACATCGAGGAGGATGGAACCTGCGTCTATCAGCCACGCGGCCTTAGCTGGTTTTACGGAACAGGCGAGGTAACACTCGAACTTCCAGAGGAAGCAGCCTGCACGGCAACATTTACAATAGAAGAAAGAAGCTATTTATATTGGATTCCAATTGGCTTTGTGCTGTTTTCCCTATTCCTTCTCTGGTGCATCATCGGATGGATTCGTCAGCCAAAGTTCAATAATCAGATCATGGAAATTGTTGTATATACGAAGGTTGGCAGTGCAATTCAGGAATCGCCACGCATCAAGGTGATGAAACGACGCATCCGTTTGATTCCATACCGGGCATGTCGTATGCGTGTGGGCGATCTGGTCTTTATTGCCGCGCCAGGACGAAAGATCGTTCTTGATAAGGACTGCGTCAGAGGACGAGTCGTCTACTCAGGCAAAGTCCGTTTTATGGGAAAGAGTGCAGGAAATATGAAGCGTCTGCTTCGCATGATGGAACCGGCAAAGCGCGACGTGCGTATGGTACGCGGAATGGAATTGTATGTGGCGCCGGATAAGAATGCAGAGGCACTGACTGGATACCGGATTACGGGCGGCTGATAGATCATGAGCCCCAAGGTGAGGGGCGTAGGGACAAAATGATCACCGAAGGGGCGTAGGGTCTCTATTAAGGTAAACGGTACAAGAAAGGCGAGGTATAGGTATGGAACATGCATATGAGCAGATGGGAAGAGAACTTTTTAAGAACAGCCACGGCGCCCCGATTCTGTTAATTGGTATGGGCGGAGTCGGCGGCCGTATCGTGGCACAGATCGACCGAATGTTAGCCAAAGACTCCCCGAGGCGAGATAAGGTTGCCATTCTTGCGATTGATACAAACGTAAAGGATCTTCGAAAATTGCGGGAACAGGGGATCGAGACGATTCAGATCAGCGATGAGCGTTTGGTGCGCCAATATCTGAAAGATCATCCGCAATATATGAGTTGGTTTCCCAATAACATTTTTTTAAATAACAGAGGAATGCTCGAGGGCGCGGGACAGATTCGTGCGATTTCTCGACTGGTAGCGCTTGCGGCAGAGGAGGAGGGCAAGTTTCGCCCAATCGAGGAGGCAGTCCGCCGAATTGCCGCGGTCACCGGAAGCGGCTTGAAGGAAAATATCATGACAATGGTGGTCGGCTCTGTCTGTGGCGGTACCGGAGCCGGTATGTTTATCCAGATTCCATTTTATGTCAAGAAGGTCATTCAGAAAGTGCTTGCGATTCCAAATGTGATGGTTCGAGGCATGTTTTTGGGACCAGATATCATGGCACCGATTCAGCCGGGCGATTTAAACCGTCAGGCAGTCTATGTCAATGCGTATGCCTGCTTAAAAGAGTTAAATGCCTTTTATCTACTGCAGCGGCGCGATGCCGCCTCATCGCTTCTTCGTATGGAATATTATGATTACGGAGAAAATGAGGACCTTGAGGCAGAGGTGATGGAGTCACGTCAGATGTATCAGACCATCGCAAAGGACTTGGCCGCAAAAGGTGTCTCTGGTCTTGAGGAAGAGGTGCCAGAGGAAGTACAGGAAGAATATTTAAAGCGAAATGGCACGATTCCATATGATCATCTATTTTTATTTGACAGCAGTTTTAACGGCGGCACGATCGGTCAGAAGCAGCTTGCTGAGGTGGAACGCATGATTGCGTCGATGGCATATGTGCATTTGCTTACAGATGTAGGAGAAAATGCGTTATCCGTCGAGGATAATTTTATTCTTTCTACGATTGGAAGCAACGGTATGTCGCGCTACGGAAGTGCTGGCCTTTGTAAGATCATTTACCCGGGGGAGCAGATTATGCAGTATTGCTCCATGCGCTGGATTACAGAGCTAGTCGATTCGTACTGGATGTGCATTGACAGGCGTTTTGAGGAAGAGTTGATTTTAGCAAGAGAAGAACAGGCAATGAATCCGCGAATCCAGCTTCCAGGCATCGTCGAGCGCTATCAGGAGCTGTTTTTAGAAGAAACATCGGGTGAGCGTGCGAGCCTTGCTTCGCTGTACTCGCAGGTCTTTATGACAACAGAAGATGGCACTGACTTTTCACTTGCCGATCGCTTTTTGGAGCAGATCGAGGATGCAATCGAGGAGGCTACGACAAAAGAAGCCTTGCAGCGCCTTGGCGAGTCGTGTATGGACATTTCAATTGACCAGTGGACGCAGTCACCGGAGGCCGCCAGACAGGGTGTTGCGACAAACAAGCAGTCTGTGCGCAATTACAGAGCAACCGTGATGAAGGTCATTGATGACAACAAATATGCCCTTCCAAATCAGATGATTCCGGCAACGCTCAGTGCGATGGTGCAGATGAGCGACCGCGAGGGCTGCATTGCACAGATTTTAGGACGCGTTCATCCAATCGCCGCGCGCTATTTGCTCTATGCAATCTTAGAGCAGGTTACGGCACGTGCGAAGGAGGCAAACGAGGATTGCTTTGGACTCGAGCTTGATCTGATCAGCACGGCTGATTACGATGTAAGTGGCAAAAATCCTGGCCTTCCAATTGAAGCACTTCTCGGCAAAAAAATGAATCGAAAGCAGATGCGCCAGATCTTGGAAGTCTATGAGGATGCCTCCAGCCGAACCACAGCCAATCTGACCGCGTATCTGTCGGCTAAACTTCGCGCAAATGTCTATGAGACGCTGCAAAAGCGTCTTGAAAAACTCTGCGATTTGTATCGGCGCTTCTTCCATGTATTGGAAAGCGCGACCGAGGATCTTCGAAGACAGATTCGCGAACTTAAATCTATGGAAAAACAGTCTTCTGTTGGTGAACAGTATATCTGCTGCAGTGAGTCGTGTCTTGAGGTGATTTATGAGCGATTTGCACTTTTGTGCCAAAATACAGGAGCCGAGCTTCCACAGGAGTCCGCAAAGATGATTCTTCGAAACATTTATGGCGAGATGGAGCTCGAATTAAAGAAAAACAGTATGGAGGATCGCCGCAGAGAGGACTTTGCGTACAACAACCGGATGCGTATGATTTTTAATCAGGCAGTGGCAGAGGTTATGCAGCAAAAGGCACGCGAACAGGCAGCAAGTGTTGTAGAGATTAGCGTCTATGATGCATTTGCGCTTGAGATGGAGACGGAGCTTGGCATTGTGCGAGAACATGATCGTGCGCGCTATGACGCAAGTCTGGACGCATGGATTAAGAGCAAGGTTTCTGCCGCAATGACGATGGCACAGCCGTGGATTGGCATCTGCAATACTGTTGGTGCTACCACGATGTCCGTTTACCTTGCGATGCATCCAGACAATGCCGTTCGCATGGACAATGTGCCGTCTATCGAGGCGACAGCTGCCCGTTATCTAAAGGAACGCGCAACACCACAGGGTCATGCCGTGACGGTGCTGATTCACGATAATTTCCGTCAGGATGAGTTGATTTGTTATAAGGCGCGCTACAATTTGTTAATCGAAAATCTGGATAAATTCCGTCGCGGGGGCGAGGCGCATCGCTACTACGAGCAGCGAATTAATCGGATCGGACAGCTACCAGGTACGTCGCGAGAGTCGGAGATCATCACCGTGATCAATCCACATTTGAATAAATACTGGTGCGAGGAGGGCTTTTTGCCAAGCATCTATCCGTCACAGCGAATCGTGGATGAAAAGAACAACATGCGAGCATTTTTCTATGCATTGACACTTGAAAAGCCGTGTTGCGTGCGCTTGAAAAATAGCAAAGGAAAAATCTCATGGTGGTTTCTTCGCGGCATGGATACGATTCGTATTAAGGCAGCAGGTGTGCCGATTGGAAGCTCCTACGCCGATCTGTATGAGTCGATGAAATTTAACCGTGATATGAAATACACATTACTATATTGTGGAAGAAATCACTTGCATCGCGTGAAGGCACAGAGCGCACTCGACCAGCTTGAGCAGGAAATTTATGCGCAGCCTGTGATTGCCGATATGATTCAGCAGGAAAAAGAACCAGACGATGAAAATATGCTCGATATCTTTGAGAAAATTTCAAGAAGCATGGAGAGTGGCGAGTTTAATCGTCTGTTGGAGGGTCTAGCCGAGTTTATCCGCGAGTACTGCGAGTACATGTTTGATAAGGATGAGGTGAAGGTTCTTTATGCCTGCCGCAACATCCGAAATGCGATTGCAACGTTTTCAAAGCTCTACCAGAGAAGCAAGAAAGAAAAGCTTACTTACCGAGAAGAGCATCTTCTAAGTACCTTCCTCGAACTCTATGAGGATGACGATACAGCCGATTCTAATGTTGGATTAAGCCGTGTGCTGTATGATACGGATGACCCGGATGCGGTGGAGGCTGCTGTCACAAAGGATGGACCAGGAGAGGCCATTTTTACCGATGATTACGATGATCTTGCATAAGCGAAGGAAGGCAGAAAGGGGGTGAAGACATGCTATACGTGGTGAATGTAGAGGCATGTATTCATCAGGAAAATTATGGCATCTTTTTCTACGAACAGGCGGCAAAGCGAAAGATTGAGCTGTTTGATGCCACTTGGGACGGCGAATCGCTTACAGGTGCGTTTTCCCAGATCGCAGCGCATATCAACCGCCGCGAATTTGAGGATACGGATTATCAGGTCATTGTATGTGTGAGAAAGCATCTAAGAGCATCCAGACATCAGGTGGCATACAAAACAGGCGATCAAGGAATAAGCAATCAGAGAATAAGGAGTTCGGTAAGTGGTGGGCAGCGAACTTGGCATGATACAACGCTATATGCAAAGACGCTTGTCGCACAATCACTTGAGCAGTCGGGTATGGCATCCGTTTTGACATCATCGTATGCAAGAAAGGTAACGATTGTCTTTCAGGCGGAGCAGGAATATTTTGGCAGTGCCGAGCAGACAAGCAGTTGGGAGGAAGAACAGGAAGGACTTCGGTGCTTCTTAAGCAACCTCCAGTCTGTGTGCGATGCAGCACCAGTAGAGTTAGAATCAACAGAAGCAAAATCAGAGACAAAACAGTCATCCGAATCAGTTGTGCTCGTGGACAGCTTTGGTTTGCCAGCTGTGTTAAAGCCCGACGAGTGGGAGCATACGCTTTTCACGGCACTTTCGCGAGCAACGAAAGTATCAGTGAAAGAATCTATGGCACAGGGGCATCCTGCATATTCATATGAAAAAATGGAATGCTCGGAGACTTGGCTTCGAAAGCGCCTCCTTTCGGTAATGGAGGAAGAAAAAGCACTTGATGAAAAATTAAGTAAGCCCGAAGAGGATATTCCAGAAGCAGGAGCACTTCCATTTGAAGATGAGGAGAAAAACGATGGACAGGGTGAGTATATCAGTCATCGTCTGCGAAGCCTCATTGATGGAAGTAAAATTGGGCGCGTCTGCGAGGTCATTTATTGGCCGGTTGCGGCAAAGAGCAGTCAGGCAAGTACTCTTGCTATGTTTGGCTTGACGGAGCTTCTTTGTACAAACAAAGAGATTACAAAAGAGAGTATACAAATCTATCAGACACAGGGCGATCCTTATGCGAGTCGTTTGCTGCAGCACCACTTTGCCTCTATTTTGGCCGGATACCGCTATCAGCTTGGCAAAAAGCGTCAGCAGATCATCCGTGAGATTCAGTCTGAGCGAGCTGCCCAAAATGCCACCCTGGAAAATGCAGTTCTGGAAAATACAATCCTTGATTCTTATGAAGCAAATGATGCATATGATTCATCACGATACACCGAAGCGACAACAGTTCCATCGGCACCGCAGGACTATCTGGAGCATTTGGCAAACGTAAAAATGCAATTAAATGCCTGCAAATTTTCCTTACAGGAGGGAAAACGAAACGAGATGAAAGAGCGCGTCGAGCAGGCATCACAGATTTTGACTCAGGCGATAGATGGTCTTGAGGAGGAACTCATTTCATACGAAAAGACAGCGGCAAAAACGCTGTACCGGGAAGCAGATCAGGCAGCAAGTGTCGGTTTTGACTATTCACATGCAGTCGATGCGATTGATGAGATTGGTCACAAGAACGGCCAGACAAAAGCGGCAAATGCTGGAACGAAGAAAAAGGATGAACGACGAACTGAGACAGCAGCGAAAGAGATGATTACCAAATGGAAACAGGACATGGACTTTCTTGTCGGCTGTGCAAAGCTGACTGGTTTTATTGCATCGTTTCTTTATTTATGTGGCTGCATCACAGTGATTGGTGGACTTTATTTTGGTGTACATAAAAATGGCAGTGTGCAGTCGGTATATGCCGGTCTTTGTGCGATGGCGATTGTCGGTATTGTACTGATTATAGGAAGCTTTCGCATTTCAGCATTCTTTATGCAGGAGATTCGAAGGAGCTTTGATGAGCTTCAGGAAAAGCTTGAGGAAGTTATGCAGGCATATCGCTTCCGGGCGCAGGACTATGAAGAAAATCTGAACGCATGGCTTCTTGAGTTAAACAAGCAGCAGTCTGAGCGTGATCGAAAGCAAACGCATAGCGATCGAAGTGAACAGACATCTGCGCGTGCATGGCATCTTGCAAACATGAAGCGCATCTTAGATTCGCTGGAATCATTTGGTTTTGAGCACATCGAGCAAGAATTTTTTGAGCAGGAAAATCCAGTAATTGCAGCGCGTATTGTGCAGCCGATGGAGTATCGACAAAAAGAGATTGAAAATGAAATTTATTGGCCGGTGTGGACCGCAGAAGGGGGGAAGAGTTCGTGAGAGAGATTGTAACGATTTGTTTTGCAGCAATTCTTCTTGCACTGGATTTGTCTTTGGCAGTCTCACTTAGGCGGCTGATTAAAAACAGAAGCAAAGCGCAGGGTGCAGTAACTGCGCTTGTCTATGTGATCGCTGGCGCAGTTGCCATATTTGCAGGTGGCATGGGCAGTGAAACGCTGTATCAGTCAATGCGACAAACAAAGTGGTTTTCCTATATCAAGACAAATTTTTTGTCCAGCGTCAATCCGCAAATGCTTTATTTCCTTTTGTATGTATTATTCCTAAATTTTGCAACGGTGCTTGCAGGTCTTTTGCTATGGTGGCTGATTGATGTACTAAGCAGACAGCCAAAAATAAAAAGAGCGGCAGAGCAGGTAAAAAGCACGGTAGTATTGAAGATAACAGCAAGAAGAAAAACGAAAGTTCCACCTGATATGGTAAAAGTCCCGCCGTTGGCGGTACTGGGTAAGTGGCTGTGGAATGTAGGCAGCGCACTTCTTATTTTATTCTTTGTTGAAATTGTGTGCGGATTCATTGCTGCATATCTCAAGATTCCAAACTTTTCCTATGGAAGAAAGATACAGTGGGCATATGGCTTTTTTCGAGTGCCGATTCTGTTAAGTCTTGTATCGGTATCCCTTGCACGAGCACTCAGTTACGATGCAAAGCGTGCACTTGAAGTAAGACCAGCGCTAGAGAGCACAGATAGAACAAAAGCAAAGGCACACAAAAATGCAACTCAAAATCAGGAAGAAAACGCAGGACGTACCGCATATAGAAGACTTCTTCAAGGAATGAGTATGCGAGCACCAAAGGATTGTGATTTGACCTCCTTTTTGCCTGATTATTTGTATGAGTGTTTCCAACGTCGCCGCCGTGTGATTATTTTATGTAACAGCAAAGATGACATAGATGCATGGCATACATTGTTAAAGCGCATGTTAACAGGTCGTTTCGGTGAAATCTGTCTGATCCGAATTGGCGACAGTATGCACTTGAAGAATCGAGAGGATATTGATATACTAGTGGCGGATGCGGATGAATTTTTGCAAGAAGATTTGCAGCGCATATGGCCACTGTGGTTTTCACAGGTTGGATTTGTGATTTTGTCAGATACCCATCCATTTTTGGCGCACACAACGCAGGCAGATGTATTCTTTGCATCGTGGAAGCAGTCGGTTACAAAAGCATCCGTTGCAAAAGCATCCTTGTCTTCAAAGAAAGACAAAATGCAGGTTCAATATTTGTTTTTGGACTGCACGATGACCACGCAGGAAAAAGAAGCGCTGACCTATTATGCAGGAAGTGAGGTAGCAGATGCGACAGTGCATAAGACGTTGCAAGAGCAGGAGCTTGTGCCGTGGATGTTGGTATCGCCGGCTGGCATCTATCGCAGATTGTTGCTTTTAATGCAAACAGAAAATGGTGTGCCGGAAAGCTGGCTTGTCAAGCAGAAAAAGCGTTTTGGCATGGAGGCAGCGACAACAGAAGACTTTTTAAAAATGGTCTTGTCCGCTGTGCTGCCAAAGTATTCCGTTCAGAATCTGTATGATAGCGTTTCCTTTGAGGAAGAATTGGGATGGCCTCATGGCAAATGGTATGTACGCTTAAGTGATGCGGCGGCAGAGGCTCTTTTGACAAGAAAGGATACCGAATCAACTGCTGTAACGACGGGCAAACGACAGGGAATGCTGTGTTTGCCAGATCTTGTCTATGAGGCAGAGGGAATGGCTCCACTTGGCTCAGCGGTGTATCAGGGAAATAAGACCATGCAGCTTTGCCAGACACAGATAAAGCGTACTTGTATTGGCTCGTACTTTATCGCAGAGGCAAAAAATGCAGATGCGTACAATCATATGATATATGAAAAATATGAGGAAAAATCGGTAGTTCGCAAGCCTTTTGAGTATGAGGCTGTTCTGTTGCGGCTAACCATAAAGTGCGGTGAAAGCTCCGAGCGAAAGCAGATGGAGCAGATGCTTTCAGCTGTATGCAACGAAGTTTTACAAGTCATTTTCCCATATAGCAAAGGGCAGATTACCGCGTGCTACGTGGAACCCGACCACGACGTTTCGTCTGGAATTGTTCCAAGAATGAACACTGCACAAAAAAAGACCCACACGGTACAGGAGTCACAGAAGGAACAGGAAAAAGCGCAAGAACAGAACAAAACACAGAGCGAAGTTCAACAGAAGGAGAGCGAAGCTCACACTTGCAGCGATACGATCACGGTCTATCTGATCGAAAATCAGAGTGAGCAGGGCCTTGCGGCAGTGCTTCATCAAAACAACAGTCTGTTTCTTCATCTGTGCCGTGAGTGGCTGGAACGGGCAATAACGGATTCGGCGTCAAAAGAGGCTGCATTAGTGGACTATTTGATGACCGAGCAGCGAAAAGATCTGATGCTTCCGGCAGCGTCCCAGAGTGCCGGTCAGATCGCGGGACTCGCGAAGCTTCTTGTCGGGCTTCTCAGTGAGTAAGCGCATCCAAATACTATAATGATTCAGTCAGGAGGAAAGCAAAATGAGTGGAGTAAAAAACGAAGTATTCAAAAATATGGAGACCAGAAGAAGTATCCGCAAGTATAAGCCGGATATGGTTCCGAAGGAAATCATCGAGAAGATTGCAGAGGCAGGCACCTATGCAGCAACTGGTATGGGCAAGCAGTCTCCGATCATCATTGCTGTTACCAATAAGGAATTAAGAGACCGTCTTTCTCGCATGAATGCATCAGTGATGGGTACAGACGGCGATCCGTTCTATGGTGCACCGGTCGTTTTGGTTGTTTTGGCAAATAAGAATTGTGGTACTTATGTTTATGATGGAAGCCTTGTCATGGGCAATTTGATGTTAGCTGCACATGAGCTTGGAATTGCTAGCTGTTGGATTCACCGCGCAAAGGAAGAATTTGAGAGTCCAGAAGGCAAGCAGATTTTAAAGGACCTTGGCATCACAGGCGACTATGAGGGTATTGGTCATTGCATTCTAGGATATGCCGATTGCGAGGAGCCAAAGGCTGCACCGAGAAAAGAAAACTATGTGATTTTTGCAGAATAATAAAACGTGAACATGGTAAAATGTGAACCTATCAAAACGTTTAAAAATCAATAAACCCTTGTGTTTATAGGAATTTCACTTGCCTCTTTCCCAAAAAGACGGTATAATTGCAATATTAAACGAGTATTTAAGCGATTATACCGCTTTTGGGAAAGGGGTTTTTCATGGCGATAGCGACAAAGAAACTTCTGGCGGACGGTTTGAAAGAGCTGCTGAAGAAAAAAACACTGGAAAAGATTACAGTAAAGGAACTGGTGGCAACCTGTGGGGTGAATCGCCAGACGTTTTATTATAATTTTCAAGACATCTACGAACTTCTTGAATGGATTTTTGTTGAAGAAGGAGCACGGTTAAGAAAAAAAACAGAAGGAATGAAAGACTGGCGAGAGCGCCTTCAAGTCATTATTAATGAGATTAATAATGAGGAAAACAGACGATTGATTTTAAATGCGTTTTATTCCGTAAATCCGATGCAGATTGACCGTTTTATGCAAAATTATTTTCGTCCATCCGTAGAGGAGATCATTACAGAGAATATTCGTGATGTGGATATTTCAGAAAAAAACCGTGAATTTATGATTCGTATGTATGATCTATTCTGGGTGGATCTTATTATGAGATGGATTCAGACTGGCATGGAAATGAGTGAGATGACTGGTGATATTGAGAAAATTATTTCCGTCATGACAGGCTCGAGTGTATACATAGCGCAAAACTTAAAGGATCTGGAAGAAAAAAAGAAGCCAATATTTCGACCGGCAGGTGAGAACAATCGAAACAGTAGAATTAGCTAGAATTTGTTGAGTCAGCTAGACAACAAAAGCACTTTGTCTAAATTTTGGACAGGTGCTTTTTTGTGTCTATTCCATTCTTTTTTATCAATGAGTACAATAAAATCTATTCAGAGGCAGTAATATTGACACAAAAGATGCAGCTGATAAGAGAGGGTACAGTTAAAAAACGAATAGACAAACTGTACCATTATATGATGGGAGGAATCGACATGATTGGACAGGAATTAAAGAGAATGGGTATTGCAACCGCATACCGTTATATCGAGAAAAATCCGAAAGATAATTTAAAAAAACTTATGACCTGGGTAGACCGTATCGCAGGAGAAGGCCCAGACAGCTTTGAGGAGCAGAGAAAGGTCGTATGGGATGTTTTAAATCATCCGGAATCCAATATGTATCAGCTAATCATGCGTGTGATTGAGGAGGTTGATCCAGAGATTGTTAAGACAGTTTTCTCGAATTTCTTCTTAAATGCAGCGATCCTTGGCTGGCCGAAACAGGAAACGTTAAGAGCCGAGTACAATTGCAACATTCCATGGGCAATTTTGTTAGATCCGACTTCAGCCTGTAATTTGCATTGTACCGGTTGCTGGGCAGCTGAGTATGGGAACAAGCTGAACCTGTCATTTGATGAGATTGATAATATTATTGAGCAGGGAAAAGAATTAGGCATTTATTTCTATATTTATACGGGTGGTGAACCGCTCGTCAGAAAGAATGATCTGATTGCGCTGTGTAAGAAGCACTCAGATTGTATCTTCCTTTCTTTCACAAATGCAACCTTGATTGATGATGCATTTACTGATGATATGCTTCGCGTAAAGAACTTTGTTCCAGCGATCAGTGTAGAGGGCGATATGGCAGCTCATGACGGCAGACGAGGAAAAGGCTCTTACGAGAAAGTGGAAAAGGCAATGAAACTGTTAAAGCAGAAGAAACTTCCGTTTGGTGTTTCCTGCTGTTATACAAGTGCAAACTGTGACAGCATCAGTAGTGACGAGTTTTATGATTGGCTGGTGGATCAGGGTACGTTATTTGCATGGTATTTTCACTATATGCCAGTTGGAAACGATGCAGTACCGCAGTTAATGCCGACTCCATCCCAGAGAGAGAGGATGTATGATCGTGTGCGTTATTGCAGACGTGTAAAGCCAATGTTTGCGATCGACTTCCAGAATGATGGTGAATATGTTGGCGGATGTGTAGCTGGCGGACGTCGTTACCTACATATCAATGCAAATGGTGATGTGGATCCGTGTGTATTCATTCACTACTCAGACAGCAATATCCGTGAGAAAACACTCCTTGAGTGCTTACAGTCTCCGCTGTTTATGGCTTACCATGACAATCAGCCATTTAATGAGAATCATTTGCGTCCATGTCCAATGCTTGAGAATCCGCAGAAGCTAAGAGAGATGGTAGCAAAAACACAGGCGAAGTCAACGGATATGCAGAGTCCTGAGAGTGCAGAGCATCTTTGCAGCAAGTGCGATGAGTATGCAAAGAACTGGACACCATCCGCGGATAAGTTGTGGAGTGAGTCACATAAGAAATAATAAAAATTGAAATAATGATTCTGATTATATATTGAGAAATTCTTAAGTAAAAAAGCCTTCTAATTGTAAATGTTTATCTGACATTTGCAGTTAGGGGCTTTTCATTTTTAAGTGGCTTAAAAAACTGTATTGACAGTAGCTAATTCTAAGGGTAAGCTAACAATAAGTAAAAATCAAAAAATGTTGTCTATATAGATGACATGGCAAAAAGGAGGAAAGCGCATGCAGAAAATGATATGGACTGGAATCGGATTGAGTGCGGCGGCAGTCATTGGAACTGTGAGTTTGTTTGGAACAGGAAGACTTCACTTCAATAATGTGATCCAAACTCCGGCTCAGTTAGAGCAAACAGCATCAGAAAATAATCAAACCACACAATCAAGCGAAGTATTAACAGAGCAATCAGTTTATTATGCGCGTAAGCTTGGAAAGAAGGCTTCAGATACAGAATACTTTAAGAATAGAATGATTTCAGATGATCTAATGGAATACATACAAAAGGCAGTACCACTTGCAGATGCAGTTCCGACGGAAATGATGCAGATTAATCTAGACTCATTTACAGTGGAAGAGATGGGAGATGACTTGAAAAGTGTTGCACTGACAGACACCACTGAAATCAGCGACATGATTGCAAGGTCACTTGCAACGATGATGGTAGGTACTTCTAATGATACAAAAGCATTGGCTGCCTATGCGCTGCTTGAAGACAATCAATATTTAAACATGGAGTTGAATGCAACAGTTGGATTGTGGCTGTATTATGGAGAAGATCTGCCATCGGTATTATGTGTGTTTATTCCAAGAAATGGCGGTACAGAGCTAACAGCCGGTGTGCTAGATGCTGCAAGCTATGAGACAGTGCGAAAGAAAGTGGCTGAGCCATCTGATCAGAATAGTGATAACAGTGATGATGTTTTAATCGAAGTTTTGGCACAACGATCTACGGTTGAAAGCGATTTTGGATCACTTGATTACTCCTACTTAGATCAAATGACAGATGATTCTTATCCGATGGAAGGATTGCTAGAGGCTGTCACTTTAGATGTACCAGCAGATGCAACATTTTTCAATCAACTAGTTGATGAAATCATCGGTGAAATGGTCAGTGGAACAACACCAATTGATGAGCTAACACAACTTTTCACCGCCTCATCAGAAGTAGCAGACTATGTAAAAAAAGCACAAACTTGTATGGAAGAAGTAGCCAAAGGATCAACAAAGGGAACGCTCACCGCTTATCAGGTTCCTTCAAGTTCCTATTGGTCGGCAGAACAAATTGCATCTGGTGTATCAAATGGTTCTAGTATGAACCAGATAGCAGCATCTAGTGTTTTATCCCGAATTGTCCATGAGCGAACCCCACTACATGTAATGACGGCAGATTGGAAAGATGATGTTGTGTTGGCATATATGCTTTCTGATTTGGCACTTTTGATCTCAGTAGAAGAAGCAGATAATTGTTACTTGAAGATCAACATAAATTTCGTCTGGCTAGATGAAGAAAACAATGGAAACATCGTAGACCGCATGGTGAAACAGTATGGTCTTGAGCAAATTGATTTAGCTCAATAGGATTGTGTACAATTTTGAAAAAAATAACTAGCATAGATTGACAAAATATCTTCTCTGGTGGTACGGTATCAAAAAGGCGAACCATTAAAAAGCCCATTGAGGAGAGGTTCGTACAGAAAGGAAGCAGTGGTTTATGATTTACGCGGATCATGCAGCAACAACAAAGATGAGTGAGACAGCGAAGCGTGCGATGCTGTCTGCCATGGAAGAGAACTGGTGCAACCCCTCAAGCCCATATACAACAGGGCAGCAGGCATCTGGCGCGCTGATGGATGCGCGTGTGAGGATTGCCCACTGTCTTGGCTGTCTGTCAAAGGAAATTTATTTTACTTCAGGCGGAAGTGAGGCAGATAATCAGGCGATTTTGTCTGCGGCAGTTATTGGCAAAAGACAGGGGAAGATGCATATTATTTCAACCGCATTTGAGCATCATGCCGTGTTGCATACTTTAAAAAAGTTGGAAAAAGAGGGCTTTGAAATTACACTTCTTGATGTCGGAGAAAACGGAATTGTAAGTGCAGAACAGGTAGCAGAGGCGATTCGCCCAGATACAGCACTCGTAACCGTGATGTATGCCAACAATGAGATCGGAACGATTCAGCCAATTCGTGAGATCGGAGTGGTATGCAGACAAAATGGTGTGCTGTTTCATACGGATGCGGTACAGGCCGCAGGCCATCTTCCAATTAATGTAAAGGATGACAAAGTCGATCTACTATCGTTATCTGCGCATAAATTCAACGGCCCAAAAGGCATCGGTGTATTATACGCAAAAACTGGAGTATTTTTATCCAATCTGATCGAGGGCGGCGGACAGGAGCGAGGAAAACGTGCCGGAACGGAAAATCTTCCTGCTATAGTAGGAATGGCGGCAGCATTAGAGGAAGCTTGCTCACTTCAAAAAGAGCGCTCCATCTATGTGACAAAGCTTCGCGACCAGTTAATAAACGGCCTAAAGAAAATTCCAGGTGCACTGTTAAACGGAGATGCAACCAATCGTCTTCCAGGAAATGTAAACTTCTGCTTTCCGGATACCGAGGCAGAGGGACTATTACTATTACTTGACAATAAAAAAATTTGTGCATCATCAGGTTCAGCGTGTACATCAGGCTTTTTAGATCCAAGCCATGTGCTTCTTGCAATCGGGCGAGATCCACAGACAGCAAGAGGATCCATTCGCCTGACACTAGACTATGAAAACACACCAGAAGAGGTAGAGACAATCATCGAGGCAGTCACTGACACAGTTCGCATTTTGAGAGGGTGCTAAACAGATCAAAAAGGGCGGTCCAATCTGGGCCGCCTTTTACATTATAAATATAACATCTCTGAATACGCCATAATAAATGGACCACTTCCTTTTCCCTCATCTGGAAGGTAATATTCCGTAATCTCATAATTATTTGTATTGTTTGCACTTGCCTTTAAATAAATATCCTCTAATACATTGTCGTGAAGTTTCATATTTACAATTGCGTTAAATGCTTTGATAGCAGGTTCGCGGTAGGACTCGTTAAGCCAACCCTTTCTTACACCCTTTAACAGCATGTAAATCATCATTGCAGTACCGCTGACTTCCAGACGATTTGTCGCAGTAACCGGCTGATCAGCAAGGTTTGCCCATAATCCAGATTCATCCTGATACTTTAACATGCCATCTGCAAATAGTTTTAAAGCAGCCTTTCGTTCTTCCATATAGCAATTCGGCAGGACTTCCATCACATCGACCATTGCCATTGCATACCAGCCCATTGCGCGGGTCCAGTGGTACGCGCAGACATCCTCACGGCTGTTGCATGCATGATAATACATGCCGTTCGGGGCAAGCATAACATCAGCAACCCAGTTCAAGCGCTCATTGATAATAGCAAGCTGTTTTGTATCACCAATTTTGGCAGCATAGTGAGCTAAAAATGGCTGCAGCATGTAAATTCCATCCAACCATACTTTATACTTTGGCGGCTGTCCACCTGCCCAACAGTGCCAATAATTTTTGCCAAGTGCATCCTCGGTGTATTTTTCTACAACGATATCACCTTTTGAATTGACATGCTTTGGGTCCGTCAGATCGCGGTATAGCTCAGCAGCAACTTCCCCATACGCTGGATTTTCATCAAATGCTTTCATAATAAGTGCAGCAGTTTTATAACAGTCTGCGCCGTGGTGATCCACATATCCGGCAAGATTGCGGCTTAAATGATGCACTCCATTTTCATCAGTGACAAGCATTGCATCCAAATATTCCAATACATAGCGCTTGTATTCTGCACCTTCCTCTGGTCTTGCCTCATATGTATCGTAGAGACCTTCCATTACAACACCATTGTAATAGCTCCAGTCAAACAGATATGGCTTTACGGATGGGGTACGCTTCTCATTGTCCCATGAAAAGAACTTGTGCTCGTCTGCAACAACTTCCTTTGGAATGTTATAGGAAGAGTTGATCGTAAGCGCATCTACATAATTTTTTGCCTTTGATAAAATGGCATTATCCACTGAATAGCTCATAGCAATTCTCCAATCTTATTAAAATTATCGTATAGTCAGTATACCATGGGAATCATTGATTGAAAAGAAGAAAAAATATAATGCAACCCCATCATAGAACAAATCCATTTCTTAAAAAAATAAGATCTGGTAATCTAAAAAAAAGTATGATATAATACCACAGATGATATTGAAATTGAAGTCAATACAAAATAAGGACGAAAAGGAGGAATGTAGCATGTTAATTATAAAGATTAGATCCGTGGAGCTTGAGGCGCAAATAAAGGATTGGTGTGACGCATAGCAGTGGCTGTTGCAAATAGACAATAAAAGTATTGTATTTGCTATAGCCGTTGCTTTCCGGTAAATAGTACCGCACGGAAAGCCGCTGCAGCCGCAGCGCAGATTGAGAGGAGAGCATGAGCTATAGAAAGGCAGAGGAGATCCTGCCAAGAGAATTAATTGAAGTGATTCAGCAGTACGTGGACGGAGAAAATATTTATATTCCGAGAAAGCTGGAGCATCGAAAAGGCTGGGGCGAGCGCACACAGGCGAGGAAAGAACTGGATGCGCGCAACAGTGCCATATGTAGAGAGCATCGGGAGGGTGCGAGTGTCCCGAGGCTCTCACAGAAGTATTATCTTACAGAAAAGAGTATACAGCGGATTATCCGGCAATACCGTTAATAGGTATGCTGTCGATAATTTGATGGAAAAACCAATAATAAGAAATTAAGAGACGAAAAAAGAGGGCTGCCACATGGCAGCCCCCATCTTTTGCAGGAGGAAAATTTTGTGAAACAGAAACGTTTATACCAGTATATTGCACCGAATGTACTGGCGATGGTTGGAATGTCATGCTATATATTGGCAGACACTTTCTTCATTTCAACGGCACAAGGAACAAACGGCATCACAGCATTAAATCTGGCGCTGCCGATTTACGGCCTGGTTTTTGCAATTGGTTCGATGATTGGAACGGGTTCTGCGATTCGTTATACATTAGGAAATGCGACTGGACAGCCGCAGACGAAAAACTATTTTTCCAATGCGTTGTTGTGGGATGTATTAATCAGTTTGCTTTTCATTGCCGCGGGTTTGCTTTTTCCGGGACAGGTCATGCGTGTGATGGGAGCCGATGCAACGGTTGAGGCGATTGGCGTGCCGTATGTTCGTATCGTGCTTTGCTTTACACCATTTTTTATGATGAATTACGCATTTACTGCATTCGTGCGAAATGACAATGCGCCGCATATTGCGATGGCGGCAACACTATTAAGCAGCCTATTTAACATTGTTTTTGACTATATATTTATGTTTCCACTAGGAATGGGAATGACGGGTGCGGCACTTGCAACGGCAGTTTCACCGCTTGTCAGCATTCTAATTTGCCTCGTACATTACTTGTCACCAAAAAGCACGGTATCATTTCACTTTATCGTGCCGTCAGTGAAAATGCTTGTCTCATCCTGCAGCCTTGGCGTCTTTGCATTTGTCGGCGAGATCGCAAGTGGAATCACCACAATGGTATTCAATTTTGTCCTCCTTGGACTCGATGGAAATACCGCGGTTGCTGCCTACGGAGTGATTGCAAACACCGCACTTGTCGGAACTGCAATTTTTAATGGAATATCACAAGGACTTCAGCCGCTTGCAAGTGAAGCACATGCAAAAGACGATGTGCACGAGAAACACCAGATTTTAACAAAAAGTATTTTAACTGGAATTGCATTATCGGTTGTTTTAATTGGCGGCGTGTGGATTTTTGCGCCAGGTATCACCGATGTGTTTAATAGTGAACATTCCGCGCAGCTCGCAGCCTATGCGATCCCCGGAATCCGCATTTATTTTGCAGGCTTTTTTGCCGCAGGAATCAACATTATTGGCGCAGGCTTTTTAAGTGCAACGGATCATGCAAAGGAGTCCTCTATTGTGGCAATCACAAGAGGAATTGTGGCAATTATCGTGTTTGCACTGGTTCTTCCAAAATTTCTTGGAATCACCGGTGTATGGCTGGCATTCCCAGCGGCAGAAGTTGTCACATTGCTTCTTGCAATTGCGATGGGCAAGAAGTTGTCTTGATGGGAAATGAATGTATGTAAATTCGGACAATTTCTATCTTTTATCCCTAAAAAATCACGAAACAACTTGACGAGCCAGTATTTGACGGGTATCATAGAAAACCAGAGGAAAAAAGAAAATCCTCTGGTTTATCTATTTTATTCCTATATTTTATTTGTATATTTTATAGTATACTAGCGATGGAAGGCGCGAAAGAAAATGACACAGTTTGAATCAAGAAATATAACAATGATGATGGATCTGTATGAAATGACAATGGCATACGGATACTTTAAAGAAAATGACACCGAGAAAAAGGTTGCATTTGATGTATTTTACCGTAGAAACCCAGATGGTGGCGGCTTTTCAATTTTTGCAGGACTCGAGCAGGTAATTGAGTACCTTGAAAATATGCATTTTGAGGAGGCAGATGTCGAGTACTTCCGTTCATTAAATCTGTTTGATGAGGAGTTTCTTGCGTATTTAAAGGATTTCCGTTTCCACGGCGATGTGTATGCATTTGATGAGGGAACGATTATGTATCCGAATGAGCCAGTTGTTACTGTTGTAGCACCGTTAATCGAGGCACAGCTTGTTGAGACGGCAATTCTTGCACAGATCAATCACCAGAGTTTGATCGCAACGAAGGCAAGACGTATTGTAAAGGCAGCGGCAGGACGCGGTGTATCTGATTTTGGTGCAAGACGTGCCCACAACATGGATGCAGCAATCTACGGCGCACGCGCTTCCTATATCGGTGGTGTAAATGGTACGGCAACGGTCAGCGCAGGTCAGATGTTTGGCATTCCGGTAGGCGGAACACACGCACACAGCTGGGTTATGGAGCATAGTGATGAGCTGACGGCATTTCGCAGCTATGCAAAGGTATTCCCGAACAATTGCACATTGCTTGTTGATACCTATGACGTATTAAAGTCTGGTGTGCCGAATGCAATCAAGGTATTTCAGGAGATGAAAGATGCTGGCATTCCGTTAACACGCTATGGAATCCGTCTGGATAGTGGAGACCTTGCTTATCTGTCCAGAAAGGCAAGAAAAATGCTTGATAAGGCAGGCTTTACCGATGCAAAGATCGTTGTTTCCAACAGCTTAGATGAATATACCATCAGCTCCATTCTTTCTCAGGGTGGCTGCATCGACAGCTTTGGTGTCGGCGAGCGTATGATCACCGCAAAGACCGATCCAGTATTTGGCGCTGTTTATAAGATCTGTGCAGTTGAGGAAAATGGCAAATTTGTGCCGAGAATTAAGGTCTCTGAGACCGTTGAGAAGATTACCAATCCAGGGTTGAAGAGTGTATATCGTGTATACGATGAGGAAGGCCACGCAGTAGCTGATCTGATCACTGGCTTTGATGAGAAGGTAGATTTTAGTCAGCCGTATCGCTACGTAGATCCAGAAAAGCCGTGGAAGAATAGAAGCTATGAGAATTGCACCGCAAAGCCGCTTCTTCATAAGGTAATCGAGGGTGGAAAGCGTCTGACTGAAACAAAGTCTCTTCAGGAGCTGCAGGCATATGTAAAGAAGCAGCTTGATAATGAGATCTGGGAAGAGGAGCAGCGTTTCGAGAATCCGCATAAGCATTACATTGACATGAGTCCGGATTATTATGAGATGAAGATGAGTATGCTTCACGACATCAGAACCGTGTAAGTGTAACGATAAAAAGAGTGGTGACGCGCAGCGCCAGTTTGACATTGATAGAGATTTGCAGAAAGGCAGGGAAAGACTGTGAAAAAATTTGCCATAATTGGCGGCTCATTTAACCCAGTGACAAAGGCTCATGTAGAAATCGGACAGATCGCTGCAAAAGAATTGCCTGGGTGGCAGATTTTATATATTCCGGCGCCAGACCGTTTTCTGACTTCATGGAAGGCAATGGAAACACGTGATATTTTGTCGGGAGAGCAGCGTCTTCGTCTGCTAAAAAAGGCGACAGAAGTACACGGTTTTCTCTGCGAGGACTGTGAGGTGCATGGAAAGACAAGTGCAAAGACTTATGACACGATGCAGTATCTAAGAACCTGTTATGGAGAGGATACCAAACTTGTCTATGTGTGCGGCACAGATAAGCTTTCCGAGCTGTCCATCTGGTATCGCGCAGAGGGAATCTTTGAGCTGGCCAAAATTTTGGTGATCCCACGAGATGGCGACGAGCCAGAGAAACTGATTGAAGGAATTCCATTTTTAAAAGAGCGCAAAGACCGGATTCTAATCAGCCATGAGCCGCGAATTTACCCAGACTTTAGCGCAACGAAGGTTCGCGAGAGCATCAAGGCTGGAGATGGAAAATGGAAAGAGATGGTTCCAGAGGAGATCATAGCAGATTTGGAAAATTTATGAGATATAAAAAAATCTAAAAATAAGAATCTGGAAACAAGAGAGGATGGTGGCAGAATGTCATTGAGTAAGAGTGGATATATAAAAGCAGTGGCAGTTCACATGAAAACATCATTGGGGCGACCAATGGAGAATGCAGAGGAGATTGTAAGACAGGTAAAGCAGTACACAGAAAAATGTGCTGATTTGATTGTGTTTGGCGAACTTACGATCAGCGGCTATAGCTGCGGTGATCTGTTTTTACAGTCCTTTATGGAGGAGCAGTGCAGAAAGGCAATCAGTTATCTGCGCGACAATTTGCCGCAGTCCGATACACTGATTGTGGTCGGTGCACCTCTTCGAAAGGATGGAATGCTGTTTAATACGGCACTCATTTTCAAGGGAAATCAGCTGCTTGGTGTTGTGCCGAAGACCTTTGTGCCAAATTATAGCGAGTTTTATGAGAAGAGATGGTTTGTACCGGCAGACCGCAGATTTTCTGATACGATTTGCTATGATGAGGTATTTTATGAGGAAGAGGATTCTGAAAATATTGAAACGACCTTTCCATTTACACCGAATTTGATCGTTGAAGGACGAAATGGCATTCGTTTGTCATGTGAGATTTGTGAGGATTTGTGGGTCAATATTCCACCAAGTTCCTTCCATGCATCGGCAGGTGCCAATGTCATCGCCAATCTGTCTGCATCAAACGATGTAGTCACAAAGCCAGAGTACCGCAGAGATTTGGTTCGTATGCAGTCTGGCACCAATATGTGCGCTTATGTGTATTGTTCTTCCGGAAGCGGCGAGAGTACGACCGATCTGATTTTCTCTGGTCATAACATCATCGCAGCCAACGGAGCCATTTTGGCAGACAGCAACAAGGAAGCAACAGAGGCACTGATTGATCTGGAGCGACTCAACAATGACCGTGTAAAGAACAACAGCATTTCCTATGCGGCCGCACAGTATGCACAGATGGCATCAAACGGAAAAGGCTATGTGCGAATCAAGACACATAGTGACAGCGTAGAGCACTGGCCAAAAACCTTAAATCCATATCCATTTGTTCCAGACGAAGCAGAGCGTGCCGGACGCTGTCGTGAGATCATGCGCCTTCAGGCAACGGGTCTTGCCGAGCGTCTGACAAAGATTGGCATTCACAAGTGCGTGATTGGTGTGTCCGGCGGTCTGGATTCGACGCTTGCCCTTCTTGTCATCAAGGAAGCTTACGACATGCTAGGCTGGCCGCTGACCGATATCATCGGAATTACAATGCCAGGATTTGGAACAACGGATCTGACAAAGACCAATTCGTGGAAATTGATGGAAGAGCTGGGCATTACGATTCGTATGATTAATATCACAAAAGCTTGCCTGCAGCACTTCGAGGATATCGGACATAAACGCGACAGCTATGACGTTACCTATGAGAATACACAGGCAAGAGAGCGCACCCAGATTTTGATGGATATCGCAAACAAAGAGGGTGGTATCGTAGTCGGAACAGGTGATATGTCTGAGTTAGCACTTGGATGGTGTACCTACAATGGCGATCATATGTCGATGTATGCCGTAAATGTCAGCGTGCCGAAGACACTTGTTAAGTATCTGGTGCATGCGTATGCGGAACTTCACCCGGCTGTCCATGACACACTAGAATCCATCTGTGATACCATCATCAGTCCAGAGCTTCTTCCTCCGGATGCAGAGGGTAACATTGCACAGTCCACAGAAGCAACCATCGGAAAGTATGATCTTCATGATTTCTTCCTGTATCATTTTGTCCGAAATGGTTTCACAAAAGAGAAGATTCAGAAGCTTGCTGAGATTGCGTTCGCACAGAAGAATGTGACGAAGGAGGAGATCGCGTCCACACTTGATAACTTCTTTCGACGTTTCTATGCGCAGCAGTTTAAGCGTTCTTGTCTGCCAGATGGTCCGAAGGTTGGTACCGTATCGCTTTCACCGCGCGGCGACTGGAGAATGCCATCGGATGCGAAGAACCCATATTGAAAAATATAGTTGTGCAAATAAGAGAAAAAACGATGACTAAGATGATAAAATATATCAATAGCACAGACTGCACTTGACAAATACTCTCTTGGGGCATACGATAGAGATACCCCAAGGGGGTATATTTGATTGCAGATGGTTCTGTTTTATGTAATGTAATTGAAAAGAAGGCAGGTGCAGATAGTATGATTAAGACAACATTAAAGATTGACGGAATGATGTGTGGCATGTGTGAGGCACATATGAATGAGCTGATTCGCAGCAATTTCAAGGTAAAGAAGGTTTCTTCTTCTGCAAAGGACGGAGAGACCGTTGTAATCAGCGAGGATGCACTGGATATTCCGTGGGCAAAGAATAAAATCAAAGAGATCGGATATGAGCTCGTTTCTTATGAGAGTGAACCTTACGAGAAGAAAGGCTTTTTCCACTTTGGAAGAAAGTAAGCAGAAAAAGCCATAATTAAAATTACGGTAAATGAATAGCTGTCTCCACAAGCGGCATCACCATATGTTCAATGGCGTGGCGTAGCTTTGGATGCTCAATCACAAAATGAATTGCTGGGCTGTTGTTTTTCGAGACAACAGCCCATTTTCCTTCGCAGATTTGAATTTGAATGTTGCGAAAGGCTGGTGTGGTGCTGTGCTTTATCGTGTAGGAGTTGTGTGTATTGTCATATTGTTTTGTGAGTGCAAGATGCTTTTGGTAAGTCTCCCATGTGTAGAGAATATCGTGTTCCAAAAACAGATCCGCAAGAAACAGGCGAAGCGGATAGCGATCAAATTCGTCCTTGTCCAGCAGCGATAACTCATCTGTGAGTGAGGCATTTTTCAAAAAATCTTCCACACGGTCGCGTTCGGCAGCGGCGTAGGTACGAATTTTAGCTGCATTAGCCTTGGAAACATGGTTTTGTGCAAGGATCGAGCAAAGCAGTTCGTCTGTTATCGTATAAATAGGAAGCGATGCAACGAGCGTTCGCTGTGAGCCAGAAGAAAGCAGGCGTGTACGCAGCGTTTCATATTGGGAGGCGCAGTCTGACCGAAAAATCTTCATCAGCGGGCGTGCGTGGGATAAAAGCGCTTGGGCGCGGTGTCTGTAATAGGATACCTCGTCCTTTTTCTTTGTCAGGTAATATTTTCCCTCATTGTGATAACCGGCAATGCATTCGCCTGACAGAGCAACGGTTCCGGAAACCTTTAGAAAATGGCCAAAGATTCGATTTGGCGCTTCATTTAAATAGTAAGGACTGATTTGCCCAGTCATATACATCGGAATGTAGCTTTCGAGACCAAGCATCATTTCCGAGAATGGTCGGTTTACATTGTGAATCATAGTTAGGTGAAGTCCTTTTTTGAGCATCATCGCCATGCCAAACATCCATTTTTTAGGAAAGTCTGGATCCTTTGACATTTCTTCCATTGGCATATCGCTGTACATGATGATGGTTTCCATTGACGGTGACAGAACGGTTGCCTTTAAATAGTCTAGCTCAGCAGTCATAAATTCACGAATACCAAAGTAGGAGCGTGAGCCAGGCAACTGGATTGGCATAGTTGGTACTTTTAATTCATCAAAGTGAATGGAACGAATGAAATTATTAAGGTCAAACTGATCAAGTTTTTCAAGAAAGCTTTGTATTTGGTTCGCTTGCGGTGAAATAGTATTTGTGTTTAAAAGCCAACCAGAAAGCAGCTGACAAAGAGCCGCAGAATCATTTATATCCTTAATAGACTGACCAGTCAGTTTTTCAATAAAAATGCGGTCAGCAGGCGGTGTGCGAAGCACAATAAAACGAGCTGTTTCGCTGCAAAACCATTCAGGATCAGAAGGGATGCGTGAACCAGAACGTATGCGTGACAGATAAGATGAATCATAATTTAAAAAACGTGCCAGATCAGCAAGGCTGACAGAGGATGCTAACAGCAGATGATTGAAATTTTCACAAAGTCGGCTATTATCAGGCTGCTTTAACGTATTTGTAAAAGCAGTGTAGATTTCATCTTTTGTAAAAGGCGTTATGGAAGCAGAAGTACGCTTAGAAGCTGTTTTTTCTTTTGAAAGTAGATAAATTCCTTCGCACAATTGATTTAATTTTTCACTTTCAGGGCGAGGAACACGTTCACCGCTTCGATAGCGGCTTATGACTGAATTAGAAAGACCGCTTATTTGTGAGAGTTCTTTAGCACTGCAATTTAAAATAGAAAGATATTCGTTTAATTGTTCAGAAAATGTCATGATATCCCCCTTTAAAAATGTTTTTTTTAAGTATAGAAAAATTTGCCAGATAAGTCAATGCCAGAAGTGGTAAATTCCTTTCAAACAGATATTTCATACTGTATAATGTTGGTAAGAACTCAGAAACAGTTTTATAAATGTGTTCTGAATCGTTGTAAAGAAAAATAAATAGGAATGGAAGGAGTGTTTTATATGAAAAGAAAAAGAGTTTTTAGTACATGTGGATGTGTTTTGGCAATGGGTATGGCAATTTCAGCCGTAAGTGTGCAGGCGGCAGTATATTCAAGTATTCAATCGTC
This sequence comes from Lachnospiraceae bacterium, assembly GCA_052273485.1. GTDB lineage: Bacteria > Bacillota > Clostridia > Lachnospirales > Lachnospiraceae > Anthropogastromicrobium. The sequence continues at coordinate 130,790 of DAVZID010000001.1, forward strand.
AGTTACAAAGCCTCAGACACAGGCAGGTGATGGACTTTTTGACTATTGCTCAGACGAGGTAAAGGAATTTGCAAAGAATTTTAACAAGGATGAGGTGTTCTCGTTAGCATATCGTCAGGATGGTGAGACAAGAATTGATGTTGCTACATTTGATGCCGATGAGATTCAGGCATTTTTTGATGCGATGTCATCAATTAAGGTAAAGAATGTGACAACTGAGCGAAGCAGTGATTGTGACGATATTTTTTATTTCACATTTGCTGATGCAAGTGCATACCGAATTTCTTTTAATGGTCATCATTTAGAGGCAAATGGCCTTTGCTATGAGATTTCCGGTGATGAAGAACTTTGGAAGCTGGCAAATGCACTTTTGAAAAATGGAGATGATGAGGACGATCAGATTGATAATCTGGAAACAAAAAATCAAGATGATACAGATAAATCTGGTGTTATCAATTCTAAAAATGGAAATGAAGGAGCTGAAAATCCTGGAATTGGCGGTATCGTTGGAAACATAGGCAATGATGCAAAAAACAATAATACAAATGTGGATGCAGCAAATTCAGCAGATCCAGATGCAGTAGTGTCGTATACGCTGACTTCTATCGTTGATCAGGAAACAAATGAAACTGTTGCGCGCTGTTATGCACCGTCAGATTATACGATTGAACATCAAATTATGTGGTGGGGAGACGGCAAGTGGCAGAGTCCGGCAAGTCCAGTTCAGGTACAGATTCAGGCATCAGACAGCAATATGATGTATCAGATGGCATATATGTCAGATGTTCAGTATATGTATGATGAGATGTACGCACAGCAGGGATTATATGAGGAAGGTGCATTATTTTATAACACTTATCCACAGCTGACACCAATGTATGCATCTGGCTATGCAGATTTTATTATAAGCAGTCTTGTGACTGACACCGATATTACAATTGAGGCAGAGGAAGAAGTGACAGCAGAGCAGGAAGATATACTTACAGAATTGGCGCAGCAGTGCTATGATGAACAGCAGACAGCTGTACAGTCAGGAGGACTGGTTGCAATAGATGGAGTAACATGTACAGCATCAGATCGCACATACTCATTTATGCTTGATGGAATCGACTATCGTGCGAAGGTTGTCACAATGACAAAGATTATCCAGTTTAGTATGACACAGGCAGCTGGCTACTCTGATACCTACTATGTGTGGAATGCACCATATACCTATATTTATATGACGCCAACAGCAGCCTTTGAAAAGGGACTTGATGATTTTAATCTATTCATGTTAAATACAAAGGTAAGCGATGGCTTTATCATAGCATCCAGCAATTTGAGTACTCAGTTAATTGCGCAGATTTCAAATGGTACACAGAGCGCACAAACACCTGGTGATTATTTTAAGAGTGAAATGGAAAAGCAGCCAGATACATATGATACAGAAAGCTTCTGCGATTATATCTTGTCACAGAATGCATATGAGACATCAGATGGCAGCACAATAAAGCTTCCTAATATTTACGATTATGTGTACGAGGGTGATGATGGAAAGATCTATGCTGGAAATACGGCAGATCAGCCGGCAGGCTCAACAAGACTGTATGCAAAGTAAGATTTGATAAAAAATGTTTCATGATAGGATTTTGTTGAAGAAATGCAGGATTAAATAAAAATAGGATCAGATAAAAACTGGCAGCACAGAGTGATAAGTTTTTGTGCTGCCAGTTTTTTGGGGGGTAGATAATTTAATATAGATTTGCGGCAATGGAAGCAGCAATAACAGTTAAAAGACCTGTTACAGCGATAGACAAACTGCTGATTGCACCTTCGACTTCGCCCATCTCCATAGCCTTGGCTGTTCCTATTGCATGGGCAGAGGAACCCATTCCTACACCCTTTGCGACAGGCTCTGTGATATGAAACAGCTTGCAGATTGGCTCTCCGATGATATTTCCAAATACACCAGTGATGATAATAACAGCAACAGTAATAGTTGTGATGCCTCCAAGCTCAGTTGAAACATCCATACCTATTGCAGTTGTGATGGATTTTGGAAGAAGGGTAACATACTGCTCATGTGTCAGGCCAAATATTAAGGAGAAGGCATAGACACACAGCACACATGAAATGATACCAGAAATAATACCAGCAATGATTGCCTTCCAGTTGCTTTTAAGTTTTTCAATCTGTTCGTACAGCGGAATTGCGAGGCATACAGTAGCAGGAGTTAACAGATAGCTTAAATATTTTGCACTGAGATTGTAGCTTTGATAGTCAACCTTGCAGACAACCAAAACGACAATGACAAGAATAATACTAATTAAAAGTGGGTTTAAAATTGGTGATTTAAATTTTCTTTTTAATAAAGAACCAACCTCATAGGCAGCCAAGCTCACAGCAACGCCAAAAAATAATGAATTTGTCAAAAAACCAAGCATATCAGATCAGATCTCCTTTTTAGCTTTTTTTCTATGTACTTCTTTATGAATCACAAACTGTGTAATCTTTCCGGAAATGACCATGACAATTACGGTTGAAACAAGCGTAATTACGGCAACTGGTACACCAATAGGTGCAAGCTGCGGCCATGATTCAAGAAGTCCTACACCAGCAGGGATAAACATAACCGGCATAATTTCAATGAGAAGCTTTCCGGTATCCTGTACATGTTCAAGCTTAATAGCACCGCTTAACAGGCCGATGAATAAAATTGCGAAGCCGTAGACACTTGCCGGAACTGGCAGAGGCAACACTTCGTGAAGCAATTCTCCAATAAAAGAAATTAGAAGAATCAATAGAAATTGTCTGAGATATTTCATAAAGATATCCTCCTGAAAACAAAACTTTTTGCGCATAAAAGGAATGTTAACCTTTTAACGCACAAACCTTACTTTAGCACAGAATCATGTTAAAGACAAGTGGAAGAAATAACCGCAATAATGCCCCAAAAAAGTGAATTTTATTTATAAGGTGATGGTATTGACAACATATATGTTAGCAGATACAATAAAGAATATACAAAATGTGGTGAATAAAAGAAAAAAATTCATCAAAACGCAGTAAAAAAAGGGAAATAAAAAACAAAAAAATAAAGGAGAGAAATTTTATGAAAATATCAACAGAGATTGATTCCACAGCGCTTAGATTTGGGGAGGAAAAAGCGTTAAGAGGGATGGTTTTTCATCCATCTTTTTTTTAAGTTAGTTGCAACTTTAACTTTACAATGTCATATAGATATGATATATTAAGCAAAACTACTCTTTGCACTGCAGTATTTAATACAGTACAAACTGAGCAGGCCGGGAAATTCCTGGGGCCGGGTCGAAAGCGACAGTGGATCGAAAACATCTGCGGGACAGTATATGTAATTACTGGTTTCGTGGATGTTTTTTTTATCTCCACGAAAAAAATAAGTGCCATAAAGAGTTATCAACCCATCACTTATTAGGAGGTAACTACTATGGAAAAAACAAAAAAACAGGATCCGCAGATGAATCAAAATCAAAATACAAATCTGCAGGAAAATCAGTTTGAAAAGGAGGCTATGAAGGTCTCGAGTGTCAGCATTGTTGTCAATATACTGCTTTCTCTTTTCAAACTGCTTGCCGGAGTGATCGCACATTCCGGAGCAATGGTCAGTGATGCAATTCACTCTGCATCCGATGTGTTTAGCACCATTGTTGTTATGGTCGGCATTCACCTGTCAGGACAGAAATCGGACAAGGAACATCCATATGGTCATGAGCGAATGGAATGTGTTGCGGCAGTCGTTCTGGCAACCGTTCTTGCTGTAACTGGTCTTGGAATTGGCTGGTCTGCAATCCAGTCGATCGCAAAAGAGAGTACGGGTGTTGTTGTAGTTCCGGGTATGCTTGCACTCATTGCGGCAGCCATCTCGATTCTTACAAAAGAGGGCATGTACTGGTATACCAGATTTCATGCGAAGAAAATTGATTCAAGTGCACTTATGGCAGATGCGTGGCATCACCGTTCCGATGCGCTGTCCTCTATTGGTGCATTGGTTGGTATCGCAGCTTCTAGAATGGGCTATCCGCTAATGGATCCACTCGCCAGCCTTGTAATTTGCGTCTTTATTGAAAAGGCAGCACTTGATATTTTCAAGGATGCGATCGACAAGATGGTCGATAAGGCATGTGACGATGAAACCGAGCAGGCAATTCGCGAATGTGCACAAAAACAGTCTGGTGTTGTTCGCATTGATATGCTTAAGACTCGAGTATTCGGCAACAAGATTTATGTTGACATCGAGATCGGAGCAGATGGAAATGAGACACTTCGCGAGGCACATGCAGTAGCGGAACGCGTCCATAATTGCATTGAAACCGAATTTCCAAAGGTAAAGCACATCATGGTGCATGTTAATCCAGCTTAAAAAGAAAACGAAAAAATATAATAGTGATAGCAGTTATAAAAGTGATCGTAATCAAACATAGTAATTGCATAAAATAATAAGGAAAATCCCGTCAGCATGTAAATGTATGGTGGGATTTTTTTATCATACCATAGACAAGAGAAATCAGATGAATTATACTGAAGAAAATGGGAGAAAAAATAGCGCACCTTGCGCGGAAAAGAGGTTTCATCATATGATTCGAGTAACGGTATGGAATGAATATTTGCATGAGAAGGAGGAGCCGGTACGACATATTTATCCGAATGGAATCCATGGCTGCATTAAGGAATTTCTGAAGACGGATGAGTCGCTTAGCATTCGCACAGCAACCTTTGAGATGCCAGAGCATGGATTAACAGAGGAAGTGTTGTCTCAGACAGATGTACTTATTTTCTGGAGCCATATGCGTCAGGAACAATTTTCAGATGAGGTTGCAGCGCGCGTGTGCAATCACGTTCGTCAAGGCATGGGACTCGTTGCACTTCATTCCGCTCATTTTTCAAAGATTATGAAGGGACTGCTCGGAACAAGTATGACGCTTCGCTGGAAGCATGGACAGAGCGAGCGTGTCTTCTGTACGGCGCCGTATCATCCGATTGCAGAAGGCATTCCGGAGCGCTTCGATATTCCGAAGGAAGAGATGTATGGAGAATATTTTGATATTCCAAAGCCGGACGATGTGATTTTTACCGGATGGTTTTCATGTGGGGAGGTCTTTCGAAGTGGCTGTACATTCCACAGTGGCTATGGAAAGATCTTTTATTTTCAGCCAGGTCACGAGGAGTATCCAGTCTATTACATACCAGAGGTTCAGAAGATTATTCGCAATGCCGTACACTGGTGTAAGCCAACTGTGCGAAAGACAAGCCCACTTGACTGCGCAGAGGTAAAGGAGGTAACACTTCCATGAGAATATCGGTTTTTTATGAGCATATCGAAAAAGCATGCGAGCAGACAAAAAAGCCGATTCGTGAGGTGCTTAGCTATGTGAAGGCATGCGGTATTGATGGCGTAGAGATGGACTATGATGAAATTGCCAACGATAAACTTGACCATGACAGTCCGAATATTTTAAATGATTTACAGAGTGCAGGACTGGTAATTAGCAGCGTCTACTGTTTTTGCCATTTGGATATTGATCCACAGGAACAAAAATGCCTAAATGCCATTGATTTGGCAGCAAAAAACGGATGCAGCCGTGTCCTTCTTGTGCCGGGATTTTTCAATGAGACAGATGCCGCAGTGCTTGGCTCATGTGCACATGATTTGGAGCAGACGTCAGCATTTATGAAGTCCAATAAAGCTGTGCAAAATATCACCGAGGGACTTCGCAGGGCCGTTGCCTATGCAAATGAAAAACAGGTTATCGTAACGCTGGAGGATTTTGATAGTATACTGTCTCCTTGTTCCAGAATGAATGAGTTAAAATGGTTTATGGAAAATGTACCGGGAATTGGCTGGACGCTGGATGCTGGAAATTTTGCATACAGCAGCGAGAATATTTTGGATGCATACAAGCTGCTTCACACGTATATGGCACATGTCCACTGCAAGGATAGAGGAATAGAAAATCCCACCTCAAATGGAATCACAGGCGCGTATAATAAGGGACTTCGTCCAGTCAGTGCAGGAGATGGCTATATTCCGCTTGATACAATTCGTTTCTATTTAAAGAGAGACGGTTATGATGGATGGCTGGCAATTGAGCAGTTTGGACTGGAAAACCAATATGATGGAATTGCAAGGTCGGCAGCGTATTTACAATCATTGATTTCAAAATAAAATAAGTTTCGGCCTGCCAGATGGCGGGCCGTTTCGCGTTTTGTGCTTTGTATTTTCGTATGTGCCGCTTTTTTTAAGAGACTGCTTATTTCTTTGCTTTATGTTGTAATATAGGTATCATATCCGGCAGCACGCAAGCGATATTCCATTCGAATCGCATTTTCTAGACGAGAAAAAGCACCGACCTGAACCTTGTACCAATCGCCATCCATCAGAATAAAGGCAGGAAAGCCTTCCTCTGTGAGCTGTTCATTCAGCTCATAGGCATAATTGCGGTTTCGGAAAGCACCAACCTGTACGCGATAAAGCTTTGGCGGTCGTGTGTTATCGGAGAGTGGTGGGCGTCTCTGTTGGTTTTGCTGACCTTGCTGATTTTGTTGTCTTGGCGGTAGATTATCTGACGGATTACTTTCAGATGGATAATTTGTGGTTGCTTGAAAGCTAGAAGCGTTATCAGAAACATCATCGATCGCAATATCATCAGAAGTATCATTAGAAGAAACATCAGAAGAAATATCAGAAGAATTGGATGAACTTGGAGAAATTGAAGAGAAAACAGGCCGTTCTGGCAGCTGCCCTTCATTTCGTAACGTCTCTAAGATACCGTCTGCAATCGCAGCAGCGATCGTTTCAAATTCCTCGTCAAATTTTTGGTTGTCGGCTTTGTTGTCGATAAATCCAGTTTCAATCAAAACGGCAGGCATACGGGAGCGGCGAAGTACGGCAAGGCCAGGACGCTCAATCACGCCGAGATCGCGAAAGCCGAGTGCGACAAGCTCACGATTGATGTCACGCGCCATCTGAGCGGCAACACCGCGATCCGCATAGACAAGTGTCTGAATGCCTGAAGCGCTTCCGGCATTTGGAGAGGCATTTCGGTGAAAAGAGATCAGATAGTCAGCACCGCTTTCATTTGCAATCATCGCCTTTCGGTAAGGGCTGTCATAGACATCGTCTGTTCGTGTATACAAAACATCGACACCCTGTCCGGCAAGCAGTTCTCCAACTGCGAGTGCCAGCCTCAGATTATCGTCCTTTTCCTGCCGTCCTTGGTAGACGGCTCCCGGGTCCATTCCACCGTGACCGGGATCAATAATAACAGTTGGCATGTAGATTCCTCGAAAAGTTTGCTCCCTATAGCATATGGTTTTTTCGATGGAAATGCTACAAAGAGAAGAGATAGCGAAAGGTGACTGGCAACTTTAATTTGCACATCCTCCGAACTTGTGCTAGGATATAGGGAAGAACACAGGAGGAAACGAACATGATTCAGGATATTACACCACATCAGTACAATAATCATTACACCGAATATCAGCCAGATAAAAAGGATTTTTGCATCTGCATCAAGGATGGAAAGGTCCTTTTATGCCGGGATGAGACAAAGAACGACAGCTGGTACATACCGACCTTTGAGGAAATTGGACAGGCGCTTGATGGTGCCGTTTACTTATTTGCGATTGACAAAAAGCATTATTTTCTAAAGCAGATGACAGGGGAGGAGGACAGCGGCTTTCTTGAAGATGAGAGCAATATGATAGTGGGTCCGTCAGACCGCTTGCAGGCGCTTGAAAATACGAAAGGACTTACCGGAGCCTGGAAAAACAGACGTGACATGCGAGAAGTCATGCCACGCTTTATCGCCTTTGCTGGAATTACGGCGCTTCAGCTTGACGGCTGGTATCGAAACAATCGCTATTGTGGTCACTGTGGTGGCTCGTTAAAGAAAGATCACAAGGAGCGTATGCTGTACTGTGAGAAATGTGGCAGCCGCGTATATCCGCGAATCAACCCAGCAGTTATCATTGCTGTCACAAAGGGATCAAAGCTTCTTATGACAAAGTATGCCGGAAGAACCTACACTAGATATGCGCTCGTAGCAGGTTTTACTGAGATTGGAGAGACACTTGAGCAGACAGTAGCAAGAGAGGTGATGGAGGAGACTGGCATCCGCGTAAAGAATCTTCGCTATTATAAGAGCCAACCATGGTCCTTTACCGATACGCTGCTGACGGGATTTTTCTGTGAGGCAGACGGGGAGCAGGAGATTCGTCTGGATAAAGAGGAACTTTCCGTTGCCGAGTGGATTGAGCGAGATAAAATTAATCAGGCTCAGGATTCTTACGATGACCTGAGCCTGACAAATGAAATGATCCGTTATTTTCGGGATCATGAAGAAGCATTTTAATCCTTTTTATAGAAGCGAAGCACACCGTCCATGCGTGACGTCATATTTAACAACAGACTGTCTGCAATTGTCAGCGCACACATTGCCTCGACAACAACAACCGCGCGTGGAACGATCAGTGGATCATGGCGACCTTTGATTGTAAGTTCCATCGGTTCGAGATCGCGTGAGATCGTCTGCTGTGGACGAAAGATTGAAGGTGTCGGCTTTACTGCCGCACGGACAAGAATGGTATCGCCGTCACTGATGCCGCCGAGAATGCCGCCTGCATGGTTGGTTTTCTTAGCGGCTTTTCCGTCCTCATTTATATAGAAGGAATCATTATTTTCCGAGCCAACTGCATGAGCTGCTGCAAAGCCGTCACCGATCTCAATGCCCTTGACAGCACCGATCGAAACAAGTGCCTTGGAAAGATTCGCATCGAGCTTTTCAAAAACCGGATCACCTAGTCCTGCCGGAACACCCATGATGCGGCATTCAATCACACCGCCGGAGGACTCTTTTTCTTCCATCATTCGGTCCACATATTCCTGTGCTTTTGCGGCAGCGTCTGCATCTGGCAGATGGAATGGATTGTTGTCGATTTCTTCCGGGCAAAAGCGTTCTGCTTCGACTGGTCCGATAGACGACGCGTAAGCAGTAATGGAAATGCCAAGCTGCTCTAACAGCTTCATGGCAACAGCGCCGCCAGCCACGCGGCCGATGGTCTCACGGCCGGATGAGCGCCCGCCGCCGCGGTAATCGCGAAAACCATATTTTTGATCAAACGTGTAATCTGCATGACCAGGACGATAGCTCTTTGCAATCTCGGAGTAATCCTTAGAGCGCTGTGTCTCATTGATGACCTCCATCGCGATCGGGGTTCCTGTTGTGCGTCCCTCAAACACGCCGGAGAGGATGTGAACACGGTCTGCCTCATTTCGCGGTGTGGAGTAGCGAGATTGCCCTGGACGTCTGCGGTTTAACTGCATCTGAATATCTTCTTCTGAAAGAGAAAGCCCTGCCGGGCAGCCGTCAACGACAACGCCGATCGACGGACCGTGGGACTCGCCCCATGTGGTAATACGAAAAATAGTGCCAAAGGATGAACCTGCCATAAAAACCTGCCTTTCTGTACAAAAAATCAGTTTCGTTTATATGAAATGTACGAACTTATACGAACTGATTGGATGTCTCATCGTATGAATAGTCGATCTGAGAAAGGGTGTCACAGATTGACTGCTTATCAGCGCCCAGACTGCTGCACAGCTCATCTAAAGTTGGATAAAAATCACGAAGCTGTGTATTGATATAGCTTAAAAGAATCACTGGATCCTTCGGTAAAGTGCTCATAAAAGCCTCCTAAAAATAAATCATGTATTCATGTCAATGATCATGGGTATGCTCAATTGAGGTGTCTGTACAGCCACAAGGGCATGTTTCCTGTGTGACAGCGTTTGTATGTGAATCACCATACGTATCACATACATGCGAATGGGAAATGCCGTGGCTGTCAAACTCGCCCGGGCAGCTCGTGTGCAAGTAACTGTCGACAAAATGGTGCAAGAGTGCCGCCTGAGTAGTATTGGCAATGTGGTAATGAACTTCCTTGCCGTGGCGGCTTCCGGTAATCAGCCCTGCATCTTTTAAGCAGCGCAGATGATGGGAGACAGCCGGTGCGCTCATGCCGATGGCAGCTGAGATATTTAAAACGCATTCCTCACTGTGGCAGAGGAGCCAAAAAATCTGAAGACGTGTGCCATCGCACAGCTGCTTGAAAGCGCTGGCCATATCCGCACAGGTGTCTTTGGAGGGCATCGCCTCAAGGACATTATGGATATCCCCGTGATTGTGAGGGAGAATTGGAGTTGTCATATAAAAATACCATGCCTTTCCGTAGCCTGACGGGTGGTTCGCAGGCCTCTATTTGGCAAGATTGGTTGCCTAAAAGCAAGAATCATACAGCCATGCCATCTATTTTACTATAGGAAAAATAAAAATACAAGAATTTTTAGGATTTTCCACTTTACTAATTGCCAGATTATGTTATAATATTAACAGAGTGTCTGTGAGAACAGTAAAATGCTGTTTGGGCACAAAAGAAAACCGGGAGCAATCCCTTATTTTAGGAGGTTTATAATGGCTAAGTGGGTTTACAAGTTCCAGGAAGGCAATGCTTCTATGAGAAATCTTCTCGGAGGCAAGGGCTGCAACCTGGCTGAGATGACCGGTCTTGGCATGCCGATTCCACAGGGTTTCACAGTAACTACTGAGGCATGTACCGAGTACTATAACTGCGGCAAGAAGATTTCTGATGAGATTCAGCAGCAGATTTTCGAGGCTTTAAAGTGGCTGGAGGAGTACAACGGCAAGAAGTTAGGTGACGTAGAGGATCCGTTACTTGTTTCCGTTCGTTCTGGTGCACGTGCATCCATGCCAGGTATGATGGATACCATCCTGAACCTGGGTCTGAACGATGTATCTGTTGAAGGCTTCGCAAAGAAGACTGGTAATCCGAGATTTGCTTACGATTCCTACAGAAGATTCATCCAGATGTTCTCTGATGTCGTTATGGAGGTCCCGAAGAGCCATTTCGAGAAGATCATCGATGAGATCAAGGCTGAGAAGGGTGTAACCTACGATGTAGAGCTGACCGCTGATGATTTAAAGGAACTGATCGTTCGTTTCAAGAAAGTTTACTTCGATGCAATGGGAACTGACTTCCCACAGGATCCGACTGTACAGTTAATGGAGGCTGTAAAGGCTGTATTCCGTTCTTGGGATAATCCGCGTGCTATCGTATACCGTCGTATGAACGATATTCCGGGTGACTGGGGTACCGCTGTAAACGTACAGACCATGGTATTCGGTAACAAGGGTGAGACATCTGGTACTGGTGTTGCATTTACCCGTAACCCATCTACCGGTGCAAAGGGTATCTTCGGTGAGTACCTGTTAAACGCACAGGGCGAGGACGTTGTTGCCGGTGTTCGTACACCACAGCCGATCTCTACTCTGGAGCAGGCTATGCCAGAAGTTTACAAGCAGTTCATGGATCTGGCTACAAATCTTGAGAATCACTTCCATGATATGCAGGATATGGAGTTCACCATCGAGGAAGGCAAGCTGTACTTCCTGCAGACACGTAACGGTAAGAGAACCGCTCCGGCTGCTATCAAGATCGCTTGTGATCTGGTAGATGAGGGACAGATTACTCCTGAGGAAGCTGTATGCCGTATCGAGGCTAAGTCTCTGGATCAGCTGCTTCACCCAACATTCGATACCGCTGCATTAAAGGCTGGCGAGGTTATCGGTTCTGCACTTCCGGCATCTCCGGGTGCTGCTGCTGGTAAGGTTTACTTTACTGCAGATGAGGCTAAGGCTGCTGGTAAGGGCGGCAGAGGCGAGAGAGTTATCCTGGTTCGTCTTGAGACTTCTCCAGAGGATATCGAGGGTATGCATGCATCTCAGGGTATCCTGACTGTTCGTGGTGGTATGACCTCTCACGCAGCAGTAGTTGCACGTGGTATGGGTACCTGCTGTGTATCTGGTTGCGGCGAGATCAAGATCGACGAGGAGGCTAAGACCTTCGAGTTAGGTGGCTACACATTCCATGAGGGAGATTACATTTCTCTGGATGGTACTACTGGTAAGATTTATAAGGGCGACATCAAGACCGTTGAGGCATCTGTAGGTGGTGACTTCGGACGTGTTATGGCTTGGGCTGATCAGTTCAGAAAACTGTCCGTACGTACAAACGCAGATACTCCGGCAGATACTTTAAATGCAGTAAGACTTGGTGCAGAGGGTATCGGTCTTTGCCGTACTGAGCATATGTTCTTCGGTGAGGAGAGAATTCCGAAGATCCGTAAGATGATCCTTTCTAAGACTGTTGAGCAGAGAGAGGCTGCATTAGCAGAGCTGCTGCAGTTCCAGAAGGCTGACTTCAAGGCTATGTATGAGGCTCTTGAGGGACGTCCGATGACAGTTCGTTATTTGGATCCGCCGCTGCATGAGTTCGTTCCAACCGATCCGGAAGATATCGCAGCACTGGCTAAGGATATGAACCTGACCGTTGAGGAAGTAAAGGCTACTTGCGATTCTCTGCACGAGTTCAACCCGATGATGGGTCATCGTGGATGCCGTCTGGCTGTTACCTATCCTGAGATCGCTAAGATGCAGACAAGAGCCGTTATGGAAGCTGCTATCGAGGTTGCACAGGAGAAGGGTTATGACATCGTTCCAGAGATCATGATCCCGTTAGTAGGCGAGAAGAAGGAGCTGAAGTTCGTTAAGGATATCGTTGTTGAGGTTGCAGAGCAGGTTAAGAAGGAAAAGAATTCTGACATGCAGTATCACATCGGTACCATGATCGAGATTCCGCGTGCTGCACTGACCGCTGACAAGATCGCTGAGGAAGCTGAGTTCTTCTCATTTGGTACAAACGACCTGACTCAGATGACCTTCGGTTTCTCTCGTGATGATGCAGGTAAGTTCTTAGATTCCTACTACAAGGCTAAGATCTACGAGTCCGATCCATTTGCAAGACTGGATCAGGAGGGCGTAGGCCAGCTGGTTAAGATGGCAGTTGAGAAGGGACGCGCTACCAGACCGAACTTAAAGTGCGGTATCTGTGGTGAGCACGGTGGAGATCCGAGTTCCGTAGAGTTCTGCCATAAGGTAGGCTTGAACTATGTTTCTTGCTCACCGTTCCGTGTGCCGATCGCAAGACTGGCTGCTGCACAGGCTGCATTAAACAATAAGTAATTCAATATGTGATTTTTATCACAGGGCAAGTGGAATCTGGGTTACTAGGTTCCTTGCCTAGGTATAAAAAGACCCTTGAGACTTAGGAAAACAAATTCTGAAGTTTCAGGGGTCTTTTGTTGTAAAGAGAAAAATCTGAAGAAATTAATTATATCTATTTTTTATAATACTGTGCTTGTGCATGCCAAAGTTCATGATACTTACCACTTTCATCAGCAACTAACTCATCATGGCTTCCTCGCTGAAATATCTGTCCGTGGTCAAATACAGCAATTTCATCGCAAAATCGACAGGAGGACAAGCGGTGACTGATATAAATGGCAGTTTTATCCCCAACAAGCTCGTTAAATTTGCTATAAATTTCTGCTTCAGCAATCGGGTCAAGAGCCGCAGTAGGTTCATCAAGTATAATGATAGGAGCATCTTTATAGAGAGCTCTGGCAAGAGAGATTTTCTGTGCTTCACCACCGGAGATTTCTACACCTGTTTCATCAAAATCTTTATATAGACAGGTTTCGATTCCTTCAGGCATTTGTGTAAGCCGGTTTTCAAATCCAGCTTCTTTTAAGCAGTATTCTACGTATGTTTTATCATAATTCATATTTGTAGCAACGTTTTGCCCAAGGGAAAAGGAAAATAGTCTGAAATCCTGAAATACGACTGAGAAAATGCTCATATACTCATCATAATTGTATTTTTTGATGTCGATACCATTCAGTAATATTTTACCTTCTGTAGGGTCATATAAGCGGCAAAGAAGTTTGATGAAGGTAGTTTTGCCAGAACCATTCATTCCGACGATAGCAAGCCGTTCACCAACACGGAATTTCAAATTTATATGATGCAGAGCATAAACATCTGAACCAGTATACTTAAATGATACATCCTGAAATTCTATTTCATAATCGTTATCGCCGCCAGTGCAAAAAGCTCTCTTTTCCACCGGTAAGGTACCTTGGTACTTTTTATTAGGGATATCAAGATAATCAAATAGCTCCTGCAAGTGGGTACAGTAAGCTTCATTGTCACCCAAAATGTACATGAGCTCTTGTACACCTTCCCCCAGCCGTGACAGGACACCTACATACTGTACGATATGGCCTACACCGAAGGCACCAAAATATGCTTTCAATACTACATACAAATAGCAAACGGCATTTCCAATGCCAATCGCAAAAGCCGATAAAGATGGTAAAAAGGACATTTTCGCAATCATCTTATTGTCTTCCCTATTGTGTTCCATCATTTTTTCGTGTTCTCGATCAGCGATGCGCTGCTGTTCATAAATTCGTACATCCTTTGCACGTTCGGGATTCATATACAATTCTCTGCCAAAAAACATGAATGAACGATTGAACCATATGGTGCCTTCACACCATTTTCTGAACACTTCATTTGCACAAACGGTCATTTTTTGATTGCACAATCCACCCAGCAAAATGGCAATCAGAACAATGAAAATCCAAAGAGGTGATTCTAACCATATTTTTTCTGATCTTTGTGTAAACAAAGTAATCGTCATAGAAATGGACACGATAATATTTACAGTGGCGGTTACAAGTCCTGCTGTCCCCCAAACAAGTTGACCAAGCCCATTTCCAAACATGAATAAGTTTTCTTCCGCTTTTTTTCGTTGGTGCTGAATATCTGCATTTTCAAGGTCAGCATAATCCATTGACATTTGCTTATCGGAAAAGACTTTCCCAAAAAAATTCCACATTTGAGATTCTTTTTGGTCAGTTATCTTATCAATGGTATTTTTAATTAGGGCGGCGGTGAGGTTAATGAGCAGAACCGCTACAACATATATGGCAAGTAAATAGGTTCGCTTTTCGCCGGATAGCTCATTGATAATTTGTGCAGAGAACCAGATTGTAGCAAACGGCTGAAGCGAGGAAATCAATGCGGAGAACGCTTTGCCTTGCGGTAATCCGGGACAATAGTGCTTAAGAATAGCAAAACCTCGTCTGGTAATTTGGATGCGTTTCTTGATACTCAGTTTACTCATGATACAATCTCCTCTCCCTCTGGATGTTCACGATAATATCTTGCCTGTGTTTCAAATAGCTCAAAGTATTTGCCTTTTAAGGCAAGTAAACAATCGTGAGCCCCTTGTTCGATGATTTCACCGTTTTCAATAAGCAATATGCGCTCACAAAATTGAGTAGAGGCAAGACGGTGAGAGATGAATACAGTTGTTTTTCCCTTCATGATACAATTATAGATCTCATATAGGTTGCTTTCGGAAATAGGGTCAAGTGCAGCAGTAGGTTCATCAAGAATCATAACTGGCGCATTTTTATACAGAGCCCTTGCAAGCAGAAGTTTTTGTACCTCTCCGCCGGACAATTCAATTCCATCATCAAATATTGTCTTACCATATTCGCTCTGTACTCCATGAGGCAATGCTTCAATTTTTGACAGAAGTCCGGCAGTATGCAGACAGGTCTGTACTTTCTCGTGATCGATTTGTTCGGAGAGAGACTCTGCAACAATATTTTCAATCGGAACCGGCATAAGAGAGTATTGCTGAAACACTGCAGAAAACAACCGATAGAACTCTTTTCGATTGTATTCCTTAACATTGACTCCATCGTATAATATTTCTCCCTCGGTTGGGTCTGTCAAACCGCAGATCAGTTTTACCAGTGTTGTCTTGCCGGCACCGTTCAATCCCACGATTGCAAGATGCTCGGAGGGATGTATGGTTAGATTGATATTGTGAAGGGTGTCCGTTTGTATGCCCTCATAACGATAACTGACGTTGCGCAGTTCAATCGTTTTAGGAGCATGATACAGTTTTTTTGTCGTAAGTCCATTGTCGGATTTGAATTTTTCGGGATATTCAAGGTAATTCCGTAGGAAATTAAATGACATATTGATTCTGTTCAATATATTAATTTGACCCAGTAAACCACTAAGCCACGCAGAAAAACCAGTGATAATACCAAAATATAGTACAAAATCAGCAACATCCATTTTGGATGTTAAAACCATGTAAATAAGATAGGCATATGCAACGCCTTCTCGCAACAAAGAAAGTCCACTGTCTGCCATAGATACACCAAAGACTTTGGAGCGATATCTTTTATACCAATCATTCAGTCCGGTAATATTGCTCTTATATACTTGGTCAAGCCATACTGCCATATGATAGAGACGGATGTCTTTTGCAGAACGCAAATCACCGGAAACGTCGCTGATGTAGTTTATCTTTTGACTATAGGCAATTTTTTCATCATTGTGTTTTTCTGCCCATTTTACAATATAACCGTTCAGAAAATAACTGAAAATTGTTGTTACTATTAAGAAAAAAACAACAAAGAGGTTGAACTGAGACAACAAACCCAAATACACAGTAAACCCGAGAAGCCCGGAAAAGAATACAATCAATGTATCGTAGATTTGTGTCAGCGGAGA
Organism: Lachnospiraceae bacterium; assembly: GCA_052273485.1. Classification (GTDB taxonomy): domain Bacteria; phylum Bacillota; class Clostridia; order Lachnospirales; family Lachnospiraceae; genus Anthropogastromicrobium. The sequence goes on from DAVZID010000001.1 coordinate 147,328, forward strand.
ATAATTACCGTTGCAGCTCCCGAAACTTTCAGATTGTAATTTTCGGAAATGATCGTTCTCTTGATTTGGATAATCGGTTGTCAATCCTTTGTGTGCCACCATACGAAGGTAGAATGAGTTCATTTTGAAACGATGCCAATAAATCATCTTTTCAATAAATTTTTTTGCCGCAGATAATAACGCAATCGAAACTGTGAAAAACAGAGTAACTAAAATCAAATGCTTAGTATTGACATTTTCCGTAATCGCCTCAATCACTACTTTGGGTAAAAACGTTGTTAACAATGGCAGAAACAGATTGATCAGTATAGCAATGCTCCCCCATAAGAAAAGGAGCGGATAGCAATTTGCTGTGTTTTTCATACAATAGATTACGTTGGAAATTAATGAATACTTGCGATTGTTTAGTCCGTAATCATTTTTCATAAATATACACCTCCTGCCATCATTCTACTATTTTTCCAAGACACAAACTAATTTTAGCACGAATGGTATGAAATTTGACACGAACGGTTAAAGCGGAAGCATAATCTCTGTGGCAAACACGCCATCCTCATTTTGTCGGTTAACAAATCCCTCGTATTTTGCAGCAATGTTATCTATACGCATCAGCCCGAAACCGTGATTCGGACTGTTTTTTGTAGATAGATAATGTTTACCTGCTTTTTTTATTTCGCCACCAACGGAATTAGACACAGAAATATAAAGATTACCTTTCAGCATACCAATAAAAACCCGAATAAATCGTTCATCTTCTTCTCGTTGCTGAATGCAGGCTTCCATTGCATTGTCGAGAAGGTTTCCAATGATAACACATAAGTCAATTTCGGATATATTCAATTCTGGTGGAACCACAGCTTTAGCATTGACTTTTATTTTCTTGGCTTTAATCAACGACAGTTTGGAATTCAGAATTGCATCAATCATTACATTCCCTGTTTTAATGACGGTATCGACAGAGGTTAAATCGTGATTGAGATTTAAGAGGTATTCTTTCGTTTTCTCTTCATCGCCTAACAGTGCAAGCAAAGTTTGAATATGATTGTGATAATCGTGTCTCCAACCACGCATGGTTTTGTAAATGTTTTGCACTTCATCGCAGTGCTTTGTAATCAGGTCGTTTTGATATTCCGCAATTCGACGATCAATCATCCGACCAAAGAGTAAATTCATGAGTTTCATTACTGTTCACCTCTAAAATATCGGATAAATGCATGATTGACTGTTTGATAATTGTTACGGGAAAGTGGTACTGTTTCTCCATTATCAAGTATAATATCCGATTTTGAAATACGTTTCATAAATCGTAATCCAACCAGATAAGAACGGTGTGTTCGGATAAATTCGCTCTCCAGCATTTGCTCAATATCCGAAATGCTTATTCTGACTTCAAAACATCCGTGCAAGGTATGTATCTGACAAAAATGAGAGAGAGCTTCAATATAGATAATTTCTCCCAACGGAACACGTAATGACTCGCCATCTACGGTGAAAATCACAGACTTTTCTTTTTTTCCAAGATTTGTTACTGCTTTATCCAAAACATCAGACAGCTTTTTAGCACTTACTGGTTTCATCAGGTAGTGAAGAGCTGAAACATCATATCCTTCAGAAATAAAATCAGGGAAACCTGTGATGAACACGATTTGGATTGTCTCATTAGTTTGCCGAATCTTTTTTGCCAGACTTACACCATTCATGTCACCCATTTCAATATCCAATAAAAGAATATCGTAATCCTTTTGCTCAGCGTAATTGAACAGAAAGCTCTCAGCTGAGGGAAATATATTTATCTGTATGGTGTGCTGTCTTTGGGTTGCCCATTGCTGTGTCATATTAAATATATAGTTTTGGTCAACGACTGAATCGTCGCAGATTACAATTTTATATTTCATCGAAATAACCTCGTGTTGTAAAATAAGAACAAGGCGATTACTGAAAGAAGTTTATATAGAAACCTTCTTCCGGTTCATCACCATCCCAGTCATCGCCTTCAGTTAAAAAATAGTGCATGTCCAAAAGGTCTGAATCAGACATGTTCTTAAC
>DAVZID010000002.1:0-131687 GCA_052273485.1 Lachnospiraceae bacterium
TAGCCAGCGAGTTTCATGACGCATTGGTGCCTTTCGCAGAAAGGCGGAATATAGATATGAAAGATTTACAGGTAACGATTGAAACAGGCAAATTACAGGGGATTCATGGCTGGGATCCAAGGGTAGCTGTTTTTAAGGGCATTCCGTATGCAGCGGCGCCGGTTGGAAAACTCAGATGGAAATCACCGCAGCCGGCAGAAAAATGGGAAGGTGTGCGTATGGCAGACCGGTATGCTCCAATTGCGATGCAGGGAGTGCCGGGCAGCAATCCAGACGAGTTCTGGACTCATGAGATGCATCCGACAGGTCCGGAGTTTGCCATGAGTGAGGACTGCCTGTATCTGAACGTATATACTCCGGCGAGGACAGGAGAGGAGAAGCTTCCTGTACTTATGTATATTCACGGAGGAGGTTTCCGAGGAGGCTATCCATTTGAAATTGAATTTGACTGGGAGCATATGGCGTTAAAGGGAATTGTTGTTGTATCAATTTCATATCGTCTCGGTGTGCTGGGATATCTGGTGCATCCATGGCTTACAGAGGAGGCACCGGATGCGCCAAAGGGAAATTACGGAATCGAGGATCAGCTTGCAGCGTTAAAATGGATTCACAGAAACATAGAAGCGTTTGGCGGTGATTCGGAACAGATTACTATTGCAGGTCAGTCAGCTGGCGCCATGAGTGTACAAAATCTCATGACTGCCACTCAGACAGAGGGGCTGATCAGCGGTGCAATTATAGAGAGCAGCATTACAGCATCATTTGCAGATAAACCAAGGCTGATTCAGATCAGAAATATGAAAGAGAAAGAACAGGTTGGAATAGAATATTTTGAGAAGGCCGGAATTAAAAGTCTGGAGGAGGCAAGGGCACTTCCTGCAAAGCGGATTATAGAACTGGAGGATGAGATATTCGGACCGGGTGTTCATTTTGAACCTGTGATTGATCATATTCTTATTCATGAAACCAATCAGGAAGCATATCTGGGAGGGCGCTATGAAAATATTCCTGTAATTGCCGGATATAACAGAGGAGAGTCAAAAAACTTCGAACCAGGGCCAAAAACAGTTGAAGAACTGAAAGCATATGCAAAGGCGTTCGGTGAAAAGGCAGAGGAGTTTCTTGCTCTGTGCAATGTCCAGAATGATGAGGATGTAGAAAAGATTTTTGACAGTAATGCAATGAGAGAGGTAGTAGCCGGCACAAGAATGTTTGGTTATATACAGGCTGTACATGGAAGAAAGAGCTATCTGTATGAGTTTAATGCTGATATTCCGGGAGAAGATAATGCAGGGAGCTATCATGGAAGTGAGATGTGGTTTGCTTATGATTCACTTGCAAGATGCTGGAGACCGTTTAAGGGAAAACATTATGATCTTGCCAGACAGATGAGTTCTTACTGGATAAATTTTGTAAAGACCGGAGATCCAAATGGTACAGATACTATAGGGGAAGAATTACCAGAATGGAAGTCGTTTGATCCGCAGAATCAGTTTGTGATGGAATTTACAGATGTACCTCAGAAATCTCATGTAGAGATAGATCCGCTGATGAAGTTTCGAATCAGTCATACGCTTGGGTGGAAAATAGACTGAATGCTGTAAGAAAGGAAGGAAGGATGAAGAACGTAATTGCAGTTCATACAAAAAAGGTAAGGTTTGCAACAGCTCCAGAGCTTTACGGGTTGTTTTTTGAGGACATTAATCATGCGGCAGATGGCGGACTGTATCCTGAGATGATACGAAACAGGGCGTTTGAGGATTCTCTAGTTCCTGAGGGATGTACTACCGACCCCAATAAACGTATATTTGTCACTGAATATCAATGGCCCGGTGCGTTCAATCATGGAGAGGGAATGGATGAATGGGCTGCTGCAGTTGAGCCGACAGAGATTCCTGGCTGGTATGCCCAAAATGCCAGGATGGACCTGCTCACGGATGGTACACTGAACAGAAACAGAAAGGCAGCACTTCAGGTATGTTTTGCTCCAGGAGGAAAAATCTATAATATTGGATATTGCGGTATTCCTGTCAGGGAAGGAGACAACTATAGATTTTATTTTATGGTAAAAAGCAGCTGTGACGCAGTGATTTCGATATCGCTTGAAGCAGCAGACGCAAAACCTCTTGCAGTCACTGAGCTTTGTGTAAAGGAAAGTAAAGAGTACACCAGATATGACTGCACTATGACTGCAGCAGGGACTGACTATAAGGGAAGAATCAGTATTTCAGCGCAGACAGAATGCGATATGGTGATTGGCTTTACATCGCTGATGCCGGAAAAGACATTTAAGGGGCATGGGCTTAGGGAAGATCTGGCCATGGCACTCAAGCAGACACACGCACGGTTTATCCGCTTTCCGGGAGGCTGCGTGGTAGAGGGAATCAATGAGCAGAATTCTATGCGCTTTTCCAGAACAATCGGACCGGTATGGGAGCGTCCGAGCGTGCAGCTGATGTGGCATTACCGCGCAACGAATGGACTTGGTTTTCATGAATATCTTCAGCTGTGTGAAGATCTTGAGATGGAGGCCATGTATGTGTGCAACTGCGGTATGAGCTGTCAGGCACGACATGGAAGCGGCTTTTCAGATGAGATAACACAAGAGTATCTGCAGGAAGCACTTCATGCATTAGAGTATGCCCTTGGATCTGAGGAAACAGAATTCGGAAGGCTGAGAGCGCTGAACGGAAGGAAGGAACCATTTAAGCTGAAGTATGTTGAAATCGGAAATGAAAACTGGGGAGAAGAATATTTCCAGCGATATGAACGGTTTTATAAAGTACTTAAGGAAGCATATCCGCAGGTGATCTATATTTCAAATGCGCATACAGAGAGAAGAGATCTGCCGACAGAGTACGCAGATGAGCATTACTATGACGCACCGGAATTTTTTCTGGAAAATGGTGACATGTTTGACAGCTATGACAGAAATGGTCCGAAAATTTTTCTGGGAGAGTATGCGGTAAACGGAGGAAATACAATAGCGTCAATGGAATGCGCGCTGGCAGAGGCGGTTTTTTTGCTGGGAGTAGAGAACAATCAGGATATTGTCAGACTTACTGCATATGCACCGCTGTTTCAGAATGCGGATTACACGGCATGGAAGCCGAATCTGATTGTATTTGACAATCATCAGGTATATGGAATTCCCAGCTATCATGCAATCTCTCTGCTTGGAAAGTATAGGGGTGATGAGGTAATAGAAATTGTCAATCAGACAGAAAAAAAACCTCCTGTCTACCGGGGGGTGCCTGGAATTATGTGTGAAAAGGAAGGACTTCTGTTTCGTAATGCGAGAGTTAACGGCAGACCGGTTGAAATTTCGAAATGTGTATATGGAGAAGCAGTTCAAGATGGCGATGCGTATCGTATGATTTATGGGACAAAGAAGCATCATTTTACAGGAAAAAGTCAGGAATGGAACAAGGCTTTTGAGGAGTTTATTACTGGCAAAGGCACTCGGGAAACACCGATGATATGGACTGTGTTTGGAGAAGAGGAGCTGGAGGAGTATACATTTGAAATAGAGGTAAAGGCAGAGTACGATAATCCGATCACATTTTCAGTATGGAACCACCATCCTGAGACAGATGCAGGGTGCAATGAGCCAAAGGATAGTGAATGGACTCTAAGAACTGTGCGCAGTCAGGTATGGAAAATTGCAGACGGAGTGGGAGCGACAAGAGTCCCCTGCTTTTTTGACCCGCCGCTGACACCGGATGAGCAGACTGCTGTTGATATAGATTATGGAAAATATAACCGATTTAAGATTGTCTGTGACCATTATGGATATACATGCTATATCAATGACAGACCCGTTCAGAAGAGACTTCATCCGCTGCATCCTCTAATCAGTGCGGCTGCGTCTCAGGACGAAGAATATGTATATCTGAAAGTTGTGAATGTGGATGGTAATGAAAGTGAGCTGAACATTACATTGGACTGTGAAGTAGAGGAAGAGGCTGTGGCAGAGGTGCTTTGTGCAAAGCTGCAGGATGTAAATTCCTTTGAAGAAAAGCAAAATGTAGCCTGCGTTGTCAGTATGGTCTGCTGCGGCTCTGAGTTTGGATATCGTGTGCCGCCATATTCTGTAAACGTGCTTAAAATCAGGAAGAGGTAGTGAGAGGAGGAGAGTTTAATGTTAAGAACTGTACAGGTGAAAAACGGAAAGTTAAAAGGGCTTGTGGGAAAGGATCCCAGAATCACTGTGTTCAGAGGTGTTCCATATGCAAAGCCTCCGGTGGGTGAGCTTCGCTGGAAAGCACCGCAGCCAGCTGAGGACTGGGAAGGCGTAAGAAACTGCTATGAATACGCAGATATGGCTATGATGCGTGTACATCCGGGTATGGATGATGATTTCTATACAAAAGAACTGCATCCAACATCGGCTGAATATAAGATGAGTGAGGATTGCCTGTATCTGAATGTGTATTCTCCGGCGGCAAGTACAGAAGATAAATATCCTGTATTTGTATATATTCACGGCGGAGGGCTGCAGGACGGCTATACCTATGAAGTTGAATTTGATCCGGAGAGAGTTGCGCGCAGGGGCGTGGTTGTTGTTATGGTCGGCTATCGCCTTGGGCTATTTGGTTTTTTGGCACACCCGGAGATTACTGCAGCGACTCCGGAGGGGGAGACTGTATCCAATTTCGGAATGCAGGATCAGTCTATGGCGATTCACTGGGTACATAACAATATTCATGCATTCGGAGGAGATCCGGAAAGGATCGTAATTTGCGGACAGAGCGCAGGAGCACGCAGTGTTCAGGCGCAGATTTGCAGCAGCATGAATGAAGGAATCATTTCAGGTGCAATTATTCAGTCCGGCGTGTCAATGATGTTTGGCGATGAGGATAATTTCGGAAAGGAAATTATGATGCTGGAAGAAGCAGAAGCTTATGGAAGTCATTTTCTGGAAACGATCGGTGTTGCTACACTGAATGAAGCAAAGGAAATGCCGGCGGAGGAGCTTATGAGACGGCTGGCAGAAGTATATAAAAAAGAGCAGTTTGTATTTGGGCTGTGTATTGACGGAACCTTTGTAAGGGAAAGCGCCCCCTCTGCATATTACAATGACAGAATCATGGATATTCCGCTGATTGTTGGCGTTTGTCAGGGCGAGACGCAGAGCAGATTTATCAGGGGAAATTTAAGCTATCAGGATTATCTGAAAAAGGCAGAAAAATACGGGGATAAAAAAGAGAAGTTTCTCAGCCTGAAAAAGGTCACCTGTGATGAAGATGCCGATGAGCTTACATCTGAGGATGCATTTAACAGATTTCTGGGTGGAACAAGAGGCTTTTGTGAGCTTCGTTCGTCAAGAGGCCAGAAGGTATATTATTACATTTTTGATCACGATATACCAGGAGATGATGCCGGCTCTTTCCATGGCTCCGATTTGTGGTTTATGTTTGATTCTCTTGGCAACAGCTGGAGACCGTTTGAAGGAAAGCACTATGATCTTGCACGTCAGGTAACTTCATATTGGACCAATTTTGTAAAAACAGGAGATCCTAACGGCCTGGACTATAATGAAAATCCGCTTCCGGTGTGGGAGCCGTACTCAAAAGAGAATAAGTCAGTTATGAGATTTATGGATTGTGCAGTATCCGAACAGCTGGAGGAATGTCCGTTGCTGGATCTTCGGTTGGAGCTTGGAAAGAAGGTATACGGCGATGACAAAAACTGAGATTCTTATTACACATCATTCCAGAACGCTGCATGGTTACTTTTATGAACCGGAGGGAAGGGAACGGTATCCGTTGGTGATTATGAGCCACGGCTACAATGGACATAAAAGTGACTTTGAAATCACAGCACAGTATTTTGCAGCTGCAGGCATCGCCTCTGTTGCCTGCACCTTCTGCGGCGGAAGCACCAGAGATGAGTCGGGTTTTCCGACTATAGATATGACGTTATTTACGGAAAAAGAGGATTTGCTGGCAATTTTGGATTTTATGAAGCAAAAGGAAAAAGTTGATCAGAAAAAAATCTTTTTGTTTGGCGCGTCTCAGGGCGGTCTGATTAGCGCTATGGTCGGAGAGGACCGAAGGGATGAGCTTGCCGGAATGATTCTTCTGTTTCCTGCGCTTGGTATTGCCGATAACTGGAGAGTCAGATTTGAAAAGGAAGAGGATATTCCGCAGGAGCAGGAATTCTGGGGAATGAAGCTGGGCAAAGGATTCTTTACAAGTATGAGGGAATTTCACCTGTTTGATACGATCGGAGGATTTCAGAAGCCGGTACTGATCATGCACGGAACGGATGATCCAGTTGTCAGCATTGAAACAAGCAGAAGGGCTGCAGCTATTTATTCGGACGTTCGGTTGGAGGAATTTGCAGGTGAACCCCATGGCTTTTCTGAAAACGGAAACCGCAGGATGGAAGCAATGATGCTGTACTTTATACATAGGTGTCTGGAAAGGGGGAGCATATGAACAGTCTTAAACGGTTAGATCGTTTGCTGGATTCCTTTACAAAAGAGGGTCCTATACCGGGGTGTGCCTGTGTAGTAATGCAGAATAATGAGATACTTTACGAGAGTTATTCAGGATACGCCAATGTCGAAAACAAAACACGTATCAATGAAAGATCTATTTTCAGACAGGCTTCTACGACGAAACTATTTACGTATGTAATTGGAATGATGCTGTTTGAAGAAGGATATTTTCGCTTTACAGATCCGATTTATGATTTCCTTCCGGAATACAGAAATACCATGAAGTTTGTAGATGTTCCGGGACATGGCTATCAGGCAGTTCCGGTAGAGCATCCGATTACGGTCCGCGATGCCTTTGCCATGACATGCGGATATCCGTATTGTATGCGTCCTCTGGATCATGTGACAGATAACCCGACTGTAAATGGCATGTCTGAGGCTGTGAGGCCATATTGTGAGGGAGGCGTTATCCCGACATTGAGGGATGAGGTACGTGCAATGGCGGAGGTTCCTGTATTGTTTGAACCGGGTACACATTGGCTGTATGGTCTGGGCAGTGAGATTGTTGGTGCGATTGTGGAGGAGATTACGGGTAAAACTGTCCGTGATAACATGAAGGAAAGATTGATTGATCCACTCGGACTGAAGGATACCGCAACCTTTCTGGATGATGAAATGTACAGTCGGCTTGTAACCTGCTACTATATCACTCCTGACAAAAAGAAGCAGGCGATGTCTGCAGAGGCAGACGGGATTCTTCGTCCGGGCGGAGCACCGGATAGGTCCAGAGCCAATCTCAACTGCAGCTGCAGAGATTTTGTCGTATTTATGAGCATGCTGGCTAACGATGGAAAATATAAGGGTGAGAGGCTGCTCGGAAGAAAAACAATTGATCTGATGAGAACGAATCAGCTGTGTGAGGCTGCATTGAATGATTTTCACAGGGATAATGGACCGGATATTTTGGGATATGGCTATGGAATGGGAGTGCGTACACTCATGGATAAGGCATCCGGGTGCTCCAATGGCTCGATTGGAGCCTTCGGATGGTCAGGCGGCTATGGCTCCTGGGCAGAAAGCTCTCCGGAGGATCGGCTTGCTGTTGTATATATGCATAATACGCAGGGAGAACGCAATGAGCTGTTTCACATAAAAGTCAGGAATGTTGTTTACGGAGCAATTGAGTAAGCTATTAAAAAAATAGAGGCATCAACCTATTGATTTTTTGGTTTTTTGCCTCTATTTATCTTTTGGTAGTGAATTTGACAATATCAGGATTTGAACTAAAATGCTCGATGAAAAGGAAAGTTCTTATAGTGATGCCAACTATAAATTGATATTAAAGATACCAGGGTCAAAAGCTCAAAAGCCATCGTAAAGCAGACACATTTCCATGCGCCTATGAAGCGGCGGCTTTGAGAAAAATCAGAGCCGCCGTGTCTATTTTTGTCTTTTTTCACAGTACCCATGACCTACATCAGTTAAAAAAAGCATAGCTCCCCCTCCGGGTTATTCCGGCTATGTATGCGAAATTTGTTGGAACCTTAACTATCATGTCATTTCATGCGTCCGTGTGGTTTCATGCCGCCCGGGCACTTTTGTGTTTTTATGGGGCTGCTTCGGGTCATGTTGGCCCGAAGTCATTCCCTGGTGCCGCTCCCCGCCGCTTTCGTTTCGGTCACTCGTCAACCAACAACCGAAACGGAGGTCAATATGGCTATTATCAATTTGCGGGACTATTACCCATTCTATACATCGGATTGCTTCATGGAAGTATCGGAAGAAGTTGCAGAAATGTTCAAAGAGTTTGATCGTAAAGAGGCTGCCTACCGGCTGCGTACATACCGCCACAAAGCCTACTATTCCCTTAATCGGGATGACGGGTTGGAGCATGAAGCTGTCTTTGTCGCCTTATCTCCCCATGAATTGTATGAGCGGAAAGTGACCATGCAGGAGCTTCATGTGGCGCTTAGAAAAAATTTTGAAAAATTCTTTGTAAGGCGTACCGATTTAGGCCGGAAAATGAAATGGCTTATGAGAGGTAAAACACTTCGGGTCACAATGGCCCGAGGTTCAGACAAGCCTCATGCAGATTAAAAATTGAATAAAAAGACACCTGGATACTTGCGTTTAGTTGGAATGAGGCAGAGGGGACGATTATTCTTCTTGCCAGCCATAACATGGAAGATATCCGTTGTCTGTGCGATAAAGTCTATGAGATGGATGCCGGTGTACTTACGCCAATTGATGGAGTTTCTTAATATGAATTTGGTCCGACGACGAAACCATTGCACCGAAGGGCTTTCGTAACATGATGCGTGAACAGAAACGGCGCTGCAAAAGTGCTTGCATAATTGTCTGATTTGAGGTAACGTATAAGTATACAAATAAAAATAGCTCACGTGAGTAACAGAAAGGAATGAGAAAGTATGGGCATGTTTGTAAATCCTGGGAATCAGGCATTTCAGGTGGCAGTAAATTCTGAAATTTACGTTGATAAGACTGAAATACTGGAATACACAAATAAGGTAATGAACACCTTACAGGGATATATCTGCAATAGTCGTCCGCGTCGATTTGGCAAATCAATAACCGCAAATATGCTCACAGCATATTACAGTAAGGGTTGTGATTCGCAAGATTTGTTTTCGGGGCTGAAAATTAGCGAGGCATCTGATTTTAAAAAACATTTGAATCAGTATGATGTCGATGTCATTCATCTGGATATTCAATGGTGTATGGAACCGGCAGGGAGTCCTGAGAATATCGTTTCCTATATTTCAGAAAAAACGATTTCGGAACTGCGCATGTATTATCCAGATGTGTTGCCAGTTGATACGGTGTCTTTGCCAGAGGCATTGTCGAAGATTAATGCAGCCACACAAAAAAAGTTTATTGTTATTATTGATGAGTGGGATGTTTTAATCCGTGATGAAGCCACAAATCAAAAGATTCAAGATGAATATATTGGATTTCTCAGAGGTATGTTTAAGGGAACTGAGCCAACAAAGTATATTCAGTTGGCATACCTGACGGGTATACTGCCAATTAAAAAAGAAAAAACACAGTCAGCACTGAATAACTTCGATGAATTTACCATGCTTAGTCCAGGTAGGCTTGCACCATATATCGGTTTTACAGAAGAGGAAGTACAGGGACTAGCAAAAACATATAGCCTTGATTTTAATAAAATTAAAAGATGGTATGATGGATATCTTTTAAGAGAGTATTCTGTCTACAATCCTAGAGCAGTCGTAAGTGTTATGTTGAGCGGTGAATTTAAAAGTTACTGGTCGGAGACGGCATCGTATGAGGTAATTGTGCCGCTCATCAATATGAATTATAAGAACAAAACGGAAAGGAATGAGAAAGTATGGGCATGTTTGTAAATCCTGGAAATCAGGCATTTCAGGTGGCGGTAAATTCTGAAATTTACGTTGATAAGACTGAAATGCTGGAATACACAAATAAGGTAATGAATACGTTGCAGGGATATATCTGCAATAGCCGTCCGCGTCGATTTGGCAAGTCGATAACTGCAAATATGCTCACTGCATATTACAGCAAAGGGTGTGATTCTCAGGAATTGTTTTCAGGGCTGAAAATCAGTGAAGCACCTGATTTCAAAAAGCATTTGAATCAGTATGATGTTATTCATCTGGATATTCAATGGTGTATGGAACCGGCAGGGAGTCCTGAGAATATTGTTTCCTATATTTCAGAAAAAACAATTTCGGAACTGCGCACGTATTATCCAGATGTGTTGCCAGTCGATACGGTGTCTTTGCCGGAGGCGTTATCGAAGATCAATGCAGCCACACAAAAAAAGTTTATCGTCATTATTGATGAGTGGGATGTTTTAATTCGTGATGAGGCCACAAATCAAAGGATTCAAGATGAATATATTGGATTTCTCAGAGGTATGTTTAAGGGAACCGAGCCAACAAAGTATATTCAACTGGCATACCTGACGGGAATTTTGCCAATTAAAAAAGAAAAGACACAGTCGGCACTGAATAACTTCGATGAATTTACCATGCTTAGTCCGAGCAAGCTTGCACCATATATCGGATTTACAGAAGAGGAAGTACAGGGACTAGCAAAAACATATAGCCTTGATTTTAATAAAATTAAAAGATGGTATGACGGATATCTTTTAAGAGAATATTCGGTCTATAATCCAAGAGCAGTCGTAAGTGTGATGTTGAGTGGTGAATTTAAAAGTTACTGGTCAGAGACTGCATCGTATGAGGCAATTGTGCCGCTCATCAATATGAATTATAATGGTTTAAAAACGGCTATTGTTGAGATGCTTTCGGGTGCATCTGTTAAGGTCAATACAGCTACCTTTAAGAATGATATTGTGAACATTAAAAGTAAGGATGATGTTTTGACTTACATGATTCATCTGGGATATCTTGGATATGATCAAATGAGAAAAACAGCATTTGTTCCAAATGAGGAAATTAGGCAGGAATTAACGATTGCAGTTGAGAGCAAGCAGTGGAATGAGATGATAACGTTTCAGCAGGAATCGGAAAAATTACTGAATGCTACGCTTGATGTGGATTGTGAGGCCGTAGCAAAGCAGCTAGAGAAGATTCATAATGAATATGTATCGGTAATCCAGTATAATAATGAAAATTCATTGAGCAGTGTGTTGGCGGTTGCTTATCTGAGTACGATGCAGTATTATTTCAAACCTGTTCGAGAACTCCCTACAGGGCGTGGCTTTGCCGATTTTGTATTTCTTCCAAAGCCCGAATATAAGGAAGATTATCCGGCGTTGGTGGTTGAGTTAAAATGGAATCAAAAGGCACAGACAGCGATGCAGCAGATCAAGGATAAAAAGTATCCGGATTCTATTCTGGCATATACTGGGAATATTTTGCTTGTGGCAATAAATTATGATAAGAATAGCAAGAAACATCAGTGCTTGATTGAAGAGTATGAGAAAGCCTGACGATAGAAAAGCGCAGCAATTCGGACTGCGCTTTTTTTTTACATAAATTTGACATACCACTGCTTTCTGATTTTACAAAAAAACAATAATATTAGTGGCGTTAAGAGAAAAAAACAAAAAGCACTCAGCATACAAGAAGAAAAGAATCTTCAAAAATGAGTATGGGAGCATGAGCCAGAAAGGAAATTCGAACTATGAGAAAGATGATCACAATGGCAGTAACCGCAGCACTTGCAATTTCAACTTTAACCGCATGCGGTAAGACAGATAAAAAGGAAACTACAGCACCAACCACCGCTTCTACCGCAGCAACAACCGCTTCCACCGCAGCAAGCGAAGCAAAGACAGAGGCTGCTTCTACTGAGGCAAAGACCGAAGCAAAGGATACTACAGCAGCATCTAGCGAGGCAAAGGCTGATGCACAGACTCCAGTATCTGGAAGCGTTGCAACCGATGGTTCCACTTCTATGGAGAAGGTAATTGGCGCTTTAGGTGAGGCTTTCACAAAGGCAAATCCAGATGCAACCTTTACATACAACCCGACTGGTTCTGGTTCTGGAATCACCGCTGTATCAGAAGGTCGCTGCGATATCGGTCTTTCTAGCCGTGCATTAAAGGACGATGAGAAGAGCCAGGGATTAGTTGAGACTACATTAGCACTCGATGGTATCGCAATCATCGTAAACAATGACAACCCGGTAGAGGATTTGTCACTGGATGATATCGCAAAGATCTACACTGGCGAGATCACAAACTGGAGTGAGGTTGGCGGAAACGACGCAGAGATCGTTCTGATCGGCCGTGAGGCAGGAAGCGGTACAAGAGATGGTTTTGAGTCCATCACTGGAACAGCTGATTCCTGCAAGTATCGTCAGGAACTGACCTCCACCGGTGATGTCATCACAACGGTTTCTAGTAACCCAGATGCAATCGGCTATGCTTCCTTAGCAGCAGTAAAGGATACCGTAAAGAAGATTTCCGTTGACGGTGTTGAAGCAACTGAGGATACCGTTAAGGATGGTTCCTACAAGGTACAGCGTCCGTTCGTTCTGGTAACAAAGGATGGCACCGAGTTATCTGAGGCTGCACAGGCATTCTTTGATTATGCAACATCAAAGGATGCAGCTGATATCATTGCAGCAGCAGGAGCCGTTCCGGTAGCAGAATAAATACAATACGATTACAAAAAGAACGTTTAAATGAAATGATAGGCAGCAGATCATACAGCCATGAGGGCAAGATCTGCTGCACTATTATAAGAAAAGCAAGAAACAAACGCAATAAGCATGTATGGAAAGGCATGAGAATTTATGAAAAACAAAGCAAACTTGCTGGAAACAGTGGTACACGGTATTTTCTTAATCCTTGGATTGATCACAGTTGGCTGTGTACTGTTAATTACGGTATATTTGATTGTATCTGGTGTGCCAGCGATCACTCAGATCGGTCTGTTTCATTTCCTGTTTGGCACAAAATGGGCATCAACTGCAGCAGAGCCATCCTTTGGAATCCTGCCATTTATTTTGACAAGTGTTTACGGAACAGGCGGTGCAATTTTGATCGGTGTGCCGGTCGGATTCTTTACCGCTGTTTATCTGGCCAAGATCGCACCGGCAAAGGTTCGTGCAGTCGTAGAGACCGCAGTTAGCTTACTTGCTGGTATTCCGTCAGTTGTATATGGTCTTGTTGGTATGCTTGTTCTCGTGCCTGGTATTCGTTCCTTATTCCATGTACCGGATGGTGCGAGTCTGTTAGCAGCGATTATTGTGCTTGCCATTATGATTTTGCCGTCTATCATCAAAGTGTCGCTGACGGCACTTGAGGCAGTTCCGAAGGAATATGAGGATGCATCCCTTGCACTTGGCGCAACCGATATTGAAACCTACTTTAAGGTATCGGTTCCGGCAGCAAAGAGTGGTATCGCAGCAGCCGTTGTGCTCGGTGTTGGCCGTGCAATCGGTGAGGCGATGGCGGTTATGATGGTTTCCGGAAATGTTCCGAATATGCCATCACTGTTTCAGAGTGTGCGTTTCTTAACCACAGCGGTTGCAAGTGAGATGTCCTACTCCGCTGGTCTTCAAAGACAGGCACTGTTTTCCATCGCACTGGTGCTGTTTTTGTTCATCATGCTGATCAACGCAACACTGAATTTCTTCTTAAAGCATGAGAAGGCATAAAAGCATAATGAAACGAAAAAAAAGAAGATCATAATAAAAGATCAGAAAAATCAGAAAAAATTGTAATAGAAGATCCGAATAAAAGATCGAAATAAATAGATCAAAAAAGATCGCAGGATAGCGAAAGGGAGCGAATAAGATGACAAAACAGGATGCAATAGGCGCATCGCAAACCACAAAGGTAAGACCGACAATGGCAGTACGTGCCGCAGCAAAGAATGGCCCGGGCGCAAAGCGAAAAGTTTACATTGGCGTTATGAAGCTGCTAATGGGAATCTCAGTTGCCATCACATGTGGACTTGTGTTGTTTTTAATCGGATATGTATTATATAGAGGTCTTCCAAACATCAGTTGGAAGTTAGTTTCCACCTCGCCAAGCTACTTGGATGACAACATTGGTATTCTGCCAGATATTTTAAATACGCTTTATATCGTAATTGCAACGCTTGTTGTGGTACTTCCGCTTGGTGTTGGCGCAGCCATTTATCTGACGGAGTATGCTTCCAACAAAAAAGTTGTCGGCATGATCGAGTATGCAGCAGAGACACTTTCTGGTATTCCTTCTATTATATATGGTCTTGTCGGAATGCTGTTTTTCTGCCAGTTCTGTAAACTTCAGACTTCTCTTTTAGCAGGTGCGCTGACACTTGTTATTATGAATCTGCCAACGATTATGCGTACCACGCAGGAGAGTTTAAAGACGGTTCCACAAAGCTACCGTGAAGGTGCATTCGGACTGGGAGCCGGAAAGTGGAGAGTCATTCGTACGGTTGTCCTTCCGGGATGTATTGACGGTGTTGTAACCGGATGCATTCTTTCCGTTGGAAGAATCATCGGTGAGTCTGCAGCTCTTTTATTTACCGCAGGTCTTGCCCATTCGGTAAATGGCATTATCGACGGACTTCACAGTGCTGGAGCAACGCTTACTGTAGCGCTGTATATGTATGCGAAGGAGCAGGGTGAGTTTGGTGTGGCATTTGCCATCGCAGCCATCCTGATGATTTTAACCGTATGTATCAATCTTGCAGCAACCTTTGCAGGAAAGTATTTTCAGAGGAGGAAGAATCAGTGAGTAGCGTAATTACCGTAAAGGATATGTGCCTGTGGTATGGACAGGTGCAGGCATTAAAAAATATCAATATCAATATTGAGGAAAAGAGCATTACGGCACTGATCGGCCCTTCTGGCTGTGGAAAGTCCACCTTTTTAAAGACGTTAAACCGTATGAATGATCTGGTGCCGGGCGTAAAGGTTACGGGCGACATCCGTTATCGCGGTGAAGATATTTTTGACCCGAAGTTAAATGTCAACGAGCTTCGCAGAAACATCGGAATGGTGTTCCAGAAGCCAAATCCATTCCCAATGAGCATTTATGACAACATTGCGTATGGACCACGTACCCATGGAATCACAAACCGCGCAAAGCTAGATGAGATCGTAGAGACCTCATTAAAGGGTGCAGCGATCTGGAATGAAGTCAAGGACAATTTAAAGAAATCAGCACTTAGCCTGTCTGGTGGACAGCAGCAGCGACTTTGTATTGCGCGTGCACTGGCAGTAGAGCCGGATGTGCTTTTAATGGATGAGCCAACGAGTGCGCTTGACCCGATTTCCACCTCCAAGATCGAGGAGCTGGTATCTGAGTTAAAGTCTCAGTATACGATTGTTATGGTCACTCATAACATGCAGCAGGCGGTTCGTATTTCGGATTATACCGCATTCTTCTTACTCGGCGATCTGATTGAATATGGTGAGACGCAGAAAATTTTTGAGCAGCCGAAGGATAAACGTACTGAGGATTATATTACAGGTCGTTTTGGTTAAATCAAAAAGGGTAAGTGAGGTAGAAAAATGAGAAGCAGATTTGACGAACAGTTAGCGCTTCTAAATCGCGATCTGACAAAGATGGGTTCACTGTGTGAGGAGGCGCTTGCACTTGCGGCAAAGGCACTTGCAAATGCAGATGCAAGCGTTGCTGCGAAAATTGCACCGATTGACAGCGAAATTGATCAGATGGAGCGCACAATTGAGTCGCTGTGTTTAAAGCTGTTGCTTCAGCAGCAGCCAGTCGCAAGGGATCTAAGACAGATCTCGGCAGCACTGAAAATGATTACCGATATGGAGCGTATCGGTGATCAGGCATCGGATATCGCGGAAATCATCGGATTTTTGGATGGACGTATCGGACCAGATGCGCAGTACATCTGCCAGATGGCGGTTGCTGCAATGCGAATGGTGACAGAGAGCGTTGAAGCGTATGTAAAGCGCGACGTTTCGATGGCAGAGGCGACAATTCATCACGATGATATCGTGGATGATCTTTTCTTAAAGGTGAAAAATTCACTGATTCAGATGATTTCAAACAATCCGAAGGATGGCGAGTATGCGCTGGATTTGCTCATGATTGCAAAGTATTTTGAGCGTATCGGTGATCATGCGACGAATATCGCGGAGTGGGTCGTATTCTCCGTGACGGGTGTGCACGAGCAGGGCTGACAACAAAAAACTTTTAGAATTAGACTCCCTTTGGGGAGTCTTTTTTTTCTGAAAAAACGACCATCGAACTACTTTCGTAAAATCACAGGGTAGCAGGGTAGCCAGTAACAATTTTTTATAAAAAATCTAAATTTTATCTAAAGTATATTGACGCATCGAATTTGATTGCTATAATAGTTCGATAAGGAACAAATTTCCTTTTGCCGTTTACATATCCCGTAAACGAACTTATTAAAAAGAAGGGAGCAGCAAACAATGCGAAAACTTTTGAAGAAACTGACATTGAAGGACTGGATTTTGGCTGTTGTTGCATTTGCATTTATTATTGTGCAGGTGTGGCTAAGTCTGACAATGCCAGACTATATGTCTGAGATCACAAGACTTGTCCAGACACAGGGAAGTGAAATGAAAGACATTTTAATCGCAGGAGGAAAGATGCTTGCCTGTGCACTTGGAAGTCTATTGTCTGCCGTCTGTACATCCATTTGTGCATCAAGAATCTCAGCGAATTTTTCAGCAAATTTAAGAGGACAGGTTTTTCATAAGGTACAGTCTTTTTCCATGGAAGAGATCGGAAATTTCTCTACTGCAAGTTTAATTACGCGTTCCACCAATGATATTACACAGGTTCAGATGTTAGTCGTTATGGGTCTTGAGGTTTTATTAAAGGCGCCTATTATGGCGATCTGGGCACTGTGTAAGATTTCAACAAAGAACTGGCAGTGGACCGCATCGACTGGTGTAGCAGTTGTGGTACTGCTTAGCTTCGTCGGTGTGTGCGTAGCGATTGCACTTCCAAAATTTAAAAAGTTACAGAGTTTGACCGATGGCTTAAACCGTGTCACAAGAGAGAATTTGACTGGTTTAAATGTTGTTCGCGCTTACAATGCAGAAAGCTATCAGCAGAAAAAGTTTGATGCAGCAAATAATGAGCTGACAAAAACACAGCTGTTTGCAAACCGCACGATGGGTACGATGATGCCTGGTATTCAGATGGTTATGAATGGTTTGACACTTGCAATTTACTGGATTGGCGCGTATTTGATCAGCAATGCAGCGATGCTTGACAAGCTGACTATCTTCTCGGATATGATCGTATTTACCCAGTATGCGATGCAGGTTGTTATGTCCTTCATGATGCTTGTTATGATTTTCGTGCTGCTGCCGCGTGCGAGCGTATCTGCAAAGCGTATCAACGAGGTGCTTGACATGCCGCTTTCAATTAAGGATGGCACAAGAGAAAAGGGTGCTTCCGGCAGCGAAGGCGAGATCGAGTTTCGCAACGTTTCGTTCCGTTACCCAGATGCAGAGAGGGATGTCATCGAGAACATTTCCTTTACCGCACACAAGGGTGAGACGATTGCCTTTATCGGTGCAACTGGTTGTGGAAAGAGTACCGTTATCAACATGATTCCACGTTTCTATGATGCAACGCAGGGCGAGGTGCTTGTTGACGGTGTAAATGTAAAGGAATATAGTCAGTCAGCGCTTCGCAATAAGATCGGCTATGTTTCTCAGAAAGCAGTGCTGTTTTCCGGCGATATCAAGAGCAATGTCGCTTACGGCGACAATGGCAAGGGCGGTTTTACCGATGACGATGTGAAAAACGCCGTTGAAATTGCACAGGCAAAGGAATTTGTCGATAAGACACAGGGCGGCATTGAGGCCTATGTTGCGCAGGGCGGTTCCAACTTCTCCGGCGGACAAAAGCAGCGTCTTTCCATCGCGCGTGCCATCTGCCGTCATCCGGAAATTTTGATCTTTGATGATTCGTTCTCTGCACTCGATTACAAGACCGACCGTGTTCTTCGCGATACGTTAAATAAGACTTGCGCCGATGCGACACGTTTGATTGTAGCACAGCGAATCGGAACCATCCGTGATGCAGATAAGATTATTGTGCTCGAGGACGGAAAGATTGCCGGAATGGGCAGACATGAGGAACTGATGGAAACTTGTGAGGTATATCGTCAGATTGCATATTCACAGCTGTCAAAGGAGGAGCTTGCGTAATGGAAAACAAAGAATATACACAGAACCGACCTGGCAGAAGAGGTGGCATGCGCGGTCCGGGCATGGGAAGAGGACCGGTTGAGAAAGCTTCTGATTTTAAGGGAACCTGGTCAAAGCTAATTTATTATTGTCGAAGCTATCTTCCAGTTGTAGGGATTGCATTGATTTGTGCAGCTGGTGGTACGGTGCTGACGCTACTTGGACCGGATAAGCTGTCTGATATGACAAAGGAAATCAGCAATGGTCTGTTGACCGGAGTGGATATGGATGCGGTCGGCAAGATCGGATTTACATTAGTTGCTTTTTATGTGTGTGGTGCTCTTTTATCTTTTGTACAGCAGTGGATTATGGCGACGGTCACACAGAACATTTCAAAGAAATTAAGAGGAGACATTTCGGGAAAGATCAACCGTCTGCCGATGAGCTATTATAGCCGTTCAACGACAGGTGATATTTTGTCCCGTGTCACAAATGATGTCGACACGATTTCACAGTCCATGAACCAGAGTATCGGAAATCTTGTTTCTGCGGTTACGTTGTTTGTGGGTTCTCTGTTTATGATGTTTAAGACGGATGTGATCATGACACTTACTGCAATTGCAGCAACGATCATTGGTTTCGTGTTGATGAGTGTGATTGCAAAGCATTCGAGCAAATATTTCGCACAGCAGCAGCGCTGCCTCGGTGAGATCAACGGTCATATCGAGGAGATCTACACTGGTCATACGGTTGTAAAGGCGTACAATGGCGAGGCAAAGGCAGCCGAGACCTTTGAACGCATGAACAACAATTTAAAAGAAAGTGCATTCCGTGCACAGTGCCTGGCTGGACTTATGCCGCCGATCATGACCTTTATCGGAAATCTTGGCTATGTAGCAGTCTGTGTAATGGGTGCCGTACTAACCATGAAAGGTAAGATTGGTTTTGAGGTCATCGTTGCCTTTATGATGTATGTGCGTTACTTTACTCAGCCACTCTCCCAGATCGCACAGGCTGCACAGTCCTTACAGTCCGCAGCAGCCGCAGGTGAGCGTGTATTTGAGTTCCTTGAGGCAAAGGAGATGGAGGACGAGAGCGGTAAGACAAAGCGCTTAGAAAATGTAAAGGGCGAGGTAAGCTTTGAGCATGTAAAGTTTGGCTACAACGAGGACCGTGTGATCATCCACGATTTCTCCGCCGAGGCAAAGCCAGGTCAAAAGATTGCGATTGTAGGTCCGACCGGAGCCGGAAAGACAACACTTGTCAATCTGTTAATGCGTTTTTATGAGCTTCAGGGTGGCCGTATCCGCATTGACGGTATTCCGACCAACGAAGTAAGACGCGAGAATGTACACTCTCAGTTTTGTATGGTTCTTCAGGATACTTGGCTGTTTGAGGGTACGGTGCGAGAAAACCTTGTGTATTGTACGCCGAATGTCTCCGATGAGCGCATGGAGGAAGCATGCCGCGCTGTTGGACTCGACCATTTTGTAAGAACCTTACCGCATGGCTACGATACGGTGCTTAACGATCAGGTCAATCTGTCACAGGGTCAGAAGCAGCAGTTAACGATCGCCCGTGCGATGATCGCCGACAAGCCGATGTTAATTCTTGATGAGGCAACCAGTTCCGTCGACACCAGAACTGAACTTCAGATTCAGAAGGCAATGGATGAGCTGATGAAGAATCGTACTTCCTTCGTCATTGCGCATCGTCTTTCCACCATTAAGAATGCGGATTTGATTCTTGTACTAAAAGATGGCGATGTCATCGAGAGTGGAACACACGAGGCGCTGCTTGCAAAGAAGGGATTCTATGCCGATCTTTACAATAGCCAGTTTGATCAGGCATCGTAATTCAAATTAGCGGCAAGACGAATCGTTTTCGTAAGAGATTCTTAAGAGATGTAAGAACTTTGAAAGTAATAATTTAACGCAAGATCTGGTAAGATAAACTTAGAAAAAGAGTTGCTACCGGAGCGTTTGCAGGGCCGGTTCGTAGGAGCCGGCTCTTTTTTTAGAGAAAGGAAGGGAAGCTTATGAAAAGATCATGGAAGAAGAAAGCGTCCGTATGGACGATGGCTGCTGCGATGACCGTTTCTTACATACCACAATACACGTCAGCAGAGGAAACCACACATCAGGAGGTGCAGATACAAAGCACTCAGATGGGAGCGACAACACAAAATGAAGGAACCATAGTGCAGGAAGTCGAGACACAGACAACCTCTCAGATACAGGTGTTATCTGAGAGTGAGACACCACAAAGTTCATCCGAAAGTGCCCCATCGGAAAGCATCCCAGAGACATTGACGCAGGCACTAAGTGAGAGTGTCCCAAGTACATCTGAGAGGATCCCGGAAACCTCCTCTCAGACACCAACTGAAACCTCCTCCGAGAGCATTCCAGAAACCTCCTCTCAGACACCGAGCGAGAGTGTGACACCAACCTCCTCACAAGAGTCCTTTGAAAGCACACAGGAGAGTACGCAGGAAAGCAGTGCAGCGGCAAGTACCGAGGAGGAAAGTTCAGAGGAAGAAAGCAGCGAAGAAGAAACGACCGAGCAGACCACGCAGGAAACAACGCCGGAGGAGACAACAACAGAAGCACCAGAATGGTCCGAGCAGGCACCGACAGAAGATACAAAAGGCCTCACCTTTACATTCAGTGAGGATGGACAGACCGTCAGCGTCACTGGGTTTGATGGTTCTAGAAGCGTTGTTGAGATTCCACAGACCTATAACGGTGCAAAAGTGACGTCGATTGCATCGGGTGCATTTCGTGGACAGACAATGATTACCGACGTGATTATCCCAGAAGGTGTTACTTATATAGGAAAAGAAGCGTTTGCAGGGTGCAGCGCACTCGTTCATGTGCAGATTCCAACAAGTGTAACACAGGTCGGAGCGAACCTTTTTGAAGGAACACCGTATGATTCGACATTGACAGGTGATCTTGTTTACATCAATTCCATTTTATACCGTTGCCAGAGCAATGCCACAACTGTTTCGATTCGTCAGGGAACGACCGTGATTGCGGAGGAAGCGTTTCTCAACCGTGTAAATTTGGAAGCGATTATTGTGCCCGATGGTGTGACTTATATCGGCTCCAATGCATTTAAAAATTGCAGTGCCCTAAGTCAGATCGAGATTCCAACGAGTGTGCGTGATATCGTAGCAAATGCGTTTGATGGAACGAAGTGGTATGAACAGCGAAAGCATGAAATGATCTATATCAATGATCTGTTATATCGTGTACCGGCAGAGGTGATTGTACAGACCGAGCAGCCGACTGGTTCGTTAAGTGATCAGGATGCAGCAGCAATGGCAAAGTCGGGTGTGGCAACACAGATTGTCCCAAATACAAATGTAATTGTGCAGGGAGAAACCACCACGATCTGTACACTTGCATTTGCAAATACACCGGTTCAGACTGTACAGCTGCCGTCGACTCTTACAACCATTCGTTATGGTGCATTCCAGAATTGTACGCAGCTTCGTCAGGTTACGATTCCAGACAGCGTGACGTTTATTGAGGGCGGCGCATTCCAGAACTGCAGTGCATTGCAGACCGTAACTGTTCCTCAGAATGTAAGTTACCTTGGCGCAAGTGCATTTTCGGGTTGCAGCAGCCTGACATCTGCGACATTGCCGCAGGGCATCATAAAGATTGCCTCTGGATTATTTGAAAATTGTAGCGCATTGACTACGGTACAGGTATCGGATTCTCTTACCGCAATCGGCAGCCGTGCTTTTGCAGGAACATCGGCACTTCCCGTATTCAATTTTCCACAGACACTTACTTCAATTGGAGCTGAGAGCTTTTCTGGTTCCGGTATCACCTATGCAAACCTGCCGCAGAGCGTGTCATACCTTGGTGCAGGTGCCTTTTCTGGCTGTACCGCATTGACCACGGCACAGATTCCGGCAGCGATCGAGGCGATTCGTGATCGTACCTTCCGCAATTGTACCGATTTAAAGAATATCACCATACCGGAAGGCATTCGCTACATCGGCGTAGCCACATTTCAGAATGACGTATCACTTCAGAATGTTGCACTTCCACAGTCACTTTTAACGATCTGTGACAATGCATTTGAGGGCAGCGGTGTCGGCACAGGTTTGGTGCTTCCGTCAGCGCTTCGTACCATTGGAACGCGTGCTTTTGCAGGCTGTATGCGTCTTACCTCCCTTACCATTCCGGCTGATGTCAGAAAAATGGGCAGTCAGGCATTTGCAGACGGCGCATCCCCAGCGATCCTGTGTGCATTTAGCCGAACTGCCTATATGAGTAAACTTTCATCGGGCTGGGTATTCGACTGGGGCAGCGGCATTCGTTCGCTTACCTTTACCGGTGGTGCAGTAAACGATGAGCAAAAGGCAACATTTTTACAGATGAGTTGCAAACTTGTTCCAGATTTTAACGCAACAGAGGCAGATAACACGCTGTATTCTTGTATGATCGGACGTCTTGGTGTCAGTGCAAAGGCAGGCGGTGAAGCAGCGACTATGTTAGGCATTGTGGCAGAGCAGGCAACAGAAGGCTGGGTTCGTATTCCAGAGCTTAGCACAAGAAGAGCCGTATTAAATCTGACAGGTCTTTGGATGCAGGACTATTGCCCGACCAATACAGGAGTAGAAGATGTCTATTATGCAAATGGCTGGTATTACATCCATGAGGCTGTATTTGAAAACAGTCTGACAAAGGGCTATCTTCCAAAGGGACAAAATGGAAGCGGTTATTATTTCTTCGATTCCTATGATACGGCAACTGGTATGATGGATGGTGCTGTGACGGTGCTTCTTAGCGATTCGGATAATGATTATGGAATTGCAGCGCAGTCTCGCTCTAGTGAGCAGATTACGGATGGCCGTTATATCAATGTATATGAAAGTGTAGAAGAACGTGAGCTTTCTGAATCCATCAAGGACACTTGGACGACACAGGAAGACTCGTATCAGTTTGACAGCTACACAAGAATCGTGACGATTCAATCACTGGTGGCACCAGATGCCGGACTCGAAACTCATTATCGTTACAGCTGCAAGCCGGGTGAGGATCCTACTGCCTTTACGATGGAATTTGCTGGAATTGATGAGGCAAGTGCAGATATCGTTCTCACATATGATGTCGAGTATGACGAAAATGAGCATACCATGAAGTTGACCAATACCGAGACGCAGGAAGAAATCCTTCTTTATTCACAGGCACAGAATATGCAGCAGAACATGTTGTCTGCACAATAAGTTTTGGATAAGTTTAAGATTTACTTAATTTTCTCAAAAATTTTACATTACCTATTGACACCGTTCAAAAAAAGGACTAGTATAGCAATTGTCCGTAAAAAGGGTAAGAGGAGACCATTTTTACAGCAAAGGACAGTAACTATTAGAAATTGTAATGGTTAGAAATAGGAGGAACACAATCATGAGAAAGTTCGTTACATCTATCGCAGTAATCGCTATGGCAGCAGCTATGATGACCGGATGCGGCAGCAAGCCTGATAAGAAGGAGACCACCGCAGCTACTACAAAGGCTGAGGTTCAGACTGAGGCTAAGACCGAAGCTAAGACTGAGAAGGAGACCGAGGCTAAGACAGAGGCAAAGGCTGAGTCCAAGTCCGAGGAGGCATCTTCTGAGGAAGCTTCCAGCGAGGCAAACACTGAGGCAGCTTCTTCTGAGGAAGCAAGCTCCAGCGCAGCTGAGTAATTTTTAGCAGTAGCACGCGAAAGAGAAGATAAAAACATAGAGAAAGCAGTTTCAGGTTTTCCTGAAACTGCTTCTTTTTGCGCAAATTTAATGAAAATCATTGATGCTTTCGCCAGAATGTGGTATGGTTTATTCAGCGCGCCACAGCAGTTAACAGTGTAGTTTGAAAAGCTTGCTGTGACATGAAAAAAGAAAAAGAGAGGAAAAGGTGAGACATGCAGACATTTCAGATCCACACAAAGGAAAAAAGAGAAGCAACTGGCGATCTCTTTGGTATATTTTTTGAGGATATTAACCATGCGGCAGACGGAGGCCTTTATGCAGAGCTGGTCCAGAACCGCGCATTTGAATTTGACCCGATCGACAACAAGCAGTATCATGCACTTTATGCGTGGGAGAAATGCAGTCTGAATGCCAAAGAAAAACAGGCAGCAGAGGCTGTTTTTCTGGAAATCCTTACAGATAGCCCATACACGCAGAAAAATCCACATTATCTTCGCATTACTGCAAAGGCACCGTATGCTGGAGTGCAAAACATTGGTTTTAACAGTGGTATTTCACTTGCAGGCGGCGAGACCTATCATTTTTCTTGCTATTTACGAAAAGTGGACGAGCAGGTGACCGTGAAGGTTTGCCTGATTGGAAAAGATGAAAAATATGGCAAAGAGTATGCTGCATGTGAATTAGTCTCAGATTCATCAGACTGGAAGAAGTACACTGCTGATCTTGTAATTCCAGAGGGTGAGAGCTGCACGGACGCACGTTTGGCACTTGTTTGTACGACATCTGGCAGCGTCGAGGTGGATTTTGTCTCTCTATTTCCGGCTCATACCTATAAAAATCGTCCAAATGGTTTACGAAAGGATCTCTGCGAGATGCTTGAGGCGATGCATCCAAAGTTTATCCGATTCCCAGGCGGCTGTCTGGTACATGACGGACAGCTCGATCCGAATGCAAGAGATTCGATGTATCGTTGGAAGAACACGATCGGCCCGGTAGAAGAGCGACCAGCAAGACGAAACAATTGGGGCTACAACCAGACGCTCGGTCTTGGCTATTTTGAGTATTTCCAGCTGGCAGAGGATATCGGCGCAGAGCCGCTTCCGGTGCTTCCGGCAGCATATGATCCACATCACCAAAGAAAGGTGCCGCTTGACGAGCTCGGTCCGTGGATTGACGATGCGCTTGATCTGATCGAGTTTGCAAACGGAGATGAGACGACTGTTTGGGGTAAGAAGCGTGCACAGATGGGTCATCCAAAGCCATTTGGTCTGAAATATCTGGCGATTGGAAATGAGGAGGTTGGCGAGGGTTTTCCTGAGCGTTATCCATATTTCCACAAGGCAATCCGTGAGAAATACCCGGAGATTAAGCTGATCGGATCTGCCAGCCCGTTTGCAGCAGGCGGTGAGTATGAGCGTGGTTGGGCGAGTGCGCGTGAGTGCGGCTGTGACTTGATCGATGAGCATTACTATATGAATACCGACTGGATGATCGCGAATGTCGATCGCTATGACAGCTTCTCGGCAGAGGATCCGAAGGTATTCCTCGGCGAGTATGCATCCTGGGGCAACCAGTGGCAAAATGGTTTGGCAGAAGCAGCCTTTATGACCGGACTTGAGAAAAATGTCCATGCAGTCGGTTTGGCTTGCTATGCACCAATGTTTGCCAATGTGGATTATGTAAACTGGCGTCCGGATATGATCTGGTTTGACAATCATCAGGTTTACGGATCGGTCAATTATTACGTTCAGAGTATGTTTATGCGCCATCAGGGAACCCATCGCTTAGATTTTACAATGTCAGAGCCACAGGACGAGCAGACAGCGCGCCTTGCAGCCGAGCAGGAAATTCGCGACAATGCGAAAACCATCAGTGGTCCTGTTCGCTTGCAGGTCAACGAGGGACAAGGCGTGTTCTTTGAGGTGACCGTACAGAACAATGACACAGGAAAGCTGCATCGCTTTACCGATTGTGTATGTGGTGCGGAATCCGAAAAGCGTTCTGTTTCCTATGCAAATGCAGTGGAGGCAGGCGTGATCCCGGCAGATTGGACCAATTATACGCTGACGATGAAGGCGAAGGAGATAGAAGGCCGCAAGGGCTTTATGATCTATATTGGTGAGGCACATGACAACATGCTGTGGACACTCGGCGGTTGGCAAAATCTGGATATCAGCTTAGAGCACTTTAAAAATGGCAAGGGAGCCTGCTTAAGTGAGGCGATGTTCTCTGCCGAAAAGGAACACGAGTATGAGTTTAAACTGATCGTAGAGGGACGAACCATGAAGGCATATGTCGATGACGTGAAGTATCTTGACACAATCGACAAGGTGCCGGTGGCACAGCCACTTTATGTATCGGCTGCGCTTGACGAGCTGACAGGTGATGTGATTGTGAAGGCAGTCAACATCACTGGCAAAAAGCAGG
Organism: Lachnospiraceae bacterium; assembly: GCA_052273485.1. GTDB lineage: Bacteria > Bacillota > Clostridia > Lachnospirales > Lachnospiraceae > Anthropogastromicrobium. The sequence goes on from DAVZID010000002.1 coordinate 26,212, forward strand.
AAGCTGAGATTGCACTCGATGGCATAAAGGGTGTGCATCAAGTGCAGGTAGAAAAGATGGTGGCAATGCCATCCGACGAAAATACAATGGAGGAGAAGAAAAAAGTCGTGCCGGTTACGGCAGAGGAAAGAATCGCAGACGGCACATTTACGCGCGCGTTTGAGCCGTATTCGCTGACCATTCTTCGTATTCATCCATAAGAAAGGTTTTTGTAAAAGGTTTTACAATGTTATATATGATCAATCACGGTGCGGTGTCCTACGGGGCAAACGACATCTTAACGAATATTAATTTTGAAATCAATGCAGGGCAGAAAATCGCTGTAGTCGGTCGAAACGGCTGCGGAAAGACGACTCTTTTAAAGCTGATTGAGGGCGAGGTTGCTCTTGAAAAGCGAGACAGCGATGAGGATATTTATATTGCAAAGAGTGGCAATCCGGTCATCGGCTATTTAAAGCAGATTGCTTTTGCCGATGAGAATATCTCGATGGAGACCGAGGTGCGAAAGGTATTTGAGCCGTACCGCGAAAAGCAGCGCGAGCTCGAAAAGCAGCGCCAGATTATGGAGGCAGATCCGTCTGAGTTAAATATCCGCATCTACACGCAGATGCAGGAGCAGTTCACCGATATGGGTGGCTACTACTACGAAAAAGAGTATGAGACAATGCTTCGAAAGTTTGGCTTTACCGAGGCAGATAAGAAAAAGCCGCTTCGCGAATTTTCCGGTGGACAGCAGACAAAGCTTGGCTTTATCAAGATGCTGTTGTCAAAGCCAGATATTTTATTGCTCGACGAGCCGACAAACCACCTCGATATCGAGACGATTGAATGGCTTGAGAGCTATTTAAAGGCATACAATCGCGCTGTTGTCATCGTTTCCCATGACCGACTGTTTCTTGACCGTATCGTAGACACCGTTTACGAGATTGAGTATGGCATTACCCACCGCTATAGCGGAAATTATACATCCTTCGTTGAACAAAAAAAGGCTGCATGGGACAAGCAGGAGAAAGATTATCAGGCACAGCAAAAGGAGATTGCTCGCCTGATGGAGATCGTCGAAAAGTTCAAGAACAAGCCTACAAAGGTAGCAATGACACGTTCCAAGCTAAAGCAGATCGAGCACATGGAAAAAATTGCACCGCCGCAGCGCTATGATTTAAAGGCGTTCCATGCAAACTTCCAGCCAGAAGTAGAGACAGGAAAGGAAGTTTTTACTGCGCGAAATCTTCAGATTGGTTACGATCATGTTCTCTCTGAGGTCAATCTGACATTGGAGAGAGGCCAAAAGCTTGGCATTGTCGGCGGAAATGGACTCGGAAAATCCACATTCTTAAAGACAATGATGGGCATGATCCAGCCGCTTGGAGGTGAGTATCAGTACGGAATCCGCGTGCAGATCGGCTATTTTGATCAGCAGATGGCACACTACACAAGTGACGCCACAGTCATGGACGATTATTGGGCCGAGTATCCGAATTTGACCCAGACAGAGGTGCGAAATGCTCTCGGTGCATTCCTGTTCTCTGGTGACGATGTGTTTAAGCAAGTCAGCATGCTTTCCGGAGGAGAGCGTGTGCGTCTGGCACTGTGTAAGATTTTAAAGAAAAAGCCAAATCTGTTAATCCTCGATGAGCCGACGAACCATATGGATATCGTAGGAAAAGAGGCGCTCGAGCAGATGTTAAAGAACTATCAGGGAACACTCGTATTTGTTTCTCATGACCGTTATTTCGTCCGTCAGGTGGCCGATAAGATCTTAAGCTTTGATGGCGGAAAGACGACGTATTACCCGTTTGGTTACGAGCAGTACGAGGAGGCAACGGTTGACAAGGAGGATCTGGTATCCTTTCATTCTGCTGGCGGCAAGTACGCAGCGGTTTCCCCGGCGGCAAAGCTTGCAGTCGAGCAGGAGAAAAAAGAGGCAGCGCCGGCAGCCAAAAAGGCGCTGTATGCAAACCCTGGCAAGGAGCGTTCCCGTCTGTCTGCAAAGGTTAAGAAGGCGGAGGCGGCAGTCGAAGTCTGCGAGGAGGCACTTTCCAAACTTCAGGATGAGTTAAATGATCCGGCGATTGCAGCTAGCTACAGTAAGCTGCAGGAGGCGCAGAAGAAGGTTGATGCCAAAGAAGAGGAACTCAATGGCCTGATGGAGGTATGGGAGCAGGCGAGCGCCGAGCTCGATGCATTCGAGGAGTCCTTGAAAAGCTGATGATTATGATTCACGGGGCGCGGGAAGATTACGAAGGGCGCTTCGACGAGTGTTTTGTCGACGAACCTACTCCGCAGAGCCGCCACTACAGTATTTATTGTCATACGTTATTTTGACAGGCTTGCTCCAACGGTTCGTCTCGTAAAAGCACATCGTCTCAGCGCCGCTAGGTAACAAGGCGCCCTTGCGAATTGTAATAGAAAAGCCGCCTGCATAGTCAGGTGGCGATAAAAAGGAAGGGAAGGTACTTGGTATGAGTGAACAACCACAAAAAACCAAGGGAATTCGCGATGCGAGAACGCTCGGAATTCCGAAAATGCTGCTGCTTGGAATCCAGCACATGTTTGCAATGTTTGGAGCAACGATTCTTGTTCCGATCCTGACAAATGTTTATTTTGAGGGAGAAGGACTTTCGGTTCAGGTAACACTGATCTGTGCCGGTCTTGGAACACTGTTTTTCCATCTGTGCTCTAAGATGAAGGTTCCAGCCTTTTTGGGTTCGTCATTTGCATTCCTGGGCGGATTTTCCGCAGTTGCTGCACTTGACACAGGCATTTTTGCCGACATGACGATGGGAGAAAAGCTTCCGTATGCCTGCGGAGGAATCGTCGTTGCTGGTCTGTTGTATCTGGTTCTGGCGCTGATCGTAAAATTAGTTGGTGTCAAGAAGGTTATGCGTTTCCTGCCGCCTGTTGTTACGGGACCAATGATCATTCTGATTGGTCTGTCTTTAGCAGGAAGTGCTGTTTCAAATGCATCTCAGAACTGGCTGCTTGCACTTGTTGCACTGGCAATTATCATTGTTGCCAATATCTGGGGCAAGGGCATGATCAAGATTATTCCGATTCTTCTTGGTGTTGTCGGTTCCTATGTGTTTGCACTTATTTTGAATGCCTTTGGCGTAAAGAATCCGGACGGTTCTGCTATCTTGACTTTTACCGAGGTGTCCAAGGCTTCCTGGGTTGGTCTGCCACCATTCCAGCTGTGCAAGTTTGATCTGACTGCGATTCTTGTTATGGCACCGATCGCAATTGCATCCATGATGGAGCATATCGGTGATATGTCCGCGATCTCCGCAACGGTTGGTGAAAACTTCATTGAGGATCCGGGTCTTCATCGCACATTGATCGGTGATGGTCTTGCAACCTCTCTGTCTGCACTTGTTGGTGGTCCTGCTAACACGACATATGGAGAGAACACCGGTGTTTTGGAGCTTTCCAAGGTATATGATCCGCGCGTTATTCGTATCGCAGCAATTTTTGCAGTAATCTTAAGCTTTATCCCGAAGGTAGCAGAGATCATCGCATCCATTCCGTCTGCGATCATCGGCGGTGTATCCTTCATGCTGTATGGTATGATTTCTGCAATCGGTATCCGAAATGTTGTTGAGAATCAGGTAGATCTTACCAAGTCCAGAAACCTGATTATTGCCGCTGTGATCCTTGTAAGTGGACTGGGCTTCTCGGATGGACTGACTTTCACAATCGGAGGTGCTTCCATTACGCTGACTGGTCTTGCCATCGCTGCGATTGCAGGCATCGTTATGAATGCGATTCTGCCAGGCAATGATTATGAGTTTGGAACCAATGAGAAGGGCGATGAGAACCGCGGTATTCACGCCTGATTATGGACGTGGTTAAATTAAGCGATTGACAAAAGTATTGATTTCGCAATATAATAAAGTAAGCTGCCGTTTTCTGCGGCAGCTTCTTTTTCTGAAAGCAAACAAACAGGAAGACAGGATAGAAACCATGGAGATAATCGCAAGAATACAGACCGATTTTCCTACGAAATTCGGGATTCCCAGACAGAGCGGACTCGTGGAGTCTTTAAAGGGTGTTATTACATTTGAGCCGAAGTACCGTAATCCTCAGGGTGTGTACGGATTGGACGGATACAGCTATATCTGGCTTTTGTGGTCATTTAGTGAAAATCACAGGCAGGGATGGTCGGCTACCGTAAAGCCGCCGCGGCTGGGCGGCAATAAGAGGATGGGCGTCTTTGCGACGAGATCTCCGTTTCGTCCGAATGATATCGGCCTTTCCTGTGTAAAGTTAGAGCGAGTTGTCCTCGATGAAAAGAAAGGGCCGATGCTCTATGTGGCAGGTGTTGATCTGATGGACCAGACACCGATCTATGATATCAAGCCTTATATCCCGTTCACGGATAGTCACCCTGATGCAAAGGGCGGCTTCTCTGATGCGGTACGGGATTATGCACTCGAGGTCGAGTTTCCGGCGCATCTTCTGGCACATTTTCCAGAGGAGAAGAGGGAGGCTGCGATCTACGTACTGCAGCAAGACCCACGCCCTGCCTATCAGCGGGATGAAACCCGTCGTTACGGCGTAGACTTCGCTGGATTTGATGTGCGTTTTCATGTGAAGGGGCAGGTGCTTACCGTGTGCGAGCTAGAGGAGCGTGCAAGCGGCATGATTTTTCGTTGAGCAGACAGCTTATAAAAAAAACGAAGACGATAACAAAAGTAAAAAAGAATGGTAATGGAGTAAAAAAGTATTATGAAGAACCAGAGCGAAAACAAGGTATATACATTGGCAGAGGTGCTTGGAAAGCACACCATCGCAGAGTTAAAGGAGATGACACAGGTACTTGGTGTAAAGGTGTTATCTAAGGCAAAGAAGCAGGAGATTATTGATGCATTATCTGCAAAGCTGTTAGATAAGGAGCTTCTTACAAGCTGGCTGCTCGCCGCAGGAAAGCAGGAGATTGAGGAGTTAGAGTTAGCAATGGCTGAAAAGGTAGTCATCGCAGAGGAGTCCGGTCGTTTCTACTACTGGAGAAATCTTCCAGTTGTATTTGTGACAGGTGACGGCGTTGTTGTCGTACCGGAGGAGACCGCAGCAGTTTACAATGAGATCAAGGCAGATGGCGAGTACGCAAGCAAGAGAGCACGTATCGACGTGATGGACGAGTATCTGGCTGCATGTGTAAATCTGTATCGTGCAATCGACATTGCAACCTTTATTTCTATCGTAAATAATCAGACCGGACTGGGCTTAAAGAGACCGGAGTTAGAGAGCTGGTTAAAGGATCGCGAGGCAGTACGCGGACAGCAGCTGTATTTTACAGAGGGCGGCTATCTGTTAAGTGAAGAGTATCGCACCAATAAGAAGGAGGGCGAGGTTGTTGATTACCATCAGCTCTTAGAGCGTCAGGGTGGTATGAGCTATTACATCCCATCAAAGAACGAGCTTCTTCGCTACGCAGATCCGTATTACGTAGAAAAGACTCCGTCTTACGCTGCATTCTGCCGTTTTGTAAACGTTCGTCTGGGTCGTCCAGAGAACGAGGCAGCTGTTATCGGTTCCCATATCCAGTTAATTATGCGCCACGGTGCAATGCCGAAGGACATTTTCGCTGAGATGGAACGTTTTGGTCTGACTGAGGAAAACGAGGAGCTGATGAGCGACTTTATCACCGTTATGATGGATATGTACAACAATACCAGAATGCCAGAGACCAGAGGCTTCACAACTGCAGAGGCACAGAAAGCAGATCCGTCCCGTCAGAAGAAGATTGCAAATGCTTCTGAGATCGTAACCTCTTCCATGCCGATTGTAAAGAATCGCATCGGCGGAAAGAAGATCTACCCGAACGATTTGTGCCCATGTGGAAGTGGCAAGAAGTATAAGAAGTGCTGCGGAAGGGTTAATCGATAAATTACCACCGTCATCTGGATGGTGGCGAGGCCACCTTTTGTAAAACTACCGAGAAACCATAATAAAAGAAAGGCAGGTTTAATATGAGCTTACATTATCAGTATGCGGATATGCATTGTGACACACTGCTTTACGGTGTGGGAAAAGGTTTAAACGACATCTACGAGATGCCAGAGGCGATGCTTGATATCAAGCGTCTGGCGCAGGCGGATGTACTGTGCCAGTTTCTAGCTGTCTTTTTTCCACCGCGTCCAGACATGCTCACACCAGAGCAGCGCGCAAAGCGCCTCCAGTCTGGTCGTCCAGAGATGCCACCGGATGAGGAATTATTTTCAAAGGCTGTAAAGCTGATGAAGGATTCCTTTGCGGCTCACAAGGATGTTATTCGTCAGGCATATTGTTTTGACGACGTGATGAAAAATAAGGAGCAGGGTCTTGTCTCAGGTGTGCTAACGATCGAGGATGGCCGTATCGTAAACGGAAGTTTCGACCGCTTAGAGCAGTTGGCAAAGACTGGTGTACGCGCAATTGCGCTTACCTGGAACTTTGAAAATTGTTTTGGTGCGCCAAACTCGCGTGATCCCAAAATTATGTCTAAGGGTCTGACCGCATTTGGTAAGGAAGCCATAGAAGCGATGAATGAGCTTGGCATTCTGGTGGATGTATCACATCTGTCAGACGGCGGTTTTTACGATGTCGCAAAGATTTCAAAGAAACCGTTCGTTGCCACGCATTCGGACTGCCGTGCGCTTGCAGCGCATCCAAGAAACTTAACGGATGATATGATCCGTATCCTTGCCGAGAAGGGCGGCGTTTCCGGTATCAATTTTGCCCCGGCATTTCTGGATGACACACCGGGAAACAAAGAGAGCCGCATAAGTGATATGGTTCGTCACGTAAAGCACTTTATTGAGATCGGCGGAGAGGATTGCGTTGGCATTGGAACCGATTTTGACGGAATTGGCGGTCACCTTGAAGTGGGCGAGCCAGGCAAACTAGTGCTCTTATTTGATGCACTCGAGAAGGCTGGCATCACACCGCGCCAGATTGACAAAATCGCATCCGGCAACGTGCTTCGCGTGATGAAGGAAGTAATGAAGTAAGAACGATGAAAGGAACGGGAAGAAGAAAATGAAATATGATTTTACAACAATTATGGATCGTGAAGGGACAGGTGCCATCGCAGTTGACAGAATCCCATTTGAACATGCAGCAATAAAGGAAGGCTTTTCTAAGATTCCGATGTGGGTTGCCGATATGAATTATGCAACTGCACCGAGCGTAATTAAGGCAATGCAAAAGCGTCTCGAGCACCCGGCATTCGGCTACTTTGATGTGACAGATGAGTACTGTGCGTCCATTATCGAGTGGCAGAAGGTACGAAATGGTGTGACCGAGCTTCCTAAGGAGGCCATCGGTTATGAGAATGGTGTACTCGGCGGTGTCGCTTCTGTGTTGCAGGCCTTTACCGCACCGGGAGAGGCTGTCCTTCTTCATTCCCCAACTTACATTGGCTTTACTGGAACTATCACCAATTTGGGCAGAAAGATTGTCCATAGCCCATTAAAGAAAGACGAGCAGGGCATATGGCGCATGGACTATGAGGACATGGACAAAAAGCTAAAGGACAATCACATTCATTTGGCAATCTTTTGTACACCGCATAATCCATGTGGTCGTGTGTGGGAAAAGTGGGAGATCGAGAAGGCAATGGAGGTTTACGAGAAGAATCAGTGCCTTGTAATCTCCGATGAGATTTGGTCCGATTTGATCTTAAAAGGTCATAAGCACATCCCGACTCAGAGCGTAAATGCGTATGCACATGAGCATACATTTGCCTTCTATGCACCGTCCAAGACCTTCAACTTAGCAGGTCTGGTTGGTTCCTACCACATCGTTTACAATGCGTATCTGCGTGATCGTCTGTTGGAGGCAGAAAAGTGCAGTCATTACAACAACGCAAATGTTCTTTCCGTCAGCGCACTGATGGGTGCTTACACAAAAGATGGTGCCGAGTGGGTGGATGAGCTGTGTGAGGTTTTGACAAGCAATGTCGACTATGCCTATGACTATATCACAACGCATTTTGAAGGTGTTTCTGTTGCAAAGGCACAGGGAACCTACATGCTGTATTTAGATTGCACCGGCTGGTTGGCAGCGCATCCAAAGATGTCAATGGACGATCTGATTCGTGATGGAATCGCAGTTGGCGTTGTATGGCAGGATGGAAGACCGTTTGTCAATCCAAATACGATCCGTATGAATCTGGCTGTTCCACACGCATTGGTAAAAGAAGCGATGAACCGCTTAGATACGTACGTATTTAACACAAAGTAAAAAATAAAAATTAAGAAATATAGTTAGAGAGGATTTCGCTGTCACAAACAGCAAAAAAGGTTATTAGAATGGAAGCAATTCGATACGAGAATTCTGAAATTGATGAGAGGATTATCCGCGCCGTAACAGAGATCGGATATGAGGAGATGACACCAATCCAGCAGGCTGCAATCCCAGCACTGCTGGAAGGACGTGACATCATTGGACAGGCACAGACCGGAACTGGTAAAACAGCAGCGTTTGGTATTCCGCTTGTTCAGATGATCGACCCGGAGGATGAGCGTGTGCAGGCAATCGTGCTTTGCCCGACCAGAGAGCTGGCGATCCAGGCGGCAGAGGAGCTGCGTCGCTATGCAAAGTATTTGTCCGGGGTAAAGGTGCTTCCGGTGTATGGAGGACAGGACATTGAAAAGCAGATCCGTTCCCTTCGCGGCAAGGTATCCATTGTCGTTGGAACACCGGGAAGAGTAATGGATCACATGAGAAGACATACGTTAAAACTCGAGGGTGTTCGCATGGTCGTACTCGACGAGGCAGATGAAATGTTAAATATGGGATTTGTAGAGGATATCGAGACCATCCTTGCAGGGGTGCCAGAGGAGCATCAGACCGCACTGTTTTCCGCAACAATGCCAGATGAGATTCTTCGCATTACCGGACGCTACCAGAAGGACGCCAAGATGATCCAGATCGAGCGCAAGGAACTGACCATTCCGCTTGTCAAGCAGTACTACTATGAGGTACAAAGACAGAACAAGGAAGAGGTTGTATGCCGACTGCTCGATTACTACAATCCAAAGCGTTCCTTGATTTTCTGTAACACCAAGCATATGGCAGATGTGCTCTGCGAGAACTTAAAGGGAAGAGGCTATTTTGCAGACGCACTGCATGGTGATCTGAGTCAGATGATGCGTGACAAGGTTATGAACAGCTTCCGTAACGGAACCACTGAGATTCTGATCGCGACAGACGTTGCGGCAAGAGGTCTTGATGTGGACGATGTTGAGGCCGTATTTAACTTTGATATTCCGCAGGATGTTGAGTACTATGTTCATCGTATCGGCCGTACTGGACGTGCAGGCAGAAAGGGGCGCTCTTTTACCCTTGTTGTCGGAAGAGAGATCTACCGTATCCGCGATATTGAGCGCATCTGCAACACCCAGATTAAGCCAAGAATGGTACCGTCTGTTGCTGATATCACACAGGCAAAGGCAAGCCAGATCTTTGATCAGGTTATGGAAGTGATTTCTAATAATGATCTGTCATCGCTTCAAAAGAAGGTAGAGGATAAGATCGAGGAGGAGAATATCACGGCAATGGAGCTGTGTGCAGGCTTCTTAAAGCTCCATCTTGGAGATGACATGGAAGAGATTCCAGCAGAAAATTATATTGAAGAGATGAAGAAAAAGCGCGCTGAGCGAAAAGGTGGCAGAAACGATGGACGCGAAGGCGGAAGACGTCGCCGCAGACATACCGATGAGGATGTGCTTGAGATGCTGCGTCGCCCGGGAAGACGCAAATCTGACCGCAGAGCAGAGGGGGAAGATGCGGAGTCTTTCGAGAAAAGAGCATATGACAAGCGTTCTCAGAAGAGAGACAAAGACTCTGACAAGCGTTCCGATAAGAAAGAACGAGACTTTGATAAGCGCTCAGACAGAAGAAGATCCGATAAAAATGCAGATCGCGAATATGAGCGTGTATTTGACAAGAAGTCCAAGAAGAAATCTGATAAGAAGTCCAAGGGATTCTTTGGAAAGGAGCGCACTTCCAAAAAGTACGATCTTGATAAGAAGACTGGAAAGGCAAAGAAATGGAAGTAAAACACAATCCGCTCGGAAGCGCGCCACTTGGTAAGCTGCTTGTGAAATTTGCGGTTCCATCAATCATCAGTATGCTGGTATCAGCACTGTATAACATCGTAGACCAGATCTTTATCGGACAGGGTGTTGGCATGTACGGAAATGCGGCGACAAACGTTGCATTTCCGCTGACGACACTTGCCACGGCGGTCGGTCTGATGCTTGGAATCGGTGGAGCATCGAACTTTAATCTTGAAATGGGACGAAAACATGAGGAAAATGCGAAAAAAATCGCAGGAACTGCGTTCGGCAGTCTGGTGATTGTTGGTGTGATTATCTGCCTTGTGGCAAGAATTTTTCTTCGTCCGCTCATTACGGTATTTGGTGCAACCGAGTATGTAATGGATTATGCCATGACATATGTTGGAATTACATCGCTTGGAATGCCGTTTTTTGTACTGACAACAGGTGGAAGCCATCTGATTCGTGCAGATGGAAAGCCAACGTATTCAATGCTGTCTGCACTGTCTGGTGCAATTGTTAACACGATTCTTGACCCACTGTTTATTTTTGTATTCAAGTGGGGCATCGCGGGAGCAGCGTGGGCGACGATCATTGGCCAGATTTTCTCAGCGCTTATGGTGCTCGGCTACCTGCCAAAGTTCCATACGGTAAAGCTGACACTGCACGATTTTATCCCAAAACTGCATTATTTGAAAATGGTTATGGCGCTTGGTGCAGCAGCATGCTTTAATCAGCTGGCGATCTTTGTAACGCAGATTGTTATGAATAACGTGCTTCGCCATTACGGTGCGCTGTCCATCTACGGAAGCGATATTCCGCTTGCAGTAGTGGGTGTCGGTTCAAAGGTCAACATGGTATTTTTATCAATTGTCATCGGTATTTCACAGGGCGCACAGCCGATCATTGGATTCAACTACGGTGCAGCTCAGTACAGCCGTGTGAAGAAGACGTATCGTCTGGCAGCAACGGTGGCCACTATCATTGCCGTTATTGCATTTGCTGCATTCCAGCTATTTCCGCGCCAGATTACGGCACTCTTTGGAAGCGGTGATGAACTGTATGAGCAATTTGCAGTATCGTACTTCCGTATTTTTATGTTCTGCACGTTCTTGAACGGCATTCAGCCGCTGACTGCAAACTTCTTTACCTCAATCGGAAAAGCACCGATGGGAATTTTCATTTCCATGACAAGACAGATCATTTTCCTGATTCCGCTTGTACTGCTTTTGCCACTCGCATTTGGCATCGAGGGTGTCATGTTTGCAGGCCCGATTGCGGATGGGGTTGCCGGTGTACTTGCGATTATACTTGTTCTTAGACAATTTAAGAAGATGCCGGCAGAGGACGCAGTAAATTAAAAGCAAAGAGAAACTGTAAAATACAAAAACATAAAATACAAAATGGGTATCCACAGGAAAATCAAACTTGCGGATACCCATTTTTGTTTTTCAGATTGTAATATGATTCAATAGCATTAAATTCTGCTTAATTCTTTACTTCCTTAGAGAAAAGTGACCTACTCGGTCATTGAATGGCCGAGGATTCCCGCGCCAGATTCCTAAATCGATTATTCATCAATCTCGATAACCTTTTGCAGCTGCTTTCCAACAAAATCAATGACTGGACCAAGGACAAATGCCATCAGTGCAGTTACGATGCCGAGTTTGCCACCAAATAAAAGCGCAATGATGACAACAAGAATGTCATAGCCGATGCGGACAAAACGGAACTGAAGGGACGGAAATTTCTTTTTCAGTGTATTCCATGCGATATACGGCATTGCATCATATGGAGCAGTTCCAAGGTCAACGTCCATGTACAGCGCTGCGGCAAAAATAAAGCAGATCAATGCCGGAATTAACACGCCAATGCGCATTGCCATAGAGGTGAACACACCATCGGTAACGATGCCCGTCGGAAGCACAATGCCCCAAAGCCAAGAGAAAAACTGAAGAGAATAACCAACAAGAAACATATTGGCAAGTGTTCCAAATCCAAGGTTTCGGCCACCAAAGATAATGACAAAAACGAGAAGGACAATGTTCATCAGTGCCTGCCAGTCACCAATCGCCATGCCAAGCTTATTGGAAATCGCAAGGTTCATCATCGTACACGGGTCCGTTCCCATGTCACATAAAACAAGCCAGGACAGGCAAAAACCCATCAGAATAACGGCAAAGAGTACCAGAAGCAGACGGGGAACAAAGTTTTTTCTTCGGTACATGTGAGTGAAAAAGTTTTTTGTGAAAATCGCATTCATAAGAAGATTCCTTTTGATATTGAATAGAGTACCCGTCTGCGGTACAGACAAGCCATTTTTCAGTATAGCATAGTCTGACTGATTTGCAACAAAAATGAGCACAAAAACAGAAAAAAGATCAACCTTTCGGGCAGTGTCCCAACAACAGCTCGTCAATACAGATATCAAAGTGGCGGCTTAAATTGTAGAGGTGATCAATCGTGGGAATGGAATCGCCGTTTAACCAGTGGTAAATTGTCTGAGGACAGGAAAGTCCTAGTATTTTCTGAAGGTCTTTTACGGTCATCTCATGCTGCTCCATAAGTAAGTGCAGGTGCTGACCGATTTCTCGGGGGTCAAACTTTGAAGTAGCTTGCATTTGTCTTGCCTCCATTTGTCTTTCCTTCGTTTATGTTGCGTTCATGTCTTACTTTACAGTGATACCAGAAAAATGTCCGAAAAGCAAGAAAAAAAGTGCGCAGGATTCGACAAAGAAATCATAAAGTAGCATGCCTGACGAGCAAATGGGAATCGAAACAGATGGATTTCGATAAATCTGTATCTTGTCGTATCGGAGAAAAAAGATATAATAAAGGCGGAGCAAATACAAATAAAGGAAAACAAAAGAGAGGTGTGTCATGAATATTAACTGGGATGCAAAAGGCTACAAAGAAAATTTTTCATTTGTACATGAATATGGCGAGGATGTAATCAGTCTGTTAAAAAGTCCGAAGGGGGCAAGCGTGCTTGATCTGGGCTGCGGAAATGGCGCACTCAGCGAAAAGCTTTCCGAAAAAGGCTATCAGGTGATTGGAATGGATGCATCAGAGGCGATGCTTGAAATTGCAAAAGCACAGTATCCGCAGATGAATTTTATAAAGGGCGATGCATGTAACTTTCGTCTTACGGAGCCTGTCGACGCCATCTTTTCCAATGCGGTATTTCACTGGATTGATGCACCGAAGCACACGCATATGCTGTGCCACCTTGCCGATCAGTTAAAGACAGGCGGCGAGCTTGTCTGTGAATTTGGCGGAAAAGGCTGCGCAGAGACCGTTCATGCCGCATTAGAGCGTGCATTTGCAAAGAGAGGACTGGTCTATCCGAGAGTTTTTTATTTTCCGACGATCGGTGAGTATGCACCGCTTTTGGAGGGAGCTGGCTTTCGTGTTGAGTACGCAGTATTGTTTGACCGCCCGACCAAGCAGAAGACAGAGGATGGCTTTAAAGACTGGGTAAACATGTTTGATAAGGCTCCGTTTGAGGGAATGGAGGAAGCTTTAAAAGCTGAGATCATCGCAGAGGCAGAGGCACAAGCGAAAGAGAAGCTGTATCATGACGGAAGTTGGTACATTGATTATGTGAGAATTCGTTTCCGCGCCGTGAAGTATTAAGGCCAGAGGGGTCAGTTACGAATGGCTTTTTAAGAGAGTACGTTGGCTTAATTAGGAATCTGGCGCGGGAATTAAAAATTCGGCCGCAGTTACAGTGGGAAGAGTGTACTATATCCGCCAGAAGCGTTCTGGAAAATAGATGAAGTCTCCACGCCCATGCGGTGCACAGCTCCTATGGACGTGGTACTCTGCCAGATTTGATAGAAATGAACCTCTTTTCTGGCTACTCTGATCTGTTAATGATACAACAAAAGCAGGCGGATTTTCAGATGAAATCGATGTTTAACACGTTTTAATAAATTTTTGATAGAGCACAACAGCCACCGCAGCAGTGATAAATTCCGTTACCCACATTGCATGCCATACACCGGCGGCATCCAAAAATCTAGTTAAGATCAGCGCAGCAGGAAGGATGACAATTAAATAGCGCATCAGTGAGATGACAAGTGACGGGAAGCCTTTGCCAAGTCCTTCAAGTGCACCGGATACAGTGACGGAGATCGAAGAGATGATAAAGCCAATGCTGATGATGCGAAGCGCAGAGGCACCAAGTTGAACAGTATCCGCATTGGAAGTAAACAGCCCGATTAAAGAGCCAGGAATTGCAAGACAAAGGGCAGTACCGATTACCATCACGCCGATGATTAAAAACAGTGCATCAAAGAAAATCTGCTTTACGCGGGCATGTTCGCGCGCACCATAGTTGTAGCCGATCAGCGGGCGCATACCCTGCACAACGCCGCTTGCGGTTAGATAAAGGAAGGTCTGAAGCTTGTAGTAAGCGCCAAGAACAAGCACGTAAGACTGAGAGTAAGCAGCTAAGATTCCGTTTAATGCGGAGACAAGCAGTGACGGAAGCGCCATATTTAAAGTGGCAGGAATGCCAACGGTATAAAGGCGTGTCAGCATGTTCGAAGTCAGTTTACAGCTTGAAAGTGAAAATTTGACTGGCAGCGGGCGAATCACACAGAATACCAGATAAACGGCAAAGGACAGCATCTGTCCGATTCCGGTTGCGAGTGCGGCACCCTCAATTCCCATCGCCGGGAACGGTCCGATGCCAAAGATCATAAGCGGGTCTAGAAGAATGTTTCCGATACAGCCGACCATCATGGCCACCATGGAAACCTTCATGCGTCCAGTTGCCTGAAAAATTTTCTCAAGGGAGATGGAAATTCCAATCGGCAGTGAGAAGCTAAGGGTAATTCTTGCGTAGCGGACACCTAAAGAAATAACTTCTTGATCAGTTGTAAACAGCTCCAAAAATGGGCGGATTAAAATCACGCAGACAATATTTAACAGCAGGCCGTGCAGCGCATTTAATAAAGTACCGAGAGAAGCAGCATGGTCTGCTTCTTTTTTATTGCCAGCACCCAAGAAGAATGATATGGCGGCATTGATGCCGATTGCAAAACCAACCGTGATCGCCGTGATCAGGTTTTGCACCGGGTAAACGAGGGATAGTGCGGTCATCGCGTTATCACTGATTTTCGCAATAAAAATGCTGTCAACAATGTTGTAGAGTGAGTTGACAAGCATGGAAAGTGTCATCGGCAGAGCCATTGCAAGAACCAGTGGAAATACTGCCTTTTGTTTCATGTAAGATTGATCCATTGATCGAGAACTCCTTTCTGTTTTGAAGCATTCTCGACAAGCCACTAGGGACAGGGAAAGTAGCACTGAAGTGCCGCATTTCCCTGTCCCCGATGGCATTACCGCACAACAAATGCGAAAGCGACGAGAACGCAGTATTGTTGTGTGGCGAAAAATAAAGAAATCTTTCTGAATCTCTATGAAAAGTCCACGGCCGGAATCCGGTTTTAGTACCAATAAGATAGCAGAAAACAGACAAAATGTCAAGCTTGACAAATTATGAAAATTGCTATACTGTTGAGCTATGTGTTTTTCAATTGAGCTTAAAAGACAAAAATGCATACAAAAATCAGAATGATCCGAATGCTTTAAGAAGGGAGACAGAAGATGAATTTGACAAAAATCAACTTAAAGCCATACTGGAAAGACAATACCGTAGACCGGATGGATGTGAGAATGGAACTCACAGGGCAGTCCTACAAGGAAGGAGACCGCCTGTGCAGCATGCAGCTTTGTACCGTGACGATTCCGGGCTGTGAGGCTAAAAATTTACAGATCAGCGATGAAAGTGGCGTCATACCAGTGCAGGAATCTGAGGAACAGCCATATCCATATGAGTGGCGCAGATGGAATGTGCAGCGTGACACAAAGGGAACGATACAGATTTCCTACACGGTAACACCAAGAGCATTAAAGCCGACCGATATTTGTGGCCCGTACTTTGATTTTCGAGCAGAAAAGGGTGGTGCAAACAGCGCAGGTATCTCCATTTTAATGGATGTTGAAAATGCGAAAGCAAGTGAGCTTTCATGGGATTTGAGTGCGATGCCAGAGGGCAGCCGTGGTGTTTGCACCTTTGGAGAAAATGAAGTAAAGACGGATACGCTTGAACAGCTTCGTGAATGCTATTTTGCCATGGGTCAATTAAATGCCATCGAAGAGGGTGACTTTGGCTTTTACTGGATGTCTCAGCCGCCATTTGACGTGAAGGAGGTTGCTGAGTATACGAAAAAGCTCTTTGGTCATATGCAGAAATTTTTCAAGGATACCGAGAAGATCTATCGCATTTTCGTGAGAAAGGATCCATTTTTGACAAGTGGCGGAACCGCACTTTACCGTTCTTATATGTTTGGCTGGAACACGGCACAGCCGTGCAGTTTATCCGATAAAAAGGCCATTCTTGCCCATGAGATGGTGCACAACTGGCCGGATTTAAATGACAATCCGTATGGTACCACGACCTGGTATTCCGAGGGTACGGCCGAGTATTACAGTGTGCTGCTGCCGCTTCGTCTTGGTCTGATTTCCGATGAGGATGCGATTGCGGAACTTCAAAAGCGAACCGATACGTATTATGCAAACCCGACACGTGCACTTGGGGACGAGGAGGCAGCAGCGATTTGCTGGAAGGATCGTCGCGCACAGCGTCTGGTTTACGGTAGAGGCATGATCTTCTTTATCAATACCGATATTCAGATTCGCAAGGCAACAAACGGAGAACATAATATTGACGATGTTGTGATTGACATTTTGGAGAAAAAGCGAGCCGGTGTTGTGCTTGGAAATGAAGTCTTTTTAGAGACCGTTAAGCGAATCAGTGGTCTGGACGTGCGAAGCGAGTGGGAGGCAATGCATACCGGAAAGGAGATCGTTCCGTTAGATGGTGGATTTGATGGTCGCTTTGCCGTAGTGGAAAAAGAGATTGAGGAAGCAGACACAGGAAAGAAAGTGCGCTCCTGGACATGGATCAAGCGAGAAGCGAAAGAAGAGAAAAAATAAAATAAGGAAAATAAGAAAAAGAAGAAGGAAAAGAAGATGAGCACTCAAGCGAGAGGAGGGCAAAGAGAAATGGAAATAAATACGACACAGCTCAAAAAATTCACGCCAGAGACGATGAAAGAGATCGTCTATGTCACATGGCCGACGCTTGCACCGGCAGGAGACAAGGTTGCATGGGTTGACTGGAAGGGTGACCTGAAAAGTGGTCTGTTTTCCTCAAAGATTCATCTGATGGAAAATTTATCACAGGATGCGTTGCAAGACGTTGCATCACAAGATATGGCATCATTGGCTGCGACAGGCGAAGAGGGCAGGGACGCGGCTCGAAAAGAATCGATTCTGACACCGGACGGAGTGAACGAGAAGCAGCCAGTGATCCTTTCTGATGGTGTACATATGGCGTATCTGTCGAATGAGAAAGGTGAGTTTCAGGTATTTATTAAGAACCTTGCGACAAATGAAAAACGTCAGATTACGACACTTCGCCATGGTGTGCTTCGCTATCAGCTGTCGGATGATGAGACAAAGCTTGTCTTTGAGGCAACGCTGTGGCCGGATGAGGTCAAAAAAGGAATCGAATTTACCGAGATGACACCAGAGCAGAAGGCCGAGTGGAAGGAGGAGCTTGACTGGACTCCATATGAAATTACAACTCTGACCTACAAGATGGACGAGTGGCACGGCATGAGAAAGGGTGAGTTTTCCCATATCGGTACCGCAAATATTGGCTCTGGCGAGCAGAAGCTTTTTACTGCAGGTCGCATGGAGGCGATGGAAGTGATCTTCCCAACTTGGTCGCATGATGGCAAAACCATCGCATTCCACGGTTATCCATATGATGGCGCGAAAGGTCGCCATACCGAGCTTTTCACCTGTGATGAAAACGGAGAGAATGTACGTCAGGTGAGCACTGATGCTGGAATTTATCCAGATCACGCACCGGCCTTTACCGCAGACGATACCGGTATTGTGACAATGGTATTTGGTGATTTTGAGGATGGAAGCTGCGTGCAGCTGCCAGTGATGTTTGACTTAACAGACAATACGCACCGCTATTTGATCGGTGAGTGGGACGAATCCCTCTGCCACGGCGTGCATCCGCTTTGCGCTGGCTCTCTTGAGTATGGTGATCATTCTCCTTACTTTAGACTCACAAAGGACGGAAAGTATCTATATTTCCAGACAGGACGCCACGGCCGTTATTCCCTTTGCCGTGTAAGAATTGACGCGGTAAAGTTTGAGCCTGAGGAGACGTCCATTGAGGCGACTTCAGCCGCCAAACCAAGTCCAGTCGAGATGGTTCTTGAAGGTCAGACCGACATTCAGGAATTTGCCATGAACGATGCAGGACAGATCGTAACCGTGCAGGCTTCCTGGCTGAAGCCAGCAGAGATCTGGATGAACGGTGAGCAGTTAACTAACAGCAATCCATGGCTGTCCGAGTATGCACTTGCCGATGTTGAGGAACACTGGGTAACGAGTAAAGATGGTAAGGCAGATCTTCAGTATTTCCTTGTAAAGCCAGTTGGCTTTGAAGAAGACACGCAGTATCCGGCAGTGCTTGATATCAAGGGAGGACCGGAGACGATGTATGGACTCACCTTCTGGCATGAGTTTCAGGCATTGGCGTCCGCAGGCATGGCCGTCATCTTTGGAAATCCGAGAGGAAGCACAGGCTTTGGACGTGCGTACTGTGCCGACGGCATCTGTTGGGGCAATGAAGCGATGGACGATCTTGTGCAGTTTGTGGAAGATGCGATTTCACTTGGCTTTATCGATGCAAAGAGAGTTGGTGTCACAGGTGGCAGCTACGGCGGTTATATGACCAACAAATTGATCGGAAGAACGGATGTGTTTGCGGCAGCTGTTACACAGCGCTGCCTTGCAAATACGGCGACCTCCTACGGAACAGGTGACATGGGTTTTGTCTCCTCTCGCCCAATTCCAAAGCATTTCCATATGTTCGATTATTTAGAAGGACGTGCACGAGGAAACATCATTTCCTACATTGATCACTTTAAGGTGCCGTTACTGATTCTTCATGCGTATCAGGATTACCGCTGTGGCTTTGAGCAGGCCGAGCAGGTATTCATCCCGATGAAGGAGCGAAATCCAGAGGTTCCGTCCCGTATGGTCATGTTCCCGAATGAAAATCATGGAATGACCAGAACTGGAAAGCTGTATCATCAGGTACGTCACTTGCAGGAGATGACCGACTGGTTTGTAAAGTATCTGATTGACGAGCCTGATTGGAACACAAAAAAGAAGAACAATGAGAACAACGAAACCGAGTCCAATACCGACTTTATGGCGACACAGGAGGAGCACTGATGAGACGTTTACCTGAATTTGAGGATTGCCGTGATCTGGAACATTTAAACGGAGGCGATTATTTTCCAGAAAAGGAGCTTGTCTGCTATGCCTCCAACCACACAAACGGCATTGTAATAAAGGATTTAAAGACAAATACGTGCACGACCGTGACAGCAGGCGGTGCAGGAGAGGGCGGACCGGCGTTTTCCCCAGATGGAAATAAGATTCTATTTGTCTCAGCAAAGAAAGGCGTAGGCCGTCAGGCATTTGTCTATGACATCGAGAACCAGAGCGTAACGCAGGTTACCCATGTAAGAGGCGCTGTTATGGAGCCACAGTGGTCACCAGACGGAACGAAGGTGCTGTTTTCCGTGATCACCTCTGGCGCATCACAGAATGCATCGAATTCATCTGCTGCGTCCAATGCATCCAATACGGCAAGCGATTCATCATCTGCTGCATCTGCACCGCAGGAGCAGTTGGTTCATGATGACGATGCCGTTGCCACCGAGGATTTTGGTTACAAGTTTGATGGCAGGGGCTTTATTCGTCCGGATACGCACTGGCATCTGTTTGTTGCATCTTCTGACGGAACAAACGAGAATCAGTTAACCGACGGCGAGTACGATTATCTGCACGCTGCATGGGCACCGGATAGCAAAGAGATCGTCTGCGTCAGCAACCGTTTCCGCCCAAGACAGGAATCCATCGGTTATGATCTTCTTTTGATTGATGTGGACAAAGAGCCTGGCAAGCTTCGCAGACTGACTGAGAAGTATTGGCTTGTATCGTATCCAAACCCGGTGCGCCCAGTCTTTACACCAGATGGAAAATACGTCATTGCCGTCATCTTAAATCCAGAGTACGCCGATGACGAGTCTGAATCGGGTTACCCAGAGGGCTATCTGTATCGCTTTGCTGTTGCCGATGGCGCAGCAACACCGGTGTTTGTTCAGGATGAGAACTGCTATCAGTGTGTTCAGTTCCCGTACAATGCAGGATGCGGACGCGGCATGGATAAGCTACAGATCGACGAGAGTGGACGCTATGTATACTTTGTCAGTGGTTGGAAGGGACAGGGAAATCTGTATCGCTTAGACTTAGAGGGCGATGGTCACGCCAAGCTTTTCTGGGGCGGCAAGCAGGTTTGCCATGGAATCAGCAAGGTTCATAATGGACGCATTATGGCAGCAGCGGCAAAATCAACAGTGCCAGAATTCTATGCGATCCTTGATGCAGCGACAGGTACCGTACTTGAGACCGCAGTGCAGTCTGCACAGAATCTTTTCGACGAAGTCGAACTCAGTGAGCCAGAAGATTTCTTCTTCCCGACACTTGACGGCGAGAGCAAGGTGCATGGTTTTGTAATGCCGCCGCTTGGCGCAAAGGCGGGTGAAAAATATCCGGCGATTCTTTATATCCACGGTGGCCCGCATCCATTCTACACCTACGGTCTGACAATGGAGTTTCAGATGTTGGCATCCAAGGGCTTTGCAATTCTTTACTGCAATCCAAGAGGCAGCAGTGGCTACGGCTGGACACACGAGAATTACCAGAGAAGCATTGACGGCTCTGCCTACTACGATCTGCTTCAATTTGTCGATGAGGCGTGCAGACGATTTGACTTTATCGACACCGACCGCATCGGTGTCACAGGCGGCAGCTACGGTGGCTATATGACCAATTATATGGCGACACATGCAAAACGCTTTAAGGCATATGTCACCCAGCGAAGCATCGCCAATGAACTGATTATGTATGCAAACTCCGATATGCAGGGCAAGAGTACGGATTATAAGAGCTATGAGGATTTCATGGTGGCCAAGCTAAAAGATTCTGCCGTTTCCTATGCAGAGCGCGTGGATAAGCCAATTTTGATTTTGCACGGCACCGAGGATTACCGCACACCAGTTGAGGGTGCGCACCAGTTTTACGTCGCAATCAAGGACTTGCACCCGGATCTGCCGGTCAAAATGGTGATCTATCCGCATACCGGGCACGAGCAGCCATCTGATCCAAGACTGTTAAAGCATTACTATCATGAGATGATTTCATGGTTTGAAAAATACCTATAAGATTGATAGATAGTACCAACAATATACGTTTGCCTTGAGGCTTTGTTGGATGACATCCTTAAGGTGAACGTGAGAAAGGCAAACAGGGATAATATGAAAATTTATGCATTTGAAGTAAGAGAAGACGAGAAAAAAGCATTCGAGCAGATTTCTGCTCAGTGTGGTGTAGAGGTTACGCTTTCAGATGAGACGCCATCACTTGAGAATGCTGATCTTGTAAAGGGATATGAGGGCATTACAGTACTCGGCATGGGAAAAATTGACAGAGATTTATTAAGTCGCTACAGCGAGAACGGTGTGCGTTTTCTCTCTACAAGAACTATCGGTTATAACCACATTGATTTGGTGGCAGCAAAAGAGCTTGGAATTAGTGTCTGCAATGCAGCATACCCGCCAAACGGTGTTGCAGACTTTACGGTAATGATGATTTTAATGTGCCTTCGTCAGTATAAGCAGGCACTGTGGAGGGGGCAGGTTAATGACTTTTCTTTGCAGGGACTGCAGGGACGTGATATGAACGAACTTACAATAGGTGTTATGGGTACTGGACGAATCGGACTTCAAGTATTAAAAAACTTGTCAGGTTTTGGCTGTCGCCTGCTGGCCTACGATGTGCGCAAAAATCCAGAGGCTGAAAAGCTGGCAACTTATGTTGATCAGGAAACGATCTACAAAGAGTGTGATGTGATCAGTCTTCATATGCCGCTGTTTGATTCTACCTATCACATCATCAACGAGGAGACCATCGCAAAGATGAAAGATGGCGTAATTTTAATTAACTGCGCAAGAGGCGAACTGACTGACATTGATGCATTGGTAGATGGCGTTGAATCAGAGAAGATTGGTGCGCTTGGCATGGATACTGTAGAGGGAGAAGAAGGTATTGTGCACGAAGACAGAAGAACAGATATCATCTCCAACCGCAACTGGTTTTATCTTCATCAGTTTCGCAATGTCATCATGACACAGCACATGGCATTCTACACAAAAGAAGCAGTAGAGAGCATGGTGCGCTGTGGCATAGAAGGCCTTGTCCAGATGGAAAAAACTGGAAGCTGTCCAACAATGCTGACAAAGTAAGCCAACGGGGACGTTTCAATGGCGCTTGGTGCTTTGCTAAGCCTGTACAATCTGCACACTAAAAACATCTAATATAGATACAGTGTGCACATTGATACAGGCTTCTTTTTATGTTAAACTGAACTCAAGATTGACAGAGGAAAAGAGCAGTTCAAAAGAACGGCGTGGTTCGATGAAGAACGATCCCTGGCGATCTATTTCTATAGTTGGGACACTTTATTGAATTAAAGTGAGATAGCGAAATGGAGGAGGAACGAAACATGAGAAAATATGCAACAATGGGATTAGCAGCCGTGTTGGCAGCCGCATCATTTCCGGTAGCCGCGCTGGCAGATGAGGCAGACACAAAAAGTGTAAGAATTGGAGCACCGTATGATCCGGTTACGATGGATTATGCAGAGTTAAACGTTGATCCTGCAACCTACATTGATACTCTGATCAGTGATACCCTGATCCGTGACAAAGCCGGTGAGTACATCGGAGGTGCAGCTGAAAGCTGGGAGTCAAGCGAGGATGGAAAGACTTGGACCTTTAAGTTAAAGGAGGGATTAACTTACAGCGATGGCGAGACACCAATCACTTCTGAGGATTTTGTTTATGCAGCAAAGCGTCTGATGGATCCAGATGCAGGCCACTACAATGCAGAGTCTGGCTATATTTTAGAGAACGGCGAGGAATATTATTCTGGCGAGTGTGAGTGGGATGAGGTTGGCATAAAGGCAATCGACGATCGGACTATTGAATACACCTTCAAGAATCCACAGTATGAGAGTACCTTTACCTCAACTAGCCTGTTTGCACCACTAGAGGAGACGTATGTAGATCCGCTCGGTGCCGAGTATGGTTCCTCTGCAGACAAGCTTTTGACAAACGGACCATTCGTTGTATCCGATTGGGTATCCGATTCCGAGATGACTTTAGTAAAGAATGAGAACTATTGGGATGCAGACAGCATCAATATGGATGAGATTGATTTCAAGTTTAATGTAACAGGTGATACGGGTGTGGATATGATGTTAGCCGATGAGATTGACTTTGTTCCGACTGGAAGCGCACAGCAGCAGCAAACACTGACCGATGCTGGATTTGAGAGTACAAAGTACACGACTTCTTATCGTTGCCTGAATATCAACCATGCAGGAAAGACCGATGAGACAGGACTGTTCCTTGGCAATGCAAACTTTAGAAAGGCAATCAGCTATGCAATCGATCGTACCGCGCTGTGTGCATCTGTTATGACAAGTGATGAGCCGGCAAACCGTTTGACAGCTCCATCCGAGGCTGGCGTGACTGGCACCTTTGATGAAGAATTTGAGTATGAGGGATGGCCGGCAAGCGGTGATGCTGACAAGGCAAAGGAGTACTTAAATGCCGCACTTGATGAGCTGGGAAAGACCGCTGACGAGATTCCGACCTTTGAGCTTCTTTGCTACGAGGCTCAGGGAAGTATTGATGTGTTAGCTGCTGTTCAGGATATGTTAAAGAAGAATCTTGGCATCGAGACCACAATCAATTCTCAGACGATTCAGGTAATGGTATCAAACGCGATGAGTGGTGATTACGATTTCTGGTATGGCGGAAACGCTCTGGAGATCCCAGATGCACTGGCTGGTTTCGTAAGCAGCTACACAAGCGCAATGCAGTCTGCACTCAGAGGTTATTCAAACGAGGAATACGATAAGCTGTATGATACCGCGATTGCTTCCCCGACGATCGAGGAGAGAAAGGCAAATTACTTCGAGGTAGAGAAGTTCTTCTGTGACAATACATTGAATCTGATCCTTGGCTGGACGGATGGTGGTTTTCAGTACAAGAGTGGTTACACTGGCTTCTACAATACGGTTGAAACGGACTTTACTTATCTGGATTACGCAGAGTAAGAAAAGCTCGAATAAAAATGTAAGGTAGTGTAAAAAAGCAATACAAAAATAAAGTATGGGGACGCCGATCTGCAAAAGCCTGGCAGAGGCGTCCTTACTTTTTAGGAGGATATATGCTCAAATACATTGGAAAAAAGGTATTGATCGCAATTGCAACGGTCTTTGTGCTGGCAACGGCAACATTTTTTTTGATGAAGCTCATTCCCGGAGATCCATTCTTAAACGATAAGATTCCGATAGCCGTGCAGGATAAGCAGCGTGCGTTCTACGGACTGGACAAGCCAGTGCCACAGCAATACCTAACATATATGAATAATTTGCTGCATGGCGATCTTGGCTATTCAATCAAAAAGACTGGAAAGACCGTAGTGGATATCATCAAGGAAGCATTCCCAGTATCCGCAGAGCTTGGTTTAATTTCCCTGTTTTTTGCGGAGGCAGTCGGACTTCTTTTTGGAATCCTTTGTGCACAGTTTCGAGGAAAATGGCCGGATTATTTGCTAATGGTTGTGGCGGTACTTGGAATCGCACTTCCGAGTATGGTGCTCGGACCGATTCTTCGAATGATTTTTGGTGTGAAGCTTGGCATTTTGCCAGTAACGGGCTGGGGTAAGCCAAATCAGATTATCCTGCCAGCACTTGTTCTTGGTCTTGGTACCGTTGCTGGAAATACAAGAAATATGAGAGCAAGTATGCTTGCAATTACGACACAGGATTACGTAAAGACGGCAAGGGCGAAAGGGCTTTCTCCGATTCGCGTTGTGTTAAAGCATCAGTTTAAGAATTCACTTGTTCCGATTATCCCGAATCTGGGTGTGCAGATCGCAGGTGTGTTAATGGGTTCGTTCGTCGTAGAGAGTATGTTCTTGATTCCGGGTCTGGGCCGTTATTTTGTCGATTCTGTTACCAATTTGGATTATCCGTTGATCATGGGCCTGACTGTTTTTTATGGTGCATTTTTAGTAACGATGAATCTGATCGTTGACGTACTGTATGGACTGATTGATCCGCGAATCCGCGTAAAATAAAGGAGAAAAGATGAATACTGATACAACAAAAAAAGTACAAGCTGCAGAATCTCAATTTGCAGATGATGCGTTTTCTCCACTGCCGGAGGGGGCGCTCGATCAAGACCAGATCGCAAGAAAAAAGACAACCTATTTCAAGGATGTCTGGAGAAATTTTAAGAAGAATAAGCCAGCAGTCATTAGTCTGGTGGTTATCGCCATCATGGTATTTTTTGTCCTGTTTGGACCGATGATGAGCAAATTTGATTATTATTCCAATGATTACAGCTGTGTCAATCAGGGACCGAGCATGACGCACTGGTTTGGCACCGACAATTTGGGCCGTGATTTGTGGACTCGTGTCTGGGCAGGTGGAAGAGTTTCCCTTATCATTGCAATTTTGGCAACGTTGATTCCGGAGGCGATCGGTATGGCAGTTGGTGGTATTTCCGGTTACATTGGCGGTTGGGTCGATACCGCAATCATGAGAGCCATCGACGTACTGATGGGCATTCCGAGTTTGATTTACATGATCCTTTTGATGGTTGTCATGGGAAGTGGAAATATTGCAACACTTGTTATCGCGATGAGTATTACCGGATGGATGGGTGCCGCGCGAAGTACGAGAGGTCTTGTGTTACAGCTAAAGACACGCGAATTTGTTGTCGCATCCGAGACGCTTGGTGCCTCCTCTGGTTGGATCATCGCAAGACGCTTGATTCCAAACACACTGGGTATCCGTGTTGTCAGCATTACGATGTCACTTCCAAGTGTCATTTTCTATGAGGCATTTTTAAGCTACATCGGACTGGGCGTTACCCCGCCGCAGCCAAGCTGGGGCCAGTTAATCAAGGCGGCAGGTGAGACCTTCCGTTATTATCCGTACCAATTTATTATTCCGTGTCTTTGTGTCAGCATCACAATGCTTTGTTTTAATTTAATCGGAGACGGACTGCGCGATGCACTCGATCCGAAGCTGCGAGCGTAAAATTTTTGCATTTCGGCAGAATGAGAGGAAACCATGGAAAAAGAGAAAATTTTAGAGGTAAAGGATTTAAAGGTATCCTTTCAGACCTTTCAGGGAAATGTCCAGGCCGTGCGCGGTGTTTCCTGGCATTTAAATAAAAAAGAGACGATAGCAATCGTTGGTGAGTCTGGCTGTGGAAAGACAGTCACGATTCAGACCGTTATCGGATTGAACCCAAAGAAAAATGGCAGTATCAAGGGTGGAGAGGTTCTCTTTAACGGCGAAAATTTGCTTGATTTGACACCACAGCAGATGCGTAAGCTTCAGGGAAATCAGTTGTCCATTATCTTTCAGGATCCATTTACCTTTTTAAATCCAACAATGACAGTTGGTGAGCAGATTATGGAGCCCTATATGCAGCATTATAAGGTTTCCAGAGACGAGGCGAGAAAAAAAGCAGTTGAGATCTTAAAGATGATCTCCCTGCCATCCCCGGAGGAGAATATGAAGCGTTATCCGCATCAGCTTTCCGGTGGTATGCGTCAGCGTATTATGATCGCAATGGCACTGATTTGCAATCCAAAGGTATTGTTTGCAGATGAGCCGACGACTGCGCTTGATGTGACGATTCAGGCACAGATCATTGAGCTGATGAATGATTTGAAGAATAAGATTGATACTTCAATCGTGTTAATTACGCATGATATGGGTGTCGTAGCGAATATGGCAGATCGTATTTATGTGATGTATGCAGGACAGATCGTAGAGCATGGTGACTGTGACACAATTTTCCATCACCCGAAGCATCCATACACTTGGGGACTATTAAGCAGTGTACCGCGTTTGGATAAAAGAGTCAGCGAAGATCTGTATTCCATTCCAGGTACACCGCCGGATCTATTGGCACCGCCGACTGGATGTGCATTTGCGGCACGCTGTAAGTATGCGATGAATATCTGCCGCACAAGTCAGCCACCATGCATTGAATTTTCTGAACCAGATCATTATGCATCCTGTTGGCTGAACCATCCAGAGTGCATTAAGCGAAATGGTGCGCCGG
Organism: Lachnospiraceae bacterium; assembly: GCA_052273485.1. GTDB lineage: Bacteria > Bacillota > Clostridia > Lachnospirales > Lachnospiraceae > Anthropogastromicrobium. Next base: position 53,645 of record DAVZID010000002.1, read on the forward strand.
TCAGTCCAGTAGAGTCACAGAGCGCAGACGCACAGGAGGAAACGTGATGGGAACAATAGAAAAGAAAGAACCAATCCTCGAATTGAAAAATGTAAAAACAACATTTAAGGTACCAAAGGGCATTCTAAAGGCGGTAAATGGTGTAGATTTAACCATTTACAAGGGGGAGACGGTCGGCCTTGTCGGTGAGTCTGGATGTGGAAAGAGTACGCTCGGAAAGACCATCATGCGTCTGTATCGCCCAGATGAGGGACAGGTGTTGTTTGAGGGACGTGATATCTGGACCTATAAAAAGAAAGAAAAGAAAGAATATACCAAAAATGTGCAGATGATTTTTCAGGACCCATACGCCTGCTTAGACCCGCTTAGCGTTGTCAGCGACATCGTGGCAGAGGGCATGAAGATTCACAAGATGTATAAAGGACAGGAACTTGAAGATCGCGTGTTGGAGCTTCTTAAAATGGTCGGCTTAAATAAAGATCACGCAAACCGATTTCCACACGAATTCTCCGGTGGACAGAGACAGCGTATTGGAATCGCCAGAGCACTCTCGCTTGAACCAAAGTTAATCGTCTGCGATGAGCCAATCTCCGCGCTTGACGTTTCGATTCAGGCACAGGTTGTCAATTTGTTAAAGCGCCTTCAGCAGCAGATGGGTCTTTCTTATCTGTTTATCACACACGACCTGTCAATGGTGCGCCAGATTTCAAATCGTATTGCCGTTATGTATCTGGGGTCTCTTGTCGAGATCGCAGACAGCGAAGATATCTATATCAAGAATCGTCATCCGTATACGAAGGCACTTCTCTCCGCCATCCCGATTGCCGATCCGACAATCGAGCGCGAGCGAAAGAGAATTTTACTTCAGGGCGATGTGCCAAGCCCGGTCAATCTGCCGCAGGGCTGTAATTTCTGCAACCGCTGTCCGTATGCAACCGAGCAGTGTAAGAAGGAGAAGCCGGTTCTTCGCGAGATCGAGCCGGGACACTTTACGGCGTGTCATCGGGCTGAAGAGATGTAAGGAAGGTTACGTAGCAGACGTTATCACCTTCGTGAAAGCCATCCACCTCAGGGCTGCTCACGTGTACATCACGTCTCCGAAAGGAACTTCTCGATCTTGACGGCGGCCTGTAGCTGAAACGTGATATCGGCGTCATCAAGCGATACACCGAGTAACTTTTCTAGTTTTTCGAGGCGCCCAAGCAGCGTATTTCGGTGAAGAAACAGTGCATTTGCGGTCTGAACCTGATTGCAGCGGCAGTCAAGCCACATGCACAGCGTCTCATATAGATGAGCATCGTGAGCGTTGTCGTATTCGTGGATCGGATCAAGAAAACGTGCTGTGTACTCGCGCATGACGGATGCCAACGGAATCTCAAATAATAGTTGATAGAATCCAAGATCCGAGTAGGAAATCAGATGACGATTGGCACCGAGAAGCTTCCAGGAAAGCAGACTTCGCTTGGCCTGAATGAAGGATTCACGGATGCCAAAAAGACGCGAGCGGACATTGCCTTTTCCGGTGTAAAATTTGGCACCAGGGTATTGCTGTTCCATGCGAAGAGTCAGCGATTCAAAGAAGGAATCGGCGGCCTGCTCCTGTGAGTCGGTATTGACTGGGAGCACGAAAACATTGGAGCTACTTCGAGCAACATGCCAACTGCTGCCAGTTTCCTTTTGCGTGATGTAGCCAAGCTTTGTCGCAAGCATACGAAAGAATTCAGAAGGGGTTTCCATAAAGGAAGGACCATGTGTGGATTCCTGTTTTTGGAAATAGTCGGTGGCATTCATCATCTCAACAATATACACGCAGTATTTATAGCTGGGAAGGTAGCCAAGAAACAGTGCCTGGTTGAGTGTCGAAAGCTCATCAATATCGGCATTTTGGAAAAAGAGCGAGTACCAGAAGGCATTGGCGATCGTTGCATCTTTTTCGCGATCCTGAATCAAATTGATGATATCCTTTGTGATGGAGTTTACATAGGCAAGACTCGTGTGCGAGAAGACGGGCAGCTTCAGCTCGTCGGCCAACTGGCGAATTTCGTCATCGAGATTTTCCTCGAGGATGTAGTGACGGCCAACAAGAAACAGGATACCGGCAGCATCGTTTTGGGCAGCATCTCGTATCAGTTGGGCAAGATCCACCTTTTCCACGACGGAGTTTGCTCCGTAATAAATCAAAAATTCACCGCCGCTCACCCATTCGCCGATCGGAGGACACAGGATCACGTAGGGCCAAGTGACCGTCCGTGAGAGACCTTCAGCTCCGCCGATCAGCTTCATGTGGGACAGAGATGGCAGCGATAATAAATCTTTTGCAGTAGTCATAGAAGAAACCTCCTTGTCAGACAAGTGTACGTGATTTCTGCGAAAATTTCAAGATGGCTACCCGAAAGTTTTACGAAGGCCCATTTAACGAAGTGTTTGTCGGCGTTACTGTTTCAGCGATGCCTACTACGTATTGAAGGTATTACGAGAGTATCATAAAAAAAATTAGGGAGGAAAAAGACATGAAAACTATCCTATACGCAAGAATCATAGATGCCGTGTCCGATGTACCCATTGAAAATGGAATGATCGAAATTGAGGATGACCATATCGTATATGTCGGAGAACAACGTAAGTGCAGCGATCCAGATGCGCGGGTGCTTAACCTTGAGGGAAAGACCGTTATGCCGGGCTTTATTGATGCGCATGCACATCTTTGCGGAAGCGAGAGCGTTCATAAGACAGGTGACACACCGTATGATCTTCTTCTGACGACTGTGCGCGATCTGGAAGATCTGGTGGATGCCGGTGTGACAGGCGTGCGCGATATGAGTGCGTTTGGTGCCTCGTTAAAGCGGGCAATTGAGGCGGGACTGATTAAGGGACCGCGTATCATGCCAGGCGGAAGAGTCATGAGCATTTCTTCTGGTCACTGCGATTTGAATCCAATGCTGACACCGGAGGAATCCAATAAACAGGACTTGATCGGATGCCTTGTGGACGGTCCGGAGGATTGCTACCGAAAGACAAGACAGCAGTTTCGTGAGGGCGCACAGTTTATCAAGATCTGTGCGACCGGTGGTGTATCATCCGCAGTCGATGATTTCAATGATATCGAGTTTTCTCCAGAGGAAATTCGTGTAATAGTGGAAGAGGCAGCTCGCCACAATACTTACGTTACCGCACATTGTACCGGAACAGAAGGCACCAAGCAGGCAATCAAAAACGGCGTAAAGTGTATCGAGCATGGCGTATTATTGGATGAGGAGTGTGCACAGCTGATGGCAGAGAAAAACATTCCGCTTGTCACTACACTTTCGGTATCGCTTGGCATTGCGGATATGAAAGGGCTGCCAGAGCACATGATGAGAAAAGCCAAGGCGCTCGGCGATGCATCCAAGCATTCCTTCGCACTGGCACACCAGTATGGCATTCGCGTTGCACTTGGAACCGATTATTCCAATTCTTTGAATACACCGTTTCACGAGATCGGAAAAGAGTTTTACAGTCTAACACGCTGTGGCTACTCGAATATGGAAGCCATTAAGGCTGGAACCATCAACGGTGCGTATCTGATGAAGTCGGATGATAAGTTCGGAAGCCTCGAGGCTGGAAAGCTTGCTGACCTTGTTGTAGTAGACGGCGATCCGTCTAAGGACATCATGCTGCTCGCGAACGCAGATCATGTGCGTCTTGTTATGATAAATGGTGAGATAAAAAAGAATACATTATAAAGAAGGGAGAATGCGATGATTCAAAAGGATGAGATCAGACAGGTATTAGAAGCCGCCAAAGCGCATGGAATCGAATTTGCCGAGCTGTTTTTTGAAGACAGAGAGGAAACCAACATCCCGTGTGTCGAGACCGTAATTCAGGGGGTAAAGAGCCTTCGCATCTGCGGAGTGGGTCTGTATCTGATACAGGGTCTTTCCAACGTGTACCTGTATACCAATCAGGTGACAAAACAGGCATTGCTTGATCTGGTAGAAAAGGGTGCCGAGATGTTAGCGTTAAAGGAGAGGGCAGCATCCTCCGGAATTGTCTTAACCGAAAAGACCTGGCACAATCCATGCCCAGTTGTAAAATATCCGTCACAGATCAAAAATCAGGACAAGATTCATGTACTCTTAAAGGCAGACAAGGCTGCAAGAGGTGCAGGCGTGAATGTACGCTCACTGAATTTAAACTATTTTGATACCGACCAGCGTGTGTTGATCGCAAACACCGAAGGGCTTTACACGACCGATCGCCGCGTGACTACCAGAATGCGTATGCAGGCTGTTGTCGCAGACGGAGCCGATGCATATGGCACATGGGATGATTACACGAAGGCATCTGGCTTTGAGGCATATGAGGATGAATCTGCCTACACTGGATTTGCTGCCGATATGGTGCGGCGCGCCGATCGCATTCGCACAGCAGGAACTGTCGCACCGTGCACGGTTCCAGTTGTACTGGCAGCAGGTGGCTGTGGAACACTATGGCATGAGAGCTGTGGTCATTCGCTTGAAGCCATCGCGATCGCCCACCGCGCTAGTGCATTTGTGGATAAGATCGGAGAAAAGGTTGCAAGTGACAAAGTCACACTGGTCGATGATGGAACACTGCCAGGCCAATATGGTTCCGCTGCGATCGACGACGAGGGTCATCCGATGCAGCGAAATGTTCTGATTGAAAATGGTGTCTTAAAATCCTATATGTGTGACCGCTACTACGGCAAAGTTCTTGGAATGGCAAGTACTGGAAGCGGAAGAAGACAAAATTATACGTATGCGCCGGTATCTAGAATGACAAACACTTGTCTGGCAGAGGGAAACGACGATGAGGATGAGATTGTGCGCAGTGTAGAAAACGGCCTGTATGTGGAGAGCATTGGCGGCGGCTTTGGCGGCATGCAGTTCTCGCTAGAGGTAAAGGAAGGCTTCTTAATTAAAAATGGACAGATCGACCGCGATCATCAGGTGAAAAATATCATGTTGACTGGAAACGGAATCGACGTAATTAAGCGCATCGACCGCGTTGGCAAGAAAATGAAGTACGAAAAGGGCGGCTTCTGTGGAGCAAGCTCCGGTCTGATTCCAACGACCACACCGCAGCCGATGGTGCGTATTTCCCATATGGCGATTGGATGATATTTTTTTTGTGACAGACTTCGAGAGCAGACATCTGCAAAGGCAATGCCGTAAAGCAAAGCGATCAGGCTTGCCTTGCAGATGTCTGTCGAGAAGTCATAGTGGATAACGAGGAAAGGCAACGATATGAAAGAATGTATGAGAGAACTGAACGCATATCAGGTAGCCATGCAGTCTCTTCCAAGTGGCTGTCTGGCAGCTGAGGCTGAGGCGGAAAAACAGCAAAAGATCTCTGTTGAGATGATAGGTTCACAGACCGGACCGATGAGCTGCAGCGAGCAGACGGAGCTTTTTGTGCGCGCATCCGGCAAAAAGACCGGACTGGTCTACACACAAAAACTGGACGCCAATGCAAATGAGGTGATCGCGCAGGCACTGACAAACAGTGAGGCTTCTGCGGCAGCACAGGCAGAGCCGATGGCAACGGTAGAGTACTGGGAGACTGATGAAACAAAGAATTCAGATAAAACAACTACTTTAAATGATGGAGAGGAAAAAACACTAGTCTCCATCGAAACATTAAAGAATAAGGCAAAAACGCTTGCTGGACAATTAGAGGAAGGCATTGGACGTCCCGTGCGTCTGGATCTTTCTCAGACCATTCTTACGATGGGCATTGTGAATACCAATAATATAGAAGAAACAGCTTCCGTTCAGCGTTTTGCAGCACAGGTAGCAGTCGATGGATATGAAGGCTATGCGTGTGCGCTGACCCTTGATGAGCTGTCACCAGAGCCACTGATCCATGAGTTTTCCAATCGAAGATTTTTAGAGGTACCGACTATTCCAGCTGAGGCAGGTGTGTATCGTGCCGTGCTTTCCTCACAGGCGATCAACAATATCTTAATCACCGCATGGCAGATGTTTACTGCAAAGCGCGCGCAGAGTGGTGCGACACCATTTGCAGGAAAGGAAAACACGAAGATTTTTTCGGATTGTATTACAATTCGCGATTACAAGGGCAAATCTGATTCGAAAAACAGTGTGCAGTGTGGTTTCTCATGGGAGATGGACTGCGAGGGCGTGCCAAGTCGCGATGTAACGCTTGTTGAAAATGGCGTGTTAAAAGGCTGGATGCACAATCTTTCCACGGCGGAAAAAGCAGGTGTGCGCTCCACTGGTAATGCGGGCCGAAAGACCCTTCTTAGCGGAAATATTCATACCGATATGGCAATTATGCCAAAGAACTTTACGATTGAGTCCGGCAAGGCAAGTTTAGAAAAGCTGCTCCAGGCTTGCGGCGATGGTGTGTATGTGTTTGAAAATTATGATCAGTTCCATGCGTTAAACGTCGTATCTGGCGATTTCGCATTCCCATGTAAGGCCGTGCGCATCAAGGACGGAAAGCCAGTTGGCATCATGGAAGGATTGACCATGAATGGCAATGTCGCAGAGCTGTTTTCAAATGTTGAGATGGTGGGAAGCGATCGCGTGATCAATCCACTTGTCATGTATGACAGCTACACCGTGTCTGGTCCGGCAATGCTTGTCGGATCATTGAAAATCAGTGGTTGATGGAGAAAAAACAGACTGGAAAATAAAATAGGCTAGGACAAAGTTAGAAAGGCAAGGTTTTAATACATATGAAGATTATTGAGCAGGAAGAGGTAAGAAAGCTTCTGCAGCCAAAGGAGTGTATTCAACTGATGGCAGAGGCATTGAAAGGGCTTGAAAATGGCGAGTATGCTCAGCCAGCACGTCTGATCACCGTTATGCCAAACACAGCAAAGTTTGGCTTTATGCCAGCTTATGTTGGTGAGTATTTTGGCGCAAAGGTCATCTCTGCATTTGCACCGAACATGGGAACAAAGTATCCATCCCATATTGGTTATGTAATGCTGTTTGAGTCCGCGCACAGTACCGTAGCTGGTCTGATTGAGGCTGGCAGCATCACAGAAATTCGTACTGGTGCCGTCAGCGCTGTCGCTACGGATCTGTTAGCTAGAAAAGATGCGCACAAATTGGCACTGATCGGAGCAGGTGCACAGGCACGTTCCCATTTGGCAGCGATCCGCGAGATTCGCGATATCACTTCTGTGACCGTCTATGATCTGTTCCCACAGGCAGCAGAGCGATTCGCAAAGGAAATACAGGAAAAGTACCAGATTTTGGTTACTGTTTGCGGTACTGTTAAGGAAGCAACCGCAGATGCGGATATTATCTGTACCGTAACTCCGTCCAAAGAGCCGCTTTTGACAAGAGAGATGGTAAAGCCGGGCACTCATATCAATGCAGTCGGCACTTTCACACCAACCACCAGAGAGGTTTCCTCTGATCTCGTTGCCGCAGCACGCCTGTATTCCGATCAGACCGAGGCGACAAAGCGCGAGAGCGGCGAATACCTGATTCCGCTTAAGGAAGGTTTGATCAAAGAGGATCATATCGTCGGCTCCATCGGAGAGGTACTGTTAGGAAAGGCACCGGGCAGAACCGATGACGAGCAGATCACGATCTTTGATGCACTTGGTCTTGCAATTGAGGATGTGGCAAGTGCAAAATATGTGTACGAAAGGGCAATTCAGTAATGGAATTCGATTTTGAAACGCTTGTTTCGCGCCCGAGCGCAAACTTAAAGCGAATGATGACGCCGCCTGAGGTCGTCGAAGCAGGAAATATCAGTCTGGACGGTGCCGAGCCGGATTTTAAGAGTGCGCCAGTCATCGAGGAAGCGGTCATCCGTTTTGCCAAGAACGGATTGTACGGTTTTACACTGCCAGATGATGCGTACCGAAACGCAGTAGTCAATTGGATGAAGATGAACCGAAATACTAGCTTGCAGCCACAGTGGGTTGTCACAACGCTCGGAACGATTTATTCACTAGCAACCGCGATTCGTCTAACCTGTCCAGACCCGGAGGACGGAATGATTATCACCACACCGGTGTATAACCGCTATCGTCAGGCTGCAGACCGCTTAAATCGCAAAACGGTAGAGTGTCCGCTCATTTATAATAGAGAAAAGGGCACATATTGCATGGATTTTGATGCGATTGAGGCTGCGATGGCCGATCCGCATAACCATTTGTTTGTACTGTGCAATCCGCACAACCCTATCGGACAGATATGGAAAAAGAAAGAACTAGAACTAATAGCTATATTAGCGGAGCGCTACAACGTGACCGTTTACTCGGATGAAATCTTTTCTGATAACTGTTATCAGGGATTGACATGCCCATGCTATCTTGACATTACAGGTGCAAAGTCGCATGCGATTGTCGCCACCTCGCTTGGAAAGTCGTTTGGTTTTACTGGTGTGAACCATGCCAATATCCTGATTGCGGATGATGAGCTTCGTGCGCGCTTTACGGATAGACGTACCCGTGATCACTACGGAAGTCTCGATCCGTGTGTGTATGAGTGCGTACGTTCTGCTTATACTAAGGAGGGCAAGGCCTGGATCGATGCATCGAATACATATGTTTGGGAAAATATGCGTGTGCTGCGTGACTATTTTGCAAAGCACTTGCCACAGGCAAAGGTATGTGGTGGCGAAGGCGCCTATATCTTGTGGATAGATTGGTCAGCCTACTTTTCTACCGGAGAGGAACTAAATGAGTTTCTTGTGAAAAAGGCTCATGTGTGCCTCGGTGAGGGAAGCGATTACGACAGTCCACTGTTTACTCGTGTGTGCATGGCAACGCCAAGAAGATGCTTAATCAAGACACTTGAATCCATCGGAGAAGCGTTTGCAACTAAGTAAAACGTATGCTATAATAAAAAACTGTGCACGAGTGCACAAAAAGCACACAGGGAGAAAATAGATGGAGAAGTGGAACATTCGAAAGAATAAAATGCTGCCAGTCATCTTTGCGCTGGCGTGGCCGACCATGCTCGAACAATTTTTGCAGACGGCAGTTCAGTACATCGATACGGCCATGGTTGGTTCACTTGGCACACAGGCAACGGCAGCAGTCGGTTCAACAAGTACTGTAAACTGGCTGATTGGAAGCACAATATCGGCGATCGGTGTCGGATTGCTTGCCTTTATCTCGCAGTCCTTTGGCGCAGGAAATAAAGAGCGCGCAAAGCGGGCATCTGGTCAGGCGGTGCTGTTAGTGCTTGCGGTGGGCATCAGTTTTACGATTCTGACTGCTGCGATTAGCAGACAAGTACCAGTCTGGATGCAGGTAGATAAGAGCATTCAGGATATGGCGGCGCGTTACTTCCTTATTTTGTATGCGCCGATGCTATTTCGAACGGCGAATATCATCTTTGGAACTGTGCTTCGTTCGGTAGGTGACACAAAGACACCGATGCGAGTTGGTATTGCAATGAATGTGATCAATACTGTGCTCAATTACTTCCTGATATTTTCGACACGTACCGCTTCGATTGCCGGTCTTTCCATTACGATTCCAGGCGCAGGTTTCGGTATCGAGGGTGCGGCGCTTGCGAGTGCGATTGCTTACACCTACGGCGGAATCGCCATCACCGTAAAGCTGTGGAAGCATGACGATATTTCGCCGAAGGGACAGAGCTTCAAGCCAGACAAGGCAATTCTTGCTCCATGTATTCGCGTGGCATTTCCAAACATGTGCCAGCGTTTTGCCACATCCCTTGGCTATGTTGTCTTTGCATCCATGATCAACTCACTCGGCGAGACCGCAGCGGCAGCCCATACGATTGCCAACACGGTAGAGTCCGCATTTTACATTCCAGGTTGGGGGATGCAGACCGCCGCCGCCACTCTTTCTGGCAACGCACTTGGCGCAAAGGATAAAAAGAAATTGCACGACTTAGAGCGCGCCATCATTCCACTCGAGATTGGACTGATGACGGTGTGTGGTGCATTATTGTTTGTGTTTGCACCACAGCTCATGCATTTGTTTTCACGCGACGAGGAAGTCATCCGTTTGGGTTCTACGGTGCTTCGCATGGTTGCAATCTCCGAGCCGTTCTATGGTGTCCCGATCGTCCTTGAAGGTATGATGCAGGGTGTTGGAAAGACCATTGCTCCATTTATCTTTAACGTTGTGGGTATGTGGGGCGTGCGCATCGCGGGTACCTTTGTGTGCACACAGCTTCTTGGCATGGGACTTATTTCCGCGTGGGCGTGCATGATCGCACACAATATTTTGTTATTTATCTTTTTCACCATCCATTTTGCCCGTGGAAAGTGGAAGCCGAAATTTTAAGTTGGAAAAACATATGCTCCGTATGGAACACTGTAATTTGTGTTTAATTTGAATTGAAAAAAGGAAGTACCGAGAGTTGATGAGGTACTTCCTTTTTCAGAGTTAAGAGAGAATTCGTAAACTTGGGTAGAACACATATAAAAATAAAAAGAGGAGAATATCTAGCAATGGAATGGAACGATGGAAAAATGCGGTGTCGGTGGGCAAATCCGAAGAATCCGCTTTGCGTGCAGTATCACGATGAGGAGTGGGGTGTTCCCGTTTATGATGATCACAAATTGTTTGAGATGTTGATTCTGGAAAGCTTTCAGGCTGGATTGTCATGGGAGTGTGTGTTAAATAAGCGAGAGGCATTCCGAGAGGCGTTTGATAACTTCGATCTGGATGCGGTATGTGCATATGATGAGGATAAGATGAATGCACTTTCTCAAAATTCAGGGATCATACGCAATCGGTTAAAGATTCGTGCCGCAGTAAACAATGCCCGTATCTTTCGGGCGATACAGGAGGAATATGGAAGTTTTTCTGTGTACCTATGGCATTGGACACGAAATCAGATCGTCTACGAGATCGGTGTCACTAGTTCACCGCTTTCGGATGCGATATCCAAAGATTTGAAGAAACGAGGAATGAAATTTGTGGGAACGGTGATCATCTATTCCTACTTGCAGGCGGTAGGTGTCATCAATTCCCACGAGGAGGGGTGTTTTAAGTGCCTAGATTGAATGATTTTTACTTTAAATCTTTCTTATAGTTGCTTCCCCACTCCTGCATCGCTAACAGAATGGGGCGCATACTTTCACCGATGTCGCTCAGCGCATATTCTACATGATAAAGAACTGGCAACACATGTAGGAAAGATGAATATGGCTCATTTTGATCGCACGCATCTTGCTGGAAGCTATGTGTCAAAGGAACAGCCAAGTACGATTGATGATCCGACAATCAAAAATGGTTTCTATGATGCGCCAACTGTTGTCTGCGTGTTTTGTCAGGACAATTTTCTTTTTAAGACAGCGGATGCGTTTTGCATGATGGAAAATATGGTTTTGCAGGCGACAGAGCTTGGGATTGCGTCCTGTATCATCTCAAGAGGATATGAGACATTTGATTCAGAAAAAGGACGTACACTAATGACAAAATGGGGCATTCCAAAAGGATATGCCTGCCAGGGCTTTGTGATTCTGGGTATGATTGATGGAGAGCAACCGCACAGCAAACCAAGAAAGCCTGGCAGGGTTACATAGGCGGTGAGCATATTGGCGGTTATGGACTTTCCGAAACGACGCGGGCGACTGTTACAGATAAAAGCATTATCTGTGTTCAGGCAGGAGTTTGTGTAGGCAAGTAAACCTGTTTTATCAACATATATTTTTGAGTTTAGTGCTACTTGAAACGCACTGTTGTCTGGATTTACGAATTTTCCCATGCGATCACCGTTCCTTCCTATTGTTTTTTATTTCTTATTTTTTATTTTATCATTGTCTGTTCCAAATCGCAAGGAAAAGAGAAATACTTTGATAAAAATAGAATAAGGTGAAATAATGACAAATTGCATGGCATAATGTGCAGTTTGTCGTTTTTTATTTCTGAGTCTTTAAACTTTAAAAAGATTATGAATCAGCTTGCGATTGTAAATTAAATGAAGATACATAGCGTCCTGGGCGCGAATCGGATCATGGCACGCAATGGCATCTGCAACTTCACGGTGAGTTTCAATTGTTTCTGCATGGAGACGGTTTCCGGTTGATTCAACAAACAGTGGAATGGAACTGTTGATTACTGGAATTAAACGTGGAATTACAACGTTTTTGCTGCTCATAGCTATGGCATTATGAAATTCAATATCCTTTTGCGTATGATCCTTTTTTTCATTGAGCAAGTTTTCAACTTCATCGCATAATGCGGTGATTTTTTTTATGTCTTCATCATCTGCATAGACAGCAGCCATGGACGCGATAGATGGTTCAAGAAGAATACGTACCTCTAGTAAATCTTGAACAAGCTTTTTTTTATCAACAATAAAGGTAAAACCAAGTGGATCCTCAACCATTCCTGGTGTGGAGGCAACATATGTTCCTGATCCCTGACGAATGGTGACAATATTGCGGGAGGCTAGAAGTTTCATAGCTTCTCGTATGGAACTTCGTCCGGCATTCAATCGGTCACAGAGAATAGATTCATTAGGAAGACGGTCACCGGGCTGCAATTTTTCTTCAAGAATCAGCGCAATAATATCTTCTGAAATTTTGGAGGGAAGATTTTTTTCTTCTTTTAAATTCATCATATGATTTAAACTCCTTTTCGTAAGCAAAATGTTATTAACATCATATCTTTTTTTGGAAAAAAAGTCAATATGAGTTATTAAAAAGAAAAAATGCACAAAAAACATTTGATAAATTAAGCAATATTACGGTATTGCTTTTTAAAATAAAAACGTGTAATATAAAAACATCAGATGAATTAAGAATAAAAATGCAATAAAAAGGGCAGTAAAGCACAAAATGACGATAAAAGGTCAGATGTATTTCTGCTAAGAAAAAGCATCTGATGAATTGAAAGGAGAAAGAAAATGGAAGAGATAGTTTTTGCGGCAGATCCGGTAAGATTGATTGCTGCAGCAGTTGTAGGAATTGCCATACTGCTGATTTTGATTATTCGTTTCAAGCTCCATCCAATAATTTCGATGATGCTTTCAGCTGTAATAATCGGAGTAGGAGCAGGGATGCCGCTGTCTATGATCTCGGAAACCGTGGAAAAAGGTGTGGGAAAAACGCTGCAGGGAATTGCACTGCTTGTTGGTTTGGGGTCCATGTTTGGCGGTATTCTTGAGGCAAGCGGCGGTGCACAGAAAATTGCAGAGACGCTGATTGATAAATTTGGACAAAAGAAGGCAGGCTGGGCACTGGGCATTACCGGTTTGGTGATTGGAACAACAGTCTTTTTTGAGGCAGGTGTTGTTGTTTTAATTCCGCTTGTGTTTAGCGTAGCAAGAACAACAAAGAAATCTACCTTATATTATGCGATTCCATTGTTGGCGGGTCTTGCAAGTGGATATGCATTTGTGCCACCGTCAGCAGGATCAGTTCTTACGGCAAATGCGCTTGATGTCAATCTTGGAATGATGATTATGGTTGGTGTTCCGACTGCCATTATCAGCATGTTGATTGCAGGTATCATATGGGGTGGTTTTATAGGAAATAAAATTTTTGCAGCCCTCCCAGAGGAAGGAAATGAAACTGTCCACAGCGATAAAGATCTTCCGCCATTTGGTCTCGTTTTGAGTGTAGTATTGATTCCATTAGTACTGATTCTTCTTGGAACAATATCCAAATATGTAACTATTTTGCAGTCAGTTGCAAATATACTTGGATTTGTTGGAAAACCATTTTTCGCACTGACAATTGCTACACTTGCAGCGATGTATTTTCTGGGAATCAGAAGAGGCTTTACAGGAGCACAGATCAAGACAATTTTTGATCAGTCCTTAAAGCCTACCGGTATGATTTTGCTTGTTATCGCCAGTGGAGGTGTAATTCGATGGATGCTTCAGGATTCTGGTCTTGGCAACATCATCGGACCAATTTTGGAGAGCAGCTCAATGCCATTGATTCTTGTTGCATTTTTGATTGCACTTATTGTGCGCGCATCTGTTGGAAGTTCAATTGTTGCGATGACAATGGCATCAGGTATTATGGCATCTATGCCGGCTGTGATGGAAACAAGCATGCTGTATCGTGCAGCGATGTGCTGTGCAATCTGTGGCGGTGCGACAGCACTAAGCCATGTAAATGATGCTGGTTTCTGGCTGGTAGGAACATTTTTGCACATTGATGAGAAAACAACATTGAAGTCATGGACAGTGATGGAAACGTTGATTGGCATTAGTGCATTGATTGTAAGTATGATAATTTCAATTGTTGCCTGATCAATTTTAGAAAACAGGTGTTGGAATCATCAAAAATATGGAGGAAAAACATGGAATTAACAAGTCAGAAAATGAGAAAGCTGGCACCGGAGCTGGATCCGCTGCGTATTGGAACTGGTTGGAAGAAGGAAGATCTGGACAAGGTACAGGTCATGATTGAGAGCACATATGGAGACAGCCATCCGGGAAGCGGTCATTTAAATATTCTGGTGGAGGAAGTGAGAAAAGGAATCGAAGAAGAGGGCGGCTTTGGTGCACGCTATTTCTGCACAGATATATGTGATGGCGAGAGCCAGGGAACAGACGGTATCAACTACAGCCTTGCAAGCCGCGAGATGATTGCAAATATGATTGAGATTCACGCAAATGCTACACCATTTGATGCAGGTGTGTATCTGTCTAGCTGTGATAAGGGTGTGCCGGGAAATCTGATCGGTATGGCAAGAGTAAATATTCCGGCCGTGTTTGTTCCGGGCGGAACTATGAATGCAGGCCCTGAAATGCTTACATTAGAGCAGCTCGGAATGTACAGCGCAAAGTTTGAGCGAGGAGAGATAAGCGAGGAGAAACTTGATTGGGCAAAGTGCAATGCTTGTCCAAGCTGTGGTGCCTGCTCATTTATCGGAACAGCATCCACTATGCAGATTATGGCAGAGGCACTTGGTCTAGCTTTGCCGGGAAGTGCACTGATGCCAGCGACAAGTCCGGATTTGCTTGCATTTGCGCGTGAAGCAGGAAGACAGTCAGTTCGTCTTGCCACAATGGAGCATATGTGTCCATCTGATATTGTTAATATAGAGAGCTTTGAGAATGCAATTTTAGTACATGCAGCAATCTCTGGAAGCACAAACTGCTTATTGCATCTGCCGGCAATTGCACACGAATTTGGCATTGAGATTACAGGTGATACTTTTGACCGTCTTCATAGAAATGCGCGTTATTTATTAGATGTGCGCCCGGCAGGACGCTGGCCAGCTGAGTGTTTCTATTATGCAGGCGGTGTGCCAGCCATCATGGAAGAGATCAAGGAACATCTTCATCTGAATGTCATGACAGTCACAGGAAAGACACTTGGTGAAAATCTTGATGAGCTGCGTGCAAATGGATTTTATGAAAAGTGTAATCACTGGCTTGATGAGTTTAATAAGCGCTATCAGCTTAATCTGACAAGAGAGGATATTATTCGTCCATACGATAAGGCAATTGGTACAGATGGAAGCATCGCAATTCTGCGTGGAAATCTGGCACCAGAAGGCGCAGTTATCAAACATACTGCTTGCCCTAAGGAGATGTTTAAGGCAGTACTTCGCGCAAGACCATTTGACAGCGAGGAAGAGTGTCTGGATGCTGTATTAAAGCATAAGGTACAAAAGGGTGATGCAGTTTTTATTCGCTATGAGGGTCCGAAGGGAAGCGGAATGCCAGAGATGTTTTATACCTCAGAGGCAATCAGCAGTGACAAGGAGCTTGGAAAAAGTATTGCACTGATCACAGACGGACGTTTCTCAGGTGCATCCACAGGACCAGTTATTGGTCATTGCAGCCCAGAGGCAGTAGATGGCGGTCCGATTGCGCTTGTAGAAGAGGGTGATTTGATTGAGATTGATGTGAAAGAGCGAAAACTTAATATCATTGGAGTAAATGGAGTGCATAAGACACCAGAGGAAATTGATGAGATTTTAAAAAAGCGCCGCAAAAACTGGAAGCCGAGAGCACCAAAGTACAGCAAGGGCGTTATGGGACTTTTCACTCGTCATGCAGTAAGCCCAATGAAAGGTGCTTATCTGGAATAAAAAACAATAAATATTGAGACAGATATAAGAAGGTGTGTACCAAACGGAAAGAAATAAGCTAGTGGGGTCGGTTTAAGAGCCGACCCCATTAGCTTTATGCAAGGTAAAAATTTGATCAGAAGGAACGGATGATTTCCTCTGTCATAGAGCGAACAACTTCGGTTGCTAACTGTACGGTAGCTTCGAAGTCATAGTAAGAAGTAATTCCGTAATGAGAATGGATATAACGAACAGGAACACCAACAACGATTACCGGGATACCATCAAGTGAGGTGTTAATGATCGCACCATTGTTTCCGCCACCCTCACGGACAGAAGACTGTACAGCTAGTCCCTTTTCTTCAGCAAGATCTAATACGTAGCGCTGATATCTTGGGGAGCAGACAATTGATTTGTCCATAAAACGAAGCATTGGACCTTTTTTAAGAGCTGTCTGAATGGCATATGGCTCAGTAAAGGTATCATCAGCAGGGCATCCCTCGAAACACAGTGCAATTTGTGGAGCAACCTTTCCGACTGCAACCTTAACACCACGCTCGCCAAGCTCCTCTTGTGTAGATAACACACCTACCAGATCAACATTTAAATTCTCATCTGCGAGACGGCGCATAGTCTCAATAAGGGCAGCACAGCCAATTCGGCAGTCAAAGCCCTTTCCGATCATGACATCATGTTCCTCGTCATAGGAGAAATGTACGTCAGAAATAATAGGCTCACCAATGCGGATACCAAAGTTTTCAACAGCATCTTCCTTGCTTGTTGCACCGATATCAATTACAAGAGACTGAATCGATGTGGAACCAGCATTCTGACGCTCGGCAGGTGTCATAAAATGAGGTGGTTTAGCTGCAATTACGCCAGGAATAAAATTGCCATATTTATTGCGTACAAGAACCTTAGATGCCGGGAGAGAATTATCGCTCCAGCCACCGAGGGAAACAAAGCGAAGTGTTCCATTTGGCTTGATTGAATGAACCATAAGTCCAACCTCATCACTATGGGCATCAAGCATAAAAACAGGCTTATTACCTGTATTGTTCTTGGAACGCAAATAGAGATTGCGCAGGCAATCCTCCTCAACATCAGCAAATTCTGCACCATATTTTTTTGCCACAGCCACAGCCTCGTCCTCAAATCCGGATGGTGCCTTTGCATCAGACAGCTCCTGAATCATAGTAACTGCATTTTGATCTGGTTTGATTTTCATATCATTTTCCCTTTCTTATTAGTTAGAATATTGTATTCCTCTATATTCGAGTATCATATCATTTCTGGGGAAAAAATACAAGATAACAAAATTATTCCATGTACTATAAAAAATAGTAATAATTCCTAAAAATATGGCTCTTCAGGGGTGAGTGTGGGTAAAAATCACCCCTGAAGAGCCGAAAAAATGGCGTGATCTTATATTTAAAGAACAGCCTTTTGGTCTGGTCAAAGATAGGCAAAAAGGGAAACGATATTTTCACAAAATCTTCACAAAAAATTAGCACTCACCTCTTGACAGTGCTAATAATAAGTGCTATAGTACACATAGAACAAAGGAAGGGGATAAAGAAGATGCCCCTTGGAAACCTTGGTTCTGCAGCGGAAGCTGCTAAATGAAATACCGCGCCGGAAGCGTCCGGGGTGTCAAGATAGATTGCAGCGGGCGCTGCAGGTGTTAAAAAATAAAATCCAAAAGACCATTTTGGAGCATGAAGCATTGAAAGGAGATTTTGATTATGTTAGTACCGAGTATTTTTGCAGATAGTTTATTTGATGATTTCTTTGGTTTTCCATTTACGGATGATAAGAAGGCAGAGAAAAAGCTGTATGGTCACAATGCAGCAAACCTGATGAAGACCGATATTCAGGAGTACGATGACGGCTATCAGTTAGAGATTGATCTTCCGGGCTTCAAGAAAGACGAAGTACATGCCGAGTTAAAGGATGGCTATCTGGTAGTCAGCGCTGAGAAGGGTCTCGACGAGGACGAGCAGGATAAGAAGACTGGCAAGTATTTAAGAAGAGAGCGTTATGCAGGTTCCTGCCAGAGAAGCTACTATGTTGGCAAGGATATCACCGAAGAGGATATTAAGGCACAGTTCCAGCATGGTATGTTGACACTGTTTGTTCCGAAGAAGGAAGCAAAGCCGGTTGTAGAAGAGAAGAAACACATTACAATCGAATAAATATAAAACAGAAATCAAATTGCAAATGACCGATCGAAATACAACAACAAAATCAATTGTAATTTGAATTAGTAAGTGGGGCGCATCCGAGAGGGTGCGCCTTATTTTATTTGATAGAAAAGACAAGAAAATTGTGGTATGATTATTTTTGCCCTAGCATTGCATTGAAAAGAAAGTGGGGCATGGAAAAATCAAAACGATCGAAACAACGTAACTTCGATAAGAAAGCTAAGGAAGTGAGGAGAGAGGTTTGCATGAACAAATTTTCAGATGAGAAAACAACAATATTGAATCATTTTAATGATTCTAATAATTTGAATAATAAGGAAGCGAACGGGTGGGCCAACATCCACGGTGCGATTTTTGATGTGGATGGCACACTTCTTAACTCGATGGTAATCTGGGAGGAGGCAGCGGTGCGCTATCTGCATAGCCTCGGACTAGAGCCAGAAGAAAATCTTTCGGAAAAGATTATGACGATGTCGATGGAAGAGGGCGCAGACTATGTGATTGAACATTATGGTGTCAATCTGACGAGAAAAGAGATTTTAAATGGTATTCGAGAGCTGATTCGTGGCTTTTACGAGGATGAGGTGCAGCTAAAGCCAGGCGTGGAACAAGTAATTAAGTTACTTGCAGCAAAAGAGATTCCAATGATCATCGCAACTTCAAGTGACGCTGAGTGCGTCATAGCAGGCTTAAAGCGTCTGGGCGTTTGGACGTATTTTAAAGGAATTTTGACCTGCACCGATATCGGAAAGGGAAAAACAGAGCCCGATATTTATCTTGCTGCTGCAAAAGAGATAGGAAGCAGTCCTTCCGAAACGATTGTATTTGAGGATGCACTTCATGCAATCATTACTGCAAAAAATGCAGGCTTTATCACAGCAGGTATTTATGATTCTTATAATCAGGATGAAGAGAAGATTCGTAAGATCGCAGATTACTACTATAAGAGATGGGCTGAAGTAAGCGAAGCAATGCTGAAAAAATAAAATTAACGTCATTATTCAGAACACATTCACAAATCAACAAATAATGAAAAAACCGCTTTCCGGTCACGAGTTTCCCGAAAAGCGGTTAAAAACAAAAAATAACAAAAAAAAAAAAATAAAATAAAACGAAAATGAGAAAATGAAAAACAGCAATCTCTCGATTACTGTTTTCAATGCCGCAGACCGGAATCGAACCGGTACGGGTATCACTACCCACGGGATTTTAAGTCCCGGGCGTCTGCCAGTTCCGCCACTGCGGCATAGCTTCTTGCGAAGCTTAATGGATGGAGGTGGATTCGAACCACCGAAGCGTGTTGCAGCAGATTTACAGTCTGTCCCCTTTGGCCACTCGGGAATCCATCCGTGTCATGTTTTGTATTTCCTTGACAGTTATGTATGATACCACAACTCCAAATAAAATGCAAGCACTTTTTTGAAAAATTTCAATTTTTTTTTCAAATCCTTATTTTTTAATACACAGAGATCAGTTTGTCTAATTTTGGACACTGTGAAACCTTTGTCTATTGAAGGCATAAACGAAAAAAATTATAATCGAGTGTGCGAATTATAATGGATTACAGTTTTTGGAAACAGTTTAATAGAAAATTTTCTTTTCTTTTCCATATAAAACTGGTATACTAATTAGCAAATGGTGAAAGGATGGTGTCTGTTTGTGATTATTCAGTTAGGTCTGACACTTGTGATCCCTCTCCTTGCTTGTCTGTATTTTTGTTACTGGCTTTGTGAGCATACGGGTGTGGGTAGCTGGGTCTATATCGTTGGTCTGATTCTTGGGATTGGAGCCGGCATTATGACTTGGTATAAGCTGTATCTGCGCTCCAAAGCACATAATAAAAAAAAGGACAGAAAACCATTCGGATTCAATGATCATATTTAAAAAGAAAGGGAAGGTGAGAGAATGAGAAGTGTATCTCCTGCGGTAAAGCAGGAAACGATCCGGATTGCGTCCGGAACGGCCATTGGTGTCGTATTGATGTGGATTGTATTTTTCGTCCTTCATCAAGCTATGCCAGAAAAAATACCGTTTGATTACACGGTATTTCTTGCCGGTATCGGCGGTCTGATCTTCGCAGTCGGAAATTTCTTTCTGATGGGCCTTACCGTTCAGAAGGTAGCTGCTGAGACCGACGAGGGCAGGGCGCGCCAGCGAATGCAGGTTAGTCAGCGTCAGCGAACGCTTTTGATGCTTGCATGGGGCATTGTGGCACTTGCAGCTCCTTGCTTTAACGGAGCGGCCGGAATCATCCCGCTTCTGTTTCCTAGTATGGTAATTAAGATCTATTATCTTACCATCGGAAAAAATAAGCTTGCGCAGGAAAAAAGGGACAGTCAGGCAGCTGCCCCCACAGCTGGGAAAGGAAGTGAGAAGTAAACAATGGATTTTGACATTTCAGGAGCTCAGGTGTTTTTTACAATCCCGACAAACATTCCAATTTTGGGTGATCTGCAGATCAGTGAGACCATGGTAGTCAGTTGGCTCGTAATGGCGATTATCGCCGTGCTTTGTCTATGGCTGACGCACGATCTGAAGGTGACAAATATCTCAAAACGTCAGGCGGTGGCTGAGTTTCTGGTAGAAAAGGCAAACAACTTTGTGCGCGGCAACACGGGTGGTCGTAAGTTTGACTATATGATTCCGTTTATCGCGGCACTGTTTACCACCAGTGTATTTTCAAATCTGATCAGTCTTCTTGGTCTTCGAAGCCCGACAGCCGATCTTTCGACTGAGGCAGCATGGGCAGTGGTTGTATTTATAATGATCACGGCAAAGAAGATTCAGACAAATAAGCTTAGCGGATATTTAAAGGGCTTTACACAGCCAATTCCAGTTATGACGCCGTTTAACATTTTGTCTGAGCTAGCAACACCAGTCAGCATGGCATGCCGTCATTTTGGAAATATTCTGTCTGGTGTCGTTATTGATGGTTTGATTTACGCAGCGCTTGCAACTGCAACAAAGGCGTTGTTTGGTCTGATTCCTGGCGCAGTAGGCAATGTGCTTGGAACAATTCCGTTTTTGTCGGTGGGTCTTCCGGCAATTACATCTTTATATTTTGACTGGTTCTCAGGTGTTATGCAGGCATTCATTTTCTGTATGCTGACGATCATGTACATTGCAAACGCCGCAGAAGAGGGCTGATAAAAAAGCAAAATGCTTTATTAACAGGAGGAAAAAAGAATGGATTTTACAGTATTGGCTAAAGGTATTGCTCTTGCAGGTTGTGCAATCGGTGCAGGTTGCTCTCTGATCGCAGGTATTGGACCTGGTATTGGTGAAGGTAACGCAGTAGCAAAGGCTCTTGAGGCAATTGGACGTCAGCCAGAGTGCAAGGGTGATGTTACCAGTACCATGCTTCTTGGTTGTGCCGTTGCAGAGACCACTGGTATTTACGGTTTCGTTACCGGTCTTCTTCTGATCTTCGTTGCACCGGGTATGTTCATGAACTTCTTAGGCTAATTCAAGAATTAAAAGAAACGTAACACATTTGAATTCTGAAAAGACAATGAAAAAAAGAAACGTTGCTATCAGAATTAAGGAAAGGCATGGTTGACACATGAAGGAAGTACAGGAACTGGTAGGAATTGTGCCGTGGACATTCGTTGCACAGATCTGTAATTTGTTTCTGACTGTTTTTCTGGTGAAGAAATTCCTTTTTGACCGTATTAATAAGGTAGTGGAAGAGAGAAAGCAGATGGCAGACTCTCAGATTGCAGATGCGACAAAGGCAAAAGAAGAAGCTCAGTCGATGCGCGACCAGTACGAGGCAAGCATTTCCAATGCAAAGGATGAGGCAAGACAGATCATTGCCGATGCACAGAAAACAGCTACTGAGAAGAGCGAGGCGATTGTTGCCGATGCAAAGAAGGAAGCCGTTGCTCTTAAGGAGAAGGCATCTGCCGATATCGCACAGGAGCGCACTGCTGCATTCCAGCAGATGAAGTCTGAGATCGGTGACATTGCCGTATCCATTGCCGGAAAGGTGATCGAAAAGGAAGTTAAGGAAGCAGATCATCAGAAACTGATTGATGAGTTTATTTCAGATGTAGGTGAGGCATCATGACAAAAACCGGAAAGCTATATGGAGACAGTCTGTATGACTTAGCGCTTGAAAAGGACAGAGAACAGAGTGGCTACAGCAAGGAACTTCTTGGCGAGCTTAGCATTGTAAAGAGTCTGTTTGTCCAGAATCCGGATTACATCAGATTGCTGCAGGAGCCTTCGATTCCGAGAAAAACAAGGCTTGGGCTGATCGATAAGGCATTTGGTACCCAGGCAGATGAGTATCTTGTGAATTTTTTGAAGCTCCTGTGTGAAGAGGAACTTTTGTCCGAATTTTCAGGTTGTGAGGAAGAATACAGACAGCGTTTTCAGAAGGACCACAACATTGCCGAGGCACATGTTGTCAGCGCCGTTGCACTTAGTAAGGAGCAGGCTGCAGCGCTTAAGGCAAAGCTAGAGGAGGTCTGGAAAAAGGAAATCATACTCATTACAAAGACCGATCCAAGTCTTATGGGTGGTATGAAAGTAGAAATAGAAGGACGGCAGTTGGACGGAAGTGTCCGCAGCCGATTGGAGAGACTGCATAAGCTGATTGAAGAGTAAATGATGAGATCAGCAAAGCCGATAAAATGAAGAAGCATATGCAGAAGTGAGGACGAACGAATGAATCTGAAACCAGAAGAAATCTCCAAAGTCATTCGAAGCCAGATTAAATATTATTCGAATGCGTTGGAGCAAAGTGAGATTGGTACCGTTTTGACGGTCGGCGACGGCATTGTGCGTGCAAGCGGACTGGCAAACTGCATGGCAGGTGAGCTGCTTGCATTTGAAAACGGTGCATACGGTCTGGCTCAGAACCTTGAGGAGAACCGTGTATCCATCGTATTGTTAGGATCGGATGACGGTATCAGCGAGGGTCAGACTGTGAAGAGAACCGGAAAGGTAGTATCCGTACCGGTAGGTGACGGACTGCTTGGACGTGTTGTAGACGCACTTGGACAGCCGATTGATGGCAAGGGATCGATTTCGTCGAGCGAGTATCGCCCGATTGAGCGCCATGCGCCGGGTATCTGCGATCGTCAGCCGGTTAAGGAACCGCTTCAGACCGGAATTAAGGCAATCGATTCCATGATTCCGATTGGAAGAGGACAAAGAGAGTTAATCATCGGAGACCGTCAGACTGGTAAGACTGCGATCGCCGTTGATACGATTCTTAATCAGAAGGGCAAAGGCGTTATCTGTATCTACGTTGCCATCGGACAGAAGCGTTCTTCTGTTGCATCTATTGTATCCGAGCTGGAGAAAAATGGTGCGATGGAGTACAGCATTGTCGTAGCGGCAACCGCATCAGATGCCAATGCATTAAAGTATATTGCACCGTATTCGGGATGCAGTATGGGAGAGTATTTCATGGAGAAGGGCCGTCACGTGCTGATCATCTACGATGACCTTAGTAAGCACGCAGAGTCTTACCGTGCACTTTCCCTTCTGATCCGTCGTCCACCGGGCCGTGAGGCTTACCCTGGCGACGTATTCTACCTGCATTCCCGTCTGCTTGAGCGTGCATCGAAGCTGTCAAATGAGCTCGGAGGCGGTTCTCTTACCGCACTGCCGATCATCGAGACACAGGCAGGTGATGTATCTGCTTATATTCCGACGAACGTTATTTCCATCACAGACGGTCAGATCTTCCTTGAGACAGAGCTGTTCCACTCAGGTATCCGCCCGGCTGTAAACCCAGGTATCTCCGTATCCCGAGTTGGTGGAAACGCACAGATTAAGGCGATGAAGAAGGTTGCCGGAACACTGAAGTTAATCTATTCTCAGTACCGTGAGCTGCAAAGCTTTGCACAGTTTGGTTCCGATCTGGATGCCGATACTAAGGCGAGACTGGCAAAGGGCGAGCGTATCGTTGAGATCTTAAAGCAGCCGCAGAACTCCCCACTTCCGGTTGAGAAGCAGGTTGCAATCATCTATGCCGTTGTCAACGATCTGTTGGCAGATGTTCCGGTAGAGCGCATTCACGAGTTCGAGGATGGCTTAAACAATGAGCTTGATATCGATCATGATGGCAAGGCAGCGATGGAGGCTATCCGCCGTACCGGTGCATTGGACGATGAGGCGAAGACACAGCTGGAGAGCTGTATTAACAGTTACAAGGCGAAGTTCTTACAGTAAATAAAGGAGAGTTTGTATGGCTGGAAATCAGAAAGCAATCAAACTGAGAATCAAGAGCGTACAGAGTACGATGCAAATCTGTAAGGCAATGGAGCTGGTAGCGGCGTCGAGACTTCACAAGGCAAAGGAGCGAGCTGACAACAGCCGCCCTTACTTTGAAGCTTTGCAGGGCACGTTAGCCCAGATCGCAGCTGAAAATATCGACATGATGTCCATTTATACGAAGGCACCAAAGAGTGATGACTGGTGTTTTATCGTGATCGCAGGTGATAGAGGCTTTGCAGGCGGCTATAACAATAACTTGTTCCGCCTTGCACAAGAGCAGATGGAAGGCTGTGAGGCGTGCGTGCTTCCAATTGGAAAGAAGGCCTTAGAGCATTTTTCAAACCGCAAGGTGCCGATCGTCACGGATGCATTTCCGGAGGCGGGCGACATCTCGGTTGCAGACTGCTTCGAGATCGCAAATCTTGTGTGTCGTGGCTTTAAGGAGGGCGGTTTTGGTCATGTGGCAATTGTGTATACAAATTTTGTAAACATGATGACACAGGAGCCAAAGGTGATTCCACTTCTTCCGCTGCCGGACATGAAGGCGCTTCGTTCAAAGGATGCACCCGAGGCGAAGAAACGCCAGATCATCTACGAGCCAAACAGCGAGGCCGTATTTAATGCCATCGTGCCGGAGTATCTGGCAGGTCTGATCTACGGCGCGATGAGTGAGTCCGTAGCCAGTGAGCTTGCATCCCGCCGAATGATGATGGATGCGGCGACAAAGAATGCGCAGGAGATGATCGATAAGCTCAACCTCCACTACAACCGTGTTCGTCAGGCCGGTATTACGCAGGAGATTACAGAGATTGTTGCAGGCTCAGAGAGCTGATGAAAGGTGAATATATGAGTGAGAGACATGTTGGCAAGGTAGTTCAGGTAATGGGCCCTGTTCTGGATATCCGTTTCCAGGAGGGGGAACTGCCGGAGCTGCTTCATGCCATTGAGATTGAAAATCAGGGCAGCAAGGTAGTCGCAGAGGTTGCCCAGCAGATCGGCGACGATGTTGTGCGCTGCATTGCGATGAACTCTACTGATGGTATGGTTCGTGGCGTGGATGCAGTTGACACTGGTGCACCGATCAGCGTTCCAGTTGGCGATGCGTGCCTTGGAAGAGTATTTAACCTTCTGGGCGACCCGGTAGACAATAAGCCGGCACCGGAAAATGCAGAGCGCTGGAGTATCCACAGAGAAGCTCCATCCTACGAAGAGCAGATGCCGACCACCGAGATTTTGGAGACGGGTATCAAGGTTGTTGACTTGATTTGCCCATATGCAAAGGGTGGAAAGATTGGTCTGTTTGGCGGTGCCGGTGTAGGAAAGACCGTATTGATCATGGAGTTAATCCATAACGTAGCAACTGCTCACGGTGGTACATCCGTATTTACCGGAGTAGGTGAGCGTACCCGTGAGGGAAATGACCTTTACGGTGAGATGCAGGAGAGTGGCGTTATCGGAAAGACGGCCTTAGTTTATGGTCAGATGAACGAGCCGCCGGGTGCACGTATGAGAGTTGCACTGTCTGGTCTTACGATGGCAGAGTATTTCCGTGATGTGAAGAATCAGGATGTGCTGTTATTCATTGATAACATTTTCCGTTTTACCCAGGCAGGTTCCGAGGTATCCGCGCTGCTTGGACGTATGCCGTCCGCAGTAGGTTATCAGCCAACGCTGGCTTCCGAGATGGGTGCACTTCAGGAGCGTATCACATCCACAAAGAAGGGCTCCATCACTTCCGTTCAGGCTGTATACGTGCCAGCGGATGACTTGACGGACCCGGCTCCGGCTACTACCTTCACCCATCTGGATGCGACCACGGTTCTTTCCCGTGATATCGCAAGTCAGGGTATTTACCCGGCTGTAGACCCACTGGAGTCCACAAGCCGTATTCTGACACCGGAGATGGTTGGTCAAGAACATTATGAAGTTGCAAGAGCCGTTCAGCAGATTTTGCAGCGTTATAAGGAGTTACAGGATATCATTGCCATCATGGGTATGGATGAGCTGGCAGAGGAGGATAAGCTGGCAGTAAACCGTGCGCGTAAGGTGCAGCGTTTCATGTCACAAAGCTTTTCCGTTGCCGAGCAGTTTACTGGTATGCCGGGACAGTATGTTCCGCTTAAGGAGACAATCCGTGGCTTCCGTATGATTATCGACGGTGAGTGCGATGACATCCCGGAGAGCTGCTTCCTCTTTGCAGGTACCATTGACGATGTATTTAAGAAGGCAGGAAAGGCAGGAACCGTATGAACACATTCCACTTGCGCATTGTGACGCTGGACGGAAAAGTGTTTGACGATCAGGCATCTCAGGTCTTTCTGCGAACAATTGATGGGGATGTGGCGATTCGCGCACACCACATCAATTATTGCAGTGGAATCGGCATGGGCGAGGCACATGTGACGCTTGCAGATGGCCATGAACGCTATGCGGCCTGCATTGGCGGCATGGTTTCGATGCTTGGCGGTGAGTGCCAGGTGGCTGCAACGACCTGGGAGTGGAAGGAAGAGATTGATGAGGAGCGCGCCAAGAAGGCGAAGGAACGCGCCGAGGAACGCCTGAAACAAAAGAATCTTTCCGATAAGGAGCAGAGAATTGCCGAGGCAAAGCTGCGCAGGGCACTGGTCCGGCTTCATGTAACGAACGAAGATTAAAAAAATCCCTCGACTGGCACGTTAGTGTCGGTCGGGGGATTTTTTTATGCAACCCGGAAGTTTTATGCAACCCGGAAGTCTTGTGAAGTGCGGAAGGTTTTGAGGTGCGGCCCGGAAGTCTTGTGAAGTGCGGGAGTTTTTGAGGTGCAACCCGGAAGTTTTACGAAGGGGCGCTTCGATGAGTGACTTTGTCGACGGGCCCAATTCCGCGGGACCCCACTACATGTTTTCAACGTAAGGGTATTTTGACAACGGGCCCGCTACAACGTCCCGTCTCGTAAAGCACATCATCTCAGCGCCTACTAGGTTACGAGGTTGCTAGCCGATGATTGAATAGTAATATGCAGCTCGTTACGTTAACTTGAGCCAGAGGAAAATCCCCTGGCTCTCGTTTTGATATATTACTTCGAGAAAATCATCGAAAACAGCTGCTGAAGATTCGGCACGTTTCCCTTGTACATGGACATTGCCTTGTAGGCGCGTCCTGCGAAGGCCATTAAAAGAAGGGCAGTTACAACGACGACTGCCAAGGAGCCGCAGGCCTGTGCGATCGTGATGGAACCAAGCAGCAGGTGGCTCGGGGAAACGAGGATTGAAGTAAATGGAATCCAGTCGAGAATACCGACAGTTCCCATCGAATCAAAGTTTCCGGTGAAGCTGCCACTGCCGAGTGTTGCAAAGAAACTGATCAGAAGAATAATGACAAATAAGCCGTTTGTCATACTGAGATCTTCCTGCTTGGATGCTATTGCACCGCCAATTGAGGCTATTGCGAGATACAGAAGCAGACCGGCAGCTAAGTAGAGCAGAAAGAATAAGATGTTGACTGGTGTAAAGACACCTGCTAACAGACCGTTTGGTTCAAGCATGTTTATGATTGGCATTGTCGAGTCAGGATTTATGAGTTTGACTGTATGAATACCAGCTGCAAAGCCGCCACAAAGTCCAATTACCCACAGACCAATTTGAATGACACATGTAAGAGCCTGTGCCAGCACCTTTCCAATGACCATTGCCTCTGGCTTTACAGATACAAGCATCGTATCCATAAGCTTAGAGGATTTTTCTAGTACAACACAGTTTGCGGTGCCCTGTCCATAAAACAGGATCAGAAAGTACAGAAGCATGATGTTGACGTAAGGAAGCAGATAACCAAGAATGCTATTGACAGTAGCCTCTGCATTCTGCATAGTATCGGCATCATCTCCGCTGACAAGCGTATCAACACCGTCTGTATTTTCATAGTAAGAATATTTGTAGCTGATCGTGCCAAGTGCAGTTAGTTCGCTTATGGAAGCACCAGACTTTGCAATCGTAAAGGCGGAAAATGCGCTGTTTAGAAAATCACCATAGTCATCAGCATCGTCTGTAGACAGGGCAGATGCATCTGGGACAAGGACGTTTACATGAAAACCGTCTGTGTCATCTAAGGTGATGACAAGGGCAAGCGCGTTGCCAGTGTCGTTATCTGCGGCTGTAAGTGCTTCATCATCGGTGGCAAAGCTGTGGTATGTAATGGATGAGTAGGTATCGTTATTGGTGGCAGAGGCGATCAGATTGAAGGCAGAAAAATCAAATGCTGCACCGCCTGTTAAATCTGCCGTGTAAACATCTGATACTGTAGCCGGCGGTTTTTCATTTTGATCCTTGTACTCGATGAAAGACATGATGCCAAGCGGAAGAGCGAAGCATAACAGCATGACAATAATAGTTGCCGTTTTCCATCCTTTTGTAAAACGGTGGCGCAGCGTAAATCCAAAGACTTTTTTTAAGCCGCTAAAAAAGGATTTCATAAAGCAGTTACCTCCTTTTTTCTGTTTTTGAAGATTTTAAACATATGCGAAAATCCCATACGAGTACCGCGATAAAGCAAAAGATCACGGTATACCTTGGCACAGAAAATACTAATAGCAACAAGAATCACAGCCTGAATAACCCAGGAGATCAAAAGAATTACTAGTGAAATTGTTCCGCATATGTAAAGAACAGGCGCACAATAGACATTTATGATCGGGCACAGAGAAAGAATTACTGCTGCGACTCTATTGTCTGAGATTGCAGGTGCGACACAGGAGACTAAATATCCAATCATAATGAGTGCCGTGACAATCATTATGGCAGGTTCTGACTGCTCAATTGAGGTACAGCAGGTTCCAATTAATCCAGATAAAACGGCATATGTTGCAAATGCAAGCATCAAAGAGATAAGTACAATAACAATGGTGCCTGGATTCAAGCGAAGTAAGGAAATATCAATTCCAACTTGCGAAAGCAGAGAACTTAGACTTGTCATATGGAGAAATTGAACACTTCCTATATATGAAAGACCAAAACCAACTGCCATCATGGCAAGCAGAATAAGTACATAAGTCATAACTGCCAGAATTTTTCCAATCAGCAGTGAAAGCGGGGAAACGCTTACCATCAAAAGCTCAATAAGCTTTGACTCCTTTTCAGTAATGACACAGCGAATGATAAAACTTGCAGAGAGCAGGCAAAGCATCATTACGATGATAGAATAGCCATACTGTATCGCAAAGCTGGCATCAAAGCCAATTGATTCTGTTTTTGTACCTGTTTTTTGTGCAAGATAATCTGAGGAACTCATACTGTCAATCTGATAGGAGGCTTGTGAAGACAGGCCGGCAGCTGATAACCTTGCACTTGTCATCTGTGATGAAATCGCATTTAACAGAGGTTCAATATCATCTGTTGTGAGTGCGCTGCCATTTGCAGTATGACTTTCTAGTGTATAGGAGCCTTTTTTATCAGGCGCACCGATAAAAACATAGACATCATTCTCGCCTAAATGTGAAGCATACGAGGATACATCAAAATCTGCATCTGATAATTCAACAGATGAAAAAGCATCATTTTCATTTTTAAGAGCTTCATAATCAAGTGCGGCATCGCTTTCGTTTGTGATAAATACGGAGTGAATGGCACTTTTTGCAATGCTGCTGTTACTGAATGTCTGAAGCGGCAGAGAAACGAGTGACAGAATAAATAAAATGAGCATTGAAACAATATTTGATTTGCTTTTCATGGTCTGGCTAAGCGTAAATGAATATACGCTTTTCAGTCCCCGAAGATTGTCATTATTCTTCATGAGCCTCACCTACCTTACTTACAAAGATCTCGTGCAGAGATGGTTCGCGCAAATTAAAGGTGACGATGGTGACACCTGCTTGAATCAGCGTGCCAAGCAGTGCATTTGCCTGTTCCTCACCAGTTACTTTTAGGTGATATTCGCCAGCAAGTTCAGAGACAATCGGAATGCCGGCAGCATGGATGTACGAAGAAATATCGGATTCCGTCTTTAAGAACAGATGGACACGTCCGTAGCTTTTCTTGATTGCATTTAAATTACCGGACAGGATCGTCTTACTGTGATCAAGAATTGTCAGATCGGTACAGAACTCCTCGATAGTGGACATCTGGTGATCGGACATGATCAGATACTTACCTTTGTTGATCTGCTCGTGGATGATATCCTTAAACAGATCGGTGTTTACCGGATCCAGACCAGAAAGCGGCTCGTCAAGAATTAAAAGCTCTGGGTCTGAGATCAGCGCGGCGATCATCTGAATCTTTTGCTGATTACCTTTGGAGAGCTGATCGGCGGTCTTTGGTGCAAGGCGCTTTTTGTGTTTGCTTCCACTAAGCAAACCGCCTGCTTTCTTTTTCTGAGCAACCGGTGTCTGCATATGTTCTTTTCTTGCCTGAATCTCGGCGTATTCCTGTGGATACAGGTACTCAATAATCTCAAAACGTTCAGCCCAGTAGTGGATGCGCTTTTTTGCCTCAGAAGCAGAAACACCGCGCAGTGCGGCAAAATACATCAACTGATCCATTAAAGTATATTTTGGATACAGACCACGCTCCTCAGCAAGGTAACCGACGTTGCAGGTGTTAATATCAAGTGGCTTTCCATTCCAGGCAACGGTTCCGCTGTCGCGTGAAAGCATACCAAGCATCATACGAATCGAAGTGGTTTTTCCGGCACCGTTTGTACCAAGCAGCGCGTAGACACCAGGGCGGGTCATTTCAAAGCTTAAGTTATCAACAACGGTTCGTGTTCCGTACTTTTTTGAAAGATTTTGTACAACTAAACTCATAATTCCTCCTCATAACATTCAAAATGAATTTTTGCAGTGCTAAGGTTAGCATATCATGAAATAGAAAAAATAAAAAGTGGATGCAAAATTGCGGTATGATTTTGTAATTTACGGTGTTATAGTTCATGGGTTGGGTTACGAAAAGTCCCTCGGTGATGGTTTCGTCGGCGCCCCTTGAACAATATAAAAACCCTGTCGGGAAGAATTGCTGTACAGGGAAAAAATGTTGTGCTATACTGGGAAAAATAGAATGCAATCCTTGTGATGCAAAAATATTGAAGGAGGAGCAGTATGTTTGGCAAGCTTTTGTCATTTGAACCGGATGCCACAGGCGTAACGGTAAAATTTGAACACAAAGAGGGAAGAATTACCTTTTTTACAGATCGCATAGTGCGAGTATACAGTTCGATGGAAGAGAAACACAGAGCATCAAGAGCCGTTGTGTTAGAACCAAAGAAGGTCGATTTTCAGGCGCGTCAGCAGAAGGAATTTTTAACAATTAAGACAAAGAAGTTCTTAATCCGCGTAAGAGACGAGTTTCAGGTTGATTTTCTAACAACGGACGGACGCATGATTTCGGAGCAGGTTGCAAGAACTACGACGGCGCAGACCATCACAAAAGAGCAGGCAGAGCTTCTGGCAAAGGAAGGACATGATCTTCCAAAAGAGCAGGCAGTCCACGAATTTGAGGTTGTGCGTATGCTTCATCCAAAGGAGCATATTTACGGACTTGGCGATAAAACAGGATTTTTGGATAAGAGAGGCTATGCCTACGAGATGTGGAACAGTGATCTTCCACAGACACACACCGACTTTTTCCCAAGCCTTTACAAGTCGGTCCCATTCTTTATTTCCATGCGTCCGCACTTTACATATGGAATTTTCTTCGATAATACCTCAAAGTCCTATTTTGATATGGGAAAGGAAACGGCAGACCGCTACTTTTTTGCAGCGGATGGCGGCGATCTGGACTACTATTTTATCGCAGGTGAGAGTATGCGCGATATCGTTGGCGCATATACGAGCCTGACTGGACGCACAGCACTTCCGCAGAAGTGGACACTTGGCTATCACCAGTCTCGCTGGGGTTATATTACAGAGAGCGATATCATGGATGTTGCAGAAAAGATGCGTGCATGTAAGATTCCGTGTGATGGCATTCATTTCGACATCGATTACATGGATGCATTCAAGGTATTTACATGGAATAAAAAGAACTATAAGGACCCGAAGAAGACCTTAAAGACACTGGCCGATATGGGCTATAAACCAATCACAATTATCGACCCGGGTGTCAAAAAAGAAGATGGTTATTATGTTTACGAGGAGGGCATCAAGAACGGCTACTTTGCCTTCTCCGCAGAGAATGAGCTCTATGTAAACGAGGTATGGCCGGGTGACTCTGTTTTCCCAAGCTTCACAAATCCAAAGGTGCGCAGCTGGTGGGCAGATAAGCAGAAATTCTTAGTGGACATGGGCGTGCGCGGCGTTTGGAACGACATGAACGAGCCGGCAAGCTTCAAAGGACCGCTACCGGATGATGTGCAATTTGCAGATGAGGACGATACCGTGATTCTTCATAAGGATGCACATAACATCTATGGTCACTGTATGGCAATGGCAACAAAGGATGGATGGTTAAAATATGATGGCCGCAGACCATTTATAATCACACGTGCAGCCTATGCCGGAACGCAGCGTTATTCGCTTGTTTGGACGGGTGATAACCAGAGTATCTGGGCACATCTTCAAATGGCCATTCCACAGCTGTGCAACCTTGGATTGTCTGGCTTTACCTATGCTGGAACAGATGTCGGTGGCTTCGGAGCAGATGCAACAAAAGAGCTTCTAGCTCGCTGGGTTCAGGTAGGCTGCCTATCCCCATTTTTCAGAAATCATTCCGCACAGGGAACGAGAAGACAGGAGCCGTGGCAGTATGATGAGGAGCTTTTAAACATTTACCGCAAATATGTGGAGCTTCGCTATCGTCTGCTTCCATATATTTATGACTGCTTCTTTGAGAGTGAGCAGACAGGCCTTCCGATTATGCGTCCTCTTATGTTAAATTTCGAAAAGGATGTAGAAACTTACGAAATAAATGATGAGTTCATGGTAGGTGAGTGGCTGCTTGCTGCACCAGTTGTCACACAGGGAACCACGATGCGTCTCGTTTATCTGCCGGAAGGCGCGATGTGGTATGACTTTTGGACTGGAGAAAAATACAAGGGCGGTCAGTATATTACGAAGAAGGCACCGCTTGACACCATGCCGTTATTTGTGCGCGCAGGTGCTGTGCTTCCGCTGTATCCGTTAATGCAGTATGTCGGTGAAAAAGAGGTCGAAGATTTGACACTCGCCGTTTATCCGGGCACCGGCAATTACATCCATTATCAGGACGATGGTGAGAGCTTCGCCTACAAGAAGGGCGGTTACAATGCATACGTATTCTCCCAAAATAATGGCCGTCTGCAGATCAAGGATGCTGTAAAGAACTACGAAAAGCCATATAAGGGCTTCTATGTTAAGATCTGCCGCGATGGTATGACGGCGCTGTCCGAAGCTCCAGGCGAATATTTAAAGCATGAGGAGTGAAATCGTGTAGCGTAAACGGGTGCTGAGACGATGTGATTTTACGAGGCCGAACGTTGGAGCAAGCCTGTCAAAGTAATGTATGACAATAAGGAATGTAGTGGCGGCTCTGCGGAAAAGAGAGGCCGACAAAACACTCGTCGAGGCACCTTTCGCTAATCTTGCGGGTTGCCCCCACCCTTCCGATAAAAATTCCCTTCCGGGTCGCACGCTCCAGCTCCCTACCGGTCGCATAGGTAATATACCACAGCTTTCTTTTTCATTTTCTGGAAAAAATCGTGCAAATTGTTCTTGACATCTAATCTAGGTTTGAGTATACTAATTGTCGATAGGAAATGATAAATGTTATCAATACAAAAAAGATAAGAAAGAGAGGTATGTGCTATGCCATTATCTATGGCTCCGGAAGGTAAGGAGAGCGTAATTCACAAAGTAGGCGGCAAGGAAGAGACCAGACTGTTTCTGGAACGATTAGGCTTTGTTGTCGGCGCTGTTGTAACGGTAGTCTCTGAAATTCAGGGAAACCTGATTGTCAATATAAAGGACTCCAGAGTTGCGATTGGCAAGGACATGGCCAGCAAAATCTTAGTTTCCTGAGAGGAGAAAAGTTTGTGATTATGCCAGATGTGCAGTCACGGAAAGGGGTATCGATATGAAAACACTGAAGGATGCAAGCATCGGTCAGACCGTAAAGGTAAAGAAGCTGACTGGCGAGGGTCCGGTAAAGCGCCGTATCATGGATATGGGAATCACAAAAGGCGTTGAGATCTACGTAAGAAAGGTAGCTCCGCTTGGTGATCCGGTAGAGGTAACGGTAAGAGGATACGAGTTATCTCTTCGTAAGGCAGATGCCGAGATGATCGAAGTTGAGTAATCAAATTTTTTTTGCCCAGTGGTTAGCTTATACTAATAAAAATAAGTAAAGACCGCTACGAATAAGGGTAAACAAAATAAGATACGCCAAAGCAAATAAAAATAAGCAATGGCAAAGTAAAGTAAGCATTAAAAAAGGTTTGGAGACAAAACAGGAGGTTTGTAATGTCAATTAAGATTGCATTAGCAGGTAATCCCAACTGTGGTAAAACAACACTTTTTAACGCATTGACAGGATCCAATCAGTTCGTAGGAAACTGGCCGGGCGTTACAGTTGAGAAAAAGGAAGGTAAGTTAAAGTGGGAAAAAGATGTCACCATCATGGACCTTCCAGGTATTTATTCATTATCCCCATATACACTTGAGGAAGTCGTAGCAAGAAACTATCTGATCACAGATAGACCAGATGCGATCTTAAACATCGTAGATGGTACCAACATCGAGAGAAACCTGTATCTGTCCACACAGATCATGGAGCTTGGTATTCCGGTTGTCATGGCAATCAACATGATGGATCTTGTAAGAAAGAGCGGCGATAAGATCAATATTGATAAGCTTTCCAAGAAGCTTGGCTGCCCAGTTGTTGAGATTTCCGCATTAAAGGGCGATGGAATCAAGGAAGCAGCAAACAAGGCTGTTGAGTTAGCAAAGAAGAAGGCATTAGCAAAGCCGGTACACGAGTTCTCTAAGGATGCAGAAGAAATCATCGCAGCAGTTGAGAATAAGCTGACTGGAATTGAGGATGAGCAGAAGCGTTTCTTCGCAATCAAGCTCCTTGAGAAGGATGACAAGATCGCAGCACAGATGAAGTCCGTACCAGATGTATCTGCTGAGATTGCACGTATGGAAGACGCATTCGATGATGATACCGAGAGTGTAATCACAAACGAGCGTTATACATACATTTCTTCCATCATCGGAGAGTGTTGCCAAAAGGCACACGGCGGCAAGAAGTTAACCCTTTCCGATAAGATTGACCGTATTGTAACGAATCGTTTTCTGGCACTTCCGATTTTCGCCGTTATCATGTTCATTGTTTACTATGTATCTGTAACGACAGTTGGAACCATTGCAACTGACTGGGCAAATGACGGAGTATTTGGCGATGGCTGGTATTTAGCAGGCATTGGCCGCAGTGCATATGAAGAAGATGCTGGTGAGTATGGCGATGCAGAGACGATCATTAATGCATTCGTTGATGAGTCCGGTGACGAAGATCTGGCAGCAGCAGTTGACGCTGAGGCAGATGATTACGATCCGGCATCAGCAGTTGAAGCTGTAAAGGCTTATGCTGCAACCGTAGCAGATGACGCAGAAGTAACCTACACCGTTCAGGATGAGGAGACCATGGCAGAGGAAGATGAAACTGCTACTGGCGCAGACCTGAAGGCAGCAGTTGAAGTATATGAGAAGTGGAATGCAACCGCTCCTGATAATGCCGATTATGGCATCTGGATTCCAGGTATTCCGGCATTTTTAGAGTCTGCTCTTGATGCAGCAAATTGTGCAGGCTGGTTAAGAGGTCTGATCATGGATGGTATCGTAGCCGGTGTAGGAGCTGTACTTGGTTTCGTTCCTCAGATCTTAATCCTGTTCATCTTCTTAGCATTCCTTGAGGGATGCGGATACATGGCTCGTATCGCATTCATCATGGACCGTATCTTTAGAAAGTTTGGTCTTTCTGGTAAGTCCTTCATCCCGATGTTAATCGGTTCTGGTTGTGGTGTTCCTGGTATCATGGCTTCTCGTACCATCGAGAACGACAGAGACCGTAAGATGACCATCATGACAACCACCTTCATTCCGTGTGGTGCAAAGCTTCCTTTCATCGCAATGGTTGCAGGTGCAATCTTCGGCGGTGCTGCTTGGGTAGCTCCATCCGCATACTTCCTTGGTATCGCAGCAATCATCTGCTCCGGTATCATCTTAAAGAAGACAAAGTTATTTGCTGGTGATCCGGCTCCGTTCGTTATGGAACTTCCGGCTTACCATATGCCAACTGTAGGAAGCGTGCTTAGAAGCATGTGGGAGCGTGGCTGGTCCTTCATCAAGAAGGCTGGTACCATCATCCTTCTTTCCACCATCGTAATTTGGTTCACTACTTACTTCGGATTTGTTGATGGTGCATTCCAGATGCTTTCCGAAGATCAGATCGACAATAGTATCTTAGCAACTATTGGTAAGGCAATCAGCTGGATCTTTATCCCACAGGGATTTGGAAACTGGCAGGCAACCGTTGCATCCGTTACAGGTCTTGTAGCAAAGGAGAACATCGTTGGTACAATGGGTATCCTGTACGGCGGACAGGAAGGCGTAAGTGTCTATGCAGCAATGGCAGCTTCCTTTACCGCAGTAAGTGGTTATGCATTTTTGGCATTCAACCTGTTATGTGCTCCGTGCTTCGCAGCTATGGGTGCGATCAAGAGAGAGATGAACAATACCAAGTGGTTCTGGGTTGCAATTGGTTATCAGTGTGGATTTGCTTATCTGGTATCCTTAGTAATCAACCAGATCGGCCGTCTCTTCACCGGTGCAGGCTTTGGTATTGGAACAGTAGTAGCGTTCGTAATCATCGTCGCATTCATTTACCTGCTGTTCAGACCATATAAGGAGAGCGAAACGCTTCAGGTTGCAACTGGCAAATAAGCGTTAAAGGAAAAAGGGGCAGAACAATCTGCCCCGTAACGGATAACAAGAGTCTATGTGTTTGAAAGGCAAGGTAATGGTATGGGAACAGTAATTGTTGGAGCAGTAGTAGTTGGTGTGGTTGCACTGATCGTTCGCAGTATGGCAAAGGATAAGAAGGCAGGAAAGTCACTCCAGTGCGGAGGCGACTGCAAGAACTGTGGAGGACATTGCCACTGATCAAGAGAAAAGGATGGAACAGCCTATGCAGCAAGGAAATATGCAAAAAGAGGCGATCCTGAACAGACTCAGACAGCGGGGCTGCAGGATCACAAAGCAGCGGATGCTGCTGCTTGATATCATACTGGACGAGGAGTGTTCCAGCTGTAAAGAGATTTACTACAAGGCATCAAAGATCGATCCGAGCATCGGTTCGGCAACGGTTTATCGCATGATCAACATGCTTGAAGAGATCGGAGCAATCAACCGGAGAAATATGTATAAGGTTTCTTGTACGCAGGATGGGGATGAGATGCAGGAATGCCCATTAAGTGCAACTGCAAAGCATGCATGCACGATTGAGTTTGATGATAATTCGAGTATTGTGCTTTCCCAGAAAGCATGGAACCAGATTATTCAGGCAGGGCTTTCTGTATGTGGCTACAAAGACAAACAGGCCATACGCAGCATCAATCCTGCATAGGTTGATCAATTTTGTTAAAAATCACTACAGCCTAATGATAAATTTTATCAACAAAACAGTAGAAATTGTGGCACATATTCTTTATAATAAAGGGCAAGCGAAAAACAAGCGTTTTCGCTTGCCTTTTCCGGTTACATAAATTTGAAGAAGATGGAACGGAAAAGAAATTTAAAATTTTACGAACATCGA
This sequence comes from Lachnospiraceae bacterium, assembly GCA_052273485.1. GTDB lineage: Bacteria > Bacillota > Clostridia > Lachnospirales > Lachnospiraceae > Anthropogastromicrobium. Next base: position 91,786 of record DAVZID010000002.1, read on the forward strand.
ATACAGGAGGATACTATCATGAGTTTTAAGGATTTTGATTACAAAAAGGGCGGTATTTTTGCAGCAGGTGTTCTGTTCGGAACAGCAGGTATTAAGGCACTTTCCAGCAAGGACGCTAAGAATGTATATACAAAGGCTACCGCAGCCGTACTTCGCGCAAAGGATTGTGTATTAAAGGTTGTCTCCAACGTGCAGGAGAATGCACAGGATATCTATGCTGGCGCTAAGCAGATCAACGACGACCGCATTGCAGCAGAGGAAGCTGCAGAGGCAGAGGGACAGGAAGAAGCAGAAGAGACAGCAGAGGCAGAAACTAAGACAGAAGAGAAGGCTGACGAGGAATAATGAAATTTAAGATAAAGCATGAAATAAAGGGCAGAATCCGTGCGCGCGTCTTTATGAAGCACATGACGGCAAAGGAAGCGGATCTGCTCGAATATGCTCTGTCTCAGAAGGAAGGGATCACTTCAGTGCGCGTCAATGAGCGGACCGCTGATGTGGTCCTTTGCTATAAGACCGACAGAGCAACGGCTCTTTCCTATTTAAGAAAGTGCCATCTTGATGAGATTGAGGCACCGGAATCCTATCTGGCGCATTCTGGCAGAGAACTGAACAACGAGTATTGGGACAAACTGGTGAGCACCGTTGTTTGGCGCTACACAAAGAAGCTGTTTTTACCGGCTCCGATTCGCACCTGCATTACCGTAGTAAATGCAGTTCCGTATATCTGGAAGGGCATCAAGACACTCGCAAAGGGTAAGCTTGAGGTTCCGGTACTTGATGCAACTGCAATTTCCATCTCCATTGCCAGAGGCGATGTGGAAACCGCAAGCTCTGTCATGTTCTTACTGGGAATTGGTGAGATCTTAGAGGAGTGGACACACAAAAAGTCCGTCGGTGATCTGGCAAGAAGTATGTCCTTAAATGTATCCAAGGTATGGATGCTTGCAGGTGATCAGGAGGTTTTAGTTGACGCATCCACCATCAAGGAGGGCGACAACATTGTTGTTCATATGGGCAATGTCATCCCGTTTGATGGTAGCGTTTTCGCTGGCGAGGGCATGGTCAATCAGGCATCCATGACCGGTGAGTCCGCACCAGTCAGAAAATATGCAGGCACAACTGTATACGCAGGCACCGTTCTTGAGGAAGGTGAGCTGACAGTTACCGTTAAGAAGCTTGGCGGTGCAAGCCGTTATGAGCAGATCGTTGTCATGATCGAGGAGTCTGAGAAACTGAAGTCCTCCATGGAAGGAAAGGCAGAGCGTCTTGCCGATAAGCTCGTTCCGTACACCTTCCTGACGACTGGACTGACGTATCTCTTTACACGAAATCTGACAAAGGCAACCTCTGTACTGATGGTTGATTTTTGCTGTGCATTAAAGCTTTCCATGCCGATCGCTGTTCTTTCCGCGATCAAGGAGGCAAGAGGCCGCAATGTCAATGTAAAGGGCGGCAAGTTCTTAGAGAGCATCGCCGAGGCAGACACCATCGTATTTGATAAGACCGGTACGCTGACAAAGGCAGAGCCGACTGTTGTGAAGGTTATTTCCTTTAATGGCGAGTCCGAGGACGAACTGCTTCGTACCGCTGCATGCTTAGAGGAGCATTTCCCTCATTCTATGGCAAAGGCAGTTGTCGATGCGGCAAAGAAGAGAGGTCTTGACCATGAGGAGAAGCACTCGAAGGTTGAGTATATTGTCGCACACGGTATCTCCACACAGCTTGAGGGCAAAAAGACCATTATCGGAAGTCATCACTTTGTATTCGAGGATGAGGCATGTCACATTCCAGAGGGCAAGGAGGAACTGTTTGAGCATCTTCCACTTGAGTATTCTCATCTGTACCTGGCAATTGAGGGCGAGTTAGCAGCTGTCATTTGTATCGAGGATCCGCTTCGCCCGGAGGCTGCCGATGCCATTCGCGCATTAAAGAAGTGCGGTATTTCCAAGGTAGTTATGATGACAGGTGATAGTGATCGTACCGCAAGAGCGATTGCAAAAAGAGTCGGCGTTGACCAGTATTTCTCCGAGGTATTGCCAGAGGACAAAGCCAATTTTGTTGAGCAGGAGAAGGCAGCAGGACGCAAGGTTATCATGGTTGGTGACGGCGTAAACGATTCTCCGGCACTTTCTGCAGCTGATGTCGGCATTGCGATCAGTGATGGAGCGGAGCTTGCAAGAGAGATCGCAGACGTTACAATCGCAGCCGAGGATTTGTTTGAGGTCGTAACCCTTCGCAAACTGTCCAAGGGACTGATGAAGCGTATCTACCGCAATTATCGAGTAATCGTTGGATTCAACTCTGCATTAATCGCAGGTGGTATCGCAGGTATCTTACAGCCGACCACTTCTGCACTGCTTCATAATACATCCACGCTGTTGATTGCAATGGACAGCATGAAGCCGTTGCTGAAGGAAGAAAATCAGAAGTAAATAGAATCAAAAACGCAATTAAGAACACAAGAATAGAATCAAAAGCGCAATGATTTGGCAGTCAGCCGCGAAAAGGCGGTTGGCTGTCTTTTTTTGCAAGAAAGACAAAAAACAGCAAAAGATGAGGTAAAAATAGCAGGTAAAATGGAAAATAAAAAGTTTGAGTTGTGAAAAATATAATAAAAACAAGGAATAAAACTGCACAATATAGTTAAAAGGTCATAATTCGAAAGATTCGATAAAAAAGTGAGTAGAAACATTTGCCCATTCGGTCTACTATATAGGCATCAGGTAAGGACGGGCTGAGGCGTGAACACCGTCTTTAAGAGAAAGGAGTATTTGATTATGAGAAAGTTTGCAGCAATTTCCCTCGCAGGAATTATGGCATTTGGCGCTCTTCCGGTTATGGCGGATGAGACGAGCACAGAGGAAGCAAGCACAGAAGTAGCTACCGAGGCTGGCAGTGAGGCTGATAGTGAGGCCGCTTCTGATGGAGCTTCTGAGTCTTCTGAATCGACTCAGGTAGAGGACAACTGGGAACCATTCGCAGAGAACGTAACCTTACGAGTTCCAGTTTATGACAGAGGTGTTGAGGGTGTTCCGGATGTAACAAACAACTACTGGACACAGTGGATTCAGGAAAACTTTGGTGACAAGTACAACATTACCGTTGAGTATGTTCCGATCACAAGAACGGATGTTATGACCAGCTATGCACTGCTTGCAGCAGATCAGAACCTGCCGACAATCTTAATGGAGTACGATTATCCGAAGCTGTCCACATGGGTAAATGATGGATATTTAACTTCTTTTGATATGGACGCATTCAAGGAGGTCGCTCCAAACTACTACGCACGTATGGAGGCAGACGGACAGCTTCCTTACACAACAATCGGTGATGAGACTTATTTTGCACTGGCTTCTAATCCGAATTACAATATTAACTATACATGGCAGACGTTTGTTCGTATGGACTGGTTAAAGAAGGTTGGTTATGATCATGTTCCAACAAAGCGTGACGAGTATCTTGATGCAATGAAGAAGATTCAGGAGGCTGGTCTTTGTGAGCATCCAGGCGGTGGTACTATGATCACAGGTCTTGGCTCTGATCAGAACCATGCATATCGTGAGTATCCATTTAACGAGCTTGACTGGGCTATGTACGGTGACTACAACATCCCGGCACTTGGAACGGATGCAAACTACAATTTGTTAAAGAGAGCAAATGAAGATTTCAATTCTGGTATTACCGATCCAGAGTATTATCTGATTGATGGTGAGACTGCAAAGGCAAACTTCATCAACGGTGATGCGTATTCCTATGGCTGCTATATCAGTTCTGATATGCAGGTACTGACTTCCTTCTATGAGTCAAATCCGGACGCAGAGTTGGCTATTTACCCAGTTGTTACTGAGGATGATACCGGATCCGACGGAATTACCGTTACTCCTGCTTACCGTTCCAACAACCCATTTGGTATGATGGTTGGTTTCTCTTCTTCCGCAACCGATGATGAGTTAAAGGCAGCATGGATGTATCTGGAGTGGCTGTGCAACGACGATGTACTCTTCACTATGCAGTATGGTGTTGAGGGTGAGAACTTCAATTACAACGAGGATGGTCTGCCAGTATCTGTAGCAGATTATGATGGAGATTACAAGCAGGGCTATAACAGCAATGGTGACTACTGGAGCTGTGAGACTGCATCGAAGGCAGCAGGTACCATCGAGGATGTTATCTATGCAACCACACCGCACAACCTGCCACAGGATTTCACTCAGGATATCATCGACTTCTACTATGCAAGACAGGAAATCGCTGACAAGTATGCCGTTGCAGACTGCCTGTTTGCATCTTCTATGGATAACACTTCTGAGTATCAGCAGACATTAGTTGAGCTGTACAAGGAAGCTCGTGATACCCTTACCATGTGCTCACCAGATGAGTTTGACGAGAAGTATCAGCAGTATACCGATGATTTCAATGATGCAGGATTTGCAGATATCACTGAAGAGCGTAAGGCTGCATTTGAGGATGGAAATACCACAAGACTTCCAGATGCTCAGAAGGCTGCTGAATAATTTAGCTTTTTTCCTAAATAGTATAAATCTTCCTTAAATGAAGCCGTCGTACCCTGATTTGGGTACGGCGGCTTTCGTTTTGTAAACAAAATAAAAAACAGCCTGCATATATGCATAGACATATATACAAGCTGCTTGAATTATTTAAGTGAAAAGGAAACTGAACTTACAGATCGGTAAACAGTGGTGTGGAGAGATAGCGATCGCCGGTATCTGGAAGCAGGACAACGATTGTCTTGCCCTTTGACTCTGGGCGCTTTGCAACCTCAATGGCAGCCCACAGTGCAGCACCAGAGGAGATTCCTGTCAGAATACCTTCTTTCTTTCCTAAGTGCTTTCCGGTCGTAAAGGCATCATCATTTGATACAGTAATGATTTCATCGTAAATGGTGGTGTCGAGTACCTCAGGAACAAAGCCTGCGCCGATACCCTGAATCTTATGCGGACCTGCATTTCCAGTGGAAAGAACAGCGGAGGATGCTGGCTCTACGGCAACGATCTTTACGGATGGCTTCTTGGACTTTAAGTACTGGCCAACACCTGTGATGGTACCGCCTGTGCCGACACCGGCAACGAACACATCAACAGCGCCCTCTGTATCTTCGTAGATCTCTGGGCCAGTTGTCTCAAAGTGTGCCTTTGGGTTTGCTGGATTGACGAACTGACCTGCGATAAAGCTGTTTGGATAAAGCTTAGCAAGCTCATTGGCCTTTGCAATTGCACCAGGCATGCCCTTGGAGCCATCACTTAAAACAAGCTCTGCACCGTATGCCTTCATCAGCTGACGGCGCTCAATGGACATCGTATCAGGCATAACGATGATCAGACGATATCCTCTGGCTGCGGCAACGCTTGCTAAACCGATTCCAGTGTTTCCGGAAGTTGGCTCAATGATTACAGTATCTGGCTTTAAAATTCCCTTCGCTTCAGCGTCATCAAGCATAGCCTTAGCAACACGATCTTTTACAGATCCGGCTGGGTTAAAATACTCAAGCTTAGCGAGCAGTCTGGCCTGCAGGCCGAGTTCCTTTTCAATGTGAGTTAGTTCCAGCAGAGGGGTCTTTCCGATCAGCTGGTCAGCAGATGTGTAAATCATGGCAGTATCCTCCTTAAAATCACCTATTTTCGATTGTTTTACACTACCGAAGTAAAGCAATCAAGTTACGGGAATTATAACATTATTAACCTACCTTGTCAATAGGTTTATTGAGAGCTTGAAGAAGTTTAAATAAACATTTAATTACCTGTTTTTTTAATCATTATATATTAAGCTTGTGATCGAAAAATCAGATATTTATACATAAAATAGTGATATTAATAAAAAATGTTGACAATATTTATATGTTATGATAACGTATAAATACAAAAGATATAGTGCAATAAAAAAGATGTGATAATATTGTGTGTTATAATTTTGATTATAGATAATATGCAGAAATGACAAGTTTTGAGAGGATTAATACTATCAAAACTTCGGGGTGAAGCTAGAATTTGGAGAAGGAGGAAAAGTGTATATGAAAAAAATATTATTGAGTATATTTATAATGGTAGTTTTAATTAGAAGTAATAGTATATTTGCAGATGAAATTAAGAACCTTACGTGGGAAGATATTTTACTTGAGTTTGGTAGGGGGTGAAAGTATGACAAAATGGGTTGAAATATTAGCGAGTTTGATATGTACAGTAGTGATTTTATTAGTAGATGTTCCTGTGTTGGCCAATACGAATCAAGATATTTTTAGCATACAATCAGCAATGGAATATTTATTGGTACAGGATGTAAGTGATAACGTGAAAATCAGCTTTCAAATGGATGGTAAGGTAGAGAGTATTGGAGAGCTAATGGAAGTAGGTACTCGGCTGTCTGATCAAATTTCGCAGTTACTTTTAAAAGAAGGAAAAGAATTGTATCAGTCTAGTGGGTATCCATATACAGATGGTGGATTTTGGTTGAACTATTGGTATGATGAGAGTCTCGGAAAATGTATTGTGTGTGTGCTTAATCCGACAGAAAATAAACTTACTGTAGAGATTTTTCAGCAAAATTATGAGGATTTTTCAATTGACTGGTGTAAAATTCCTTTTGGACTTTCTTATGGAAATGACCGCGGACAAATTGAAGCAGCAATAAAAAATATGCCATATTATTACTACGAAGAGAATCCTGATACGATATATGAGGATAGCAGATATATTATTTTAGCGCCAGGTATAGATCAGATAGAATATATACAGTTGAATGCAACATCATATTTATTAATGCAAAATATGAAGATTCAGGCTGACGAGGAAGTAATTATTCCTATTTCTAATTATTTATATCAAGCAATCTATTATATGAAAGATACTAATGACACTGTGGCTCAAAAGAACGAAGTGGCAAAAATACTGGCTCAGCAGTGGGATGGAAACTGGACAGATGGTTATGAAAGAGGAAACTGGCAGTATTATATGTCAACAACAGAATATCTTGGGGATGATCCATTGCTTGAGACAGAGTTTTGGGGACAGTGGGGACGAGAATTTTCTTTATACTGTAGCGTTAGTGTAGGAGAGACAATGGTAAGTGGTCACTCTATTGTGAAATACAATGGCAAAGGAGTCATGCCGATTGAATTGTTGCAGTCATGGCATGTAAAATAAGTGGATCGCTGACGAATGTACTGGTCAAGCTTTTTTGTAACACTTTGTTCGATAAATACCTACTTGTAACGAGCCTCCATTGGTGTTAAATAATAAGCCCTTTACCCCTACTGACTATGAGGAATTGATGAACCCTCAGAATCATGTAGAGCGTGTTGTCCTGAATGAGAACAATGTGTTACAAATTTATTATACCACTACAATAGCAGAAAAAAGGTGTAAATTCCATTTTGTGGAATGAAATGCAAAAATACGGAGTGAAAATATAAGTTTGTCAGAAGATTGTATATTAATGAGAAAAAAGAATCAATAACAGCATTGACGCTTCTAACAAAATAAGGTAAACTTAACACAAGTTAGAAAAGCCTAACATACAAGAACAGTAGGTTATTAGTTATCAATAGAGTTTATCGTTTAAATCAAAGCAATTTGTATTTTGAAAGGAGTGTTTTCATGAGTGTTGTTATTGTAGGCGGACATGACCGCATGGTAAGTCAGTATAAGAAAATATGTAAGGATTTCAAATGTAAGGCAAAGGTGTTTACACAGATGTCTGCAAATTTGAGTGGTCAGATCGGAAGACCAGATCTGGTGATTCTATTTACCAATACGGTTTCTCATAAAATGGTTCACTGTGCAGTGACCGAGGCAGAAAAATGCAATGCCAGCATTGTTCGCTGTCATACCAGCAGCCAGAACGCACTGACTGAGATCCTTCAGAGAGAGGTTGGCTGAAAATCGAAAGATGTACAATTTGCAAAAAATTTGTAGAATCTTTGAAAGATGTGTTTGAAATAGAAAACTGTCTTGTAATTTCTTCTTTGTGGTGTTACGATAAATTTGATAACCACAGGAGGCAGATAACAGTATGAAAAATATTTTTTACGATAAGAGTAAAATTGATTATGGGAATTTGTTGTTTCCGCGGCGTGCGCTGTGGATGCTGCTGATTCCCTTAATTATTGAGCAGATGTTAAACTCTTTGATGGGAATGGTTGATACGCTTATGGTCAGCCGTGTCGGAGCAGAGGCGATTTCAGCCGTTTCGCTTGTAGATTCGATAAACAACCTGGTACTTCAGGTATTTGCGGCGATGGCAGCAGGTGCGGCAATCATATGCTCACAATATTTGGGACGAAAAGATGAGAAGGGCTGCAATGAAGCAGCCAGACAGATTGTTTTGACGGTAGTGGTGATTTCCTCTGTTATTATGATTATTGGCGTGGGCTTTCGCAAGCCATTACTTCGTTTGATTTTTGGAAGCGTTGAAGATGCCGTTATGGACAACGCACAGGTTTACTTTTTGATCACGGCGCTTTCCTATCCATTTATTGCATTGTTTCAGGCAGGAGCTGCATTTTATCGTGCCTGTGGCAATTCAAAGTTTACAATGAAGACTGCGCTGATTGCAAACGTGGCAAACATTGTCGGTAACACGCTATTTATCTTTATTTTCCAGATGGGTGCAGCAGGCGCCGCTGTTTCTACACTGATCTCCCGAGCACTGTGCGCATTTGTTGTGTTTTATGGACTGCGAAAGCCGGGCTATGCGATTCAGCTTACAAATTATTTCTCCATTCGCCCAGATTTCAATTTGATTGTAAAGATTCTTGCGATCGGTGTTCCATCTGGTATCGAAAATGGAATGTTCCAGTTTGGTAAGCTTGCGATTCAGTCTACCGTATCCTCACTTGGAACCGCAGCGATCGCAGCACAGGCGATGACGATCATCTTCGAGAATGTAAATGGAATGGCGGCCGTTGGTATCGGTATCGGACTGATGACCGTTGTTGGTCAGAGCATCGGTGCAGGGCGGCAGGAAGAGGCAAAATATTACATAGTGAAGCTTGCCGGTTATGCAGAGATTGCGATGATTATAAGCTGTATCCTTGTTTATCTGGCAGCAAGACCAGTCACAATTTTAGCAGGTATGAGCGCAGAGAGTACCGCCATGTGTATGCAGATGATTCTTGCCATTACCATTGTAAAGCCGATTCTCTGGGTGCCATCCTTTACGCCACCGAACGGACTTCGTGCGGCAGGTGATGTGCGTTTCTCGATGATTACCGCAACACTGACAATGTGGCTGTGCCGTGTCGCACTTTCCATCTTTTTAATGCGTGTGGTAAAGACTGGACCGATCGGTGTCTGGTACGGAATGTTCGCAGACTGGGGTGTAAGAGGCGTCATCTTTACGATCCGTTTTGTCAGAGGAAAGTGGCTTAGATTTAAGGTTATTTAAGACGACAATTCGCTCAAAAATAAGCCCTGCAACAAACCAAAATGGTGCAAAGTCGAGCCGAATCAGCCCGTTGACATTTGTGGGATCGCCAGTATAATCCCACGGGCAGATGCCGAGTGCGCGAAGAAATGAGCCCGATGCATATTCGGCAATATAAATGCAAATGGTGTAGATTAAGCCGCGCAGTACAATTGGTTTGCTGCGAAGCTTGCGCCAGATCGGGCCAATCAGGGCAGCAGAGCCGTAGATTGGAAACATTAGAATAGAAGAATGGCCAGTCATGCTGTAGTCGTGCGCAAAAAGAGCGCCCATTCCGGTGAAGAAGATTTCAATGAAAAGACCAGCAAGGCCGCAGCGGATGAAGTTTTGTCTCATAGGGTGGGTTCCTTTCGTAGAAGTACAGTATGTTTAGCGGTATGGAGTTCACGGGCAGGTCGGTTCGACGTTTTGCCTCGTAAAAGCAATTCGTCTCACCGCTAATTCAGGTTATGCCCCGTGAACTATATTTAGAATCTCCCAAAAGGTGACAAAATAAACGCGCAGCGCCGATACAAGTACAGGAAATAAAAGACAACAAACTGATAAAAAGTAACAGGAAGAAATGAAATAGGAAAGGATAGAATAAATGATGCAGATTGATATCAATGAACTCATCGAGCTGGTAAAAAGCGTAAAGCCCATGTTTTTCAATCACACAGAGGCAGAACATGTCACAGTGAAAGGCCGCGCGGATTTCGTGACACAGGTAGATATCCGTGTGCAGGAATATATGCGAAATGAGCTGTCAAAGCGCTGGCCGGATATACAGTTTATGGGTGAAGAAAAAGACAACAGCGACATTGATTTTAACGGTGCAGTCTGGATTCTCGATCCGGTAGACGGCACAACAAACCTGATTCATGACTTTAAGGACAGTGCATTGTCTTTAGGCTTATGCGAACAGGGGCAGGTGACGCTAGGCGTGATCTATCAGCCGTTTCTGGAGGAGGTTTTCTGGGCACAGAAGGGCAAAGGTGCATTCTGCAACGGAAAGCCGATTCATGTAAGTGACGCACAGAAACTGGAAGACAGCTTGATTACCGTGGGAACCAGCCCGTATCACCGCGATCTCACAGAGGAAAATTTTGCAGCAATCCGTCGCATTTATGACCGCTGTGTGGACATTCGCCGTATGGGAGCTGCATCTGTTGATCTGGCATATGTTGCCTGCGGCCGCGTCGAGGCGTACTTCGAGCGAAATTTAAAGCCGTGGGATTTCGCGGCAGGAAAGATTATTGTCGAGGAAGCTGGCGGCCGCGTGATTGATATGGAAGGCAATAATGCAAACGTTATGGCACCGTCTGACATTATAGCGGGAAATGGTTATATCGAAGAAGTCATAAAAAAGTTGCTGATTGAACGATGAATTCAATGACAAACTGTAAAAAGTGTGCTATGATAGTTTTGTCGAAAGGAATCATCTTTTGACGAAGCAGGGCAGTAAGCTACAAAAGATGAATATACCAAAGAGAAAAAGGCAATGCGATCTACGAAAGATAGCCTATGCAAAAGAGGACATCTACGAAAGATAAGTTTTCTAAGAAACAAAGGATAACCCCATAAAAACTTCAATTTTGTAATTACGAAAGAGAAATTATAAAGATACCAAAGAGAAGTTTATAATGTACCAAAGATAACTTATACAAAAGAAAAAGCGTTTTTCCAAACTTGAACCAAAGAGGATACCTGCAAAAGAAAAGTAACACCAAAATACAAAAGACTGCCCTATATTACAAAAGAGAAACGATTACAAGATACCAAAGAGAAAAATCGTCGTGTGATGAGTGTAAACGCTTATTGCATGGCGATTTTCATATACAAAAAGAAACTTGTAACAAAAGTGGTTCCATGATATGATTGTTCTATGAGGTTGCCATGCCCATGAGGTATACAACGTTTATGGACATGACACTCTGTTTGATCTGATAGACAACGAAGGAGAAAAGCATGGAAATCAAAACCGTTGCAATAGTGGGAGCAGGAGCAGTGGGCTCCTACGTAATAGAAGGAATTGCAGGATGCAAGGAGATATGAGTTTGATGAATATGGAAAAGACGAAACACCAACCTGTTCAAAATAAGCTCCTCATTTGCTACTTAGCTTTCGTTAAATGAAAAATGACCATATCATCGGAGAAGTAGACTCTCTGTTGATATGGTCATTTTATGTTAGATGATATTATGGAAAGTTGTAGCTGCATGCTCGTAGCCTACCTAGGCGGTGAGACGAGTTGCTTTTACGAGGCCGAACGTTGTAGCAGGACTTTCAAAGTAACGTATGATAATAAGTAACGTGAAAGGTGCCTGCGGAAAAGAGAGGCCGACAAAACAATCGTCGAGCCGCCATTCGTAAACCTACCGGGTAGCATTTATAACCTACCGGATAACGTAACCTATCGGATAACGTAACCTACCGGGCAGCACATCTTATCATCAGAACTTTAACTGGTACTCCCAAACAAATTCCTTGTCATCCATACGATACTGCGGTAACAGCTGCGGACCACAAGAATTGCTTCCAACACCACTGTTCTTGTAATCAATGTGCATCGTAACAAAATCACTTGCCTCAAGCTCATAGTTGTGCTTCTTTGCGGCTAACTCATAATCGGAATAGTTGGAAACAGAAAAATCAAAGCTCGTTGCAGCCAGTGCGGTTACGCCATTTGTACCATTTCCGACAGAAGCCTTACGGCAGTGATAATGATTTCCATTCTCCTGCGGTTTGATGTAATCTTCATGCATGTCCTCAACGGTAGACTCGAATGCATCAAACCATGCCAGGTGGTGCTTATCAATGTAGCACTCTTTCGGACCATAGCCCAGATAGGAAACCTGCTGCCAACTCTTTGGAAGGATCAGCTCAACACCAAATCTTGGCAGATACGGCATCTCGGTATTGCGCTTTGCATCAATCTTGCAAGTGATGGCACCTGTGCCGTCAATGGTCCATACAACAGTAAACTTCATAATCCACTGAACGGTAACGGCACACAGATTGACATCACTGGTAATCTGAACGGTCTGACCGTCAACGGTATACTTCGTTGTGTAAGCGCGTGTCTGGCTGTGATGATAATTTGCGCGCTCCCACTCATGGCGGATATTCTGATCATTATCAGTCGGTGCACGGAAGATGCTATAATCCATGGAAACAGTGTCCTCGCCACGCTCTAAGGAAGAGAAGATACCAGTGAAAGTATCGTACTGATAGGTGAAGCCCTCACCGCTTACTGTCAGGAAACGATCATCCTCGGTAACAGTTGGAGCAACAGCCTCATCAGTAACAGCGTTTAAGCGGCGAACTGCAGATTCAGACAGTAAGAACTGATCGAACCCAACCTCATGACCAGCAGGTACCAGTTCGTGAGCGGTCTTGGTGAAGTAGGTCAGCTTCAGGTAGCAATCAGCAGCTGTCTTTGGCAGAGTAACCGGAATGGTAACCTCAGACTCAGTGTGCGGAGCAGTAGAAGGAACTGCAATTTCACCAGAGCAAAGAAGCTCTCCGTCAGCCTTACACTCATAGGAAAGAGTAATAGCATCTGCCATATCGGTAAAGTCAAGCATGTTCTTTAAGGCAAGTGTTACCTTGTGGGCATCAACAAGTCTTGCGCGTACCGGGCGAACAACATTCTTCCACTCATAAACGCCAGTGTGCGGTGTGCGGTCTGGATAAACAAGTCCATCCATACAGAAGTTTCCATCATGTGGATATTCGCCAAAATCACCGCCATAGCCGTACATGGTCTTGCCGTTCTCAGCAACACCCTGATTAACCGCGTGGTCACACCACTCCCAAACGAAGCCACCGCAGAAGCCATCGTACTTCATGATCTGCTGATAGTAGTCTTCGATGTCTCCAGGGCCGTTACCCATTGCGTGAACAAACTCGCACTGAATGAATGGCTTCTTCGGGCCTTCCTCAGCAAAGTAGTTGTCAATATCCTCGGTGGAAGCATACATGCGGCTGTAAAGGTCGAGCATACTCTTGTCGAAACGGTTGGAGTGATCCCATGTAGAAGACTCATAATGGGTCAGACGGGTTGGGTCATACTCCTTTACCCAACGTCCAGCGTTCTGGTATGCATAGCCAAAGCCAGCTTCATTACCTAATGACCAGATTAAAACAGCTGGATGGTTCTTGTCGCGGATGACATTTCTCTGAACACGGTCTAAAACGGCTTCAGTAAAGACACCGCCCTCATCCAGAAGACCCAGTGTGTTCTCACGGTCACTGTGATAGGTGCTCAAATATCCGTGCATCTCAATATCAGACTCAGCGATCATGTAGAAGCCGTAGCGGTCGCACAGCTCTGGGAACCACGGTGCATTTGGATAATGGCTAGTACGGATTGCATTGAAGTTAAACTGCTTCATCAGAGTCAGATCACGGATTGCCTGTTCCTTAGAGATGGTGTATCCGGTAACTGGATCAGAGTCGTGACGGTTGGTTCCGCGGAACTTTAAATTCTGACCATTTACGTAAACAATGCCGTCCTTAATGGAAACCTCACGAATACCGACTGCCTGTGTGATCACTTCATTGCCAGCGGTAATTGTCAGTGTGTACAGATATGGAGTCTCAGCAGTCCACAGCTTTGCATCGGAAACGGTAAACTCATAGATGCCATTGTTGACAACAGCCTCGCCAACAAAGTTTCCATCGGCATCACACAGCGTAAGAGTAGGAACAACATCGCCCTCAGTCTCAACAGAAACGCTTACCATGCCAGCACCACCATCCTTTAAAGAGGTGCGAACGGTAAAGTCACGAACAAAGGACTGTGGACGAGTTAAAAGAAGTACATCACGGAAAATACCAGACATACGAAGCTTGTCCTGATCTTCTAGATACGTTCCATCACACCACTTTAATACGAGAACGGCCAGTGTGTTGGTGCCTTCCTGCACAAAAGAGGAAATCTCAAACTCACTTGAGGAATGGGAAACCTGGCTGTAACCGACAAACTTTCCATTTACCCATACATAGAAACAAGAATCAACGCCCTCAAAATATAAGAAGTTACGCTGCTTTGCTGCCTCATCAGAGAGGGTAAAGGTGGTACGGTATGCGCCGCTTGCGTTTTCCTTTGGAACATACGGCGGGTCAAACGGGATTGGATAATTTACATTAGTATACTGATGATAATCATATCCCTGACACTGCCAGCAGGACGGAACCGGAATGGTATCCATCGCGGAGTCATCGAAATCCGGATTGATAAACTCAGCTGGAACAGCCTCTGGATAAGGATAGTAGTCAAAGCGCCAGTCGCCGGATAGCAAAGTAGCGTGGCTTGCGTGATCCGGGCCATACGGAATGTAGTAGCTGCGGTTCTCACAGGTGCCTACATGGAGCGTATGAGGATCTTCGTAATAATTCGGTAATTTCATAACGAAATCTCCTTTCGCAAAAGTGAATTAGTAAAATAAAAGTGCTAATAAAATAGAATATAAAATGAAATAAGAAATCTTCTATAAGAAATCTTCTATATGAAGTTCATTTGGAAAAGTTCTTATAACATAATCAGATAAACAAGTGCTACAGACAGAATAATCTGAATGATCGCGAAACGAAAAACCGTCTGTGTGTTAGACCAGCCTTTTGTTTTGCGGACAAAATCGTGGATTGGTGTGCGCACATTTTTTAAGATATAAACGTGAGCAACCTTGATCAATGTCAGCTTTACAAGACCGAGACCGCCATCAATGATCAGCACAAGTGCTGCCGGGATGTAGAGGAATGGGTCGCCACATTTAAGTGCTGCGATTGCGATGAAAAGTCCCATTGCACGGGAACCGGCATCACCCATTAACATCTTACTTGGGGTGGCATTGAACCATAGATAGCCGAGCAGGCAGACAACAAACATCAAGCTTAGGTAATCAAAATCACTGGTGCGACCCAAAACTTGATTTGCAAAATAGAAGGTCATGATCGTGATGATTGTCAGTGTTCCAGAAAGACCATCTACACCGTCTGCACAGTTCGTAACATTGATGGAAATCCAGATCAGTGCGATGGAAAGAATCGCAAATACCGGAACTGGGATAGAAAATGAAGTGCCGGTCATCGCAAGTGTTACCTGATTTCCATTGAAATGCAGATAGGTAAAGGTTACTAAAAGTGCAACCAGAAAATCGAGAATTCCTTTTTTTAAGCGTCCCCATGAGGTCTTTGCGGCATCATCAAGATAACCGGTCATCATGCAGCAGATCAAAAGAAGAAGATAGATAATCATCTCCGGGTCTACATGGGCAAATAGTACGGCGGCAACGGCAAAGACGAGTACGAAAATCAGTCCGGCACCGCGCGGTTTTCCAGCGGAAAGTGCGCCTCCTACGGCAAATTCACGCCCCTGATCCTTTGGAAGATGGGTACTGCCTTTTGCAAGTGACACGCAGGTAAAAAAGAATGCGGCCAGTATGCCGATAAAGGCAATGACGGGGCTGGCAGACTCCCCAAGCAACTGTTGAAACATGGTAAAAAAACTCCTTTCATTCCCAGACGAAAGAATCTTCGCCTGTTTTGTAAGACTGCTTTCAGTGTAGCATACTTCTGCCATTTTGGAAAGAAGATAGTCAATAAATTATTCTAATAAAACATTCTGTTTATTTAAGTAAAAAGAATGAAAAGAGCGGAAAGGAATTGTATCATTTTGGAAACTGTGCTATACTTGCAAAAGAGTATATCCTGCTGAAAAATATCAAAAAGCATAGAAAAAAACAATAAAATATAAGTCACAAACGCATGCAAGATGGATAGAAATAGGATGTAGGCAGGAAAACAAACAAGAAAGGGTATGGGTAAAATATGGCATACTTATTTACGCATTTTATCGGAGAGCAGCCGCAGGGTGAGCAGATCTATTTTTCGCTGAGTAAGGATGGATTACACTGGAATGATCTGCATGATGGAAAGCCAGTCATTTGTTCCACGGTTGGCGAAAAGGGGCTTCGTGATCCGTTTTTCATTCGCAAGGAAGATGGAAGTGGCTTTGTGATTATTGCAACGGATCTTTGCATTGCAGCTGGAAAAGGCTGGGATGCAGCCGTCACCACAGGCAGTAGAAAGTTAGCGATCATGGAGTCAAAGGATCTTGTCCATTGGAGTGATCCGGTGTTAGTTGAGGTCGCAGTGCCACAGGCTGGATGTGCATGGGCGCCGGAAGCAATCTATGACAGAGAACAGGGAAATTATCTTGTATTCTGGGCATCCATGGTAAAGCTGCCAGGTGATGCAGAGCCAAAGCAGCGCATCTATGCAGCCAGGACAAAAGAGTTTCATGAGTTTACAAAGGCTGAGATTTATCTGGAGAAGGAAAATCATGTTATCGATTCCACCATGGTATACGATGATGGCATGTATTATCGTTTCTCGAAGGATGAGACCACAAAGAACATCCGCACCGATGCAGCACCAGATTTAAAGAAGGAATCCTTTAAGGATGTGTCTGTTCCAAATCTCGAAGCAATTTACGGTGTAGAGGGACCAGAAATCTACTATTTGGAGGCGCAGAAGAAGTGGTGTCTGATCATTGACCGCTTTGCCACTCATAAGGGTTATCTTCCACTTGTCTGCGACAACCTAAAGACGATGGATTTTAAGCCACTTGACGATTCCGAGTTTGATATGGGCAAAACCATGAAGCGCCATGGAAGCGTTGTTGTCATCAGTGATGAGGAATACGACCGCATGGCAGAGGCGTTTGGTCTGTAAGAAAAAGTATTGTTTTATAATTATAATTAGAAAGTATTCATAAGCAGGAAAGAAAAGTGGCAGGTAAGAGAGAAAAACGAAAGAAGGCCCGTTTTCAGTGGCTGGTAACTTCGTGGCTCATTGTAGCAGTTGTAATTGTAGTCGGTGTGGGAGGAATTATTTTCTTTATGGATCGACTCTATCACACAAAAATGCATGAAGAAAATGCGCAGCTTCCGCAGATTCTTGAAAGTGTAAGTGAGGATTCAAAGTGGGCACATGCATATCGAAAGGAATCACAGTCGGAGATAGAAGAAACAGAAAATGATACGGAAGAAAGTAGTATGGAAGTAGGTAGCACCGAAGAGGAAAGCAGCGAAGAAGAAACAGAAAGTACATCAGAAGCAGATGCCACGAAGCTGGCAGATGCAGACCGTACATCCGCTGCGACACCAGCGCATAGTGTGGTGATCGGAGATGTTAAGTCCGAAGAACCATCCTATGTAAGCTTGGTCGCGGTAGGGGATAATCTGATGCACTATGATGTATCGATGAGTGGACTTCAGCCAGATGGCAGCTACAATTACGATTATAATTTTGCGTATGTAAAGGATATCGTACAGGCAGCCGATCTGGCAGTGATCAATCAGGAGTGTGTCATCGGCGGTGACGAGTGGGGCATCCGTGATTATCCGTGCTTTAATGTCCGTACAGAGGTAGCGGCGGCCATCGCAAATGCGGGATTTGATGTTGTACTTGCAGCAACCAATCATGTCCTTGATATTGGAAAAGTTGGCAGCCTATATATGGTTCATTTTTTTCGAACCAATTATCCACAGCTGACACTTCTTGGCATTCATGACAGCTGGGAGACGAGGGATGAGATTCATGTCATCGAGAAAAATGGCATTCGCATTGGTATGATCAACTATACCGCTATTTTAAATTGCAGAGGTGATTATGATGCGGACGGTCAGTATCTTGTTGATATGCTTGATTATGATCGCTTGGCAACGCTGATTCAGCGCACAAAGGAAGCCTCTGATTTTGTTATTGTATTTCCGCACTGGGGAACCGAGTATAATTTAGGTATTGATGATTCACAGAAGGAACAGGTGGCTTTTCTGGCAGCACAAGGTGTTGATCTAGTGATTGGAACGCACCCGCATGTTGTAGAACCAATTGATTACATAGACCGTCCGGATGGCGGAAAAATGCTGATTTACTACTCACTTGGGAACTTCCAATCTTTGCAGCGAAAAGAAGCAACGCTTCTTGGCGGCATGGCGAAGGTTACGATCAAGAAGGATTTCAAGGGAGCAAGAATCGTTGATTTTAATATGGAAACGCTAGTGACGGACTATCGCCTTGGCGGAGTCCGTGTCACCGATTATTTTGATATCATTACAACGTATCCGTGGAGTAACTATTCCAGAGCGATTGCCGAATCAAGTAACATCGGCAATGGCAATGCGAATTTTAACTTAGATTATATGTTTCAGTTACAGGCCGAGCAGGCTGCGCAGGTTCATGAGGCGCGTCATAAGGCGGGACTGGAATAAAAAATTTTGGATTCAGAAAGGGAGGATATTGAAAATGGACAGCAAGAAATTCAGCAAACCGATCAGCTTAAAGCGGATCCAGTTAGAGGATGGATTCTGGAAGCCAGAGATGGAACTCGTAAGAAAGGAAGTAATCCCATATCAGTGGGAGACCTTAAATGACCGAGTACCAGAGGCAGCACCGAGCTATTGTATGCATAATTTCAAGGTAGCAGGTAAGATGAACAAGGAAAAGAGACAGCAGGGCGCAAGCTATCAGGAGCCGGTTTACACATTCCGCGGCTTCGAGGCGCTTCCAGATGATCCAAGACACCCGGATGATGACAAGTTCTACGGTTTTGTCTTCCAGGACAGTGATTTTTCCAAGTGGATTGAGGCTGTTGCCTATTCACTTACTCAGCACCCAGATCCAGAGCTTGAGAAAATTGCAGATGGTGCAATCGACATCGTGTGTGCTGCGCAGTTAGAAAATGGTTATCTGGATACCTATTACATCATCAACGGTATGGATAAGATGTTTACCAATTTGAAGGATCATCATGAACTGTACTGCTTTGGTCATCTGACAGAAGGTGCAGTTGCGTACTATCAGGCAACTGGTAAGGACAAGCTGTTAAAGGCTGCGATGCGTTTTGCTGATTTTATTGCTTCCTATTTTGGAACAGAGGAAGGCAAGTGCAAGGGCTATCCAGGTCATGAGATCGCAGAGATGGCACTGGTTCGTCTGTATGAGGTAACTGGTGAGGAGAAGTATAAGAAACTGGCCGAATATTTTGTCAACCAGAGAGGTACACAGCCGTACTATTTTGACAGTGAGGGCAATGTACCGGAGAGAGAAAAGAAAACCAAGATCCGCTATCAGTATTATCAGGCACATCTGCCGGTAAGAGAGCAGACTGTAGCAACAGGTCATGCTGTTCGCGCCGTTTATTTGTATTCTGGTATGGCAGATGTTGCCAGACTGACAGGCGATGAGTCACTGTATCAGGCTTGTGAGAATCTGTGGAACAACATCACGACAAAACAGATGTACGTGACAGGTGGAATTGGACAGACTCATCACGGTGAAGCATTTACATTTGATTATGATATGCCAAATGATACAAACTATGCAGAGACTTGTGCATCCATCGGTCTTGTTTTCTTTGCACGTCGTATGCTTGAGATGAAGCCAGATTCCAAGTATGCCGATGTCATGGAGCTTGCACTTCACAATGGTGTACTGAGCGGTATGGCACTCGATGGAAAGAGTTTCTTCTATGTCAATCCGCTTTCTGTCAATCCGAGAAGCTGTCACGAGGATCCAGGCAAGCAGCATGTAAAGCCGGTTCGTCAGAAGTGGTTTGGCTGTGCTTGCTGTCCGCCAAACTTAGCGCGTCTGCTCAGCTCCATTGGTTCCTATGCGTACACTGAAAATGAGGATACATTGTGGGTACATCTGTATGCAGGTGGTACCATTGAGAAGGAAGTAAATGGACAGAAGGCAAATGTTGTGATCACCTCTGGCTTCCCGTGGAATGGCGATGTTACCCTTAAGGTAGAGAGTGAGCAGCCGGTAACGATGACCGTAGCGCTTCGTATTCCTGGCTGGTGTGGTGAGGACTTTGAGCTGGAAGGCGCTGTTGGCAAGGAGTGCCGCATGGAAGCTGGTTATCTGTACGTAACAGGCGAGTGGAAGAAGGAAGATTTGTTAAAGCTTCGCTTTGCAATGAAGGTAAAGGTGCTTCAGGCAGACAGCAGAGTTCGTCAGGACGAGGGCAAGGTTGCCGTTATGAGAGGTCCTGTTGTCTATTGTTTGGAAGAGGCTGATAATGGCAAGGGACTTCCACTTGTTCGCATCAAGCCAGATGCCGTCTTTACTGAGGAAGAGACAAATGAGCTTGGCTTCCCGATGGTAATGCTTCGCGTGAACGCAAAGGCAAAGAAGCCAGTTACCGTGGAGAGTGGATTGTATCAGACATGGCAGAAGCCAGTATATGAGGAAAAGGAACTTCGTTTGATCCCTTACTATGCGTGGGCAAACCGCGGTGAGGGCGAGATGGAGGTATGGGTAAATCAGTTATGATTACAGTACAGGCAGTAAAGAACGATGGAAGCGTTATTGCAGAGGCGTCTGGGGCAAAGGAGGTAAATTTACCGCTGTCCCACATCTATGAGGAAGGCGACCGCATTGTATTCAAGGTGGATGAAACACCAGCATTTTATGTATTTCAAGCGGATGATGCGCTAGGTGAGGCACTTGTCTATGTGACAGGAGAGGTTTCCTATGAGATTCCGTTTGGGGAAAAGAAGGTGTGCTATTCTCCGAAGATTTTTTCTGGCGAGAGTCATCTGATTACGGCGCGAAAGGCAAGAGAGTGGGAGCATGAGGCGTACCGCAATCTGGCTGTCAATGTAATGGATCAGCACGGTGATACCAACTGCTACCCGCATGCGACCGCAAACGTGGAGACGCGCGGGGAATCGGTTTTTGCCGCACGCAACGCGATTGATGGTGTGACTGCAAACCACTCGCATGGCTACTGGCCATATGGTTCCTGGGGCATTAACCAGAATCCGAAGGCGACGATTTGCATCGATTTCGGAAGAGAAGTGACCACGGATCGCATTGAGATTTATACACGTGCGGACTTCCCACATGATGCATGGTGGACGCAGGCAACGGTTCACTTCTCGGATGATACGACGATGGTGTGTGATCTTGTGAAGACGGATGAGGGACAGGAGTTTACGTTCCCGCCGAAGAAGGTTCGCTGGGTGCAGCTCGAGGAACTGATCAAGGCGGATGATCCATCTCCGTTCCCGGCGCTGTCACAGGTGAAAGTGTACGGAAAGTGATGTGGGAGTGCAACCCGAAAGTGTAGTGCGGTCCGAAAGGTTGTGAAAATGGCACCTAACCAAATTACTTTAAGTAGCTTGGCAGGTGCCCTTAAAAAATGAGTTTACGATTTCCTCTTTTTATAGTTCTCTCCAAAACGGCGGATACGCTTGCGGCGTCTGCTGTTTGCGGTAAGAGCAGCAGTCAAGAGAAAGACAACAAATAAGATCAAGACAATCGCAGCGGCAGCAAACAGTCCGGTCATAAATTTGTGATCGCTCTCGATGACTGGCGCTGCGCTTTCGTTTTGCTCGTCGAGAGAAGCGGCTGCGCTGTTGTCTTCAAAGGATTCATCTTCAAGAGAGCTGTCTTCGACAGAAGCATCGGTATTCGAGTTGGATTCAAGAGATTCACCAGATTCAGTTTCTTTCTGTGTAGCAGCACTTGCCGCAGCCTTACCGGCGGTGATGCCAGCTTCTGTGTTTGGCGAGATGTCAAGAAGCATTCCGGTCACGATTGCGCTTGCATCATGCAGATTTTTCTGAACACGGCCCGGAAGAAGTTCATTTAAGCGGTTGAGATCATCAAATTCTGTATGCATGATTTGTCCGCCTGTGGAAGCAAATACTTCGTTAGCTGTCTGATAATGACAGGTCAGATGAGTTTCATCATTGCCGCCGGTGCCGTCATCGTTGCACCATAGGCTTGCTTCCATATATAAATATGGAATGCCTTCCTTGGCAAAATAGTAACTGTCACTTCCGAGAAGTCTTGTTGGAGATTGAAATTCTTCGACCTGTTCAGGTAGTGTATACAGATCCAGACCGAGGTCATCGGCAATTAGATTTGCCTCATCATAGACCCAATCGCGCGTCAGTTCACCGTCGTCATTGTATTCGCCGCCATATCCATAGAGCCGGTCACCACCGCCAATGGAATCCAGGTTGATGCAGCAAAGCACATCGTCAAGTAAGTTGTTTGGAATCAGATAGGTGTAGACAAAGCAGCTAGAGCCGGCATAGGCACCATACTCCTCGGTATCAAAAAATACAAACTGGAGTGTACATGGTGTTTCAAGATCATGGAAGCGATGAGCTAGCTCAAGAAGAACAGACACACCAGAGCCGTTATCGTCCACACCAGCAGTCGGCATGCTGTCATAGTGCGCACCGATCACGATTGTTTTCTCTGAATTGCCTGGCTTTGTGACAAAATAGTTGGTTCCGGTAAAGTCAAAATGGGTGAAATCCTGAGTGGAAACTTCATAGCCGTAGCTTTCAAGCTGAGATTGAATCCACAGTCCTGCATTGGCTACGTTCGCAGAACGGTTCTTTTCTTCATTGATTCGCTGTGGGAAGTTTTGGTAAATTGCTTCAAGGTTGGAATAAGCCTCAACTCCATAGAGATCCTCGGAAACCGTTTCCTGTGTTTCTGATACAGATTCTGTTTCATTTTGTGTGTCTTGTGCTTCAACGGAACTGGATTCTGCCGGTATATCAGCGCCAAAAGCGTAGGTCGGTAACAAAAAAACTGCTGTTGACAGCATACAGACGGCCGCTTTTTCAAAAAAGGTACGGATGCGCATAGTGTAACTCCCTTCATAATGTGATATAATAAGTTCGGTATCATATTATAAGAAAATTTACTGAAAATTTCAAGCAGAAAGGAAAACGAATAATGAAGTTATTAATTGCATCGGATATTCACGGCTCTGCATACTGGTGCAGCCGCCTGATGGAAGCATATGAAAACGAAAAGGCAGACAGAATGATTCTGCTGGGTGATATTCTGTACCATGGTCCGCGAAACGCACTTCCAAAGGAGTATGATCCGCAGCGCGTTTGCGATCTGTTAAATCCGATCAGTGATCGCATTCTCTGTGTCAGAGGAAATTGTGACGCAGATGTCGATCAGTGGCTATTACAGTTTCCAATTTTGGCAGATTATAGCTGGATGCTAGAGGGGGATCGCGTAATCTACCTGACACATGGCCATGTGTATGGAAAGGATTTTCGAAAAGACGAAAGCTTTCCGCCGCTTCGAAAAGAAGATGTCGTGTTATCAGGGCATACGCATATTCCGATCACAGAGCCAACCGATGGTGGTCTGTTTTTTAACCCAGGCTCTGTTTCCATTCCAAAGAACGGAAGCAAAAATGGCTACATGACGCTGGAAAATGGTCTGTTTATCTGGAAAAGCTTTGATGACGGTGAGTACGCACGCTATCAATTATAATACAATACGGTTCATGGAACGCATGAATGGTGGCTATGAAAAATAGTAGCATTGCAATTTATGAAATGTTTGATATAATAGTTGGGAAACATAACGGCAGTGGCGGGCGGAGAAAAATCGGTATCCCCACTGACAGGAAGCAGGTCACAGTCGAACTATTTTCGACATGTCAGACTCCACGAGAGTACCGACTGTGAGTTGAAACAATGATCAAGGTAGAAAAGAGGAAATTAAAATGAGTGAATGCAGCAGCAAAGGCACTTGTGGAAAAAGCTCCTGCGAGGGATGCAGCCAGAATACGGCTAAGGGGCCACAGAGCATGCAGGTAAAAGAAAATGCACACAGCCATGTAAAGAAGGTAATCGGCGTTGTCAGTGGCAAGGGCGGTGTTGGTAAGTCTATGGTAACTTCCCTTCTTGCAGTCGCAATGAATCGTAAGGGTTATAAAACCGCGATTATGGATGCCGATATCACAGGACCATCCATTCCGACCGCATTTGGTTTAAAGGATCATGCCGTAGCAGATGACAATGGATTATTACCAGAGGTAACGGAAAAGGGGATTAAGGTAATGTCCTTAAATCTTCTTCTGGAAGATGCGACCGATCCAGTTGTCTGGAGAGGACCGATCATTTCAGGAACCGTATCACAGTTTTGGACTGAAGTTTGCTGGGGCGATGTCGATTATATGTTTGTTGATATGCCGCCGGGAACAGGTGATGTTGCGCTGACTGTATTCCAGTCCCTGCCGCTTGCCGGAATCGTCATCGTTACCTCTCCTCAGGAGTTGGTATCCATGATCGTAACCAAGGCAGTAAAGATGGCAGAAATGATGAATGTTCCGGTACTCGGAATCGTTGAAAACATGTCTTACTTCGTATGTCCAGACTGTGGAAAGAAGCATTTCCTGTTTGGAACTAGCAGTATTGAGAAGGTAGCAGCCGAGCACGGTATTTCAGTGATTGATTACCTGCCGCTTGATCCGAAGATGGCCGCCCTGTGTGATGCCGGTAAGATGGAGGATGCACCGGAAGGGCTCCTCGAAACGATAAGTCAATCTTTGTAATATGGAAACAGTATTCGTAACGTAAACGGCGGGTGAGGCGAATGTGATTTACGAGGCCGAACGTTGTAGCGGGACTTCAAACACTTCGCCGAAGCCTCCTTCGTTGATCGATCGGGGAGCCATCCTCAAAGACTTTTTTGCAATAGGACTTGCAAAGAAGTCTTTTTTTGATTATAATAATGTATACAAAGTACAAGCCATATACAAAACAAAACAGAAGCAAACAAGAAAAGCCTGTACAAAGTTTGAGAAGGGTGATAAGAAAATATGGATTTAATGCAGTTAAGAGCAATGGCAAAAATCAATCTTGGTCTGGACGTTGTCAGAAGACGCGAGGACGGATATCATGAGGTGCGAATGATCATGCAGACCATTCGCATGTTTGACCGTGTCACGGTTTACCGTATCCCCGAGCCGGAGATTCGTATCTCCAGCAACCTGCATTTTCTTCCAGTAAATGAAAATAACATCGCATACAAGGCGGCTCGTTTGATGATTGACAAGCAGCCAATCAGAGGCGGCGTCAGCATCAGTCTGCAAAAGCGAATCCCGGTAGCAGCCGGCATGGCAGGCGGCAGTGCAGATGCGGCAGCCGTATTATAT
Organism: Lachnospiraceae bacterium; assembly: GCA_052273485.1. Taxonomy (GTDB): domain Bacteria; phylum Bacillota; class Clostridia; order Lachnospirales; family Lachnospiraceae; genus Anthropogastromicrobium. The sequence continues at coordinate 117,209 of DAVZID010000002.1, forward strand.
GCGATGAACCGTATTTTTCATATGAATTACACATTGGAAGAGTTAATGGATTTTGGCGTAAAGCTTGGTGCAGACGTGCCATACTGCCTGATGAGAGGAACCGCATTAGCAGAGGGTATTGGAGAGGATCTTACCAGATTACCATCCTGCCCACCATGCTATGTTGTCATCGCAAAGCCGGCGATCTCGGTTTCCACACGATTTGTCTATGAAAACCTACATTTGGATGAAAATACCAAACACCCAGATATTTATGGGTTGGCAGATGCGATCTGCCGTCAGGATCTGCGCGGTATGATTTCATACATGGGAAATGTGCTCGAGAGTGTCACGATTCCGGCCTATCCGATTATCGGTGAGATCAAAGAACGCCTGATGGAAAATGGTGCAATGGTATCGCTGATGAGCGGAAGTGGCCCAACTGTATTTGGTTTATTTGATAATTACGAGATGGCACTTCGCGCAAAAGAGGCACTGTTAGACTGGGGACAGATTCCGCTTGTCTATGTGACGGATCTGTATTGCGTGCGCGATGAGACACCGGTAAATCGCTGGTAACCAGTAACTACTGACGCATCATATGTTGAAAAAAATAAAAAATATTGATCTATTTTGCATATGTTGCAGAAAAAAATTCTTTACTATTTACTAAGAAAGAGAGGACCGTATGGAGGATTTTCAGATTAATGAATACCTTCCTCTTAGGGATGTTGTATTTGAAACACTCCGACAGAAAATACTAAAGGGAGAACTAAAACCGGGAGAGCGCCTGATTGAGGTGGCACTAGCACAGCGTCTAGGCGTCAGCCGAACCCCGGTTCGTGAGGCAATTCATAAATTGGAGCAGGAAGGTCTTGTTGTGATGGCACCAAGAAAAGGTGCACAAGTGGCAACGATCTCTGCGCAGAGCGTGCGCGATGTGCTTGAGGTGCGAAAAGCCATGGAGTGCCTGGCTGTCTGTCTTGCGATTGCCCGCATTACACCGCAGGAGCGTATCGCACTGCGACAGGCAGAGGAGGCATTTGCCACGGCGAGCAGAGGAAACGATCTGCGTCTGATTGCACAGAAGGATGAAGAATTTCATAAAGTAATTTATGTGGCGACCAAAAATCCAAAGCTTGACATGCTGCTCAATAACTTAAGAGAGCAGATGTATCGCTATCGTTTCGAGTACATTAAGGATGCGAATATGCGCGAGGATTTGCGTCGTGAGCACAGAGAGATCACCGATGCCATTATAAAAGGCGAATGTGAGCGTGCAAAAGCTGCGATCAGTCTTCATATTGAAAAACAGGAAGAAAATATTTTGAAAAACCTACTATAATAAATTCAAAAGAACAGTCCGAGTGTCAGCTTTGGCTGTTCTTTTTTTGCGTGTGAGTTCTCTTCTGTGACGCAGATTTCATCAAAAAGATCGGCACCGAGTACACGCAAAAGCGTCTGCTTTGAGGAATCTGGAACATCAAGAAACGCTTCATCGGCAAAGCAAAGCGGTGGAAAGGCAAGGCACCACCAGTTACTTCCGCGGCCTTCGCCAATTGTAACCAAAAACGTGTCGTAGATGCCAGCGGGAAACTGGCAGTCGTCGTATGTTTTATAGGGAAATAGGTGCGGTCCGATTGTGCAGGTGACAGATTGCTTAGTGGACGCAGACATATCATTCGAAAGCACATCGTTGCAATAGGCTGTTAAGAAGGGGAGACTTTCACGTACCAGATTGATCGCTTCCTCTTTTGTCTGCACGTTTGACAGTGCAGGGGAGAAAAGTGGAATCAGCTTTTCGCATAGGCGTTTCTTGTCAGTTTGATCCGTTGTGGAATCGCTGTTTGCAAGGACACGAAAGCGAAGCAGCTTTGAGGAAAGTGCAGAAGAAAAATCAGAGGAAGCGGTAGTCGAATCTTGAATCAAATTACGCAGACGATTTCCTTGCCCAATCATCAGATTATTTTTCTGATAAAAGCAAACATGCAGAATACATGTGAAAAGTGTTGTAAACGCCAAAAAGAAAATTGTGAGTTTTTTGCTGTGAGTCATCGTCAAAATCAAAACCTCCTTATCATGTTGTCTAAAGGATGAACCAAAAAATGGAAAAATATACGAAAACCGCGAAAATAAAAGTGTTCTGGGCACATTCCTTGACAAGGCTTTCAAAAACCGATATACTTAACCGTGTATGCCGTGGTGTCAGGATTCATAGGGGATCCGCACGGCATGAAAGACGCTGATGGAGACAGTAGCCAGAGCAAAAAGCAGGACAGCGAACCGTAAGAGATGAGAGGCGGATACTGCAGGCGAACGGTGAACATCACTCCGGAGTTGCCGGCTGAAACAAATTGGAATAATCAATTGGGAAACCAGATTGGAGAGCCAAAGTGGAGTAAGTCAGGACGTCATTCCGACGTTACCGGAAACCATATATCATACAGCGATGGTATACGCGCTGTAGCGTATGAGAAAGGAGAAAAAAACATGTTGTACAATAAGGTTCCTACAGACTTAAAGTTTGTAGAGAGGGAGAAAGAAGTTTCTAAATTCTGGAAAGAGCATCACATCTTCGAGAAGAGTATCGAGGAGAGAGAGGGCTGCCCTGAGTACATGTTTTATGACGGCCCGCCGACAGCAAACGGCAAGCCGCACGTTGGTCATGTGGTAACTCGTGCGATCAAGGATATGATCCCTCGTTACAGAACCATGAAAGGATATCAGGTACCGAGAAAGGCCGGTTGGGATACCCACGGACTTCCGGTCGAGCTGGAAGTAGAGAAGGAGCTGGGTCTGGACGGCAAAGAGCAGATCGAGCAGTACGGAGTTGAGCCATTTATCGAGCGCTGTAAGGCAAACGTTTGGAAATACAAGGGTATGTGGGAGGAATTCTCCGAGACCGTTGGTTTCTGGGCTGATATGGAAAATCCGTATGTTACCTACTACGATGATTTCATCGAGTCTGAGTGGTGGGCATTAAAGACCATTTGGGACAAGGGACTGCTCTACAAGGGCTTCAAGATCGTTCCGTATTGCCCAAGATGTGGAACTCCGCTGTCTAGCCATGAGGTTGCACAGGGTTACAAGGATGTGAAAGAGCGTTCTGCAATCGTGCGTTTCAAGGTAAAAGATGAGGATGCTTATTTCTTAGCATGGACCACCACACCGTGGACACTGCCATCTAATGTTGCACTTTGTGTAAACCCGGATGACACCTACTGCAAGGTAAAGGCAGCAGACGGCTACACCTACTACATGGCAGAGGCACTTCTTGACAGCGTATTAGGACGCTTAAAGACAGAGGATGCTCCGGCTTATGAGGTTCTGGAAAAGTATGTTGGAAAGGATCTTGAGTACAAGGAGTATGAGCCACTGTATCAGTGTGCCGCAGATGTTGCTGCAAAGCAGAACAAGAAGGGCTTCTTCGTAACTTGTGACAGCTATGTTACTATGAGCGATGGTACTGGTATCGTTCATATCGCACCGGCATTTGGTGAAGATGATGCCAAGGTCGGTAGAAAGTATGATCTTCCATTCGTTCAGTTAGTAGACGGCAAGGGTGAGATGACAAAGGAAACTCCGTATGCAGGATTGTTTGTCAAGAAGGCAGACCCAGAGGTATTAAAGGATCTGGATGCACAGGGCAAGCTGTTTGCAGCACCGAAGTTTGAGCATAGCTATCCACACTGCTGGAGATGTAACACTCCATTGATCTACTACGCAAGAGAGTCCTGGTTCATCAAGATGACCGCTGTAAAGGATAAGCTGATCGCAAACAACAACACGATCAACTGGATTCCGGAGAGCATCGGTAAGGGCCGTTTCGGCGACTGGTTAACCAATGTACAGGATTGGGGTCTTAGCCGTAACCGTTATTGGGGAACACCACTGAATATTTGGCAGTGTTCTTGCGGTCATATGCATGCTATCGGAAGTAAGGAAGAGTTAAAGAAGATGTCACCGGATTGCCCGGAGAACATCGAGCTTCATCGTCCATTTATCGATCAGGTTCATGTTACCTGCCCGAAGTGTGGAAAGCCGATGACAAGAGTACCGGAGGTAATCGACTGCTGGTTTGACTCAGGATCTATGCCATTTGCACAGTATCATTATCCATTTGAGAATAAGGAAGTCTTCGAGAAGAATTTCCCGGCTGACTTCATCAGTGAGGCAGTAGACCAGACAAGAGGATGGTTCTATTCCCTGCTTGCAATTTCAACTCTTTTGTTTGACAAAGCACCTTATAAGAACGTTATCGTTCTTGGCCATATTCAGGATAAAGACGGTCAGAAGATGAGTAAATCCAAGGGCAACGCTGTTGACCCAATGGATGCACTGCGCCAGCACGGAGCAGATGCAATTCGCTGGTACTTCTACTCCAATTCCGCACCGTGGCTTCCAAACCGTTTCCACGATGATGCAGTAAAGGAAGGCCGCAGTAAGTTCATGGGTACCCTGTGGAACACCTACGCTTTCTATGTACTGTATGCAAACATCGACAACTTCAACCCGATGGAGCACACCTTAGATTATGAGAAGCTTTCCGTTATGGATAAGTGGATCCTCTCTAAGTTAAACTCTACGATTCAGACATGCGACAGCAGCCTGGAAAACTACAAGATTCCAGAGACTGCAAAGGCACTTCAGGAATTTGTCGATGATTTGAGCAACTGGTATGTGCGCCGCAGCCGTGAGCGCTACTGGGCAAAGGGAATGGAGCAGGATAAGGTGAATGCCTATATGACGCTTTACACCTGTCTGACTGAAATTGCAAAGGCAGCAGCGCCGATGATTCCGTTTATGACAGAGGAGATCTATCAGAACATTGTTGTCAAGGTAGATCCATCCGCACCGGAGAGCATCCATCTGTGTGATTATCCAAAGGCAAATGCCGCACACGTAGATAAGGAGCTTGAGGCTGATATGGATCTGGTTCTGAAGGTTGTTGTTCTCGGACGTGCATGCCGAAACAGCGGAAATATGAAGAACCGTCAGCCACTTGCAAACATGTTTGTAAAGGCACCGTTTACACTGGATGACTACTTCAAGGCAATCATCGCAGACGAGTTAAACGTCAAGGCAGTTACATTTACCGATGATGTACGTTCCTTCACTACCTACACCTTTAAGCCGCAGCTTCGTACCGTAGGTCCGAAGTACGGAAAGCTTCTTGGAAAGATCCGCACCGCCCTTTCTTCTGTAGACGGCAATGCCGCTATGGATGAGTTAAAGGCAAACGGTTCTGTTACCTTTGACTTTGATGGCGAGAAGGTTGTTCTTACCGAGGAAGATCTGTTGATCGATATGACTCAGAAGGAAGGCTATGTAACCGAGAGCAATCAGGATGTTACCGTTGTATTAGACTGCAACCTGACACCAGAGCTTCTCGAGGAAGGCTTTGTAAGAGAGATCATCAGTAAGATCCAGACGATGCGTAAGGAAGCAGGCTTCGAGGTAACGGATCACATCACAGTCGGCTTTAAGGACAATGCAAAGATCGAGTCCATCTTCAGCAAGTATGCAGATGAGATTCGCGCAGATGTACTTGCCGATAAGCTGACAGACAGCGAGATCGAAGGCTACACCAAGGAGTGGAGCATCAACGGCGAGACCGTCGTACTCACTGTTAGCAAGGAATAAGAACTAAGGAGGATGAAATGAAAGCAAAAACGATTGATAAGGCTGAGCTGAAAAAGCAGATCATTTACAACGTAAAGACGCTGTACAGAAGAACCATTGACGAGGCAACCCCTCAGCAGGTATTCCAGGCAGTATCTTATGCGCTCAAGGATGATATCATCGATCAGTGGATCGCAACCCACAAGGAAATCGAGCGCACCGACGCAAAGACGCTGTATTATCTTTCCATGGAGTTTCTGATGGGACGTGCCCTTGGAAACAACATTTTAAATTTGTGTGCGCAGGATGAGGTAAAGGAAGTTCTTGACGAGCTCGGCTTTGATCTGAACACGATCGAGGACCAGGAGCCGGATCCGGCACTCGGAAACGGCGGTCTTGGCCGTCTGGCAGCATGCTTCTTAGATTCCCTTGCAACCCTTGGCTATCCGGCATACGGTTGCGGAATCCGTTATAAGTATGGTATGTTTGCACAGAAGATCGAAGATGGTTATCAAAAGGAAGTTCCGGATAACTGGTTAAAGGATGGTTATCCATTCGAGATTCGTCGTGCAGAGTACGCATGCGAGGTTAAGTTCGGCGGCTACGTAACCGTAACCAAGGATGAGACCGGAAGAGAGCATTTCGGACAGGCAGGATACCAGTCCGTTCGTGCCGTTCCGTATGATCTGCCAGTCGTAGGCTATGGCAACAACGTTGTAAATACCCTTCGTATTTGGGACGCAGAGCCGATCAATACCTTCAACTTAGACTCTTTCGATAAGGGTGATTATCAGAAGGCAGTTGAGCAGGAGAACCTGGCAAAGAATATCGTAGAGGTACTTTACCCGAACGATAACCACTATGCAGGAAAGGAGCTGCGTTTAAAGCAGCAGTACTTCTTCATTTCAGCTTCCTTACAGACAGCTGTAAATAAATATAAGAAGGCTCATAATGGCGATGTTACAAAGATGTACGAGAAGGTTGCATTCCAGATGAATGATACCCATCCGTCCATGGCAGTAGCAGAGCTTATGCGTATCCTTATGGATGAGGAGAATCTGACATGGGAGGCTGCATGGGAAATCACAACCAAGTGCTGTGCTTACACCAACCACACCATCATGGCAGAGGCTCTTGAGAAGTGGCCAATCGAGCTGTTCTCACGTCTGCTTCCGCGTATCTACGGAATCGTAGAGGAGATCAACCGCCGCTTCGTAGAGGAGATCGAGGCTACCTACCCAGGAAACCATGAGAAGGTCGCAAAGATGGCAATCATCTATGACGGTCAGGTTCGCATGGCTCATTTAGCAATCGTAGGTTCCTACTCTGTAAACGGTGTTGCAAAGCTGCATACCGAGATTCTTGAGAAGCAGGAGTTAAAGGACTTCTATCAGATGATGCCAGAGAAGTTTAACAACAAGACAAATGGTATCACACAGAGACGTTTCCTGCTTCATGCAAATCCACTGCTCGCAAATTGGGTAACCGATAAGATCAGTGATGCATGGATCACCGATCTGCCGCAGATCTCAAAGCTGAAGCTGTTCGTAGACGATCCAAAGAGCCAGCAGGAGTTCATGAACATCAAGTATCAGAACAAGGTTCGTCTTGCAAAGTATATCAAGGAACACAACGGAATCGACGTAGATCCACGTTCCATCTTCGATGTACAGGTAAAGCGTCTGCATGAGTATAAGAGACAGCTGATGAATATTCTTCATGTTATGTATCTTTACAATGAACTGAAGCTGCATCCAGATATGGAGTATTATCCACATACCTTCATCTTTGGTGCAAAGGCAGCTGCCGGATATCGCCGTGCAAAGCTGACCATCAAGCTGATCAATTCAGTAGCTGATGTCATCAACAACGATAAGTCCATCAACGGAAAGATCAAGGTTGTCTTCATCGAGAACTACCGTGTATCCAACGCAGAGATCATCTTTGCAGCAGCTGATGTTTCAGAGCAGATTTCTACTGCATCTAAGGAGGCATCTGGTACTGGTAACATGAAGTTTATGTTAAACGGTGCAATTACCTGTGGTACTCTTGACGGTGCAAACGTAGAGATTCTCGAGGAGGTTGGCAAGGATAACGCAGTTATCTTTGGTCTGACTGCACAGGAAGTTATCAACTACGAGAACAATGGCGGTTATGATCCAATGCAGATCTTCAATGAGAATCAGGAGATTCGTCAGGTTCTTATGCAGCTTATCAATGGTTTCTATTCACCACAGGATCCGGAGCTGTTCCGCGATATCTACAATTCTCTGCTTAATACCTACAGCAGCGACCGTGCAGATACCTACTTCATCCTCAAGGATTTCATGTCCTATCATGAGGCACACATGAAGATCAATGAGCTGTACCAGGATCAGACAAGATGGGCACACATCGTTATGATGAACACCGCATGCAGCGGAAAGTTCACCTCTGACCGTACCATTCAGCAGTATGTTGATGAGATCTGGGAGCTGAACAAGATCACTGTAGAGCTGTAATTTACTATAATGGCAAAAAAAAGACTCCACACAATATGTGCGGGGTCTTTTTTGTCTTAGTAGAAGTAAGCCAGTGGCTGACAAGCGATTTCTTATTGATCGATTCTTATTGGTAATCAAAAATCCACTCAAGGAATTCGATTGAATTTTCTAGTCTGGAAGTATTGCATGCAACACCAAGGTAACATGGTGTGATCTGCAGGTAATTCTTATTTACAATACGGGTATCGCTGACCTCGATTGCTGCTGCATATTGACCAAGTACCTTGCCAGATTCATCGGTACGGTTTAAGTAAAGAATACGATCCTGTTCCTTTAAATACTGGAAGAATGCAGGTGGAAGCGTCTCTTCCAGATCGGCAAATAAAGTATTGTCCTCTTCGCCTACACCGTAGTAGTTTACAAATGCGGTGTTGCCACCGAGTACATCCAGATCGTGTGCGGCAGCCATTGCCATGACCTTCATCATTGCTGTGTAGGAATTTTCATCGGAACCATTTAAATCAAGATACTCTGTAAGGTCAAAGTTGATCTGATACTCCTTCAAGTTCAAGCCTACATAATCGGTAAATTCTTCTTCCAAGGAATCGACATCGGCATCGTCCGCTAAATAGTTGTTGTAAACGTGAACTTGAACGACGAATGGGCGGCTATTTTTGATTACTGAGGTGGTGATACTGACTACGATTGCAATCACACCAATGATGATAAAGACTGGAACCTTGTAGTAGCTCCAGAAATATTCCCATCCATCTTTAAAGCCCATCGCTTTCATCTTGGCAATTTCCGATTTGATGCTGTGCTTCTCGTCTTTTACAGGGGTAAATTCCTCCTTTTGGGGTTGTTTCTTGCTTGGGTCATCTGCTTCGATTCTCATATTTCAATCCATGCCTTTCTGTTCTATAAGAAATGTAGTAATATACCACTAGTGTAACACAGTTTTGTCGATATGGAAATGAAAATAGTATGATTAGTATAAAATAATCATAAAATCTGCATCATTTATTTGCATTTTTAGGCATCCTCATATATAATAAAATCTATGAGCGGCAAATAAATCTCAAAGCATGCCGTCCGGGAGCGACTGTTATGTTGACAGCGCAATATGTGAAAAAGGAATAGAGGTACTTATAATGGGAAGCTTGTTTAATCTTGACAATCCAATTTGGCGATTCATGGGAAAACTCGTAGACGTGTTTATCCTGACACTTTTGTGGGCCGTCTGCTGTATCCCGATCATTACGATTGGACCAGCATCGACAGCGGTGTATTACGTAACACTGAAACTTGTAAGGGATGAGGAGTCGTATACGGTTCGAAGCTTCTTCAAGTCCTTTAAGGAAAACTTCAAGCAGGGAAGCATCATCGGTATCATCATGACATTTCTGTTAGTATTCTTCCTGTATGATATTTATGCATACTTCATGATGGGCACACAGATCAGCCGTATCCTCGGAATCATCTTCCTTGGAATCTTCTTACTGTATCTGATCACACTTGTTTATGTATATCCGCTTCAGGCAAAGTTTTACAATAAGATTCGCTTCACACTCAGAAATGCACTGTTCATCGGTGTAAAGCATATCTTCCGCAGTCTGGCAATGATTGTTATTGCAGTAGCTGTTATCGTGGGATGTCTGTTCTTCCCACCATTGATCTTATTAAGCTATGGTCTGATTGCATTCTTACAGTCTTACTTCTTAGTTGTCATTTTTGATAAGTACATCCCGAAGGAAGACGAGGCAAACAATGATTCCGTAGTTGCAGAGGCAAAGCGTGAGTTAGAGGCACAGGAAGCAGAAGAGGGCGAGCAGGTTCATATCGTTATGACCCAGCAGGATCAGCAGCCGGCTGATACACAGGTCTTCTCCAGAGAGATGTTTGCATCCAGAGAGACACAGGAAAGCACAACGGATACAAATGGTGTAACTGCTACAGACAGTACAGATAGTATAAACAGTACTGACAGTGTAAGTGCAACAAAAAGCACAGATGCGCAGAATGCACCAGTGCAGACCGATGAAACTGCGTCTGGCGAAGAAGAGCAGAAATAAAACAGAATAAGATAGAACAGAGTCAAAAATAGTACGAGGCAGCAGGTGAAAACCGGCTGCCTCTTTCAATGCGAAAAAAATGATTGTCTCCAAATTAAAAAAACAAAATAGGGAAAACCTATAACAAGCTATTCTGTTTTCAGACTGGACAAAATGCATTCTGGTCGGTATCATAAAAGGGACTATCGTATTCGATCCCCGAAAAGAAAAAGGAAAGGCATGGCACAAGAAATGAAAAACAGTATGAAAAACAGTATACGGGAAGCGCTGGTCAAGTCGCTTCCTATTTTTTTTAGCTACATATGCGTTGCATTTGGATATGGTCTTTTGATGCAAAAGGCAGGATTTGCCTGGTATTACGCACTATTTACGAGTCTTACCGTGTATACGGGTGCATTTCAGTTTGTGTTAATCACATTTCTAAGCAGTGGCGCATCCATTGTCACGATTGCACTGACAGCGCTTCTCATGAACAGCCGCCAAAGCTTTTACAGTCTGACGTTTCTGGAAGAGTTTAAGAAGATGGGCAAAGCAAAATGGTACATGATTCACACGATGACGGATGAGACCTATGCAGTAAACTGTACGCTTTCGCCAGAGGATCCAAACCGCAAGCAGGTGATGTTTTTTGTCGCATTGTTTTCACGAATTTATTGGATGGTGGGAACGGTACTTGGCAGCATACTCGGTCAGCTGTTTGGCCAGATTCCAGATGGCATTGATTTTTGCATGACGGCATTGTTTGTCATTATTTTTATTGATCAGTGGGAGCATGCAAAGAGCCATGCACCGGCATTGATTGGAGTTGGAACAGGTGTCATTTGTCTGCTTCTCTTTGGAAAGAGCAATTTTATTTTGCCAGCACTGATTATTGCATCTGGCATTCTGCTTTTGTGGCAGCGAAAAGAGACAAAGGAGGAGGTACGCGATGAGAGCGCCAATTGAGATTTTGTTGATTATCATCATGTGTGCAGTTATTACATTTGGACTGCGTGCATTTCCATTTTTTGTCTTTCGCGGAACGCGCACTATGCCTGCATGGCTTGACCGACTCGGAAAGGCATTGCCGCCGCTCATTATGGCAGTACTTATTGTATATTGCTTAAAAGATTCCACAACCGATCCGGGATACACTGGAATTGCGCAGGCAGCAGGCGTGCTCGCCACGGCACTCAGCTATAAATGGAAACACAACACACTGCTTGGCATTGTAGCGGGAACCGCCGTCTATCTTTGTATGCTGTCTATTATATAAGCTTGGTGCGTATCATAAAAAGAAGATCGCCTTCATATACTGGTAATAGGGCCAGTCGGTCAGGTCAAAACCGACTGAAAGCGGCAAAGCCCAATATCAGCATATGGAGGCGATTATGTTAGAGCTTCAAAAAAAACAGATACATATGAGCAGGAGTAGGAATACAGTGGGGGCGCAGATTACATTTGATGAGGATTTCAATATTCCAGACGCAAAGCCAGATGTGGGCAGCGTGTTGTTAAAGCAGGCAGATGCCGTGATGGAAGAGCTGCGCCAGCTTTCGGAAAAGGTGATCGTGAAGGGACGGTTGGACTTTGAGATTTTGTATGCCGTGGAGGGCTCCGGTCGGATGAAAAATTTGTCCGGTGCGCTCGAATTTGAGGAGAGCGTAGGGTATCCTAGTCTTGAACCCGGCGACTATGTTCGGTGTCGCACAAAGGTGGAGGACATCAGCCTCCGTGTGGTCAATTCGAGAAAGCTTCATATCAGCGCTGTGCTGGGATTGGAGCTTTTTGCGGCTTCGGCGCATCTTGAGGAGGCAGCGCGGTCGCTTTCGGGCAGCGAGGATATTGCGGTGCTCGGAAAAGACATGGAAGTTGTGTCGCTGCAGCTGCAAAAGAAGGATACGTTTCGCATGGAGGATGATGTGGTCATCGTTCCGGGGAAGCCACTCGCGCAGTCGCTTCTATGGAAATCACTCAGTCTTCGGAGCATGGAGTATCAGGTGCAGGAGGACAAAATGCTCATTCAGGCTGAGGCACAGCTATTTGTGATCTACGAGGCCGGACAGGAACAGCTTCCGATGCAGTGGATGGAAAAGACGATCGCCTTTACCGGGGAGCTGCCGCTTGCCGGGTGCCGTCCAGAGATGATTCCATCTGTCGAACCCGTTCTGATCAAAAAGGATGTCAGCATTCATCCAGACGAGGACGGAGAAAACCGTATTTTTCATGTGGATGCAGTCGTGGAGCTGGATATGAAGCTGTATCTTGAGGAGAAGGTGCATTTGCTTTGTGATGCTTATTCCACGACAAAGGAAGTTGACACGAGCTATAAGACAGCACATCTTGAGACGCTTCAGATGAAGAACACGGCGAAGTGCCGTATCACAGAGAAGATTCCATTGCACAGCACGGATACGATGCTTCAGATCTGTCACAGTGAGGGCTTAGTATCAATCGACCGGGCAGAGATTGTGGCAGAGGGCATTCGCGTCGAGGGCGCGATCTACGTCACGGTACTTTACCTTGCGGCAAATGATGAGCGCCCGATGCAGGCAGCGACAGGCGTGATTCCAGTCAGCCATGTGATCGAAGCGGGTGGAATCACGCCTAGAAGCTGCTTTACGATCAGCCCGATGTTAGAACAGATTACAACAATGATTGCGCCGGGAGGTCAGGGAGAAGTACGTGCAGTCATTAGTCTTGATACATTTGTGCTCTCAGAGCATGAAATTTCAGTGCTAGATCAGGTGAGCTTTACCGGAGAGACAATTGATCCAAACGATTTTCCGGGAATGATTGGCTATATTGTGCAGCCAGGTGATAATTTATGGGCAATTGCAAAGAAATATCGAATGAGCGTTGAGCGAATCCGCGAGGTCAATCAAGATAATACAAAAGCAGATTCATTAAATGCGACCGCTTCCAGTATGCAAAAAGAAGGAAAATCGCCAGAAGAGCTTGGCACAAAGCCCGGACAAAAACTTCTTCTGGTGCGATAAGAGAATTGTAATATGGAATATTAAAATAATGATAGGATAGGAACATTTGTTGACGTATTGCATAACATAATAGTGTAACGCAGCAGGGCGGATACCGCAGGTTGCGCACGAAACTGCCGGCTGCTTCTGATAGATCTTACCCGGTCCGAAAGGACCGGATACATAATCAGAAGCAGCCGGTTTTGTGTTGTCATAAAAAATAGCTAATGTGTTTTTGTCGTCAAATGTAATTTTTTAAATACGGACGTAGCTTGTGGATGGACCCGAACCAACTTTTGCAATATATCCACTCTTGACCAGATCTGTCAAAGTTCTTTCTACAGTAACTTTGCTTATATCAGGGCAAAGCTCCATGAGTTCTTATAACAGCCGCGAGCAGTCCCATGTGAATAGGAATATAAATCTCGGTGCAGCTGCAAAATAATGTTCGGTCTTGGATTGATGCAAGCACTTCACGGTATCCGGCAATCTCCTGTTCAGAGCGGTTACGCGGTTCTGCTTTCTGACGTACCAGTTCTTCCAAACGCGTATCGCTTGTAAATATACCCTCGATTCGGTTAGATGCTCCAGTACTCTGAATCAAAGCAACTTCTAATAGCGTTTTCAGTTCATCTATATTGGCTTCAAGAAATAGTTCCTGTTTGCCTTTGTGTTCGTGGATGCTGCCTACCATCTGAACAATTTCAGGTGTCAGCAACTTCGCAGGACTTGTAATATAATCAAACTCTCTCATAAAAATCTCCATCATTTTAAATTTATCTCCATCATTTTAACAAAAAATGATGGAGATAAATTTAAAATGATGGAGATAGGCTCTCTACATTTCACTTCTAGTATCCATGGTGTTTTGTTTAAGATAAATTGTCAAATTCAAAAAGAAAACAGTTGGAGTTATCCACAACAGAAACAGGGCTACGAAAAAACTTTCATTTTTTCGTAGCCCCTTAAAAAGTATTACTGAGTATTACTGAGCATCCTGAGCATTCTCAGCTAAAAACTCATTGATCTTATCAACCAGATCATCTGGGTCAATTCCGTGAACCTCAGCAGCCTCGCCGATGGACTCAGCCTGAGATGCCGGGCAACCAAGGCAATGCATACCAGCAGCCATAAGAATCGGAATAACACCGGTGTTTACCTGAAGCAGCTCACCGATTGTAATATCTTTAGAAACCTGTGTCATATCAAAACCTCCATTAAAAATGCTTGAAATCAGACAAAAATGTCTACTCAACCTTCATTATAAAGGGTATCAAATAGAAAAGCAAGGGGATATTTTGCAGTTTTGCGAATGGTTTTAGGAATCTGGCGCGGGAATCCTCGGCCATTCAATGACCGAGATGAA
>DAVZID010000003.1:0-108168 GCA_052273485.1 Lachnospiraceae bacterium
GGCTTTTTAAGAAATCTTCAGGGTTGGTTATACTGTTCAATTATCAAGGTTCTTTCTATCTCTCAGTCTCAGCCGAGCGACTTTATTATTTTATCACAGTTTCAAGCATTTGTCAACAACTTTTTTCAACTTTTTATTTTCATTTTGAAGAGTTGTTTTTTTATCTAATCAATTCTTCAAATTGTTTTTAAGTTGTCATTGTTGTGTCGCTGTTGTTCGCTGCAACGTTGATTATAATACCACTACTCTTCCAGAATGTCAACCACTTTTTTCAAAAAGTTTCATTTTTTTCTTTTCTTATTGTTTTTTCCTCTAAAACCGCCTATAATCTTCCTTAGAACACAATTATAGTGTGTTTTCATAATGAAAGGATATTAATTTACATGAAGCAAAAAATAGTTTTCTTTGATATTGATGGCACCCTGATCACAGAAGATGGCAACCAAACGCTCCCAGAAAGCACGGTATATGCCATTCAGGAATTACGCCGCCGGGGTCATCTTGCTTTTATCAACTCTGGTCGTACCTTATTTAATGTAATCGAGCAGCCGTACATTCTTCGAATCGGTTTTGACGGCTATGTATGTGCCTGCGGCGCGCATATCTTATATCGCGGTGAACATCTGCTTGCTGCTACCGTTCCAAAAGAAGCTCACGACGCTGTTGTCAATGCGGCACGTCAATACCATATGGAATTAATGCTTGAGGGACCTGACAACTTCTATTTTGATTTGTCTATGCCAATGAATGCTTCCAGACAATCTCTTTATGATCGTTTTCCACATCACAGAGAAAATATCGATGTAAAAAACAAATGCTTTAACAAATTTGTCACATGGGAGACGCCTGAAAGTGATACCGATGCCTTTGTAAAGGCCGTGTCTCCATGGTTTACCTATATCAATCGAGGCGGTGGATTTGGTGAATTTTGCATGCATCCTTACAGCAAAGCAACCGGCATCCAATTTCTTGCCGATCGTTTTGGACTGTCGCTTGATGATTGTTATGTAATTGGAGACTCTATGAATGATTTACCAATGTTGGATTATGTACAGCATAGCATTTTAATGGGGAACGGAACACCATCACTTCGCTCTCATGTTGAATACGTCACTACCGATATTCTCGATGATGGCATTGAGAATGCATTGGTTCACTACAATCTTATTCCATAAAGCAGTTATGAGGCAAAAAAAAGTCCCGGAAGACACAACTTTCCGGGATTATTTTTAATCTGTAGTGGGAGCCGACAAAACAAGCGTCAAGGTACCCTTCATAAAACTTCCGGGGCGCGCAGCAATTACAAAAGCAGCTTATCCAACATCGTCCCATCCCAAAGAAGAATGTTTAACTCATTGGCAAGCGTCACCGCATTCTTTGTAAATCGACTATTCGTCATCACAACGCCAACCATGCAATGATAGAAATCACGTCCACTGTAAATTTCCTGTACGGCGCGCACACCGACCGGATTGCTATAATATTTACACTGAAACGCCCAACGCACGCCATCCTTCTCCGCGAAAATGTCAACTCCATAATCGCCTGTTGTCGGTGTCAATTCCACATTTTCGTATCCTTTTGCTGACAAAATCTGTGTACACAATACCTCAAATTCCAGTCCATCCTGTGCTGGCTGATATCGGTGAATTTTTCTGCGAAGGAAAAAGCCAATCACCATGACCAGCACAAACGCAGCTACAACAGCAGCTACGTATACATATTCCATCTTTAACCCTTCCACAAGACAACTTCTCCTGTCTGTAAGGTTTTCGGAACATCAATCAAACGCTGGTTCTCCGAACCACGAAACTGAAGCGAAATATTCTTGCGCGCTTCAATAAACGGTCCATCGACACAGACGTCAATCAGTGACAAAATTTCCTTTGTTTCTGGGCATTGCTCGCTCATCCAACCGCAGACATCTTTTTCCCAAACGTAACCGGTATAGCACCAGATGTCCTTTCCTGGGCAATTTTTTCGCACCTTGCGAAGTAAGCTTAATACGCCAGCCTGATTTTGCGGGTCAAGTGGCTCTCCACCTAGAAGTGTCAGTCCACGAATAAAATTGTTGTTTAATTTCTCTACGATGGAGTCCTCCACTGCCTCATCAAACACATTTCCATAGTTGAAATCCCATGCAATCTCATTAAAACAATTCCGACAATGGTGCCTGCAACCGCTGACAAAAAGTGTAATGCGCACACCAGGGCCATTTGCAATGTCATATTCTTTTATCTCTGCATAATTCATTACAGCCCCTCCTTTAACAAACGAATATGGTTTTCTTTCTTGCACAGATACATTCGGTGATCCGCCTCGCGAATCATCGCATAAATATCACCTGGCATCTCGCTAAATTCTACTACACCATAGGAAAAGCTAATGCGGCGCGGGTTCTCTCCAATCATAAATACGATCGGATTGTTCTTCAAAAGTTCATCCATCAGTACTTCCATTTTAATTTTGCTGCGATTGGATAACACAATAAACTCATCTCCCGCATAACGATACAAAATTTCATTCTCGCCAAGTGCATTCTCAAGCATTCTGGCAAATTGCACCAGATACTGATCGCCACTGCTATGTCCATATTTGTCATTGATCTCCTTTAAATGATCCAGATCAAAGAAAACCAATACACCTTCTGGATGATCCCCCAAATAACGACTTCCTTCTCGCTCAAATGTACCACGATTGCGGCATCCCGTTAACGCATCCTTCGCCATCAACTTTCTAAGGCGAACCAGTCTAAGCTCCTCTTGTGTCAGCGAACGAACCATCGCGCTATAGCTTTCCTGTTCCTGCTCTAGCACTTCAATATAGCGCTGCTCTAGCTGTGTATGCTCCTCCTGCAGCCTTGGTTCCTGCAGCCATACAGATGCCTGAAGCATCAAGCGATAGATTGGACTGGTATTTCCGGTAAACAGCTCAGATGTTGCAAGAAATCTTCCAATTTCAATTACTTCCTGATACCGTTTTTTTAGAAGCAGTGCTGCAAGAAACTCGTTAAAATAGCGAACGCAAAATGAAATTCCACTCTGTGCAATATTTTCCGACTTTAGCCGACCAATATAATGTACAAAACTATCTGCAATATCCTCTGCCTGCGGTTCCATATGTAAGCGCAGATACAGACAAGTAAATTCTTTTTGGATCTCAAAAAATGCCTTTTGATCGTCTGGAACCTTCGTTTTTATCATCTCTCCCAGTGCCTGCGCCGCACGCGCTGCCTCCTCAAACTGACCCAGTCCAATTTTAATATATACGAGACTATCCAGATAGACAAGTTCATTGATCGTATCGCTTTCCCAAAATGGTATATCCGGTCCGGCAGGATCCTCTCTTGTCACCTCAATCATTTTTTCCAGGTACTGCAATGCTTCCTCAAACAAATTGCTCTCCGTAAATGCCACCACAATACTGTTGTAGACGGATTTCAGATTATTTCGATCTGCATAACCCGATTCCGCATACTTTAATCCATATTCTACAATTTTCGGCTGAAAACCTGTCACAAAGTACAGACGCATTAGTGCCAGATAATACAAAGCCTGATCTGCTGAGTTCTGGCAAACTTCCAACAGTTTCTGACACAACTCAATCAGCTCCAATACACTTTCACGGTAGCTACATGCAAAGACGCCATAGCTGGTAAAATACACAGCCTTACTATAATTTGCTCGCCAGCTTTTTGTTTTCAGGCTCTGTCGATATTCCTGCTCCAATGCGTGTATGCAATCTGCCGCATCCTGTGCGCTCCACGTACCAGAGCCTACCTTCTTTTTTAATTCTTCTGCCTCAACCATGTCGTCTTCCTCCTTCCAATAAGCAGCCTTTTTTAATAACCACGGTAGCTTTTTCGCAGTTTTTTCTTACAGCGACAGCTTTTTTTCCAAAAGCCATGTCGTAAAGATCATACATATGGCAAGCTCGATCAAATTTGTCAGTGCATATGGCCACGATTGAAAAAGCAATTGAACAAAATTAACAGTATCATCATATATCATTGGATGTACCTTCTCAATTGCATTCTGAATCTTAGACTGCGCAAACATACCCGCAACAAAAAAGGCAATCGTCACGATCAGCTTCAATTTACTGCTCTGCAGCAGCGTTGCCGCCAACGTAATGCAAAAATACAGCATTGCCACCGTGGAAAATACCGATAGCAAAAATACAATACTGCCAAACAGCGCAGAGGATGCCAACTGCGCCGTGTTGATTCCGATGCTCTTCATTGCTTCGGAAATCATCTCCCCCATGCTCTTATATTCACTATAATGATCTACGAATAAAGACAAGTCGAGCCAGCCAATTGCACCAAGCGCGCCAGCCAAAATGATACCAAGTACCAGCACCGTCAGCATCTTCGATAAAATAATTCCCAATGAACTCACAGGCGTCATAAACACCAGATAACTCGTTTTCGAATTGATTTCTCTATAATAGTTGGTAATTGCAAAAATAAATACAGCAAAATAACAAACCACTGCATAAATCACCAACAACATTGCCCAGGTAATTGCCGTCTCCTGCTTGTCGCTTTGAATTCCAAACAAAACGCCGATCTCTAGCGCAGCCAATCCTGCCAGAAGAACAAGCAATGCGGTTCGATTCTTGCGAAGCTCATATTTTGATAAGCGAAACATCTCTTCTCCTCTCCAGCCTTACATCACGCAATCACTGTACACTTCCTTGTAAAGCTCTGTCATCGTCTTTCCATGGTTCTGTGTCAGCTCACTCACCTTGCCACTCATGACAAGACCACCATTTTTCATAAATACGGCATAGTCTGTCATGCGCTCTAAATCATCGACCAAATGACTCGATACCAGAAAGGTCTTCTTTGGCGAGCAATGCTTTTCAATGCATTCCAAAATCTGATCACGCGCAATAATATCGATTCCATTTAACGGCTCATCCAACATAATTAAGCGCGCATCACGCGAAAGTGCGAGTGCTACCTTGCCCTTTGCCATCATACCAGAGGACATTTTCGCGATTTTCATCTTCGGTGTAAGCGAAAACTGATCGAGAAGCTGATTGTAGACGTCCGGCTGAAAATCCTCATAAAAATCGGCAAAATAATGACCGGCATCCTTCCACGTCATATAGGAATAAAAGTACGATTCCGTCGGCATGTATACGGTATGCGCCTTACTCGCTTTTCCTACGGGCTCGCCATCAATAAAAAGTTCGCCGCTGCTCGGATGAATCAGTCCCGCCGCCATCTTCATAAACGTGCTCTTTCCGCTTCCATTTGGACCTAAAAGCGCATAGACACGACCATGTTCAATTTTTAGATTCAGATTGTCTACTGCTTTTTGTGAGCCATATTTTTTTGTAAGCCCACTGCATTCGAGTATCGTTGTCATTTCTGCTCCTTTCCAATATCCCTTGGCTCAGCATTTCCACTATCATTTTCTTTTTCCTTAACCGCATCCGAAGTGGTTTCTTGATTTGTTTGCTTCATTGTTTCTTCCAATGCCTCTTCCTCTGTCCAAAGCTTCTCCTGCCGCGGCGTCTTTTTTATCTTCTTTATATATTGCTCGTCATACGCCTCCAGCATATCTTCTCTTTGGTTGCGATGAAGCCCTCTCATAACAAGTCTCGTGATAATATCATAGACTACCGCAAAGAACGGCACACCGATAATCATACCGACAAAACCCCAAAGTCCACCGAAAAACAGGATGGAAAATAATACCCAAAAGCTTGATAAGCCCGTGGAGTTACCAAGAATCTTCGGTCCAATGATATTTCCATCGATCTGCTGTAGAATGATAATAAAAATTAGAAAATAAACTGCATGCAGTGGATTTTCAAGTAGCAGCCACAACGTAGACGGAATCGCTCCAATATACGGGCCAAAGAATGGAATGATATTGGTCACACCGACTACGACACTGACCAGTAATGCCGACTTGATCCCCATCAGATAGGTACAAACAAAGCAGATAACTCCAATGATCAGAGAATCCAGCAGCTTTCCCATCAAAAAGCCACTGAACATCTTATCTGCATAAATGATCTCATCCTCAACCAGCTTTGCCCATTTTTCTTTCAGAATGCTAAAAAGAATCAATCTTCCCTGTGCCAAGAAACGTCTGCGTCCGGCAAGAAGATAGATGGATACGATCAATCCTAAGAATGCATTCTTTAAAAAACCAACAATATTGACTACCTGAATGCTAAGACCATTGAAGATCGTCTGAAGCATCGGCGTCAGATCTGTCTTTAACCACTCTCTCAAGCGAGTTGACAGCTCTGCATATAAACCATCCCAACTCTGCTGCATAGTCGGATATTTTTCTAATAGATCATGAAGCCATGTATTCGCATTGTCCAACTGATCTGGCAATACACTAATCAGAGACATCACGCTCGTTACCAACTGTGGAATCACCAACATAAACAGTGCAATTACAATTGTCAATGCTAGAATTTCGCAAAATGTAATTGCAAGTGCCGCTGCAATGCCCTGTGCATGTTTGATATTCGCCCGCTCAAGCAGCTGTCTTAAATGACGTTCCCACCAACGGCAGGTTGGACGAAGGACATAGGCAATCACGAATCCATAGATGAATGGCTCCAGAATACCGATCAGATCTTTGAAAAATGCTCCGAACCCTCGAATTCGATAAAATAAAAAGAAGCAAACCATACCGATCAACAGGATGGTTACTCCCGTGACTGCGAGTTTAAAATACCGTTCATTTTCCTTTTTCCTTAGCACACCGTTACCTCCAACTATTATTTGTCCCCCTGCTTGTATCATTACAATGACATTGTATCTTGGCAATTTACTATCAAGCAACTATCAATCTAATACAATACGATTGTAATTTTCTGCTGTTATTGTACACTTTTACGTGTTTAAAGTCAAGCAAAGCTCTAATCCGAGATACAATTCTCAATTTGACTTCTATCCTCGTTTATGATATACTGTAAGAAATTTTTAATAATTGCTTTAAAAAGTTTTTTGGTCTTGTGACTTTTTATAAAACGGGGGAATTTCAATGATTGTAATTAGTAAAACATTTTCGATCCCGCAATTTTATGATTCTCATGCAATTGCACCCTTAAAGGATCTTGTTTTTCTTGATATTGAGACGACAGGGCTGACGCCTGCCACCTCTTCTGTTTACCTGATTGGTGCGGTCTACCACCAGCAGATGGAATGGCATATACGGCAATGGTTTTCAGACTCACTCACTTCAGAACAAGAAATCCTTGAGGACTTTTTTTCTTTTATTCGCAATTATCAAGTGGTGGTTTCTTTTAACGGTGAAGCTTTCGATCTTCCATTTTTAAAGAAATGCGCATCTGCATATGGACTTGATACCGCTGCCTTAGATAATATGCGAAGTTTTGATTTATACCGCCACTTACGTCCTGTCAAAACAATGCTGCAACTAGAAAATCTAAAGCTTGCTACGCTAGAAAATTATCTGGATATTCCACGTCAGGATCAGGCAACCGGCAAGGAAATGATTACTGTTTACAAGGATTACCTTGAAACACGAGACGACCGTCTATATCAAGTTCTTTTGCTGCACAACGAGGAAGACTTGAAAGCAATGCCGCAGATTATGCCGTTACTATCTTACCTGGATATCTTCCGCAGTGAATGGACACTCGCTGGCTATTCTCTTAGTACAACATCTTCCTCTCTCACGATCGTGGTAGACTGCTCCGTTAAGGTTCCAGTAGCCGTAACCTGTGAATTGCCGCTTTGTCGCCTTTCCATTCGCGCGAATCAGATCATCGTGGAGATCCGCGCCTTTATGGGTGAACTAAAATATTTCTTTGATAACTATAAGGATTATTATTATCTTCCAGGCGAGGATCGCGCTGTCCACAAGAAGGTCGGGCAGTATGTCGATACGGAGCACCGTGTTCAAGCAACCGCCGCTACCTGCTACACAAAAAAGAACAGTACGTTTCTTCCGCTCTCTCACGAGGACATGTTTGATGTCTATAAGAAGGATTATTCATCAAAACAGCTCTTTACAGAATATATCGATGATCCGGATTTTATGCTTGCCTATGCGCACAATATTTTAGAGGACGCACTGCACAGTGCGACTCCTGCCCCATCTGAAGAGATACAGGAGGCTCCGCCAGAACTGTTTTCGTAGCTTGTAAAAGGCGCTGAGGTAACGCTTCTTGAAGCACCTCATACCTTTCCAAGTTGCCTCAAGAAGCAAAAGAACCGCCACACAAAAGGATTTGTGTGACGGTTCTTTTTATTTTACTTTCTTTCTGAAAGTGATTTTCAATTATCTTGTAATTGTTAGACTTTCTGAAACTCCTGTATCGGTCAGAATCAATCCTGATCCTCATCATTTGCAAGAGCCTTCATGCTCAGGCTGATCTTCTTAGCATCTACGTTCAGGTCAACAACCTTAGCGGTGATTTCCTGGCCGATGGACAGAACATCCTGTGGCTTCTCTACGCGCTCTTTGGAGATCTGGGATACGTGAAGCAGTGCATCAACACCAGACTCTAACTCTACGAATGCACCAAAATCGGTCATACGTGCTACCTTACCAGTAACAACGGTACCTACTGCAAACTTCTCCTCAGCATCCTTCCACGGATTTGCCTCTGGGAACTTCATGCTCAGTGCGATACGATTTCCGTCGATTGCCTTTACAAGAACCTTAACGGTGTCTCCGCTCTTGAATACCTTCTTCGGGTTCTCAATGCGGCCCCAGCTCATCTCAGAAATATGAAGCAGACCATCTGCTCCGCCTAAATCTACGAATGCACCGAAATCAGTAACATTCTTTACAGTACCCTCAACAACCTGACCAACCTCAAGCTTTGCGAAGAGCTCTTCCTGCATCTTCTTCTTCTTCTCAACGATCAGTTCCTTGCAGTTACCGATGATTCTGTGCTTCTTCGGGTTGAACTCAGTAATGATGAACTCAACTTCCTGTCCCTTGTACTTCTCGAGATTCTTCTCGTATACATCGGATACAAGACTTGCCGGAATAAATACTCTGGTCTGATCAACAACTACGCTTAATCCACCGGTAGAGATGTCAGTAACAACTGCCTTTAATACAGTCTTGTTCTCGAATGCATCCTCAAGAACCTTGCTACCTCTCTCAGCCTGCAGCTTACGTACAGACAGCTGAACCTGACCCTCGCCATCGTTCATCTTAACTACCTTAGCCTCGATCTCATCGCCAATCTTTACAAGATCGCACAGATTTGCATTCGGGGTGCTGGTAAACTCGTTGCGGCTAATGACAGCATCTGCTTTGTATCCTATATTTAGGACAATCTCGTCTTCCTTTACTGCAATAACCTGACCGGATACAACTGCGCCCTGGCTAATTGCAACTTCTTTCTGTTCACTTAATAATTGTCCGAATTCGTCTGACATGGTGTAGAACCTCCTCAATGATTATATTCGGGGTTGAAGCCCCTCCTGTAACACCCACCCTGTCTGCTGTCAAAAACCAATTAGTGTCTAGGTCCTCAGCGGTTTGTATGTAATGGGTATTATTACATTCCTTTTTGCATATTTCAAACAGCTTCTGCGTGTTGGAGCTATGACTCCCACCTATGACCAGCATGCCATCCACTGAGGCTGCGAGGCGTGCTGCTTCCTCCTGCCGGTTTCTGGTTGCATTGCAGATAGTGTTAACGCAATTTATATTGTACTCTTTTTTTTCAAATTGGTCAACTATATTTTGAAATTTAATGTAGTGAAATGTCGTTTGTGCTGCTAGAAAGACGGGACGGGACGGATCAAGCGTAAGCAAACCTGCCTCATCAGCGTCTCGAACTACATGCGCACCGTTTGTACTCCAGCCGACAATGCCCTGAACCTCCGGGTGAACCGGATTTCCAGCAATGACAATCTGACAGCCCTGTGAAGATTTTTCCTCAACAAGGCGATGAATCTTTTTGACAAACGGACAAGTCATATCAATGACCCGCATGCCAAGTGAGCGCATCTGCATCTCCGTGTCACGGCTGACACCATGGGAACGGATGATGACAATGCCCTTTGGAAGTGTGGCAAGCTCCTCTAAGCTGTTGACCACCTGCACACCCTTATTTTTTAAATCATTTACCACCTCATCGTTGTGAATGATTGGCCCGAATGTATAGATCGGTGTGTCCTTTTCTTCCTCAAGACAGCGGTAAACTTCGTTGACTGCGCGGCGCACGCCAAAGCAAAAGCCCGCGCTCTTTGCGAGAATGACTTCCATCAGCGTGCCGCCTTTGCGAGTTCGACGACCTTCGCAGCTGCCTCTTCGATGGTCATGTTCGAGGTATCCAGATAAACGGCGTCATCGGCCTGCTTTAATGGTGCGATGTCTCTGTGCGTATCGCGGTAATCGCGCTCTTTGATATCCTCCAATACTTTGTCATATGGCGTATTGTCTCCTTTTGCTACGAGTTCGATGTGACGTCTTCTTGCACGCTCTTCTGGCGTAGCCGTCAGGAAAATCTTAACGTCTGCATTTGGAAGGATGCAGGTGCCGATGTCTCTTCCATCCATGATGATGTCATTTTCCTTTGCGATCTGTCTTTGAAGCGCTAACAGATGCTCGCGCACCGCCGGTACTGCACCGACTACCGATGCCATATGGCCGATGTGCTCCTTGCGGATCTCTTCGCTGACATCTTCGCCGTTTAAATAGACGTGACGCTCTCCGTCAATGTAACGGATGGTTACCTCGGTCTCCTTTGCTGCCTCACCAATCGCCTGTGCATCGTTTTCTGGTACCTGCTTGCGGTACACATACAGACCGATTGCGCGGTACATGGCGCCTGTGTCTACATAAATATAGGAAAGCTCGCTTGCAGCAAGCTTTGCGATGGTACTTTTTCCGGCTCCTGCCGGGCCATCGATTGCAATGTTAAAGCCCATTTTTCTCTCCTTTTTTCCTTTAATAGCTACTGTTCACGGATGATGTTACGAAAAGCCATAAATATTGGCTTATCCGTGAACTGCGGCACTAATGCTGTCTCCCGCTAAACTTCCCGTAGACCACGCGAGCTGCAAATTGTAGCCGCCGGTGAGGGCGTCGATGTCGAGAAGTTCGCCTGCAAAGTACAGTCCCGGTATGAGCTTAGACTCCATGGTCTTTGGCTGTACTTCCTGCACCTTAACACCGCCTTGCGTGATGATGGCTTCATTATAACCCCTTACACTAAGAATGGTCAATGGTAGATTTTTGGTTAATGAGACAAGATGCGCGCGTTCTTCTTTTGTAATTGCATTGACTTCCTTATCTGGATCAATGCCGGAAAGAATGACGATCTGCTCGGCGAGACGTGCCGGGAAAAGACCATTTAATGCATTTTTAAACTGCTTGTTCTTTTCCTGTGCGAAATCACGAAGAAGTCTCGCATCAAGCTGCTCCGCCGTGAGCGCTGGCTTTAAATCGATGAATGCTGCAAGCGGACCTTTTTCGAGCTTTTTGACAATTTTACTGCTTGCGCTAAGCACAAGCGGACCACTGATGCCAAAATGGGTAAAAAGCATCTCGCCAAAGTCCTCATACAGCTTCTTCTTGCCATCCTTTACCGTAAAGGTGACATTCTTGAGCGCCAGTCCCTGAAGAGCACGACACCAGTCTTCTTTTGTGTTAAACGGAACAAGTGCCGGATAGCACGGTGTTACGGTATGACCAAGTTCTTTTGCCATGCGATGTCCATCTCCAGTGGAGCCGGTGGATGCATAGGAAAGACCACCTGTTGCCATCACAACTGCATCGGCGCTCATCTTTTTTCCGTCAGAAAGTGACACGCCAACGGCGCGTCCATCCTCGGTAAGAATATGCATTACTTCCTTATTAAATAGGACTTGCACGCCAGCCTTTTTTAACAGATGGGCAAAACAGCTAATGATGTCAGAAGACTTGTCGGACTCTGGAAAAACACGCTGACCACGCTCAACTTTCAGCGGACAGCCGCCGTTTTCGATCATCTCCATCACATCGGTATTGTTGCAGTCCGAGAAGGCGCTGTACAAAAAGCGCGGATTTGTCACAATCTGGCTCATAATTGTCTCCATATCGGAGGCGTTTGTCACGTTGCAGCGGCCTTTTCCAGTGATATACAGCTTTTTGCCGAGCTTTTCATTTTTCTCAAGCAAGGTCACCTCATGGCCGTTTGCGGCTGCTTTTATGGCAGCCATCATTCCAGCGGCACCGCCGCCAATTACGATTACTTTACTCATAAAAAACTTATACAATCCTTTTTTTCTTTTTACAAAAGGGACCCTTGCATGACAAGAGTCCCTCTTCTTATAACAATTCAAAACCTCTCAGGATTGTGTCCTGTAAATGCATTCTGAATCGTTACAAATTTTTCATCTAATTAAACCGGATATGCCTTGTTCTTGGTATCAGCAGCAGTTGGATCTACCTTTGTCTGCTGTGCTTCACGATACTTGAAGAAATCGGTAGCAACCTGTGGGAACAGTGCGTAGGTCAGTACGTCCTCGTCCTGCTGGATATACTGAGCAGCCTCCTTGCGGAAGTTGTCTAACTGTGGCTTGATCAGATCTGCCGGACGGCAAGTGATCGGCTTCTCGTCTCCGATTGCCTTCTTCTGAACTTCCTTGTTAAACGGCTTAACGGTCTGTCCAAACTCACCTCTTAAGATCTTCTTGGACTCCTTAGTCATCATCTTGTATCTCTCACCCTGAAGGACATTAAGAACAGCCTGAGTACCAACGATCTGAGAAGACGGAGTAACAAGCGGCGGCTCACCGAAGTCCTTACGAACTCTCGGAACTTCCTCAAGTACCTGATAGTACTTGTCCTCTGCTCCTGCTTCCTTTAACTGGCTTACCAGGTTGGACAGCATACCGCCCGGTACCTGATACATCAAAGTCTTGATGTTTACGCCCATAACCTTCGGGTTGATACGGCCAGACTTTAATGCTTCCTCCTGAATCGGACGGAAGTAGTCAGCGATCTCACCGAGCAGCTTCATATCCAGACCGGTATCGTATGGAGTTCCCTTGAAGGTCTCTACCATAACCTCGGTAGCCGGCTGGCTGGTACCCATAGCCAGAGGGCTCATTGCGGTATCGATGACATCTGCACCGGCCTCAACTGCCTTCATATAAGTCATGGATGCAACACCAGAAGTATAGTGAGTATGGATCTGAATTGGCAGCTTGGTTGCGCTCTTTAAAGCGGTAACAAGCTCAGTTGCCTTGTACGGAACAAGAAGACCTGCCATATCCTTGATACAGATAGAATCTGCACCCATGGACTCGATCTCCTTTGCAATCTTCTTCCAGTAATCCAGTGTATAGGCATCGCCTAAGGTGTAGCACAGTGCGATCTGTGCCTCAGCGTTCGGGTTTTCCTTCTTGATTGCCTTGGTTGCATTTACTGCTGTCTTTAAGTTACGCAGATCGTTGAAGCAGTCGAAGATACGGATGATATCCATACCGTTTGCAACGGACTTCTGTACGAAGTACTCAACTACGTCATCTGCATAGTGATTGTAGCCTAAGATGTTCTGTCCACGGAACAGCATCTGCAGCTTTGTGTGCTTAAAACCTGCTCTTAACTTACGCAGTCTCTCCCACGGATCTTCCTTCAGGAAACGAAGGCATGCATCAAAAGTAGCACCACCCCAGCACTCTACGGAGTGATATCCTACCTGATCCATCTTATCAACGATTGGAAGCATCTGCTCTGTGGTCATTCTGGTTGCCATCAGAGACTGATGTGCATCTCTTAAGACCGTCTCTGTAATCCCAACTGGCTTTTTTACTTGCTCTGCCATTATATTACCTCCAAATTTTATCAATATAAAACGTGTTTCAGCCTGTTATGCAGGATCCTTCTGCAAGCATGAGATCTCTGCACAACAGTCTGACAAATGAAATTTTATACACCAAAGATCGCCATAAACGTACCTGCCGCAACGGCCGTACCGATAACACCGGCTACGTTTGGTCCCATTGCATGCATCAAAAGGAAGTTTGACGGATCTGCCTCCGCACCAACCTTCTGGGATACACGGGCTGCCATCGGCACGGCCGATACACCTGCGGAACCAATAAGCGGATTGATCTTGCCCTTTGTAATCTTACACAGAAGCTTTCCAAGAAGGACACCACCTGCAGTACCGAACGCGAATGCGATCATACCAAGTGCAACGATCTTTAAGGTATCAAACTTTAAGAATGCCTCTGCACTGGTGGATGCACCTACAGAAGTACCAAGAAGGATAACAACGATATACATAAGTGCGTTGGAAGCTGTCTCAGTAAGCTGCTTAACAACACCACTCTCACGGAACAGATTACCAAGCATCAGCATACCAATCAGTGGTGCGGTACTTGGAAGGATCAATACTACAACGATGGTTACGACGATTGGGAACAGGATACGCTCCAGCTTGGATACCGGACGAAGCTGCTCCATCTTAATCTTTCTTTCCTCTTCTGTGGTCAGAGCCTTCATGATCGGCGGCTGAATGATCGGAACGAGGGACATATAGGAATATGCTGCAACGGCGATCGGTCCCATGTACTGGGTCTGTCCTAACTTACCGCAAAGGAAGATGGAAGTCGGGCCGTCAGCACCGCCAATGATAGAGATTGCTGCAGCTGCCTTATCAGAGAATCCCATCAGGATTGCCATAAAGTAAGCAAGGTAAATACCAAGCTGTGCAGCAGCTCCCATTAAGAAGCTGATTGGGTTTGCGATCAGCGGACCGAAGTCAGTCATCGCACCAACACCCATGAAGATCAGAGACGGCAGAATACTCCACTCGTCCAGAATATAGAAATAATGCAGTAATCCTCCAACACCGTTTGAAGTGTCTTCCGGGTTTGCCATGATTTCTGGATACATGTTAACAAGCAGCATACCGAATGCAATCGGCACAAGCAGTAACGGCTCGTATCCCTTCTTGATTGCCAGATATAAGAATACCAGTGCAACAAGGATCATTAACAGGTTGCCCCATGACAGATTGAAGAACGCGGTCTGGTGGATTAGATTGCCTAATGTTTCAGTTACATAACTCATTGTCTAATACCTCCCGTATATTTCCTGCCTATGCAGGATTCACCTACCTATGTAGGAGCTTCATTAGTTCATTGTAGCAAGTACGGCGCCAGACTCAACGGACTGTCCTACTGTTACATTGATAGAAGCTACGGTTCCGTCCTGAGGTGCTACGATATCATTCTCCATCTTCATAGCCTCAAGAACAACGATAACCTGACCCTTCTTTACAGCGTCGCCAGCGTTTGCCTTTACACCAAGGATCTTACCTGGCATTGGAGCACTGATCTTTACAGATCCCTGTGCGCCAGCCGGTGCTGCTGCCTTTGGAGCAGCCTTCGGAGCTGCCTTTGGTGCTGCCTTTGGTGCTGCAGCTGCTGCGGATCCGGTTCCTTCTTCAACAGTTACTTCATATACATTGCCATTTACAGTAATGGTATAATTTTTCATCTTAATCTCCTTCTGCCGCTTTGCGGCTGCTTTTATGCTCTTTTCCAGTTGTTTGTCTTGCCAACTCTCTTAATAGAACGAACTACCAGACCATTCGGATCGGTACCTTCGCTTGCTGCGATTGCTGCTGCAATAACAGCTACAAGCTCAAGATCGTCCTCTTCTTCTACTGTTTCTTCTACTACTGGTGCAGGTGCCGGTGCAGGAGCAGGCTCTGAAGCCTTCTTCTTTGCTGCTGCTCTTTCCTCTGCCTCATGAACAAACTTGAAGCAGTAGATGATCAAGCTGATGAAGATCAGCATAACGAATACGACTGCCAGACCCATAACGGTATTTAAGGCTGCCTTTGACATCTTCTCACCCAGTGTATAAACACCGTTGAATGCAACAGAACTTAAATTTCCCTTCTTATCAAAGGTAACAGTGACAACTGCATCACGCTTGTCAAATGTTCCATCTACATTGACAACATAAAGCTTGTTCTGGTTTTCGTAGCTGACATCAGCAGAATCCTCTTTGATCTCGCTAACTGCGCCGAGTTCTTCCTTTGCATCTTCCCACGCTGAAAAACCAGCCTCAAATGCAGCGGCCTCATCCTCGTCATTTGCCTCAGCCTTTAACTCGTCAAGTGTTTTCTGCTCATTTACAAGTGTATCAATGAGTGCAACTGCCTCTGTCTTGTAGACAGCCATGTCCTCACTTGCTGTATCAGAAGCACTGGATGAGGAGCAGGCAGTCAGCCCAAACGCACACAGCAGCACACTTAATAATACTGCTAACTTTCTTTTCATATCTACCTCTCATTCCACCCCGTACACACATAGGGGATCATTAATCCGCGATGTGTTCACACGGTACTGTGTTTCTGGATTAAACGGTACCGTGCTTCTTTGCCGGACGGTCCTCTCTCTTTGTAAACAGCATCTCAAATGCAGCTGCAGCGATCTGTCTGGTAGTCTCCGGAGCGATGATGCTATCAACATAGCCTCTCTTTGCTGCGGACTCTGCACTTGCCTGAAGCTGTGCGTAAGCTGCTGCCTTCTCGTTAATCAGAGCAGTCTTGTCAGCTGCTGCTGCGATCTCGTCAGCGTACATGATCTTTGCTGCGCTTACTGGATCCATCATGCCGATGGTAGCCTGCGGCCAAGCATAGGTCATATCTGCGCTATTGTTCATTGCTAAGGATGCAGTTCCGTTTGCTGCGCCAACGATTACATTTACCTTCGGAGCAGTCATATCGTGGAATGCATAGATCAGCTTTGCAGCTGCCTTTGCGATCTTCTTTTCCTGGCACTTGGTTGCCTTGTAGCCGGTAACGTTTGTCAGAGTCAGAACCGGGATGGAGAATGCGTCACAGAAGTTTACAAACTCTGCTGCCTTCTCAGCACCCTCTGCGCTTAAGGAACCATCGAAGGTCTCAGCCTCCTTGCCCTCTTCGTCATACAGAGCGGTACGGTTTGCAACTGCACCTACGGTATTTCCGTTTAAACGGATGAAACCAGTTACCATATCCTTTGCGTAATCCTTCTTTACCTCAAAGAAGAAACTGTCATCGGAAATCATCGGCAGAGTCAGTGCAGGATCTGCTACGGATGCCTCAAGATCAGAACAAGCACGGTTCAGATCATCGGTGCACTCGCTGTAGGACAGATCGTCCTCGTTGTTTGCCGGAAGAATGCTTACTAAGGTACGGATGTTTGCTAACAGCTCATCCTCCTCAGCTACGACATCAACCAGACCTGCCTCGCTGCTCTGGAATGCTGCGTTTGCTGTATTCTCAGTCTTGTTGCCCTCTAATGCGTTTGGAGAGTTTACGAACAGCTTTGCGTTCTTTGCCTCCATGAATGTAAAGTCAGTCAGAGCCGGAACAACTGCCATACCGCCGCCGCAGGTTCCGAAAATGGCTGTGATCTGCGGAACAACGCCGGAAGCAAGTGCCTGGCACTCATACAGCTTACCAAATGCCTCTAATGCATCGGTAGCCTCCTCCAGTCTCATTCCGGCACAGTCTACCAGACCGATTACCGGTGCGCCAACCTTCATTGCCAGGTTGTAAAGCTTTACGATCTTCTTTGCATGCATCTCTCCGATGGATCCGCCCAGAACGCTTGCGTCCTGACTGTAAACATAAACCAGAGCACCTTCAATGGTACCATATCCGGTTAATACTCCATCTGCAGGTGTTTCTTTGTTCTGCAAATTGAAATCGGTATTTCTGGCAGTAACTGATCCGCCGATTTCAACAAAACTGTTGTCATCAAGCAAAGCGTTAATACGGCTGCTTGCTGAATTCTGTGATGTTGTACTCATATTCGTCCTCCATTTAATTTTTATTGGAATGGTTTTATTATGAATGGTTAAAACCATCTTCTGCCATTTAACATTGTATCGTTTTTGAGCAAATAATTCAATAAGATTTTACATTTTTTTGCAATTTTATTTTTCGATTTTGATTGCCCCGTGACAAACAGTCTTGCCTATGCTATAATGGATAAGAATTGTCCGAATTTAAAATTTTCGGAAAGAAAGGAAGTATTTGTTATGGAACGTAAAAATGCATGGAAATCCTGCGACGAAGCAAAGCTCGCTCAGGTAAATGCACTCTGCGCTGATTATATCAAGTTCATCTCGGACTGCAAGACTGAGCGTGAATGCGTAGAGGAAAGCATCCGTTTAGCAGAGGCTGCCGGATACAAAAATGTAAACGATTGTATTGAGGCTGGCACCCCATTAAAGGCCGGTGATAAGGTTTACGCAAACAATATGGGCAAGACACTTGCTTTATTTGTAATCGGTACCGAGCCAATGGAAAAGGGTATGCACATCCTTGGTGCTCATATCGACTCTCCACGTCTGGATATCAAGCAGAATCCACTGTATCAGGATGAGGACTTTGCTCTGCTTGACACGCACTACTATGGTGGTATCAAGAAGTATCAGTGGGTTGCTCTTCCGCTTGCGCTGCACGGAGTCGTTGCAAAGAAGGATGGCACTGTCGTTAAGGTTGTCATCGGTGAGGATCCATCTGATCCAGTTCTTGGTATCTCCGATCTGTTAATTCACCTGTCCGGTGATCAGATGGCAAAGACTGCTGCTAAGGTAATTGATGGTGAGAAGCTGAATCTGACCGTTGGAAGCCGCCCGGTTATGAATGCGGATGATGATTGCAAGGAGCCTGTTAAGGAGCTGATTCTTTCTATGCTGAAGGAAAAGTATGGCATTGAGGAAGAAGATTTCCTGTCTGCTGAGCTTGAAGTTGTTCCGGCTGGTCCAGCAAGAGATTACGGCTTAGACCGCAGCATGATCATGGGCTATGGCCATGACGACCGTGTATGCTCCTACACTTCTTTAGCTGCTATGCTGAAGGTAGAAAATCCAGTACATACAAGCTGCTGTCTGCTTGTTGATAAGGAAGAGGTTGGAAGCAACGGC
The DNA here is from genome assembly GCA_052273485.1 of Lachnospiraceae bacterium. Classification (GTDB taxonomy): domain Bacteria; phylum Bacillota; class Clostridia; order Lachnospirales; family Lachnospiraceae; genus Anthropogastromicrobium. Next base: position 18,897 of record DAVZID010000003.1, read on the forward strand.
GCTACTGGTATGCATTCTCGTTTCTTCGAGAACATGGTTGCCGAACTGATTGCACTGACAAGCGCTTCCTACAACGACTTAGTTCTTCGTCGCTGCTTACAGAACTCCAAGATGCTTTCCTCCGATGTAAGTGCAGGATTTGACCCGAATTATCCAGAGGTAAATGAGAGAAAGAATAGTGCTTTCTGTGGAAGAGGCTTCACATTCAATAAGTATACTGGTGCTCGCGGAAAGAGCGGCTGCAACGACGCAAATGCAGAGTACATCGCTTATCTGAGAAAAGTTATGGATGATGCTGGCGTATTCTTCCAGACAAGTGAGCTTGGAAAGGTTGACCAGGGCGGCGGCGGAACCATCGCTTACATCCTTGCAAACTTGAACATGGAAGTCATCGACTGTGGTGTTCCGGTACTGAACATGCATGCACCGTGGGAGGTTGTAAGTAAGATCGACGTTTACGAGACTTGCCGTGGCTACGAGGCATTCCTTCGCGCAGAGAAATAAATAATATTAATCGAATTTTAAGTACAAAAAAAGGAGCTGTCGCACGAACATGTGACAGCCCCTTTTTTATACTCATACAAAACATAAACGGCGGTGAGACGAATGTGTTTTACGAGACGGGACGTTGTAGCGGGCCCGTTGTCAAAATACACTTACGTTGAAAATGTGTAGTGGGGTCCCGCGGAATTGGGCCCGTCGACAAAATCACTTCGACGAGGCCGCCTTTCGTTAAACCTCCGGAATCGCACATTCCCGCCTTTCGTAGAACTTCCGGGGTGCACTCCTCATAACCGTCCGGATATCCACAAAACTTCCGGGGTACCATTACCACGTAGTCGGCAGTCCCCCACCAAACTCATATCCAGCGGCGCGCACCGCATCAATCCACTCTCCTAAAATCTGTGTATTCGTCGCAGACTTCGCGTGAAGCAGATAGATCGCACCTGGATGAATGCTGTCCATGCAAAGCTGCAAGGTCTCTGCCGGATCTTTCTGCGCATCGGTATTATAATCCAGATAGTGGAAGCTCCAGAACACACTGCGATAGCCAAGACTCTCAACCAGACCTAACGACTGCTCACTTGTAGATCCCTGCGGGAAACGGAACAGCTTCATCTCATAGCCAAACTGATCCTTGATAAGGTTGTGCAGCACCATGATCTCATTTGTCTGCTCCTCAAGGGAAAGCGTCGGCATATTCTTATGGTTGCAGGTGTGATTTCCAACGGTGTGACCATCATCGATCATCTGCTGGATATACTCTGGATTGCTGTCATAAAATTCCTTTGTGACAAAGAAAGTTGCCTTTACATTCTTCTCACGAAGCGTCTGAAGAATCTGCGGGGTAAAGCCAGCCTCATAGCCCTCATCCATTGTCAGATAAATTACCTTCTTAGAGGTATCCTCAAGGAAAAGTGCATTATACTTGCCATATAATTTTGTCAGATAATAGCAGCCATTCGGCACGTTTAATGCATCGCGGTCGCTATAGTCTGCAATTCCGCTAAATACATTTGTACTCAGTGTACTTAAATCACCGCTCCACAGCTCGGTGCCAGATGGTGCCTGTACCTGCTGGTTGACTGTCTCCGGTACCTGATCCGTAAGATACTCACTTGCAATGTAGCAGGTTGCTCCATTGTACTCGACCTGACTCCACTCTGCGGTATAACCGATTCTGTGAATCGATGCACCTGCCTCAAGAGAACCCACCTTTGCAGAGTCTGTTGATGCCGCTTTGCGAATGTTAACCTTCTGTGTTGCATACACTTCTTCATCTCTCGGCTCATAGCCATCTACAGCCTGCCCAGAAGTTGCCTGAAAAGATGCTGCATCTGAGCTTTCTGAAGATGCTGAGGATGCGGTAGACGCATTTGACTCGCCCGGCACTACTGGAACCGGAAGCATTTCTTCCTCAGTCTTTGCCTGTGACTGCACTTCGGTCTGCGCCTCTGTTTCATTTTCCTGTGTCTGTGCCTGTTCCTGCGTCTGCGGAAGACTCGCCGCATCATTTGCTTTCTTGCCGCATCCAGATGCAAACATCATAACTGCTGCAAGCAACATAACGCTACTTTTCATTTTCCAGTTTCTCATACGATTCCTTTCACCATTCCTGTTCATAAAAGCCTTGTGTGTGTATTCCAAGCTTCTCTGTTAACGCCATAAGACTTTCCTTTTGCGCGAACTCCGTACACCATGCCAAACCACAGCCAGCCTCAATTGTGCCCGGCAACGGAACCATACGTCCAGGAAGACGGTATGTGCTTGCTGCCTGCTGCATATGCATAGCATCTGTAGTCGTTGGAAATACCACCATCAGCTTTTTCTCTCTATTTGCAATTTTCATAATTCATTGCCTATTTTCTTTCTAGAACTTTGTTTTGGCCACTGATTTCGATTGTCAGGCTATTTTCATTCACTTGACTAGAGCAGCAAAGAAAGCACACGCCTAATATACCAGACAAACGCGCGTTTGTCTACTGCCTTTTCTGGATAAATTGGATACGTATCAAGACATACCTCTCCAATCCAGTACGATACCTCCCCACAGATCTCCTGTTCCAAAACTGGAGCTATAAGCTCCTGCTTGGCCCGAATGCGAATCTCAACCTTTTCCCCTGTTCGCGCCAAAATCTGATACGATTTCGGTGTATCGGGACAAACAAGTGACACCTCTGCCTGATTTCCACTCCTCCAGTCGTACACACCATCTACAATCGTAGCACGCATCGTTGGAATTGGCGGCGTATCCAGCGTTTTTATTGTGTACGCATTCAACCCATATTTTATAAGTTTTTTCGTGTCCGACCACTTATATCCTTTGTTGTTCGGCCAACCGCAGGCTAAAAGCGCCACGATATAAAGACGACCATCGCGCTCTAACGCGCCGACATAACAATACCCGGCATTTCCGGTAAATCCAGTCTTTCCAGTAAGTGCACCTTCCATCATCTGTAAAAATGCATTGTGATTATAAACAGAAAACTGTTGGCTTCCACTACAATCTGTAAACGTATAATTTGCAGTCTGCGTAATGGTCAAAAATTCTTTGCTTTTGGGCGAAATGCGAATGCAATAACGAAGAATTCGTGCAAGCTCTCTAGCTGTCGTATAATGCCCTTCAGCATCCAGGCCATTTGGTGTAACAAAATGAGTCTGGCTAAGACCGATTTGTGCCGCCTTCTCATTCATCCACACAGCAAACCCCTCAACGCTTCCAGCGGCTGCCTCTGCCAGTATCACTGCCGCATCATTGTGACTTTCAAGCATCAGCGAGTACAAAAGATCCTCACAACGAAACTCCCATCCAGCCTGTACACCAAGACGGACCTGCGGCTGGGAAGCTGCATACGAGGAAACGGTACAAATATCATCTGGTTTCATTGTCTCAAGCACCAGAATACAGGTCATAATCTTTGTTGTGCTCGCCATCGGAAGACTCACATCGGCTTCCTTTCCATACAAAAGCCTGCCTGTATCCCCATCGATCAGCGCTGCTGACCTGGCATAAAGCGAATTCGGATCAGGCTTTTCCAATACGGTATCCCGATCACATTGCACTATGTATTGTTCTTTTTTGTTACAGCCAAAGCAAAATGCTTCCTCTGCCACAAGCAAAACTGCCATGGCAAAGGCAAGCACTGCCCAGATATGTTTTCTTTTTATTTTTCCCACCCGCCTATTTTCTGCTACCATTCACAAGGCACTCACTCGCAAAACCATGTGAACAATACTTTTTTTCTGAAACTACCTTATGCGGGCGACTGAAACTTTATGAAAATTAAAATGTCTTTGTCTCATAGTAGAGTGTTGCCACATATTTGCACCCCTTCCAGACTGGCTCATTCCCTGGCTCTTCCATGGAAAGATGCCAATCTAGCCACAGTTCTTCCGCCGCGAGTGCCATATGACACATGGCAATGCCCATATCAAGCTGTGTCAACTCTTTCATGCGCTTTGTCTGCACAAAACCATCTTTTTTCATAAAGATATGAATTTTTCCATCCTCTGGTAGAAAACGCCAAGGCTGAAGATTGAGCGCCGATGGCGCAATCCTTGCGGCCTCAATCATTTTTCGGGCATTTTGCGATGCTACCGGTGGCTGATATACCAGCTCCGTAATTTTCTTTCTGGTTGTTGGTTTTTTAGCTGTCGAGATGGCAGCTTTTCCAAACGCGACAACAATCATCGGCTGATACTGGTCAAGATCTGGCTTTTGCTTGGCATCCCCTAAATAACAGGTGGCAAACCCCTTTGATACCAGATACAAAACCATCTGCTCCATCACATACCCAGCATTCACTGCCGCAAATGGGTGAGGCTTTGCCGAAAGCACCAAATAGTATGGTGCCTCCGCCAGAAACATGCCTTTAAACACATGCTTTTGCGTATTGTACGCCTCCACAACGGCAATCCGGTATGCTGCCTGTGGATGCAGCGGTGCCAGCGTCTGGATAAAGCAATTGATCTGTTTCATGATACGCGGATCAATTGCCGTCATCTGAAACCGTCTGACGGAACGGCGTCTGCCTATTGCTTCGTATTGTGTCATGTCTCACCAGCCTTTCAGACAAGTGCTTCCAGTTCTTCTACCAGACTGCCAAACAATGCCAACGCATCGGCCACTGGCTTTGGTGTTGTCATATCAACACCTGCCATCTTTAACAGATCAATCGGATCCTTACTGCAGCCACCCTTTAGAAAGCTCATATACGCATCCACTGCCGGCTTTCCTTCCTTCAGAATCTTTGCAGACAATGCAACAGCTGCGGAATAACCCGTCGCATACTGATAAACGTAGAATGGTGTGTAGAAATGAGGAATGCGCATCCATTCATATGCGATTTCATCATCCTTCTCCATATCCGGTCCAAAATATTTTTGGTTCAATTCTAAATACATCTTGCTAAGCGCATCTGCTGTGAGCGGTTTGCCCTGTGCACAATACTCATGCGCATTCTTCTCAAACTCAGCAAACATTGCCTGACGGAATAAAGTACCCTTGAAGCTATCCAGATAATGGTTTAACAGATATTTTCTCTGCTCCTTATCGGTTGTCTTCTCAAGCAAATCATGCATCAGCAGTGATTCATTGCAGGTAGAAGCCACCTCTGCGACAAAGATCTTGTAATCAGCATATGCGTAATCCTGTGCATTTCTGGAATAATAGGAATGAATGGAATGACCCAATTCATGAATCAATGTGAATACGCTATCCAGATTTCCAGTGTAGTTCATCAAAACAAACGGCTGTGAATCGTAGCAGCCCCAAGAATACGCGCCGCCTCTCTTTCCCTTGTTCGGGTAAATATCGATCCAACGGTTTGCAAATCCTTCGCGGATATGACTAAGATAATCCTCTCCCATCGGCTTTAATGCCTCAAGTACCATCTCCTTTGCCTGTTCAAACTCATACGTCTGATTCTGTGCAGCAAAAATTGGAGTATATACATCATACATATGAAGCTTATCCACACCAAGCACTTTTTTACGAACCGCAACGTAGCGATACATCATCGGAAGTGCCTCATGGACAGCACTTAGTAAATTGTCATAAACACTCTCTGGCACATTGGAGTCAGCCAGATACATAGCGCGTGCCGATGAATACTTTCTGGACTCTGCATAAAACTTTGCCTGCTTTAAATTTCCACTGTAGATCGCAGCGAAGGTATTTTTTAAACTGGCAATCTGTCCATATAATGTTTTAAATGCGCCCTCTCTTACCTCGCGATTTGGGGACTCCAAATAAGAAACATATGTACTATTGGTCAGCGGAAGGTGGGTCCCGTCTGCCAACACAATATCCGGATACTTCATATCAGCATTCATCAGTACATTAAATATATCTGACGGTGCATCTGCCATGTCACCTGCCGCTGCAAGAAGCTCTTCCCGTGCTGCATCTAAAGTATGCTCCTGTCCACGAAGCATCTCATCGATCTTTCTCGTATAATAAGCTGTATGCTCATCTGCTTTTTCAGCTTCTTTCAGCACTTCCTTGCTGTAGGAAAGGATCTCTGGTTCGATGAATGCACTAGCTGCACTAAGCTTTACACCAAGGGTACCGGCCTTGGATGCCAGCGTCTGATAAGTGCTGTCGGTCGTATCCTGATCGGAACGCATTCTCGCATATACACTTAATTTGCTTAAACGGCGTACCAACCCATAATACGCATCTAGCACAACTGGAATCTGATGAATATCTGCTGTGATCACACCCTTAAACTGTGCAAAATGTTCCACATCCTTCTCAAGTGCGACATAATCTTCTTCCCACAGTTCATCGTTTGCATACATGCTTTCCAGATTCCATGTATCTTTTACGTTAATTTCTTTTCTATCTTTTACTTCCATATTGGTTCCCCTTTCAGAAATCTAGGACCAGTTTGTGCCCATCTGTTATATAATACCGCAAATGACGGTCTCTTTCAACTTACGAAATGCTTACAAAATATTTCTTCAACTCCATGAGGCTGTCGAACACCCCATCACATAGCGCGCGCGTCTCTTCGTCCGGCTCGTTCAAATCCGGCACCATAAAGACATGACAGCCTGCCGCAGCCGCTGCGTGCACACCATTTGGCGAATCCTCCACTGCAATACAGTCCTCTGGTGCACGTCCAGCCTTCTCACACGCAAGAAGATAAATATCCGGTGACGGTTTTCCCTGTTTTACCATAACTGCGCTGATCAGCTCATCAAAATAAGGTGCTAATCCAGTCTGTTTTAGGTAACGTTTCGTACGCTCAAGGTCTGTTGCTGTTGCGATCATACAACGAATGTGGTGTTTCTTTAACCAGGAAAGAAGTTCCTTCGCACCCGGCTTTACGGCAATGCCGTCACGCTTTATCATGTCCTCCATGATCTGCTTTCGGTATGCACGCACCTCATCATACGGAAATCCCTTTCCATATTTTTCCTCAAAAAAGCGGTATACATGCGGCCGTCCCAAGCTGCGAAGTTCAAGTGCCTCTTCTCGCGTAATGGCATAACCAAACTTTGTGATCGCCTCATACCAACAAACATTGTAATATTTCTCTGTATCAATCAGCGTTCCATCCATGTCAAAAAAGACTGTATCCATGCATTTTTCTCCTTCATCATCTTGGTTCAAACCCAAGTGCTGCCTTAAACAACTTGAGATCGTTTGCCCTAACTATCATCATACCGAATTTTATGTTGTTTGACAAGTATGTTCTCCCACAAATATCTGGTATAAAGCCCTTTCTTTTTGTGCATGCTTCTTTTAGACGTGTCTGTATTGGACGCGCTTCTATGGCACACTCTATGGCAGCAGACTGCTGCTGCGGAAAGGAAGGATACAAATGGCAGGCTACAAAGTGGAAATCTGCGGGGTCAACACGGCAAAGCTGCCCCTGCTTGACAGCAATGAGAAAGAAACTTTGTTCCACCGGATAAAAAATGGAGACCAAAAGGCACGTGAACTGTACATCACAGGAAATCTGCGCCTTGTCTTAAGTGTGATCGGCCGCTTCTCTTCAAGCGGTGAAAATATTGACGATTTATTTCAGATCGGCTGTATCGGTCTGATGAAAGCAATCGACAACTTTGACCTTGGTCATCAGGTGAAATTTTCGACCTATGCAGTTCCAATGATCATCGGCGAGGTGCGGCGTTTCCTACGCGACAACAACAGCATCCGTGTTTCACGATCACTTCGCGATATCGCCTACAAGACGGTCTCAGCAAGAGAATCTCTTACAAAGGAGCTTGACCGAGAACCAACACTTGAAGAAATTGCAGAGCGCACCGGCATTTCCCGTGAGGAAATTGTTCAATCGCTCGACGCAATTCAAAGTCCTTTAAGTCTCTATGAGCCAGTCTACAACGATGGCGGTGATACGCTCTATGTCATGGATCAGATCAGCGATAAAAAAAACAAAGAGGACAACTGGGTACAGGAAATTGCCCTGTGCGAGGCATTAAAAAAGCTCCCAAAGCGGGAGCAAAACATTATCAAAATGCGTTTTTATGAGGGAAAAACACAGATGGAAATCGCGCAGGAAATTCACATTTCACAGGCGCAGGTTTCGCGTCTGGAAAAAAATGCCTTAAAAACAATGAAGGGATATCTCAGCTGAGATACCCCTACATATATTTTACTTCTAAAGGCTTCTCGGCAGAGCCTCTACATGGCAAGCCTGACCGCTATCGTTTTACGACATTGCCATCGTAGATGTCTGCTCTCGAGGCACGCCACAAGATTCTCATCGAATGAAGGAAAATACGCCTCCACTTACCAGACCCATGATGATTCCTGCGAGCACGACGCCGCACATAACAGCGAGTGTACTTTTCTTAAAATCCATATCAAGAAGACTGGCTGCAAGTGTTCCTGTCCATGCACCGGTTCCTGGAAGCGGGATGCCGACAAACAAAAACAATGCCACATACAGTCCTCTTCCAGCTTTTGCCTGAAGCTTCTGTCCACCCTTCTCACCTTTTTGCAAACACCAGGAAAAAAACTTGCCGATGTACTTCTTCTCACTTCCCCACACAAGAACCTTTCTGGCAAACAGGAAAATAAACGGCATTGGAAGCATATTTCCCAAAATACAGATAATGTAAGATGGTACAAGCGGAAGATGGAATCCGATCGCATACGGGATCGCACCTCTTAACTCAATGAGTGGCACCATAGAAACTAGAAAAATAATCAAATACTGCATAAATAAAATAACCATACCTTTCTGCCACAATCTTTTGCGGCACGTCGCCTGCTTACTGCATCAGACTGTTCAAACGAGTCATCGAATCAACTGAACTGATTGGATCCAATCCATTTAAGAAAAGAACATCAACCGTATTAATTCCTTCTGTCTGGGTAACTGTGCGAATATACTCCGTAATATTTCCATTATATTCTCTATAATCAAACCAATAGATAAATTGATAATGATCGGTCAAATATGGAATAAACGCATCTGCATAAGATTCTTTTACAACAATACATGCCTGACCATTTGCAACATTTGGATTCTCAATATAACTAAACGGATTATCTCCTGCTGCGAAACAGCTATACTTCTGTGTACTACGGTAACCAGACACATCATTGATAATCGGCCAGCTTAACGAATTTCCATCAGAAGCGGTAAACGTCATGCGGTCACAGGTAAGTGGCTTATATGCGATGACCGTATCTGGATTGGCCTCCATCGCTGCCGACTGCGTTTCCGTATAGTAGGACCCAGTAAAGCCAGGGAACTCCACACGCTCATACTCATCAAGATTATGTGCATTCACACCTTTTGCCTGAGCCCAGGCGGTATACGCATAATAAGCACCAAGTCCTGTCCAGTGATGATCGGTTCTAAAATAAATATATTCACCTGAATGTGCTGTAAGCACATCATAAATATCAATATTGGTTACATTGGGATGAAAGCTTGCTGCATAATAATCTGCTGCTGCCTTCTCATTTCTCCAGTCTGGCTCAAGTTGAACACGCTGCTCATCTGTTAAATAAAAAGACTCGCTATTTGGAACTAGCATAGTATAAACATTGGCCACACCCGTCAAGTTATCTGCCGTGCGATTTACTACATCAATATAAGTAGATGCTGCCTGCTGATTAAAGAAATACATGCCGTAACCGGTATCTCCTTCAACGTAAACACCATTTAATGTCTGACCTGCGATTGGTGCCAACGAATACGATGGATCATCGGTCGGAAGAACAATCGGTGCCGGTGCGGATGCTGCAACAGAAGACTCTGCACTTTCTGCTGGAACAGATGCCACTGCCTCGGTCTGCACTTCAGACTGTGCCTCGCTTGAAACTACTTCTGGCGTTTCCTCTGCTTTTGTCTCTGTCTTTGTCACAACTGGAATCTCATCTGCCGTACTTTTATTTGAAACGACCTGCTTAGTTTTAATTCCATAAAGTTTTTTCATGGCATTGCTTCCAGACATCCACATATCGCGAAGTGGATAAGAATCCGAGTACCAAGTGGAAATCTCAGAGAAATAGCTGCCATCCATCACACCCGAAATGGAAAACGACGGAAATTTTGTCAACTCTCGTTTCTCCAATGTAGACTCCTTTGGTCGAATCGGAAGCGTCAATCCAAGAATACAGCAAAATGTCATTACAACAATAAACAGAAACAAGCCGAAGGTTCTTGCCTTTTTCTGTTGGATAAATTCATCTTTCTCTTTTTTATTCATGACACACCTTTCTTTCAAACTGGATTAAAACTGGAAATACAAAAATGGATTGTAGCTGTCTCCCACAAGTGCCAAAAGTGACAGCAAAATCAAGATAACCGGTGTTACTGCATCCAGATAGTACAAAAGTGTCGGGATCTTTTTTCTCTTATTCTCGTAACGATATGCCGCTACTCGCAGATTTTTTCCAATCGGGAAAACTGCAAGAATCGAGACAATCAACAAGAAGATATTATTTAAAAGCGTATAGAATGTAGAAAGATTGCTCACAGTATGACCAATACCAAACATGCCTGCCAAAACAGTTCCCACTTCTGCGATATTCTCAAATTTAAACAATACCCAACCAAAATATACAACAAGCATTGCGTAAATCCAACCTACCGCCTTCGGAAGCTTTGCAAGCACCTTCTTTAATACAAAGCGCTCTAACACCAAAAATACAAAGAAATACAATCCCCACAAAATATAATTCCAGCTTGCACCATGCCAGATTCCAGTCAATGCCCATACAACAAGCATATTGCGCACGGTCAAAAGATCGCCGCCTCTGCTTCCGCCTAACGGAATATACACATAATCACGGAAGAACGTACTCAAGGAAATATGCCATCTTCTCCAGAAATCCTGCACAGAAACTGCGCTGTATGGATAGTTGAAATTCTCCAGATAATGGAATCCAACCATCTGTCCCATACCGATTGCCATATCAGAATAAGCAGAAAAATCCAGATAAATCTGAAGCATATAAAACAACATGCCAAGCCACAAACCTGCAGTTGTCGCACTTTGAGTATTGGCAAGCAGTGTATCCGCTACCGATGCACAACCATTTGCTAACACTGCCTTTTTTGCAAGGCCAACAGAAAAGCGACGGATACCATTTGTCAGGTCCTCCAATGTTACCTTTCGGTCATCAATCTCGGCTGCAACCGTCTGATAGCGAACAATCGGACCTGCGATACACTGATGGAATAAGCTACAATATAAAAGCAGCTTCCAATACGCTTTCTGAGCTGGCACTTCTTTTCGGTACACATCCACTACATAGGACAGCAGCTGGAAGGTATAGAAGGAAATTCCGATCGGAAGCACAATTTTTGTTGCCTCTTTTGGAAATCCAATCAGCGCGCTTACGTTACCGGTAAGGAAGTTCATGTACTTAAAGAACACTAGTAAGCCAAGTAAGACAAGGCACTCCGCCCACAGCCATACTTTTCGCACGCTTGTTTTCTCCTCATTTTTTTCGATCATCAATGCACATAACCAGCTCCAGAACGCCATTCCGACCAGAAGCACTAAATACGCCGCACCGCCCCACGCATAAAAAATGAGCGAAAATACGAGCAATATGATATTTTTCTGGCGAATCGTCTTGGCTGAATAATAGCAGACAAGGTTTAGTGCCAGAAATAGAAATACAAACAACAGACTTGAGAAAACCATTTTTTATTTTCCTTTCTCTATTTCTCACGACTCAAAAAGATATTCTCTTTTAAAGGTGAACAGATTTTATTGTATTAAATACAAGATCGTTTGTCAAGTCGGTTTCCTTTTGCAAGAAAAATGTAAGAAATAAAAAAACGGGTTGCAAACATTTTTCACATTTGCAACCCGACTCAACTCATTTTTTCTTTAAATACAGAAGAAGCACGGCATAAAACCGCCTCCGCACATGCTGGATGCACACATGCAGCAGCAAAGCCTTGACAAACAATCACTTCCGCTATCGCCGCCAAATCCGTACTGCGTACCTCGATCGGCATACCATCTTCCATTGTTCTCCAGACGGCTTAAAAGCTGCTGATACTCAATATTTCCCGGCTCCATCGCGGCTGCCTTCTTTGCATACTCCAACGCATTGATCTGATTGCCCATACCAGAATTGGCAATTGCGCTGTAGTAATACCATTTTGCATTGCGGTCTGGAATGGAATCAAGCACATTACATGCCTCCTTATAATGACCGGAATTGATATAATTTCGTGCAGCCTGCATGCGTGGCTCCTCCTCGCGACCCGACGCACCAAAACCACCATAGCCTCCAAAGCCTCCAAAGCCACCGAAACCACCATAGCCAGAGCCATCTCCATATGAACCACTTCCGTATGGATTTCCATAGCCGCCCGAATAACTGCCGCGGGAGCTTCCCGGACCATACTGGCCGTTTGCATTTCCATGGCCGCCATACTGGCGCTCCTTCATAATCTGGTCATATGCCGTCTGTACCTTTTTAAACATCTCCTCAGCCTGTGCCTTGTTGGGATTGTTGATATTTGCATCCGGATGGTACTTGCGGCTCAAATTCCGGTATGCCTTTTTTATCTCATCGTCCGACGCATCGCGGGACACTCCTAAAATCTGATATGGATCCATAAACACACTCATTCCGCTGCATCTGCAGCCTTATTTTCTCCCTCACCGGACGGTTCCGGTTTTTTTCGCTCCTGCATCACTCGTGTGTACTTGACCCACACACCCGCATACAAAATATTTCTCATAATCTCTGCATTGTCGATAATTGGAAGCACTTCAAATGCTCGACAACAACAACTCATGATCAATGATAGATACTGGCGCACCTTTTCATCAAAACCATCCTGCTTGTACAGCTCCTGAAATGGATTGTAGTTGCCATCCTTGCTATCTTTTTCAACATCATCATAGGCATCCATCAGATAAATGAATTTCCCCATATAATAGCCCATCTGCCACAAAGTATCCTGCCATACATCATCCTTTGCTGCATAAATCTCTGCCATGGCCTCCCCAGTGAGATTTGCTGCAGCCTCAATATCTGGATTCTTTGCAGCTTCACATACATGAAGCTTTTGAATGTAGGACGCAATTGCTTTATGCTGGCGCGGATACTTCTTTGCCAGCTTCCGATAATTTTTCTGCATCAAATGAACCATGTTTAACGACGCAAGGCTGTGATCATCGAGCCAATTATCCATATGATTATGATAGGCAAGCATATAATTCATATCCGCCGCATAGCCAAGAGACTCCGTAGTCACCGCCTGCTTTGGCAGCTGATTCTTCGACAGCTGTCTTTCTAACTTTTTTTTGCTGCCTGGACGGCATACGCGCTTTGCCGGTACCTCCTTTTCCTCATAAAGGCTTGATAACAGCATGCCCAAAAACGTCATATCGTAATTGAGCATCGTGCAGCCTGCCAATCCATAACGGTCTTTCAACATTCTGCACAGTCCGCAGTAGTACGATTCATACGTTTCGAGCTCGCGCACCTTAAGCTCACCGCGGTTTATTGTAACATATCCAAACATATTTGTACACCCTTGTTTGTTTTTATCTACAGTCGTTATGTTCTCTTGACAAATTTCTGTCCACACTTCGGACAGGTGATCTCAATCTTGCCCTTTCCCTTTGGAACACGAATCTTTTGTCCACAGGATTTATTTGGGCAAATGTAAACACGATGGGTTGCATCTGCACCGGATGGATGAATCTTTTCTTTGATATTTCTTATTGCTTCCGCATAGCGGGCATTCTCGGCTCTTCTCGCGGAAATGTTTCTCGACAGTGCTCTGTAATCGGCATAGACAAACAGGGCAATTCCGATCAGCTCAAAAATAAAGTTTTGTGAAAAGCCTGCAAGCAGGATACAGACAAGTGCTGCGATAAGCATCGTCTGTGACATCTGGTCAATGCCGTATCTTCCTCTCATAAAATTCTGTAAATAATTCTTTATACGTTCCATACGCATATGCAGCTGTTGCTGCCTCCCTTTCTGAATAGTAGTTTTTTCTTTTCAATAGTATATTCCTATTTTCCTTAATTTACAAGAATACGTTCCTTAAGATTCTGTAAAGTTTTCCGAAACTGGATGTGACCCGGAAGTTTATCATATAATCGAAATAAGTGCGACCCGGTAGGCTAACGAACGCGATTCGGCGATTGTTTTGTCGGCGTCCCTTGTTCCCGCGGCACCTTCTACACACCTTTTTATCTTAGTTACTGCGTAAGTCCGCTCCCACACGGGCACGCCTCGTAAAAGCAACTCGCCTCACCGCTAATTCAGGTTACAATGCTACCCGTAAAAAAAGAAAAGTCCTTGAGGTTTCGTTCCCAAAGACCTTTCTAATGAAATGTTTGCTATAAACCTATATCTGTTACCCGTAACGAACCATATCTTTTCTCAGGCGGTTCATGATTTTTTTCTCCAGTCTGGAAATATACGACTGCGAGATTCCCATCAAATCAGCGACTTCTTTTTGAGTCATCTCGCGGTCATCATCCGTGTTGATTCCATAGCGAAGTTCAACGATACGACGCTCGCGTACTGGAAGCTTTGACAACGCATTTGACAGTTGCTTGCGCTCGGCTTCCTCCTCCATATCGCGGTAAACCATATCCTCGTCCGTTCCGAGAATGTCTGACAATAGTAATTCATTGCCATCCCAGTCCACATTTAATGGCTCGTCAATAGAAACCTCAGTCTTTCGCTTGCTGTTTCTTCGCAAATACATTAAAATCTCATTTTCAATACAGCGGGATGCATACGTTGCAAGCTTGATCTTTTTTGTCTTATTGAAGGTATTAATTGCCTTGATCAATCCAATTGTCCCGATTGAGATGAGATCTTCGACTCCAACACCCGTGTTTTCAAATTTCTTGGCGATATAAACCACGAGTCTCAAATTATGCTCAATGAGCCTACTCTTAGCCTCCTTCTCGTACACGGTTCCCATACAGGAAATTAAATGTTCTTCTTCCTTTGCCGAAAGCGGCTGAGGAAGCACATCGGTTCCGCCTATGTAATAGATTCGGCATCGTCCTCCCATTCCTCCTGAAACATGCTGCAGGAAGGTGCGCCATGCCTTTGTTCGCTCCTTCATCATAGGCTGTCCTGCTACTCAAAATAGGTGTAAATATACTCATATCGAGAACTGTAGGTTCTCACAAACACTACTTACTGCTTCATCGTGTATGCTTTTGACGAACCGAAGTTCTGTCTACTCACAAGTTCTTGTACACTCCACAGTCGTCAATTCCCCGAATAGCCTCGGGTACATACTTACGTTTGCGTTCCATTATGCAATTTCGTAAGTTCCTGCATCTTTCAAATTAAGTGCTGCATCCACATCCATGGCATTTCATCATAAGTTTTTCTCGAAATTCATAAAATTTCTGTGATGCCACTGCTTTTGAAAGATGACGATTCTTCATCATTCCTTTTCCATTCAAATCTTCAATCGTTACATACGATGGCTTGGTTTTCACCATTGCTGCGATTATCTGATTAATGTAATCGGTTCGAATCTGGTTGATTCTTTGATGAAGTTTTTGTACCCTAAGCTTTTGTTTTTGTATATTTGCTCTTTGAGTAGGCTCTCCTTTCCTCATTTTCTTTAAATTCTCATATTTATGAGACAGACAGCGCTGTGCTCGTCTCAATTTTTTCTCAAGTTTTTTGATTCTGCTTGATTTATTGATGTTTTTATAGAATTTACCATTCGAAAAAATGCAGTACACCCACATTCAATGGCATGTTTCGTTGCCTTTGAACTAACTTCCTTTATCCACAAATATTCGGGATGTGTCGGCAGATATTCAATTACATAATGTCACCTCCTTTTTCTAACCAGTTCGGTGCCGCCTCTATAGCACCATCCATACAGGAATAAGCCCATCTTACCACAAACAAAATGAAAAAGCTGTCGAACACGCCTGTCACCTGCCAAAATCGTTCCCCCATTTTTATTTTACTTTGTCATAAGACTATTTTATTTCGTTAAATGTATCACGATGCAACAGCATTTGACACCCGCCTGTACCATCAAGTTCCATGCTGCCAAGAGCAATCGCAGCCTGTCTAAAAACTCGTTTTCCTTCGTGATCCACCTCTTTTTTCCATATATCAGTTTCCTGCTTATCAACCTTTTCTATGTGAAGCTCATCCAAATAGATTCCTGGCATCACAGACGCTTCGCTGACTGTATGATAAGGAATCGCAAAGCCATTTTCCTGCCATGGATCCTCACTAATGAGTTTCTTCCATATAGAAGGTGCTAACACATGAACCAATTCACCTTTCATTGTCATAAGCGTATTTCCACTATCATATAAAGCCTTGATACAAAGAGATTTATCATGATAAATAAGTGTGGCCTCATAGATCTGATCCTTTTGCCTTTCTCTCTTTGTAAGATACAGCCACACACCAGTAGCCAATATACCGCATATCGGCATTAAAATCCATGATGGAATGCGTATACCTGCCCACTTTAATAAAAGCATCAGACCGCTAATCAATGCGCCAACTACATAAAAGTATAAAAGGAGTTCGGTGGTCTGGCATATAACTTTCTTTTGTGTCACAGTTGTATCTCTTCGGTATGCAATGCGACACATCCGATATGGGCAGAGAAAATATGTAATTAACTTTCCAATTAACAGCGCAAATGGCGGCAACACAAAATGCAGATCAATGACTAATGCAATTAAGCTCCATGCTGCCCCTAAAAGAGATGCTACCAATACTCGCCAAACGCACAATTGCTTCTTCGCTACAATTCCTACCACGCAGAGAAGTGTCAAATCATATGCTGCATTCATCAGAAAGTAGAGATCGACTGCAATCATATTCACCACCTAAAAATGCCTATCAACTACTATGATATAGTCTAAGCTACAAAATGAGTAAAAAGAAAGAGAAGTCACATTTCTGTGCTTCTCTCTCGTATCATTTTTATTTGCAATTTCTATAGCGTTACCGTAATGATAATTTGAAAGTTTCGCCTAGCAATTCACAGTCTTGCCGGGGGCGAGACGAATGTGATTTACGAGGCCGAACGTTGTAGCGGGACTTTCAAAGTAATGTATGATAAGAAACACGGTAACAGGTGCCCGCGGAAAAGAGAGGTCGACAAACACTTCGCCGAAGCCCCCTTCGTAAATCTTCCGGGTTGCACCTACCCACTACCACTCTTCGTAAATCTTCCGGGCTACACTCCTCACAACCTTCCAGGTCACTGATTAGTTACGCTTTAAGAACGTTGGAATGCTGATATCCTTTACTTCCTTCTGTGGCTTCGGAATTGTAAAACCAGACTCCTCAAACTTCGGCTCCTTTGCAGAAAAATCCTTGTTTGCCGGTGCACGGTATGCAAAATCAGATGCCTTTGCGCCAGATGCCTTCTTTGGTGCCTGCGCCTGTGTACTCTCTAAATTCTTATCCTCTACGCCAGTTGCAATAACGGTGATTGTAACCTCATCGGTTGCATTCTCATCGTATGTAGCACCGAAGATAATATTCGCATCATCGCCAGCCAGCTCCTGAACGTAGCTTGCAGCCTCATGAACCTCTGGAAGACTTACATCACCGGCGATATTGATCAGGACGTTAGTAGCACCCTCAATGGTGGTCTCAAGCAGCGGGCTAGAAACAGCGATCTTCATAGCGTCGATTGCCTTGTCGTCTCCAGTAGCAGTTCCGATACCAATGTGTGCAATACCCTTGTCCTTCATAACGGTCTGAACATCTGCGAAATCGAGGTTGATCAGTCCTGGAATATTAATCAGGTCTGTGATACCCTGAACAGCCTGCTGTAAAACCTCATCTGCCTTCTTTAATGCCTCTGGCATTGTTGTGCGTCTATCAACCAGCTGAAGCAGCTTGTCATTCGGGATAACAATCAGTGTATCAACAGACTCCTTAAGTCTCTCAATACCGTTCTGTGCATTGTTCATACGAGTTCTTCCCTCGAAGGAGAATGGCTTTGTTACAACACCTACGGTAAGGATTCCCATCTCCTTTGCCAGACCAGCAATGATCGGAGCTGCACCGGTACCAGTACCGCCACCCATACCACAGGTAACAAATACCATGTCGGCGCCCTTCATGGCTTCCTTCAGATCATCCAGATTCTCCTCAGCAGCCTTCTCACCTACTTCTGGCTTTGCACCTGCACCAAGACCCTTTGTCAGTTTCTCACCAATCTGAATCGCGGTCGGAGCCTTGCAGAACTGTAAGGCCTGTCTGTCTGTATTGACGCCAACAAACTCAACACCTACGATATCCTCGTCTACCATGCGGTTTACAGCATTGTTACCTGCTCCGCCAACACCTACCACAACAATCTTTGCTGAACCTTCCGATTCGTTTATTTTAATCTCTAACAAAGTTATATTCCTCCTTACACTTTCTACCTTAATACTATATTATTATTCTGCAAAATAATCAACCCAAAATTTCGCTTTCTTCGAAAAAAAAATCTTAAATTTCTGTGACTATTTCTGTGCCAACCCTTTTTTGTGTTGTTTTCCTATTACTCTCTGTCAAATATATAGGAGCTTGTACTTCCATCCCCGCAATTTTCCAGATGAAGCGTTCCCTTCAGACCGCTTAACCCACCACTCTCGATGATTGCGCATAATTCTGTGATCTTATTGGTCATATTATCGCGTGTTCCAAGGCTGACCTTCACCTCTCCAAGCGTGATGACTGCCTGCATCTTTTCATCGTAGGAAACGGCATCTGCCGAAATTCCATTGTCCGTCAGCAGCTGCGTCAGTTGCAGAATATCTTCTGCAAGACTGTTGTTTTCACTGCCTAGATGTGCATACAATGAAACATCCTGGAAGCTGTTTCCATTTACGATAGGAACCATACTAGAAGACTCAATATCCATTGCCAGCACATATCCGTACCGGTCAAAATAATAAAGGTGATGCTCCCACCGAACAGCACCAATAATTGGATTTTCCGTAACCGTAATCTTCACGGACAGATCCGGTGAAAACTCCATCTGATACTCAGCAATGCCATCAATCGTCTTCTGCGTGTGCGTTATCTTTCGGAAAAGCTGATAGAAAAAGCGCTGCTCCATCGGTGTAGAAAAAAGCTTGTCCTCAATCTCCTGCTCCTCAGAATACTGACTCCCCACAATCTGGCAGTCAGTAATGTAAGCGGTGAAAAACACGGTAACGGCGATAGCCAGAATCCCAACTATCGCCAGGATGCCTGTCAATATTCTCTTTTTTCTTTTTTTGTGTCTGGCTAACTCTTCATCAAACATATACTCTGACTAATTCCCTACTGTGCACTGTGTGATACAGTTCCACCTTCCTTTCACCAAATCGGCTTACTCCCGCAGATATGCCTGTGCGCCAAGCGCCCGCAACATGCCCGCAAGATCTTCATATCCTCTGGCGATGTGCTCATAGCCGTACACTCTTGTCACACCGTCCGCACCAAGCCCTGCCACCACAAGGGCTGCTCCACCTCTTAAATCCGGAGCTTCCACCTCTGCTCCATGCAAATTTCTACCCGAAATTATGGCCTGGTTATTCTTTATTATAATCTCTGCCCCCATTTTTTGCAACTGGTAAGCCGTACGAAATCTTCCTTCAAATATGCCCTCCTCCACAACAGATTTACCATCTGCAAACGAAAGCACAGCCATGACAAGTGACTGTACATCTGTCGGAAAACCCGGATATGGACTTGTTTTTAAAAAAGGAACTGCCTTGAGAGGGCCACTTCTTCTCACGGTAAGTGTATCTCCATCCGCCGTGATACGACACCCAAGCGTTTCAAATACATCCGTTACCCCATCTAAATAGGAAGTTTTGATCTGCGTGAGCGTAATTTCACCAGTACAGACAGCGAGCGCACTCAGACAAGTCGCCGCCACAATGCGATCTGCCCCTACTTCATACACACTTTCACACAGTGTTTTCACACCATCTATTACAATATATCCCGTCTGATCACCTATGATTTTGGCTCCCATGCCACGAAGCATTTGACAAAGTTCGGCGATCTCTGGCTCGCGCGCCGCATTTTGAATAACAGTTGTACCATCTGCCACTACTGCTGCCAAAATAGCCTGTTCGGTCGCACCAACAGACGGAAATCTGAGCGTAAGTAGTGTGCCCAAAAAGTCATTTGCCTCTGCAAAGATGTTTTCATCTTCATAAGTAAACTTCGCGCCAAGCGCCTCCAACACATACAGATGAATGTCAATTGGCCGACGCCCAATTGAGCAGCCACCTGGCTCCACGACAGCCGCCTTTTTCATCCGATGCAAAATCGGCGCAAGCAAAATCACAGAAGAACGCATCTTTCCGATCAGTTCTTCGGGAATCTCCCAATTATTGACATTGCTTGCATCTATAATTAGTTCTTCGTCTGTCCACACAAAATGACAGCCAAGAAGTCCAAGAAGCTCCAACATTACATTGACATCCCGTATTCGCGGAACACGGCGCAGGGTCGTCTTTCCCGGAACCAAAAGTGTGGCTGCCAGCATCGGAAGAACTGCATTTTTTGACCCCTGCACGCGATAAGTGCCCGAAAGCGGGCCCGTCTGTCTAATTTCCAGATATGCCACCGATTCCCTCCTTCTAAGAAGACGTTGTCTTCTTATATTATCATATGTGACTTATTTTTATTGTGCCTCTTTTGCATCAGATGATACGCGAAAAACAATCCCCATTTCTGTCAGCAAAAATAAAATTGATGATCCACCATAACTGATAAAGGGAAGACTAATTCCAGTATTGGGAATCGTATTTGTGACAACAGAAATATTGAGCAGCACCTGAATTCCAATATGTGCTAGAATGCCACTCACAAGAAACATGCCCTCATCATCTGGCGCATTCTGCGCAATTTCCATCATACGCCACAACAATAATAGGAAAAGAAAAATCAAAAGAACTGCGCCAAACAGTCCAAGTTCCTCACAGATAATCGAAAAAATCATATCATTTTGCGCCTCGGGCAGGAAACCAAGCTTTTGGAGACTATTTCCAAGTCCAGTACCAAAAATACCGCCTGCCCCAATCGCATATAGCCCCTGCAGGATTTGAAAGCCATTGCTAAGTGGAAACTCTTCTGGGTCAATCCATGCATAGATACGATTCATCTGATATTCATCTAACACTGCCGCAAGTAGTCCCGACCAAAATGCAGCGACGCATACCGCTACTGCCGCCACAATACTGACTAAGAAGAATAACCGATGTTCCGATGCTACGTATGTCATAACAAAGGCGATACCAACCAGAATCAGTCCAGAACTAAGATTTGCCTCTACGACCGGTAAAAACAGTGGCATCGTAATACACACGGCTTTTCCAATCAGGCTCCAGTTCTTTGATTTTCGATAATTTTTATGAAAAAACGATGTCAACATAAAGATCAGCATCAGCTTGGCAAATTCCGCTGGCTGAAAAGAAATCGGACCTACCGCAAACCACCTCTTCTGTCCATTCACCTCTTTTCCGAAAAACAAAACGAGTACCCCAAGCACAATGCTAAGAAAAAATCCAGGCACCGACAGTTTTAACAATTTATGGTAATCCGTGCGCGATACAAGTATCATCGAAAAAAAAGCGGCAAGCAAAAAGACTGCTTGCCTTGTAATCGTATAGAAGGGTTGGCCGGGATGCTCTTTTGCATCGGTATATCTTGTCGCGCTGAACAAGATTACCAGTCCGACCGCCAACAATATCATCAGTATAAGAAGCAGGCAGGGGTCCAATCGTCCCCTGCCTTTTTTCGGATGTACAGAACGTTTTTCTGCCATTCTCTGCTCCTCTGCTTTTCTAATTTAATCTGGAAGTGCTCTTACCAGATCCTTAAAAATGCGACCTCTCTGCTCATAATTGTCAAACATGCCCCAGCTTGCACATGCCGGAGATAACAATACCGCCTCACCTGGATTTGCGTGTGCTGCACATTTTGTAACAGCCTCCTCCATCGAAGACGCAAACTCATAATTGGTAAAACCGTGCTTCTTACAGCATTCAGCAATCGCCTCTGATGTCTGTCCAATCAGGACAAGATACTTGACCGTATCGCCAAACTCATCAATCCACTCATCGTAGGTTGATCCCTTGTCGTAACCACCTCCGATCAGGCAGGTCAGTGTCGTCATCGCGCGAATGCCCTGAATCGCTGCATCCGGGTTTGTTCCCTTCGAATCGTTGTAGTAACGAACACCTTTCTTTGTCGCCGTATACTCAATACGATGCTCAACGGCTTTGAACTGATAAGCGGTCTTTCGAATCGTCTCCATTGGAACACCCATCGCGATACCGATTGCGGTCGCTGCCATAATGTTCTCATAATTACACTGGCCAACGAGGTTAAACTGATCCGTTGTTCCAATCAACTCCTCCGTTCCATCGTGGCGATATACCAGGCGATTTTTGTCCATGCAGAAGCCCTCAGAAAGGCTGTGACGACTTGAGAAAAACAGAACTGTTGCTGGACACTTGTCAGCGAATGCGCGCAGCACCTCATCGTCATAATTTAATACACACAAATCATCCTTTGTCTGATTCTTTGTGATGGATTCCTTCACTGCGATATAGCACTCCATCGTCTTGTGACGATTTAAATGATCTGGCGTGATGTTTAAGATCGCGCTGACATGAGGCCGGAAGGTGATTGCCGTTTCCAATTGGAAGCTACTAATCTCGGCTACCGTTACGCTGTCATCCTTTGTCTCAAGTGCTTTTCCTGTGTAAGCAGTTCCAATGTTTCCGACAACAAAGGTCTTCTCTGCACCAAAATGAGCTGCCATGATCTCACCAGTCAGTGCAGTTGTCGTTGTCTTTCCATTCGTTCCGGTGATACCGATCACCTGACCTTTTGCGTAGTGATATGCCAGCTCGATCTCACTCCAAATTGGAACACCATTTTTCTTTAATTCCTCCACGAATGGCAGGTCAGTCGGAATACCTGGGCTGATCACGCAGTACGCAGACTGGTCAATGACCTCCTGTGTCAGGGTTCCCAGTACAATTGAAAGGGTCTCATCCGATGAATCTTGTGCCACCTGCGCACGAATTTCTTCCTTATTTTTCTTATCATTTCCATCATACAAAATTACAGATTTCCCAGCAGCAAGCAGCATACGCGCTGCGCCGATTCCACTGATTCCGCATCCTGCAACCAATACCTTGTTTTTCATAATGTTTTCGCCTTTCTGTCCCACAGTACCTAGCGATAAGATGAGTTGCCTTTTTTGTTGCAATCATCGAACCATTTTCGTAAATTGCCTCACCGTAGGAAATTTTTTCTCACGGTGAGTATAGCACTATAAATCAAGATAAGGCAATATATTTTCAAAAATCTTTTTCACCTGCGGTGCAACAATCGTGCCTCCATAATAAATGCCCTGCGGTTCATCAACCGTCATAATTGCAATCACCTGCGGATCGTCTGCTGGCGCAAAGCCTACAAAGGAGCTGATATATTTTCCAGTCCCTCGCGGCAGTTTCTCGGAGGTTGCAGTCTTTCCGCCAATTCGGTAACCTTCTATGTACGCTTTTTTGCCACCTCCCTCTGCCACAACGCTCTCCAGACACTCGCGCATCTGTGCACTAACTGCCGAATCCAATACCTGTGTTCCATTGCCATATGCGATTTTTTGTGTACTTGTGCCGTCAAACGACATAACCGCCATCCCAAAATGGGGGACAACCGTGTGACCTCCATTGATAAAGGAGCTAATTGTTGTGATCAGCCGAAGCGTCGTCAGCTGAAATGACTGACCAAATGAAATGGTTGCAAGCTCTACCTCTCCGATCTTTGCCGGGTCATGCATGATTGTGCGCGCCTCGCCTGGCAAATCCACACCAGTTTTTTTAAGCAGCTCAAACTGTTCAAAATAAGAATAAAAGCGCTCTGCACCAAGCCTTAGTCCCACTTGAATAAAAACGGGATTGCAGGAATTTTGGATGCCCTGCAAAAATGTCTCTGCGCCATGTCCACTGACCTTATGACAACGGATTCTCCGGTCTTCAACGATAGAAAAACCAGGGCAGGAAAACGTATCCTGAAACGTGACAACACCAGCCTCGAGTGCCGCTGCCGCCGTGACCGTCTTAAACGTAGAACCCGGCTCATAGGTATCACTGACATTTGCATTTCGCCACATCTGATTTAATAAATCCTGGCGCTGTTGTTCGTTTTCATAGTAGATGCCCTCTGGAAGCACAAATGGCTGATTCAGATCAAATTCTGGAACATTTGCCATTGCATAGATCTCACCGTTTTGCGGGTTCATGACGATGCACGAGACTTCTTTTGCCTGCTTCTCCTCCATGACCTCATAGCACACCTGTGTCACAAAGCTCTGAATGTTCCAATCCAATGTCAGGCGAAGCGTATTTCCAGCAATCGGCTCCACTCGCTGCTCCGCAGTATTTTCCAGCTCAATTCCAGCTGCATCGGTGTAGGTTAAAATACTGCCCTTGATGCCCTGAAGCACCTCATCATAAGAGACCTCGAGACCGATAATGCCCTGATTGTCTGCTCCAGTGAAGCCTAGCACCTTTGATGCTAAGCTTCCAAACGGATAGTAGCGCTTATAATCTTCGTCCACCTTTACGCCAGCTAAGTCGAGCTCGCGGATCGCATCACCAATCGTTTTTTCTACATTTGTCTTTACAATCTCACGGGCAGTGATCTTCTCTGCCTTCTTGCGCACCACATCTGCGTCCATATCAAGTGCATCGGAAAGCGCCGCCACTACCGCATCGACATCTTTCATCTGGCTATGGATCAGTGAAATCGTGCATACAGTACGGTTTGCTGCGAGAACCTTGCCATTTCGGTCCTGAATCTCGCCGCGCATAGCCTTTAGTTGACGCTCTCTTGTATGCAAATCATAGGCCAACTCCTGATAATGCGCTGATTTGATAAGCATCAAATCACCAAGACGCACACTCAGATAGACAAGCGCAACCGCAATTGCCAGTGAAATCCGAAGGATGCCCCTGCGGTGCATCGTACGCACCGGACGAGGCGACGAATCCTCCTTTTGTCGAACGGAATCTGTATTCAAAGTTTGATTTTCATTCAGCGAGCTTGCGAATTTCACTTCTTCCTATCATCCCTGTTTTCCTTGCTTTTATGTGTATGCAAGCGCGCTCAAAAAAAGAATCCTGACTTTTTACTGCTGTACATCCTGCGCCGGAAGTTGAATGACATCTGCAGGATCGACTGCCTGATTTTTGGCTGCTGGATCCGCAATCGCCTCTTCTGGATCAATGATATTTTCATCCGCCTCTTGTACTGCTGGATCGGTTTCTTCTGTAGCTCCCGCTATCGGCGGTACCGGAAGTGCAGTCGAATCACCTTCTGAATCGGTAAAGATGGATTCCCCATTCATGCTATCATTTTCGGTAGATGCCGTCCAATCATAGCTGTTCACATCTGCATCAAGCTCAGAGTACAATCCAATATAATCTTTAATGGCATACCATAAGCGACCAGACAAATACTGTACCGGCGCACTTCCATCTTCATCACTGCCTTCGTACTCATCGACAACGACATACAAAACCAGCTGTGGAGAACTCATCGGTGCTGCCGAAATTAGCGAAATGATATATTTGTCCTCAGATCGAGGAAGCTTCTGAGCGGTTCCTGTCTTTCCGCCAAAATCATAGCCATCCATTTTCACACCATTTTCACGGTCTGCGACCTGCACACCGTAAACGGTTCCATCGGTAACAGCAAATTCGAGTGCACTGCGCACAGTTGCACTTGTCTCTTCACTGATCACCTGGCGCACAAGCGTTGGCTTGACCGATTCGATTACGTTGCCGTCCTGATCAAGAATGCTTTCAACCGTGTATGGCTTATAATAATATCCACCATTGATATCTGCACAAAAAGAGGCTGCCATCTGAATCATTGTTACGTTATAGCACTGACCAAACGCACTCGTAGCAAGTTCTATTTCCCCAAGCTGATCTGCCGTATACAAAAGGCCTTCACAGCTAGCTTCTCCCGGAAGATCAATTCCCGTCTTTTGTCCGAGGTTGTGAAGCTGCTGGTACTTTACAAATGTATCTGGTCCAAGCAGCTTTCCAATCTCCATAAAGGCTACGTTGCACGACTGAGCAACTGCATCTTTTGCCGTAATAATGCCACATCCACCTAACGCATAGTTATGGCATTTTACCATTGTTCTTCCAATGTCTAAATATCCTTGGCTGTCATCAAACAACGTATCTTCCGTGATCAGTCCCTCTTCAATCGCCGCCGCATAGGTAATGACTTTTCCAGTGGAACCAGGCTCAAAGGAATTGCTGATGATACCGTTTCGCCAGATTTCATTCTGAATATCGGTTGTCGTTGGATAGTTTTTGTGATCCCACGCGCCATCCTTATCCAGGTAAGCTGCATACGGAGATGCCATCGCGATCTCGACCGTATCCTGCACATTCGAAGAATCACTTGATTCAGTTGTCTTCTCCGAAGCGCCTAATGACGTCTGTTCCTTTAATTTTTCCCGCTCTTTCTCCAGATAATCCGCATATTCCTCAGACTTTTTTTCATTGTCTGCGAACGCTGCCAATTCTTCCTCCGTATAAAACATAGAAAGATCATTTGGATTATTCAGATCATAATCAGTATCCGTCACCATTGCCTTGATCGCACCGGTATTGGGATCCATCGCAAGAATGCTATAGCTTTTTGCCGTACGAATTTTCTCACCATTTTCATCAGTCTCATTAATCCAGTTTTTCGCTGTATCACTGATAATCTTTGTGAGGTTCATATCAATTGTGGACACAAGGGAATAACCGTCCGTTGGCTCAATGACATCACGAATCAGATTTTCATTGCTATCAATGTAACTATAGCTTCGGCCATTTGTTCCACGAAGTTCTTCATTGTAATAACGCTCCAGTCCCCAAATACCCTCGGTGCTATCCTTCGTTGTAAATCCGATTACCTTGCTTGCCACGTCGCCATATGGATAATAGCGCTGGTACTCAGTCTCAAACCATACACCAACAATTCTTGCCCCCTTGTTCGCATCATCGCCATCTGCCGCAGTTGAATCGGCCGTGTCTGATGCCTGCGAAGAAACCATCGTGGATGCTTCTGTCGATGTTTCTACCGATTCTGTCGAATTGGATGCGGTAACGGCAGCAGTCGTAGCCTTTGTTTTTGTCGTACCATTTGTTTCTGCTTCTAGCGCATCAAAAGCAGCCTTCTGCTTTTCTGTTACCAGATATTTTTTGCTGCTCCAACCTTCTGGCACATAGCGCATATAATTTTTATCTGGCGATTCCATAATGGTATTTTTTACTTCATCTGCATCCAAATCAAAACACTGTGCAATCGCCTGTGCGGTCGCATCCAGTGTTCCAGAACGTCCAGAAATCTTTTCCGTCTCAAGAATTACCTTTGGATCAATAATTAGGATATACACACGGTTACTAACCGCAATTGGCGTCATATTTGAATCGTAAATCTCGCCAGATTTTGCTACTAACGTAGAACTGCTATAGTTCATCTGACTAAGCGCCTTTCGCTCATACTCTTCGTTTGTCATTGCCGAGCGCACACCAATATAGACAACCAATAACGTCATACAAGCCGCGACACCCCCGGAAACGATCTTCATTCTGAGGTTGATGCGGCTTGCCAGCTTTCCGGTATCCTTTTTTGCCTTATCATTGTATACTTTTTTTGGCAGTTTCTTTTTTCTTTTTTTTGTTTTGCTGTCACTGCGGAATGTCTTCATATTGTGCAACGTACCCACTTTCTGTTTTATGATAGGTGATCACCTGATGCTTCTCAGGATAACTCATGCCAAGCCTCTCGGTCGCCGTCTGGTAAATCGCCTGTGCATCTACGGATGCATTGAGCAACGCTTCTCGGTTGTCATTGTCCGTCTGAAGCTGTTCGTACTCCTGCTTTAAAGATGCGATCTTCTTGTTACTTGCATTCAGTTCTGCATTCCTCCCCACATAAGCTAGTGATGCCCAAAGTAAAAGCATCACTGTGATCGCCGCCATCAGCACAGTTGGTACATCATACGCCCTTGCATTACGGCGTCGGATCAATCTGCCATTTCGAATTCGCTGTCTGTGCAGTGCGATCTGTTGCTGCTCCAACTGCTGGAGTCTTCTGATACGCGCCTGACGCTGCCGTTCAAGTTCCGGCACTCGTTTGTCCGCATAGGTTCCGCCTGCAGCTTCCCGCTCGCGGTATGCATTTTTCGGATTCCCTTTCTGCATGACTCCAGTCCTTTCTACATTATTTTCCATTCACAAAATCGCACTTACGTGCTGTCGCTATTTTGTAGCTTTCGTTTGTTCATGAACGTTCAAAAACTCTAAGCTTTGCACTCTTCGAACGACTATTTTCCTCCATCTCCTTCTCGGATGGAAGAATCGGTTTTCTGGTAATCACCTTTCCCTTTGAAACCCTTCCACATACACAGACCGGAAAGCTCGGCGGACAAATACACGGATTTTCATTTGTGCGAAATCTGGTCTTAACAATGCGATCTTCCAACGAATGGAATGTAATGATGCAGAGGCGTCCGCCCGGTGCCAATCGATCAATCATGCGGTCAATCGACTGGTTTAACACATCCAGCTCATGGTTTAATTCAATACGAAGTGCCTGGAACGTCTGCTTCGCCGGATGGCCGGTGCCCGCACGCATCTTCGCTGGAATTGCAGCCTTGATAATCTCACACAGCTCACCAGTCGTCTCGATTGGCTTTTTCTCACGTGCGCGTACGATATGCTTTGCAATGTTTTTTGCAAAGCGATCCTCGCCATAGTCACGAATCATCCGATATAACTCCATCTCACTGTACTCATTGACAATGTTTGCTGCAGTCTTTGGATTTCGCTGATCCATACGCATGTCAAGTGGCACATCCTCTCGGTAGGTAAAGCCGCGTGATGCCTCATCGAGCTGATAAGAGGAAACACCCAAATCAAGAAGAATTCCATTTACCTGATCGATTCCAAGCTCATCCAAAACCGTATCAAAATTCACATAGTTATTTCTGACAATGCTTACCTTGTCCTGATAGGGTTCAAGACGCTTTGTCGCTGCTTTGATCGCATCCGCATCCTGATCAATACCAATAAGTCTTCCTCCTTCGCCCAGATGCTTACAGATTTCAAAGGAATGACCCGCACCGCCAAGCGTTCCATCTACATAACAGCCATCCTCGCGGATGTTCAGATTTTCAATCACCTCATTCAGCAATATTGATTTATGAACAAATTCCATACTTCTCCTTTTTCTTTCAATGTCTCCTAACAATGACAGTTATTGTCATAGTGACATCAACCTTTGTGCATGGTAGCCAATTTGCTTTTGCAAAAAACGCGGCAAAAAACATGGTTCCCTTTCCTTTCGTCATAAGAACCATATTTCCTCCCCGTCAATTTTACTATAGAATATTTCTAGAGTATTTATTCAGAGTCGCACTTCGACTGCTTTTTTGGCTTTCTCAATTTGTCTCTGATTATAGAACCTATTCTATCTTAGTTTGTTTAAAATGACAAGACCCTTTTCGGAATTTCTTGCGACAGAAACGGTTGTATTTCTGTTTTTAATATGATAGAATAAAAAATTGATCGGACTTTCGCCAATTGTTTTGGTTTTCGGGCTGAAATTATGGGGAAAGTAGGCATTAAAGTAAGAAATACTTATTATTATGGAAAAGATCTGGCGGCACTGTTGCACAGCCAGACGGGAAGGATCTTTACTATGAAATTAGGAATCGTAGGCTTGCCAAACGTCGGCAAGAGTACTTTATTTAACTCCCTGACAAAAGCAGGCGCTGAGTCTGCTAACTATCCATTCTGTACCATCGACCCGAACGTGGGTATCGTACCGGTTCCGGATGAGCGTATCAAAAAGCTCGGTGAGCTGTACCACTCCGCAAAGGTGACACCAGCCGTTGTCGAGTTCGTTGACATCGCTGGCCTTGTTAAAGGTGCATCCAAGGGTGAAGGTCTTGGAAATCAGTTTCTTGCCAACATCCGCGAGGTTGATGCAATCGTACATGTCGTTCGTTGCTTTGAAAACTCAAACATCATCCATGTAAACGGTCACATTGACCCAGTTGATGATATTGAGACCATTGAGATGGAGCTGATCTTCGCTGATCAAGAGGTTTTAGAGCGCCGTATCGCAAAGACCACCAGAAGTGCCATGAATGACAAGAGCCTTGCAAAAGAGCTTGTCACCTTAAAGAAGCTGATGGCTGCCTTAGAGGAAGGCCGTCAGGCAAAGACTGTTGAGCCGGATGACGAGGATGAGGCTGCATTCATTGCAAGTCTGAATCTGTTAACCAGCAAGCCAGTTATCTACGCTGCAAATGTATCCGAGAGTGATCTGGCAGATGATGGTGCATCCAATCCACATGTTGCCGCTGTCCGCAAGTTTGCCGCAAAGGAAGGCAGCGAAGTATTTGTCATCTGTGCTGAGATCGAGGCTGAGATTTCTGAGCTGGACGACGATGAGAAGAAGATGTTCTTAGAGGATCTTGGTCTTGAAAAATCCGGTCTTGACAAATTAATTTCTGCTAGCTACTCTCTGCTTGGTCTAATCAGCTACCTGACCTCCGGTCCAGACGAGACAAGAGCATGGACTATCACGAAGGGAACCAAGGCTCCACAGGCTGCTGGAAAGATTCACTCTGATTTCGAGAGAGGCTTTATCCGCGCTGAGGTTGTAAGCTATCAGGATTTGATGGACTGCCAGTCCTATGTAACCGCAAGAGAGAAAGGACTTGTTCGTCTTGAAGGCAAGGACTATGTGGTTCAAGACGGTGATGTAATCCTGTTCCGTTTTAATGTATAAACACACCATATAAGTAAAAGAGGTTTTTCATGGCTTTTTCAGATACCCAGATGCAGGCCATCGCACATAAGGATGGCCCCGCTCTTGTTCTTGCTGGACCCGGCTCTGGCAAGACGACTGTGATTACAAACCGGATTGTGACGCTTCTTGATCGTTATCACATTCCCGGCTCTCACATTCTTGTAATCACCTTCACGAGAGCTGCGGCAAATGAAATGCAGAGCCGTTTTTTTACCCTTTACCAGAAGAGAAACGCCCGTTTGGATGCAACACGCTCCACGGGCGTTACTTTTGGCACTTTTCACTCTGTTTTCTACCGCATTTTAAAGCATGCCTACCAATACGATTCCTCCAACATCTTAACGCAAAAGGAACAATATAAGATCATCGAGAGCATTATTGATGAACTCGAGATGGATGCACCTGATTTTAACGAACTTTCTTCTAATCTGCTCGGTGAAATCTCTGCCGTCAAGAGTAACTGTCTGTCTCTTGATTATTACTACGCCAAAAGTTGTCCCGAGAATATATTTCGCCGCGTGTACCGCCTTTATGAAAAGAAGCTTCGCCAGGCGAATAAGGTTGATTTTGATGATATTCTGACAATGACCTATGAGCTACTTTCGAAGCGACGCGATATCTTAGATGCATGGCGACAGCGATTCTCTTACATTTTGATTGACGAGTTTCAGGACATCAACCTTGTACAGTACCAGACGATTCGTCTGCTCGCTGCGCCCAAAAATAATCTATTTATCGTTGGCGATGATGACCAGTCAATCTATCGCTTTCGCGGTGCACGCCCGGAAATCATGTTAGGCTTTGAAAAGGATTACCCAAATGCGAAGCGCATCCTGCTCGATGTCAACTACCGATCGGATGCCTATATTGTTGCAGCCGCCAATCATTTAATTGTCCACAATACCGCACGTTTTTCAAAAAAAATCCGTGCATCACATGAAGCCTCCTGTCCAGTTTTGTTAAAGCTGTGCCGCGATACTGCTGAGCAAAATCGTTTTT
This sequence comes from Lachnospiraceae bacterium, assembly GCA_052273485.1. Lineage (GTDB taxonomy): Bacteria > Bacillota > Clostridia > Lachnospirales > Lachnospiraceae > Anthropogastromicrobium. Next base: position 50,737 of record DAVZID010000003.1, read on the forward strand.
TAACTACGCAGCTTCGCGAGTACCACACTCAGGGCTATGCCTATGAGGAAATGGCAGTGCTATTTCGTACCAACCTTGGCATCCGATTTGTCATGGATGCGCTGATGAAAAGTGGCATTCCATTTCATATGAAAGATGCGCTTCCAAATCTGTTTGCTCACTGGATTGCGCTCGATGTGATCGCCTACCTTCGCCTCGTTTCTGGCACTGGAAACACGCGTGCCAACTGGCTTCGTGTGATGAACCGACCAAACCGATACATTAAGCGCGAAGCACTTGCACCATTTACCTCAGATATCCGCGTTGCACAGTTAAAGGAATATTATAAAGACAAGGATTGGATGCTTGAACGCCTTGACCGTCTCGAATATGACCTTATGATCATGAAGCGTATGTCACCGTACGCCGCAATACACTATCTGTCCAATGCGATGAAATATCAAGATTATCTGAAAGACTATGCAAAGGAGCATCACATTAATGAACAGGAGCTTCTCGATGTGCTGACTGCTATCCATGAAAGCAGTCAGTCCTGCCGTACCTTTGCTGAATGGTTTGCCTATATTGACAATTACACAGAAGAGTTACAAAAGCAAGCCAAAAAACCAAGTGCCACAGAAACTCAAAATGAAAGCGGCGTCTGCCTGTGCACACTCCACTGTGCCAAGGGACTTGAGTATCCGATTGTCATGATTCCAGATATCAACGAGGACAACATTCCGCATGCCCGTGCCGCTGTTGATGCGGATCTCGAGGAGGAGCGCCGCTTGTTCTATGTCGGCATCACCCGAGCCAAAGAACATCTGCACCTATACTGCGTTCGCGAAGCATCCGGTAAAGAGCGCATTCCGAGCCGTTTTCTGACAGAACTGAATGAAATGGAACACACCAAACCGAAAAAAGGGTAAGAAGGGGCTGTCGCACTAACATGCGACAGCCCCTTGCGTTCCTTTTAGAAATTCTTTGCGTCCTTTTCCTCAGCTGTAAGCTCTTCCTCGCTAACTAACTCATCATACTCTGCATCGTCAAGCATTTCATCAAATGCGTCAGAAGCAATCTCATACTCCTCATCGGACTCAATATTTGTCAGGTTTGGATTGCCCTGCTCATCCTCTTCATAACGATACAGATAAACAGTACCTTCCTCTGCCTCAATTCCCTCAGTTGGAAGAAGTGCAATATACTCTCTGTCTCCACCCTTGAAAATATTGATTACGATACACTCTAACTCAGAATCATCATCAAGTGTCAGCGTAACGGTATCGCGTCCTTCGTATTCATCTTCTTTATGCTTTGCCATGTTCTCTCTCCTTTTTGTTCGAACGTTTTTTGTTTCAATTTACTTAAAACATTTTTTCAAAACAATTATCAAATGCTTATTTTGAAAGCTTCTCGATTGCAGCCTTGATACGTGCAATGGACTCATTCTTTCCAAGGATCTCCATCAGCTCAGTTGCACCACCTGGTGTAGACTGCTTTCCGGAAACAGCGGTACGAATTGGCCACATTACAAAGCCAGTCTTGTAGCCCTTTTCCTTTGCAAATGCGCTAAGAGAAGCAAACAATGCGTCATTGGAGAAATCCTCCTGTGCTTCAAGCACTGGAAGAACCTCATTTAACAGCTGTAAGGAGGACTCCTTTGTGGTCTTCATCTTCTTGTGAACGTACATCTCGCTGTCATACTCCGGTACCTCCTGGAAGAAGTCAACGAGTGCCTCGATGTCCGGGAATACCTCGATACGGGTCTTTACCATCTTTGCGATCTTCTCATAATCACAATCTCTGGTGACAACCTTCTTGATGTGTGGAAGTGCCATCTCCATGTAACGAGCATCGTCCATCTCCTTGATATACTCGCCGTTTAACCACTTTAACTTTCCATAGTCAAAGACAGCCGGAGACTTGCTCATCTTGGTATAATCAAACTTTTCGATCATCTCCTGCATCGTCATCTTTTCCTGATTGTCAGCCGGACTCCAGCCAAGCAGTGCCACAAAGTTTACGATCGCCTCTGGAAGAAAGCCCTGCTCTAACAGATCCTCGAAAGAAGAATGACCACAGCGCTTGGAAAGCTTCTTATGCTCCTCATCGGTGATCAGTGGGCAATGAACGTATACCGGAATCTCCCAGCCAAATGCCTCATACAGACGATTGTACTTCGGAGAAGAAGACAGATACTCATTTCCTCTTACAACATGAGTGATGCCCATTAAATGGTCATCTACTACATTTGCAAAATTATAAGTTGGGAAACCATCGGACTTGATTAAGATCATGTCGTCAAGCTCCTCGTTGTTTACGGTAATATCGCCATAAATCTCATCGTGGAAGGTTGTGGTTCCGGTACGCGGATTGTTCTGACGGATAACAAATGGCTTGCCTGCTGCAAGATTTGCCTCAACCTCTTCCTTGGAAAGTCCGAGACAATGCTTATCATAGATGCTGATTTCCTTATCACCGATCATCGTATGAAGGGACTCCAGACGCTCCTTATCGCAGAAGCAGTAATAAGCCTCACCTTTTTCAACCAGCTGCTTTGCATACTTCATATAAATGCCCTGCTTCTGGCGCTCACTCTGTACATACGGACCTACACCGCCGTCCTTGTCCGGGCCCTCATCATGGGTAATGCCCGCCTCTTCCAGTGTACGGTAAATGATGTCAACAGCACCCTCAACCTGACGTTCCTGGTCGGTGTCCTCGATACGCAGAAGGAAATCTCCTCCCTCATGTCTTGTGATCAAATACGCATACAGTGCTGTTCTCAGGTTTCCGACGTGCATACGGCCTGTCGGGCTGGGAGCAAATCTGGTTCTAACCTTACTCATAATGTAACCTGTCCTTTCTATTCTGTCGGGTTTCAAATAATTTTTTCTTATCTGTCCCGATTCAGTTTTCTTTCATTAATCTTTGCATCTGATAGGGTAGCATATCCGACATAAAAATGCAAGCACTAATGTTCACGAGACGACAGTTTTACAAAAGTGGTTCGGCGCAACTCGTCTCACCGCTAATTTCTGTATCGCCTCGTGAACGGTAACTTTACAGTACGGAAATATTTTCTCCCTTCAGACCATTGAATGCACCCTCGATTGCTGCATCTGCATGAGCGATCAGCCACTTATTTTCTGCTGCAAGCAGGCGATCTTCACCGGTTGCATCTGGATTCTTTGTGATGTCTGCGTTTGTTCCCTTCGGAAGAATGATGACATCCTTGAAGCCCTTGCCGTCTACACCGCACGGTGCATAGTGAAGCGTGGTCTCGTACATCTCAAATGCGGTTCCAGCCGGTACAAAGAATGCCTCTACCTTTGCGGTATTGTAAGTAAAATCGTCAGCAACATCAACAAGGGAACCAACCAGCACAATCAGATCGGTAACGGCTACGTTTACCTCACCACAGCGATGATACTCGAGTGCATTTAAGAAAGAGTTATGTCCGTTGCAGTAGCCTGCCTGAATCGGAAGTTTTCCATAATAAATCTCCTGAAGCTTCTTTGCGCCCTCGGTTGCTTCAAGCGCCTCCTCAGATGCGACATAAACCACATCATCTGGGCACGGAGTTTTTTCCATTGCCTGTAATAGATCGGTAAAATCAATGTCCTTAATTACCTTTCCAAATCTTTTATAGGATGCGTCATGAATATTTTGAATCTTGATCATTTTTATTCTCCTTTTAAAAGAGCGGGCCCAACACCTGAGCCCGCCATTATATTCGATTCTCTATTTTAGCAGAATGGATTCTCAGTTGGATATCTTACACCCTTTGGCTGGTTGTAATTGATGTCCTCTACCGGAACACCGATGTACTTGAATACCTCATACAGAGACTTTCCGAAGTGGCCGAATGCAACTGCTCCGTGGTGCGGGAAGTTCTTCTCGATCAGTACGTGACGATAGAAACGTCCCATCTCTGGAATTGCAAATACACCGATGCCGCCGAAGGACTTGGTAGCAACTGGAAGAATCTCGCCCTCTGCCATGTATGCGCGAAGCTTGCAGTCAGCTGTGGACTGTAAACGATAGAAGGTGATGTCGCCTGGAACGATGTCGCCCTCAAGAGTACCCTGAGTAACCTCTTCCGGAAGGCTGCGCGCCATAATCTTCTGATACTTCATTGTACAGGAAGACAGCTTCTTGCTGCAGGTATTTCCACAATGGAATCCCATGAAGGTATCCTTCTGTGTATAGTTGTACTTGCCCTCGATAGACTCTTTGTACATATCAGCCGGTACGGAGTTGTTGATATCAAGCAGGGTAACGGCATCCTCGCTGATGCAGGTTCCGATGAACTCGCTTAAGCATCCGTAGATATCAACCTCACAGGATACCGGAATGCCCATTCCAGTCAGACGGCTGTTTACATAGCAAGGTACAAATCCAAACTGAGTCTGGAATGCCGGCCAGCATTTTCCTGCGATTGCCACATACTTACGGTATCCTCTGTGTGCCTCAACCCAGTCAAGAAGCGTCAGCTCATACTGTGCAAGCTTTGGAAGAATCTCTGGCTTCTTGTTTCCTGCGCCAAGCTCTGCTTCCATCTCTGCTACCTTAGCCGGGATTCTCGGATCGCCCGCATGCTTATTGAATGCCTCAAACAGATCAAGCTCGGAGTTCTCCTCGATCTCAACACCAATGTTGTACAGTGGCTTGATCGGAGCGTTACATGCTAAGAAGTTTAACGGTCTCGGTCCGAAGGAGATGATCTTTAAATTAGACAGGCCGATGATGGTTCTTGCGATTGGAAGAAACTCATGCATCATATCTGCGCACTCTTCTGCCGTACCAACTGGATACTCTGGAATGTAAGCGCCAACGTTACGAAGCTTTAAGTTATAGCTTGCATTTAACATACCACAATATGCATCGCCTCTGCCATCTGCAAGGTCATTCTGGCTCTCCTCTGCTGCTGCGATGAACATCTTCGGGCCATCAAAATGCTTTGCAAGAAGGGTCTCGGAGATCTCTGGACCAAAGTTTCCAAGGTATACGCAAAGTGCATTACATCCTGCCTTCTTGATATCCTCAAGAGCCTGAACCATATGGATCTCACTCTCTACGATACAGACTGGACATTCATAAATGTCCTTTACATCATACTTTGCAGCATATGCTGCTACAAGAGCCTTTCTTCTGTTTACAGAAAGACTTTCTGGAAAACAGTCACGGCTGACTGCTACGATTCCTAATTTTACCTGAGGAATGTTGTTCATAATAAATATGCCTCCTAAATTCTATGTATAAATAGTTTATATGATGTTGGGGTCAAAAGGTATTTTGCCTTTTACTGATTACTCACCAAATACAGCAATGTAATCCTTCTTGAACTTCTCAATACCCTGATCGGTTAACGGATGCTTTACCATCTGCATCAGTACATTGTACGGAACGGTTGCAATGTCAGCACCTGCAAGAGCGCAATCGATTACGTGAATCGGGTTTCTTACACTGGCTGCGATAATCTGAGTGTCAATGTCATCATACATAGCAAAGATATCTGCGATTGTACGAATCAGATCCATACCTGGTGTGGAAATATCATCCAGTCTTCCAAGGAACGGAGAAACATAGGTTGCACCTGCTCGTGCTGCAAGTAAAGCCTGTCCCGCAGAGAATACAAGTGTAACATTTGTCTTGATTCCCATTGCGGAAAGTGCCTTTGTTGCCTTTAAGCCCTCTGCTGTCATTGGGATCTTTACAACCATGTTTGGATGAATCTTGCTGATTGCAATGCCTTCCTTAATCATGGTTTCCGCATCGGTTGTGGTTGCCTTTACTTCACCACTAATCGGGCCATCTACAATGGATGCGATCTCTGCGATTACTTCCTCAAATACACGTCCTTCCTTTGCGATCAGGGACGGGTTTGTGGTAACACCACAGATAATGCCCATATCGTTTGCCTCTTTGATGTAATCAACATTGGCAGTATCAATAAAAAACTTCATAATGCACCTCCTGAATTTGTGTCACGGGTATGGAAATCTTTCCCATGCATTTGTAATAATCATACTGCATGGCCCTATGAAAGTCAACTTGTTTGTACAAGTTCTACAAAGGTTTTTGTGGCTACCCGGAAGGCTACGAAAACGACGAAACCATCACCGAAGGACTTTTCGTAACCCTGCCCGTGAGCTGTAACTTCAGCTCAAATAAACGCTTACAAATCTTCTCCTGTTTTCTTGCACTTTAAATAGGGATCTGCTATACTGGAAAGCAAGCAAAGTCAAGAGAAACACCGCTAATGATACACCTTTTATTGCTCTCTCTTGCCCAAACTTACAAACTATATTTTTTAACAAAATTTGGAGGATTATTATGAACGAAAGAAAACTTCCTACAATCTATATCTGCTTTCCAGGCGGAAAGCACAAGGTTTTAACGATGAGCTATGATGACGGAAAGCTGGAAGACCGTCGTCTTGTTTCCATCTTCAATAAATATGGAATCAAAGGAACTTTCCATCTGAATTCCGGTTTGGAAATGGATACCCGTATTCCAACATCCGAGTATCAGGAACTGTACAAAGGCCATGAGGTTTCCTGCCACACCCTAACTCATCCGACCATCGCCCGCTGCCCAATGGAACAGGTAATTACTCAGGTTCTTGATGATCGCAAAAATCTTGAATCTATCATGGGCTATCCAGTACGTGGCCTTTCTTACCCGAACGGATCCTATTCAAAAGAAATCATCAATGTCCTTCCATCCCTTGGCATCCGCTATGCCCGTACCGTGACAAGCACCATGTCCTTTGCGATGCCAGAAAACTTCCTCGAGTGGAACCCAACTTGCCACCACAACAAGAAGCTGCTCGAGCTCGGTCAACAGTTTGTTGACCTGTTCAAGAAGCAGTATCTGTATATGATGTATGTATGGGGACACAGCTATGAGTTCACCAATCAGAACAACTGGGAGGTTATGGAAGACTTCTGTAAGTTAGTCGGTGGCCGCGATGATATCTGGTATGCAACTAACATTGAGATCGTTGATTATATGGATGCAGCTAAGAGACTTCAATACACCGCTGACTGCTCCCATGTCTACAATCCAAATGCCGCTTCCGTATGGATTTGCGTAAACGATACAAACTTTATTGAATTAAAGGGCGGCACAATGACTGAACTGCCGATTCACGAGTGGAATAAATAATTTCCAAAGCTAAAATTAAAAAAGGAACAGGCAACTTCGAAAGTTCGCTTGTTCCTTATAATTTTGCTAGTTACCTGCCAAGCAACTAACAGATCCCCTTAGGAACAAGGGACGCCGACAAACACTTCGCCGCAGCCGCTTTCACGGATGCTTACGCCCCTCGTTCATCTTACGGGATATTACACTTCGCGATCCCCTTCTGGCTTACTGTCTCTTGCAGTTATCGGCTGCATTTCGTGCCTGATAGGATTTTGCGGCATTTCTGGAATTACTGGCGTTCTTCCAATCGTCCTCAGAATCCTTCCCGGACGTGTCCTTGTCTCTGTGGCAGTCGGTTACATAATTCTCTTCCTTTGTGTTGCGGCAGTTCTGAGAATTCTGGGCCTGGTTCTGCGCGTTGTTCTGTACCTTTTTGTTGTAACAGTTCTCGGAATCATTATAATTTCTCATAATAAAAAACCTCCTGATGTGTACTAGATTGGAAAAGGCTTTTGCCTTTACATCTAGTATGACACCAAAAGGTTTGTTTATGCATTCCTTTTGCAAATCTCTCTGAGGATCACTTTTGAAATCACTTTTTGAAACCATTCTTTGATTCTCATTTGATACTTCTATTTCATGCTTCTTACTTCTTATTTTTTTAATTATTTGTAGATCTTTTTATCAGATAATATACAGCTGCAACAGCCAGTACGACAACTGCCGGCTTGAATAAGATTCTCGCAACCCAGCCGATAATACTTAAGACCAGAAAAATAACCGCAATCACTGCCAGAATCGCGATGGTCTTTGTGACCCAGTTCTTGGATGCAGTCTCCTTCATCCAACTAAAACTCCAGCCCTCGCCGCCGTTTGAGCTATCACTTGAACTGCCTGTGCTATAGTTATAGCTTCCGGCACGACTGCTTCCCTGCGCGTTTGCCTCTCCGGAGGTATCAATGATGGTCTTTGCAATCAAACGTGGACTTCCAAGAGAAGCAAAGATTTCCTCATCGGATTTTCCTGCGGCCTTCTGCTCACTGATATAAGAATTATAGTATCTTACATTTTCCTGAATCACACGCTCGTTCACATTTCCACGAAGCGCCTGCTCTAACTCTGTGACGAATTCAATTTGTGTCATAAAAAACACCTACGCCTTTCTACTTATTGATAGACGATCATCTCCAGCTGATACTTCTGCTTCTTTCCGTCAGCCTCTGCGATCTCTTTTTTGTCACCTGTTACATTGTCCTCTGAGCGATAGATGGATACCGCATAATCCCCATTTGCCTGTGTAACCTCAAACACCGCAGTGTAATACTCGCCCGGTGTGGTCGGCACACCATTTAAGTTTGCGGTGACGATGCGATCTTCAAGCCAGCCGGATGTCTGCCAATCTTCCTCGTACAGAATCGTATCCTCGCTGTCCTTTACGGTCAGCTTCACGTATCCGTTGTTGACACGGTCGTTGACGCCGACAACAAAGCGAATCTTGTCAATAGAATTTCCAGTTGCGCAGAAGGTCTGGCTAACTTCATCGCCAAGCTCACAAAGCTGCACCTGACTGTGTACATCCTCTACCTTATATCCAGCATACGGCGCTTTGAAATATGCCATCAGACACACAAATGCCGGAATGACAAAGACTGCGACACCGCCGATAAAGCGAGTACGCATCCAGCCCATGCAGTTTACTTCCTGTGCCGGATTTTCAGCACAATACTTTGGATGCTTGAATACCGCATAGACGAGCATCATCATAGTCAAAATGGACAAACAAAGACTTTTATCCAGCTTTGCAATCAGATCTTCCATCATCAGCTCAGTACCGATGTTTCCGTTTACAAGCGATCCAAGGATGCCGTTATTAAACATCGCCTGATCGACATTATTTGGAATCATCTGTACATTAAATATGGTATAAACCACCATAAAAATCAAGTCCAAAATCATAAAAATTTTCGTATCTTTATGAAGAAATGCACTGATGACCCAGAATGGTACGGCAAACAGCAGCCACTGCGGATGCCATTTGGATAGTCCAAACAAAACAAAGAATGCCAAACAGCAGATATAAAATACGGTATTAACGAAATTTTGTCTGTCGGAAGGCTTGTTAAAATAGCACCATGCGCACAGTGCGCCAAATGCCAGAACCGCAAAGCTAACCTCATAGTGGAAGGTGGACAGCTCAAATCCAGTATAATAACCTGCATTCATGATATAGCCAGTCGGGCTGCTTACAGCATTGCCGCCGAAACCAAACACATACGCCTGGAAAACTGGGCTATTTCGATAGGCCAAAAATTCCAACAGAAATGGAATCATTAACAAAACGCAGGAAATAAGAATCTTCCATACATTCTTCTCGCGATACAGAAGAAGCGGCGCAAAGATTAACAGTGCGGAATACTTAAAGGTCATTGCGATGGCAAACCAGAAAATAAACCAGACGTCTTTCTTCTTTAAATAATAGTAAACGCCAAGAAGCACACAAAAGGTCATGATAATATCATACTGACCAAATATAAATTGTGCATAAAAAGCAACTGGCATCGTAAGGCATGCATACGCACACAGCTTTGATTTCTTGCTGCCCATTCCGGCAAGAAGTGCAATGTGATAAATTAACACACCGCTTGCCACATAAATCAGACACGGCAAGAGCTTCGCCCACATGACTGCAAGTAATGGCAAATCCTCTGTCGGGAATGTCACAACGCCAAACAGACGCATTGGAATATTCCAGATTGCAAAAAGCAAATAGAAACTTGGCATGTACGCCGGATGAATATCGAACGTACCACAGTAATCATAGAAATCGCGGAAATGTCCGTTTAAATAGCCATAGCTGCAGCCTGCCGTATGCAAAAGATCGGACTGCTGAAATACGAGAAAGCAGAAAATTGCAATGATGGCAAAGATCGCATAATCCCAGATCAGAAGCGGCTTTTCTGCAATCGAATTGACCGACAGCGTATGTGCTGAATTTTTTTGATGTTTTTGACTCATTTTCTTTTCACACCCTTTCTATTCGATCTACTAATTTACAAGATCACTTGCTTTTTCATTCTTTGATAACGCCAAAAATCCAAGCATTGTAATCAGTAAAAACTTAACGACATTGACGGCAAGAAGGCCCCATACAGCGCCCCAAATCTTGTAAAAATACATTGCCGGAACGACTGCTGCAAAGAACAATACGGCATAGATCACACCCATGATCAGCTGATAGCGCTCTGGTGCAAAACGAAGCACAACGGTCATCATCGTATTGCTCATAAAGAAAAAGACCTGTCCGGCATTCGCCAGCAAGAACAGATTTTTGACAACCTCATAGTCCTCTCGATAAAAAAGAGAAACATAAATATGGGAGCCAACGGTTGTTCCTGCGATCAATACGACTGCTAGCGCTGACAATGCGCCAAACACACCGGCTAACATCTTCTTTGTGATCTTGCCCTGATAGCGTGCCAGATGACCCGTAATTACCCCATTCAGCGGTGTGGAAATCAGTGAACTCATCTTTCCGACTGTGCTTGCGATGAAAAAATAATACGAAGCGGCATCTCCGGCTGTCATCGGCAGCACGACGCGGTCCGTGTATGTGACAAAATCAGATAATAGATACGCCGAAGAAAGGGATACACAGGTTCTTGCATCCTCCTTAAAGAAACGACTCTTTTCAAAAAATGGTCGCTTAAAGATGGTTCCCGTGATCGTGACAAATACTAATCCGAACACCTCTCCTAAAATAAAAATGCTGACCCATGAATGGCTAATCGGATACAGTGCCATACCAAGTGCATAGCCGACTGCAACAAGCAGGTAATAAAAGAAGAAGCCCCTGTAATTTAAGCGTAAGCGGTACTCCACATCGGCATAATAGCGAACCGTCGTCACAAAAATCAGCACACCGATGGAAACAGGAAGTGCGCCCGCGGTATCCTTTTTCACGCAAATTGCCACTACGGTGACGATCGCACAGAGTAATGCGGTGAATACTAAAAAACGGTTGTAGTCGCCATTTTTTGTCTCATGGCGTGTGGATGCCTTCATTCGGCCATAGTTGATACCGGAACCGACAGCCGATGCCATCAGTCCCATGATTGCCGTAAAGAACAGCATTTTTCCGCTTCCATCTGCCCCCATGCGGCTTCTCAAAAACGGATATACCCCAAACGAAAGCGTCATATTCAGGATCATCAGCCCGGCAAGACTGTAAATCATATCCCCCGCAAACCGACGTAGGCCCGATTTTGCCTTTGGCTGCTTTTGCGTCATTGCTTCTTCTCTCCTTTATAGGATAAGGTGACAAACTTTGGATCGCAGTGCATCAACTCTCGCTCTCCTGCTGGTGTCGGTGTCATATAATCACCATACAGCATCGTAAGTGCCTCATGGTAACCGCATGGGCCCGGAAACTTTTCGCCATCCACCTCTAAGTCAACGGCATGATCAAACCACTCGGCCTTATAGATCTTTCCCAGATCCGGAAACAGGCAGTTGCTGTAATAGCAACGCTTATACTTTTTGTTCTGACCGCGCTCCATTTTGCTGATCGCATCGTACCAGTGAACGAGCGTCTTTACTGGGAATAGGCGTCCAATCACAGAAAGAATCGCAACTACAATCTTGGATGCACCCTTGTACTCAGATAGATCCAACTTGTAGCGACGTCCCATGCACATGCCATACACAAGAATCAGCAATGCATGACAAAATTTGTGCTTGAGCATGTTATCGGAAACATCGTCAACGATAAAGATATCGGTGCGCATGTGGTTGTGAATGCCATTTCCATAATATTTCTGCTCCGCATTGTTCTCACGCATCGTTGAATCCAGCATGACAACACGCGGCACAAAATCATAAAATGCGCCATTTAACTCGTCCGGCTCTACATAGACAAAGCCATCTTTGAGTTCGGTGCGCGCTACTTTACGGAATACCTCGAAATCTTTTCTCGTCATTGCGATATCCGCGTCGTCATCCCACGGAATATCGGATTTTTCGCGCACCGCACCGATCAGATTTCCACTGTCTAAAAAATAATTCAAATGATACTTCTCACAGACGCGCCCTACCTCACGAAAGATAATATGATTTCCCTCGTGAATGAGCTTTAACGCATCTTGTGTTGTCTTGTCAAATTCCACTTTTCTTCCTCTCATTCGGCTGTCTCTGTCTTATCTGCATTCGCTGCCTTATCTGCATTCTCTGTCTTATTTACATACTCTGTGTTAGTTGCATTTTCTGTGTTATCTGCATTGTCTGTATTATCTGCATTGTCAGATGCTTCTGCAAAATTCAGGCGCTCGTCCTCTACGACAAGCGGACGCTTCTTTACGCGGTCATTGATGCTCATGATATACTCACCAATCATACCAATAAAGAACAGCTGCATGGAACCGAGCAGACAGGTGACAATCAAAAGCGGTGCCATACCTGCCGGGAAGTTGTCCCAGAACAGAAGCTTTAAGATCAGATAGATGATGGCAACAATCAAGCTAATACAGCCGACGGTCATACCAATAAAGGTTGCCAGGCGAAGTCCTACCTTCGTGTAGGAGGTGATGCTTAACATGGCGGCATCGTACAGGCGATAGAAGTTGTTGCTTGTCTTTCCCGCACGTCTCTTTGGCTGCTCGTACGGAATTTCCTTTCGCTTAAAGCCAAGCTCCGCTACGATGCCTCGCAAAAACGGTGTTGGATCGTCGAGCTCTCTCATGACATTGATAAACTTTTTGTCATAGAGACCAAAACCGGTAAACTGCTCGATCTGCTCCACATCGGAGAGCTTTTTGATTAATTTATAGTAACAGCCGCGAAGCCAGTACATGATCTTATTTTCCTGGCTGGACTTTTTGATTCCAATTACAATTTTGTACCCGTTCTCCCACTCTTTTACATACTTTGGGATCATCTCGACCGGATCCTGAAAATCGGCAGCCATTAACACCGTGGCATCTCCTGTCGTCTGGAGCATGGCGTAGTACGGTGAGTTGAACTGTCCGAAATTTTTCGCATTAAAAATTCCCTTGATTCCCTTATCCTCTGCGCAGAGCTTTCGGATAATGTCTCTTGTCCTGTCTTTTGAATCGTTGTCGATAAAAAGGATTTCATAGCGGTAGGCTGGAAGATCCTTTTTGAATGTTTCGCGAAGCGCATCGGCCATCGCCTGAACATTTTCCTCTTCGTTATAACAGGGCACTACAATACTGATTATTTTCATGAATGTGCCTTCTAACTTTCTTTTTCATAATTACTCCATCGTAACCATCACTTTAATTAGGTCGGCGGGCTTGTCACGCATCAGATAAAGCGCCTTTTCGACCTGATCGAGTCCGTGAAGGTGATGGGTGACGAGCTTCTCTGGATGGATTCTGCCGTACTGTACCATTGAGAGCATACGCTCAATACGCGCACGGCCACCCTCTGCCAACTCGGTGCGGATGGTTTTTCCTGCCATACCGCGTCCACCGGAGAATTTTGGAAATGGCAGATTTCCAGTTCCACCAAAATAGTTGACGTTGGAGACGGTTCCGATGCCGTAGCGCACCATGTCGATTGCCTGTGCGAATACCTCATCGCTTCCGCCGCAGATGATGACGCTGTCGGCACCGACGCCATCTGTGCGCTCCATCACTTGCTGCACAATATCACCGTTTTTATAACTTAGTACTTCAGTCGCGCCAAATTCATAGGCTGTCTTGACGCAAAGTGGTCTGCTGCCGACGGCAAGGATTCTTGCTGCGCCTAAATGTGCGGCTCCTGCTACGGCCATCAGTCCGATCGGGCCGATTCCCATGACGACGACGGTATCACCAAATTTGATGTTCGCATTCTGCGCGCCGGTAAAACCCGTTGTCACAACATCTACACACATCAGTGCCTGCTCTAAGCTGACACCTTCTGGAATCTTCGCGAGTGTCGTGTCCGCATCTGGAATCAGAAAACACTCGGCAAAAACACCCGGCTGGCTGCGTCCGAGCTGATGACCAGAAAATGGTGCAGAGGCATGCTTAAAATTATGCTCTTGAATGCTCTTTGCACGCCAATCCGGTGTAATCGCCGGTACTGCGACCAATTCGCCCGGTACAAAATCATTCACATACTCGCCGACTTCCAGCACACGCGCCACGCACTCGTGACCGAGTACCAAATTCGGTGCTTTTCGGGAGCCACCGCCAAAAACGGTGTGGACATCCGATGAACACGGTGCGACAGCAACCGGCTTTAAGATGGCTCCATATGGAGTCAGCACCGGCTCTGGAACCTGCTCATAGCCGACAACGCCCGGCTCTTTTAATACAAATGCCTTCATAGATCAATAACCATGCCTTTCTGAATCGTTACATTTATTTCAATAATTCTTCTATTTTATTACTGCGGATCGCAAAGATACGCACCGCCTCTTGGAAACGATCGCGAATTACATTTGCAATCTCATCAGTGTAACCCGGCGCTGCGATCAAAATTGCATCTGGTGAATTTCTCAATGCATCATTTGGCGAGATTATCACAAGATGCGATGCTGGCGCATATTTTCCATGCTTAAATGGCGCCGAATCAATGATGTATTCTGCCTTTTTGCCTAAGCAGGTCGTTGCCGCAAGTGTAAAGCCCTGGTGGCTTGCCCCCCATATCGCCAGCTGTTTTCCTTCTAATTTTTTAGAAAGCGTCTCCATCTGTGCGCGAATACTGGCTAAACTGTCACCAAGCGCTTTCATTTCTGGTGTAAAATCCCTCCATGAGGTTATCTGCTGAATCGGCTCTTTTGTCTTTCGCACCATCACGGAGAGCGTATCACGGTTGATCATCTCCTTGCTTTCCACAACAAAACCATTCTGATTGAGCAGATAGGTCAGCGAATCAAACGTGTAGTACGCTAAATGATCGTGAATCAACTCATAATAGGTGTTATGATCCGTGATGTACTCAAAACTTGGCACCGTGATCAGACCCACGCCGTCCTCTGTCAAGTTGTTGTACAGACAGGTCAGCATGACATCTGGCGATGGCTGATGCTCCAAAAAATTAAAGGACAAAAATGCATCAAATGGTCCATTTGCAAGCTGTTGGTCTGGTTTTTCTGTAAAATCATCGGTAACAGCAAGACCGCTCTCTCTTGCAATTTCTGCCAACTCTGGATCATGTTCAATGCCATATCCTTTTACTGGAAATTCCTGTAATACACGAAGAAATTCGCCTCTGCCACAGCCAGCCTCGATGATCTTCTTTCCTTCTAAGTGATAGCGGTCGATAAACTCCTGATACTGACGGCGACGCAGCTTTACCATCGTAGTGGAATAGCCACCTGCACGGATAACATCGCGATAATACGCTACCGGCTCACAGTCAAACTGAATCAAACCACATTTTTTGCACTGGCATAATGGCAGATGGATTCCTCTTTCATTTTTTACTTGTTCTTTATCCGGCATGTGCTGTGCCGCTGCCGGCATATTGTCAAATGCAATGATCTCGGTTCCTGCCAGAGATGCCTTGCATGAAATGCATTTTCCCATAGTTAACATGCCTTTCCCAAAAATCAAATTTGCCTCATATACTCGATTCGTTTCGATTTGTTTCGATTCGTTATCGAGGCGACTTCGTAAAACTTTCGCTCACATAAGCATCATTTGGATTCCCTGCTCAAAGGAAATCTCCTGATGAAATCCAGTCGCCTCTTTTAATTTGGTGATATCCGGTGCAAGTGAAGTTACCCCCTCGGCGTTTGGCGGTCGTTTGCCATACTGGCACTCGCCTTGTCCACCGCACAGCGCATGAATCGTCTCGATATACTCGCGAAGTGGCCTCGTATCCTCCCCTGCTACGTTATACACACCTGCTGGTGCATCACCTGTTAAAAGCAGAAGAAGTGCACGAATCGCGTCGGTGATATAGAGATAATTCCACAGCTGCGTGCACGCGCCAAGTTCCATCACGCCTCCGCCTTGGAACGTGCGAATCGCGCTTGCAACAAGCGACCACGGATGATCGCCAGGACCATACACAGAAAAGACGCGCGTATGAATGTACGAAATGCCAAGCTCTTTCGCGCGCGCAGATGCAAGTTGTCCTACTTTCGCTTTGGCCTTTCCATACTCAGAAAGCGGATGCAGCTCATCTGTCTCGCACATTGTTGTGTTTCGCACGCCGTACTCTGCTTGTGAACCACAAAAAAGGAAACGCTTACAGTGCACGGCAGCTGCCGCCTCGAGCGCGTCAAGCGCATACACGGCATTCATTGACTGTATATCAACCAGCTTTCGGTTATCGCTTCCAGAGCCATCCCAGCCAAGATGCAGCCAGTAATCCGCCCGCCCCAAATCATGGAACCATTTCTGCCCGATTTGTTTCGCCAACTGAATATTTGTTGTAAATTCTTTGAGGTTGCTTAACTCACACTCAATAATGTCAAGCTGCTCTTTTTGGGGAATCATTTGCTCTAAATTTTTGCGGCCTGCCGAATTTGGACGAATCAGTGCGCAAACTTCAAAGTCCTGGTCGGCAAGTGCCTGTACGGCATGGCTTCCGATGAAGCTTGTCGCTCCTGTTACTATTACACGCATATATTACTCCTAGCTGTTTCTTTCTGTCGAGAAGTCGTAAAATTACGCTTCGGAAGACCAGCGCATATTCTTTTTCAGTTCTTCTTCTGAAAGGAATGGTGCTAAATCCTCGAGTGGTGCAGAAACCATACTGCCATCCGGCATCGGCTTTGACGCCGCCTTTGGCTCAAACTTCTGCTCCATATCTACCATAATCTCGCAGATTGCCGGTCCTTTGATGGCAAGTGTCTTTTCAATTCCCTCACCGAGCGCATCGTTACTCTCGATGCGGACAAATGGAAAGCCATAAGCCGGTGCTAACTTTGCCATATCTGGGAAGCTAAGGTCACCACTATCGGTTCCGATACCGATGAGCGGCTTGCCAAAGTAGTTGTTCTGTGTCTGGCGGATCGAATGATAACCACCATTGTTGATCAAGAAAATCTTAATCGGGTACTGATGATGGATAATCGTCTGTAATTCCTGAAGGTTCATCTGAATGCTGCCGTCTCCGGTCACGCAAATGATATCCTGCTCTGGTTCGCCAGTCTCCTTGCAGTAGCGCTCGTTTGCCACGCACGCACCGATCGCTGCCGGAAGGTCATAGCCCATGGATGCAATCGCAGAGTTTGTGATAAAGCGCTGTCCCTTCTTGATGACATAGCCGTGACCGCCAACCACACACGCGGAGCCATTTCCAACAACGGTAATCTGGCCCTCATTTAAGCGACGGCTCTCTTCCTTAATAAAGGCATAGACATTGGCTGGTGCGGTCTGCTCATAGTGCTTTGGCTGTACAACTGGATAGTCTTTCTTCCAGTTCTCACAAACCTGGCGCCACTCATCACCATTAAAAAGAGTTTCGCCGTCTGCAAGCAGCTCGTCCAATCGCTTGTCGAGCTTTTCAAGCAGCTCCTTTGCGTCCGCCCACACTGGCATCTCCACATGAAGCGATGGCTTCTTTAACTCCTCCGCGTCAATGTCATTCATGATGACAAAGGCATGTTTTGCCCATGATGGCCAATCATAATTGACCTGACGAATGCTTAAGCGGCTTCCAACAGACAATAACAGATCGCTGTTTTGCACGGCAAAATTTCCGGCACGGTCGCCCATGTTTCCGGCGCGTCCTGTATACAGTGGATGCTCATCCTCCATCAGATCAATGCTGTTCCATCCAGTCACAACCGGGATGCCAAGCTTGTCTACCACACGACGGAACACGTCAAATGCACCTGCAATGCGAATTCCATTTCCAGCGTTAAATACCGGGCGCTTTGCCTCGCGGACTTTCTCAAGAATTGCATTCACCTGCTCGTCGGTGACCGATGGAATCACTGTCAAATCTTCCTTTGACGGATCATAGCCCTCTAACTCATCGGTCTCAATCATTGCACCCTGCACATTTAACGGAATGTCCAGCCAGCACGGACCCGGTCTTCCTGTCTGTGCCAGATAAAGTGCCTTCTCGACCACGTAACGGATCCGCTTTGGGTCGGTCACCATCTCGCAGTACTTTGTCATCGGTGCTACGCTCTTACAAATATCATACTCCTGATCGCCAAATGCACGAATGCCAAGTCCAGTGCTTCTTGCAGTCACGTCATAGCGCACCTGACCGGAAATGATAAGCATCGGGATGGAGTCAAGCCAGCCACCAGCGACGCCGGTAATCGCATTCGTTCCGCCCGGTCCCGTTGTGACACAGACGGCTGCGATACGGTTATGAATGCGCGCATAGCTCTCTGCTGCGATCGCACACGCCTGCTCGTGATGATTGTATACACAATGAAGTCCTGGCTCATGACCAAGTCCATCGTCAAGGTGCATCGCACCGCCTCCGGTGATCATAAACACGTCAGTGATTCCATTTTGAACCAACAGCTTCGCAATATAATTGGATACCTTCATTCTCATAGATTATGCCTCCAATGCTTCATGAATAACCTTTGCCATATATGCAATCTTTTCATCCGTCATACCCGGATAAACGCCTACCCAGAAGGTGGATGTTATAATGCGATCGGTCTGTTCTAATCCGCCAACTACGCGGTACGCATCGGTTCCGCGAATCGAATCAAAACACGGATGCTTGATCAGATTTCCAGAGAACAGCATACGTGTCTGAACGCCGTGTGCCTCGATATAGTCGACAACCTTAGTACGATCAACGCCATCCTTGCAGGTCATAAGGAAACCAAACCAGCTCGGATTGGAATGAGCTGCTGCCTCCGGCAGAATCAGTTTATCGGTGCAGTCCGAAAGAAGCTCTTTTAAGTAAGCGAAGTTATGACGTCTCTTCTCCACGAAGGACGGAAATTTCTTTAACTGTGCGCAGCCGACTGCAGCCTGCATATCGGTTGCCTTTAAATTATAGCCGAAATGGGAGTACACATATTTGTGATCATAGCCCACCGGCAGCTGTCCATATTGCTTGTCAAAACGATGACCGCAGAAATTGTCGCGTCCCGGGGGACAGATGCAGTCGCGTCCCCAATCGCGCAAGGAACGCACTATGCGGTGCAGAAGCGGATTATCGGTATAGACAGCGCCGCCCTCGCCCATTGTCATGTGATGCGGCGGATAAAAGCTAGAAGTTCCGATATCGCCGATTGTTCCGGTAAGCTTTTCCTTGCCATCAATCTCATAGACAGAGCCGAGCGCATCACAGTTGTCCTCAACCAGCCACAAATTATGACGTTCACAGAATGCCTTTACCGCAGTCAAATCAAACGGATTTCCTAATGTATGAGCGATCATGACTGCCTTTGTCTTCTCAGACAATGCATCCTCTAGCTTTGTCACATCAATGTTGTATTGCGGAATTGTCACATCCACAAATACCGGAACGGCTCCGTACTGAAGCACCGGTGTTACCGTGGTCGGAAAACCCGCCGCAACGGTAATGACCTCATCACCTCTTTTTACCTGACGATCACCAAGCAGTGGAGAGGTCAGTGCCATAAACGCAATCAAGTTTGCGGAAGAACCAGAGTTGACAAGGGAACAGAAACGAACGCCCAAATATTTGGAAAACGCTTTCTCAAACTCATCGGTATAGCGACCTGCGGTCAGCCAAAACTCTAATGAGCTGTCTACCAGATTGACCATTTCCTCGCTGTCATAGACGCGAGATGCATATGGAATACGATCGCCCTCTTTAAATTCTTTCTTTGTGTTATGATATTTATCACAATAGGCAGCGACCTGTTTTAAGATCTCTTCTCTTGCCTGTTTTTCATTCATATTTTCAAACATACTTACTGCTCCTCTCCATCTGCCAGAAAGCTTCGAATCTGCTCTCTCATGCAAGCATTCATCTTGTCGGCTAACTCCTTTGGCTCTGCCTGATGGGTAACCAACATACTATAAAGCTGATACCACTCCACGCTCTTTGCCACCGCCGTCGCAATGTGCCAGGTTGGCTTCCATCCAAAGACACGCTTTACCCTCGAGCAATCCAACTTTAAAAAACCAGCCTCATGAGGGCCGCCATCGCTTCTATTCTCCCACTGCATGCCTCTGCCCCAGCTCTTGCAAAACAGCGCGGTTAGAGTTCCCGTGTCTACACAGTCACAATCGTCTGGTCCCACATTATAATAGCCACGAAGAGATGAATCCTCCCACTGTTTCTTTACAATTGTCAGATACAAAAACAGTGGTTCTAACACATGCTGATACGGACGAATCGAATATGGATTTCGCACCGTTACTGGCTGCTTAATTACTGCGCTGCGATAGCAGTCCGGAATAATACGATCTGCCGCAAAGTCACCGCCGCCAATGACATTTCCTGCTCTTGCCGTGGAGACTGCGGTGTCACTATCCGCAAAAAAAGAGCGGATGTAGCTGTGTGTCACCAGCTCTGAACAGGATTTGCTGTTGGAATACGGATCAAATCCGTCCAACACATCCTCCTCGCGATAGCCCCACTCCCACTCTTTGTTCTCGTATACTTTATCGGTTGTAACGTTCAAGAAGGAACGGACGCACGAAAACTGACGCGCACACTCCAATACATTGACCGTGCCCATCACATTCGTCTCGTATGTCTCACGCGGATTCTTGTAGGACTCACGCACGATCGGCTGCGCAGCCAGATGAATGACAATCTCTGGCTGCACGCGCGCAAATGTTTCCTTTAACAGTTCAAAATCCCTCACATCTCCGATCACGCTGTCCATCTGATTTTCCAAACGACAAATTTGAAAAATGCTCGGGCTTGTCGGAGGCTCTAAGGCAAATCCTGTCACCTTTGCCCCCGCATCAATTAAAATTCGTGAAAGCCATGCCCCCTTAAAACCAGTATGGCCTGTTATCAGTATTCTCTTATCACGAAAAAATGACGTCTCTATTTTCTGCATTTTTTAATCCTTCCATGTCTTCCACGGCGCCTTGCCGCTCTCCCACAGTGCCTCCAGACGGTTCTTATCACGAAGCGTATCCATGCAGGACCAGAAGCCCTCATGGATATAACCCATCATCTGTCCATCTGCTGCCAAACGCTCAAACGGCTCACGCTCAAGCGGCTGGTCATCGCCATCAATATAGTCGAATACACCCGGCTCCATCACCATATAGCCAATGTTAATCATGCTGCCATCCTTGTCGGATTTCTCACGGAATGCTGCGATCTTGCCATTCTTGTCATAGTCAATTACACCAAAACGCTGTCCTACATTTGTCATGGAAATTGTAGCAAGCTTTCCATGGGAACGGTGAAACTCGCACAGCTCCTTGATGTTGATATCCGAAACACCATCTCCATAAGTTAATAAAAATGGCTCATCTCCTACATATTTGCGGATACGCTTTACGCGGCCGCCTGTCATCGTATTGAGTCCGGTGTCAACAAGTGTTACCTTCCATGGCTCCGAATAATTGTCGTGAAGCTCCATAGAATTATGTGCGAGATCAATCGTAATATCAGATGTATGAAGAAAATAATTTGCAAAATATTCCTTGATCACATATTGTTTATAACCAAGACAGATAATAAAATCGTTGAATCCGTACTGCGAATACTCCTTCATAATATGCCACAAAATTGGCTGATCGCCAATCTCGACCATCGGCTTTGGGCGGTTTACGCTCTCTTCGCTGATTCTGGTACCGAATCCTCCTGCCAGTATTACAACCTTCATGCTATTACCGTGCCTTTCTTTTTGTTTGGATATCCTGATTCGGTCAAAATTGCCATTTGACCCACTCTCAGTTGTACTAATAATGGACTCATTTTACCATAGTTAAAGCAAAAAAGCAACCGGATGATTCCGGTCGCCCTTCGCCTTAAGGAAACGTTAAGTTTTGGATTTTTCTTTGTTTTCTAAAATAATCGTTTTATTAACGGTATTTTTTGAAAAATACATGTCACTACCCCTGCTATCGCAAAAACACATATACATGATAAATAGATTCCAAACTCGTTTCCCACTTTCCCCGTCTCAAAATACTTTATACAAAATCTATAAAATGGTTGAATTCTCCACAATAGCAGAATATGTAATAGATAAATTCCAAATGTACATTTTCCAACTTTGCTTATCATTCGTGATATTACACTTTTCATTTTTTGATGTCCTACAATCCACTTAACGGTCAAATAAACAGTTGATGCATTTATAATGCAAAATAAACATACGAAGATCTCTGCTACACTTTCTGGTTCTCTTTCCAAATAAAAATATTCTGAAATTATGCTAATCACAAAGCAAATTACATTGATCAGCCATGCCTGAAAAATATGTCTGCTTTTTACAGAATCAATGTTGATCTTATTTTCAATCATATATCCCACCAAAGGATAGATGAAAATGTTTATTGTAATCCACGATGGCTTTAAACACGGATTAATTCCTCCGAAAAAGTATTCTATTATAGGAAAAATTCCCATTGTAACAATAGCCAGAACATATAGTACTTTAAAATTTGTAAATCTTAAATTCTGTGCAAAATCTCTGAAAAATGGTAATGTTACAATGAATATAATGTATGAATACAGATACCATAAATGCCAATAATTACTTTGTATCATTGTTGATACGATTTCTTTTAAATCAAACTTATTCCCATTCAAATACGAATCAACAGCAAAATACAAAATTGAAAAGAGCACGAGATCAAAAAGAATCTTTCGTATCCTACTATATGTTTTCTTGATACTCTCATTTTTTCGAAGTAACAATGCTCCTGAAATCATAAAAAATATTGGCACTGCCGATTTGCAGGCAATTGATGGAATCAGATTCACTATCCATAGTGCGATTCCTCTATCATTATAAGCATATCTCCAGAATCCTCGTTCATCTGTATGATTAAAAATCACCATGAAACAAGCAATTATTCTCAAAATATCAATGTGCTCTGCTCTATTCTGCTCTTGCCTGACAATCACCTTACAATTCCCCATCTCTTATCGCCTTTCATCTAATCATTCCTTTATAATTTTTCAATTACTGTCTTCATAACAATAAAGTTCAATACCATTGTAATCGGTGTTACAAGTAGTTTTGACAAGATTGACGATACTCTATTTATAGCATCAATCTGTATGTTACTTTCAAGGAACAGATTTATTTGCACCAATAACTTCGATATCAAAAAAATCAAAAACACCTGATACAGAATATAGATCAAGTACTTCCATTTCAGTGATATCCTGCTATTATTCTGAAATACTTTTCTGGTGGCAAAGATGAAAACAAAGGTTACCCCAACCCATGAGCTAATTCTATTATTCAAATCAAGATTTGAAGAAAAAAATCCGAGCCCTGTATACACAGAAAAGTCCAAAATCCACCCTATACCACTAAATCCAATAAATTTTAATACCTGTAAAAATAGTTTTTTCAATTGCTGTTTTCCCTCCTGCACAATTGAATTGTTTATGCCAAAACCATAAATTCTGCTAATTCTTCTGGTGTTCCGAGTACATGTACTTTTTCCGGATTAATATCAGAAATATAAATTTCTCCACCTTTTGATAGCAAATAATCGTATAATGGTGCCACATACTTTTCTCCGTTCACAAGTTCCCGTGGCTGGCCGTAATACTCATTATACAATTCTTCATACAAAGCACACGTTTTAAAATAATAGGCTCCAAGGGTACAATATTCAGATATCCTCTTCTTCTCCTTAATCTCAACAACTTTTCCACTATCATCAAGACGTACAAAGCTCCAATGATCTCCTTCACCTTTAAAACAAGGTATAAAACCATCTCCCTTTAATTCATCACTATTCATCTCCCCTGCTTCTACGTAGGTATCGATGTTGTAAATCAAAAGCGCATGGTCAAGGTTCCAATATTGGGAAGCAAGTTTTGCCGTTGTTGCCTGTCCATCCGTCAGATAATCTAAGAGAATTACATGGTAATTGTGAATCCCCAGAAGCGCACATTTTTCGTCAATAAAAGCTTGGACATCATTTTCTTTATCCATCATAGCAATAAATATGTATTGATTTACATCCTTTCGATACCCTTCAAGGCTGATCATTGACCACTCAAACAGTGTTTTTCCCTTCGCATTAATCATATACTTTGGCACTGTATATCCAATTTTTCGAAAGCGAGATCCCAATCCTCCCATTGTTATGACAATATCAATCTTTGTTTTCATGATTCTCCTCCTCTACTTTATCGCATCTTGAAGCAGTACAAATTTTTTCTAGCTCTTCTGGTGTATACTGTAAAAATTCATTTGGTCTTATTGTGCGATCATCTACATAGAATCCTTTATGACCTGGCCATACCTTTCCGTAAACAATCTCATCGTATGGAACATCCCATTTTTTCAGCCATTCCGTCAAAACTACTGCTGTATACTTATTAATTAATCCAAGATTGCCCTGATATGTGTTCATATTCCTAGAGGTGTATAGAATAATTCTGGCCCCATTTTCCTTATAAAAGCGAAGCTTTTCCAGTATCTCTGGATATGGAACAAGGTCCTCATATCTCTCATCCTTTTTCTTAATTGGGCAAATCGTACCGTCAATATCAAATACAAAAGAGTAATCTTTATACATTTTCTTTTATTTCCTCCAATATGTTTTTTACGTTTAAAATAAATCCAAAAACCTTATGTGGATTATCAATGTGTAATGGTAGCATCGACAAAAACAAGGATGCTTCATAAATTCTTACTGTAAGATAATCAAATCCATTTTCTTCCAGTTTTCTCTTAAAAATTTTTATAAAACCACTGTTATCAAATGGAATTTCAAGATCATACGAAAACTCCGCATTCACCTTTATTTCAAAAAGTCCATTGTTAAAAAAATCATATCGTCCACAAATAGAATGACTCAATTTTGCAATGTCATAATAAGGATTTGTCCAAAGTTCATTCTCTGTTATTGCACCCTTAGGGTCAATAAATTTTAACGTTTTTGTGGACTTATTATACAATGTATTTGCAAAGCATGGATCTCCATGCCCTATTACAAGTACATTCGGATACTGATTTCTTCCTTCTATGATCTGTTTCAGCTCAAAATACGTTTTCACAAGCCCATCGAGTTCTGCATCTGTAGAGGCAAGCAATGCTTTCATTCTGCCATATTCCTTACATGCCTTTAGTTTTTGTATCCGTTCATTGATCTTTTCGATATACAACGTATCTGCAATTCGTTCGTATTCTTCTTTCGCACAAGCTTTCTCATGTCTGGAACGGAAGAAAAAGAAATATT
This sequence comes from Lachnospiraceae bacterium, assembly GCA_052273485.1. Classification (GTDB taxonomy): domain Bacteria; phylum Bacillota; class Clostridia; order Lachnospirales; family Lachnospiraceae; genus Anthropogastromicrobium. The sequence goes on from DAVZID010000003.1 coordinate 76,122, forward strand.
TATCCATAAGTTCTTCAAATTCTTTTTCATCCATAGAGCCATGCACCCATTTGATCGCTAAATCCGTCATATGAAGACGTTCCATTGTATAAGATGCTTCATTTTCTGTTTCCTTATAGTCGAACGGCATTACAAACCAAAATTTCATATCATCCGGAAGCAAATGATAAAACTCGTACTCCGCCTTTATCTTTCTCTTGTTTGTACTGCTCTTTACAAGCGTATACGTATTTCCCTTCAGCGTATTAAAATACCTGGAATCAAAATTTCCAGTAATGCACTGGATAAAGTTTCCAATAACGCCAATGTCAACTACGCCTTCTATTTCAAAAGAATCTTTTAAATTTCTAATCAGATCCCATGGCTTTTGCCCAGAAAGTACAGCACGCAAAAAGGTACTATATACCTCTACAGACGGAAACATTCCCCCTACTGCTCTTTTATCCGACAGCATAGCATACGACGCATCAATAAACATTAACTTCTTAAATGAAAGCAATGCTTTCGATGCATCTGATATCAAATAATTTGAAAAGCAATGCATAATCCTGACATCTTCTGAATGATATAATTCCATCTCCCTAAGTAATTCATTATATTCAAAGGTAGAATGTACTTTTTTCCATGTGGCGTTTGGATATTCCTTTACTACTTCATCCCGATAATATTCCTCAAGCCTTTTTTTCTTCACAACAACATCAGAAAAGCCTTTATCACCAATTATATCCGAGATCACTTCACTTTTCCGTCCAGTGTCATCATATATAATTACTGTCCTCATTTCATTATCTGCTCCTTACTTGTTTTTTCTGTTCAAAAAACTTGATCACACTATATGTGATAATCAGCAAAACCACACTGCAAAACACAAATTGTCTCAGCTCAATTGAATAACCAATTCCAAGCGCTGAAGACAAATATTGCGAAATCACACGATTCTTATCACGTATGCCTCGATCCCCACTAATCAAAACAACACTTCCAAGTTCGATTCCCCACGCTATGACAGATAGCGCATACAATAGAATTCCGCGTCCTCTCGTCACACCAGAAATCTCACCATATACAGTATGCAGGACATCTAAAAAATGTAAAAGCGCAATTTTTTTCTCTGTTGCTTTGGCAGATAATAGAAAATGATTCCAGAAACTATAGATACTTGGAAATACATAATATGAGATTAACAAGCATACCACTATAAGCATCAGTACATAGATGACAAACGATAGCCGCCCACCATTTACAAACCATACAGCAAGTACCATGCTGATAAGCGCAAGTGTATCCATAAAACGATCTAAAAGAACGATGATAATTCCCTTCAAGCCATTTTTCAATTCTTTTCCATAACAGTACATTCTGAAAAATTCTCCTACTTTCAGAGGAAAAATCATACTGACCGGTGTGACTTTACAGTACACTTTAAGATATGTTCCCCATCCAATATCTGCACCATATAAAGCTAAATACAATCGTCCTGCTTTTATCATATGCGCAAAAACTACGGCAACAATCAGTATTGTAAAAGACAAAACATCTCTTTCCTTTTGCAAATGCACGTCCCCACAATATTCCTGAAAGAAAATGAAAATCGCTATCAAAAGTACAATTCCATTTATTATGTTATATGTATTCTTTACTTTTCGCATTTTCATATCAATTTTTTGAACATTCCTTTTCTTATTTATTTTTATATACTACCTGGGCTGTATATTGCTCAACCATTCTGCCACGATGCTCTGCCTCTACAAATTTTTTCTTATTTATAACAAAGCTTCCAAGCAACTTAAGAACAGTAATTGCCTGATTTACCATCTTAACATTGGAAACCTGATCATCTTCTCTCCAAGTAATCGGAAAGAAACGAACCTTATGTCGATAATAAGCAGATCCCATAACCATGCAATAATTAAAAATCAGATTATCCTTATATTTCATGTAAAATTGATCCTTTAATATTCTAGTGTTATACATATTTAATCCAGATCCCAGATCATAAATCGAATAGCCACATCCAATTGAAAACAGAATATCATATACAATATTGCCGAATGTTCTAAACTTAGAATATCCTTCCAATTTGGATCCTACCATAAACCTTGCTCCCAAAAAGCAATCATATTTTCTATATAACCCATTTTTCAAATATGGCAGTAAATTTGAAATGTCTCCCTGATCATCTCCATGCAAAACAATCACGTAATCAAATTCATGATCAATCGCATACTTAAATGCAACCTTATGAGATCCACCTAATCCATAGTTATCATCATTTCTAAGAAGACGAATCTCCACTGGAATATAATTCTCTTTTAAGAAATTAATGACAGCTTCCTCTCCTCCATCGGTGCTTCGATTGTTTACTACAATAACCTCCGTCAAATACGAGCATACTTCATCAGTCAACTGACCAAGTACTCGCACAATCTGCTTCTCACAGTTATACATCGGAATAAAAAGTAATATTTTCTTTTTCATCATTTCACCTCTCGAACTTTCAATAATTCTAATTTTGTAATATTAGGAACTGATACAATCTCTTCTCCCAAATTCATCTTAATTGTTACACTGTCATGATGGTTGAAAAGCCAACCGGAACCACTGCCCAACGGAATTAACAGATGACCTCTACCCATGCCACAACTCATGCTATGCTGCTTCCCTGCATCATCTTTCCAAGAAAGGTTGACCGTCATCCCTCGGTTATAATCCTTTTTCATAAGCTGTTTGCCAAACCAAGATGGATTTGTCTGTACTTCATCGCCACCATGGTTAAATAAAATATAGGTATAGTTTTGTTCCATCCCCTCAAATTCAAGATATAGAAAATCTGCATCATTGCCATCTACCGCTTTCTCAAAAGTAATGATGGAAGAATTTCCCTTCTTTGTCATACTTGTCTTCATCGGCAAACTTGTAAATATCTCATCAAGAGAAGCCCTTGCAGATCCCCAGGAAGAAGGTGTCCTTCCCAATTCTCGATTTTCCACGGCAAGTTCCAGATTTTTATGTTTCTCTTGTACCTCCTCTATAGAAACTCCCTCCGTATTCGGATAAAACATGTTATCTTCAGAATTCCATAAATACTCACCAGATGTCAGAAGCCAATGATAAAAATAATATTGTCCAAATGAATCTACTGTAGTGCTTACCGAACCATTTTTTCTCATACGATCCACTGTTTCCTGCACAGCATCATATCCCTTTATTGTTATACTCTCCATAACAGAATCACCCTTAAGAGAAGACAAATAAAAATGGCCAAAATTTCCAATTCCAATATATCCATTATTCTCATCAAGAGATCTTGTTCTGTCATAGACCGACACAATATCATTATAAACAGACTGCTGTACAAAACATTGACCCAACTCCGGAATACGTCCATCTTCTACAAAAACATAATCATCAGCCACTGTATAGTACGGCTCTAATCTACTCTCTTTATTGAAATCAAGTACCGGATTTTCTGACGCTACTGCAACAAAAAAGACCACAATTCCACTCATTACATAAATGATCTTCTTCTTTTTTAAATAGCGTGCCATCAGAAGTACTATCATCACAGCAGCTCCATATATAACACCTTCACTTCTCGCATAAATACTGTTTACATCAATTCGCACTAATGTATAAGAAAAGGAAACTAGCATCATGATGCCAATACTAGCAGATAAGGCAGCAGCCTCCGGATTGCTCCACCTAAATTTCTTATCTTGAATCTTTAAACCGCCAATTCGTATTACCAAAAAGGCTGATACCCACACAACAGCCGCCTGTAGCAAAAATGTAAACGTATCATACGCAATAAGACGTACTCCTAACGACTGTATACAAGAAAAAAATGTATCCGGCACCGTCTGTCCAAATCTTGCTATACCATCTGCATACATAGTCTGTTCACTCATTGCCAACATATGTTTCAATGTACCAAGTAAAAAAGGAATGCATAATAAAACAGGAATAATGCTAATCCCCCATCCGATCCAAAATTTTCTGGTCTTCATATCTGTACGCAATTCACTTTTTCCATAACTTATCGCTTGATAAATTCCCATTGGCAGAAAGCCAAGGCATACCGCAGCACCAAAAACAGGATAATACAGTCCATTTACTAAGCTCGTAAGTATCCAAATTTTTAACCATAAATTTTTATTTTTAATCAATCTAGGCCAAGCTAAGATTAGTAGAATTGGAATAATCAGTGCAACCCTGTTGTATCTCATGATTGGAATTAAAAATGCAAGAAAGAAAATCCCATAATTTCGAACTTGTTTTCTCATCATCCAGATTGCAAACAGAATAACAGCGAAATAAAATAAATTCTCCGTCACATAATAATACGCATAATAGCCATCTCCAAAAAGCCATAAAAAAAATCCGTGCACAATCGAATACATTCCAGAAACTGGAATATACTCAGTAAATGCTTTTTGTCCAAATTTAAACATCTCAAAAAAACCGATGATATTTTCAAATGGGTGGTGTAAATCACTTGAAATAATCTGTCCGGTTCCCGAATAATTATTAAAATTCACAATGCAAACAAGTGTTCCGAACGAGATTGCATTTTCTAACTTAAACTGTTTTTTCCAATTTTTTCTTAGTTCCTTCACTGCAAGAACAAAAAACCAAATGAGAATAAAAATGACAATACAACTGACACGCTTCGTTATTGTAAGCGTTCTCATTTCACCTTGAACATTATACTTAGATGTGAGAAAAATAAGCAGCGTAAATGGGATACTCAGTTGTACTAAAAGAAATGATTTATCAAAAAAATTCTTTTTTCTCTTACAAGAAAATACAAATATAGCAAACGAAATTACAAAAGAAGTAATTATTAAAACTTCAATGCCTAGTTTCTTATTGCCCCCCCCCACAAACATACACACGATAAATTCCAATAATTGCGTAAATGCAGGACAGGAAAAAAACAGTACCACTTAGCGCAATTGTTTTATTCAATACATAGAACAATACAATTACTGCTAATGCCACCATTACAAAAATGCTTTTTTTTGAGTACACGAAAAAATCCGTTGTTACCATAACAATTAACGCGATCATCGCTATTTTCAATATGCGCTCATCATTATCTTTTATATTCATCAACGGTACAATTCTTTCTCTTTTTAATTCAATAACATAATATGCGACTATTGCACATGAACCCAGAGCAGCTAAAACATAGGCCAACATTCTCTCTCCAGACTTATTGCTGTTCCAAATTGATGTATACTCACACACAATATCTGTATATTTTTCAAGACCATTACCAGACTTTGCTAACCAGACATATACAAATGCAATGCCTATAATGACCAATACCAAGAAAAATATCGGCTCAGAAAAAGCTGCTGTCTGGTTCTTTTTCTTGATCTGTTTCTCTAACATCTTAACTCTTTCCTCCTCTTCTCATAAGGTTGCTGCTCTCTTGCCAGCAACCTTATGTTTTTAATTATCTGCAAAAACTGCTGCAGTCCCAAATCTGCGCCCCAAGTGCCTCATAGAACTCGCGCTCATGGCAGACCATCAGGATGCTTCCCTTATATTCCTTGAGTGCGGTCAAAAGAGAATCCTTTGCGTCAGCATCGAGGTGGTTTGTCGGCTCATCGAGGATTAACACATTGCTCTGGCGGTTCATAAGCTTGCACAGACGTACCTTTGCCTGCTCACCACCGGAGAGGACACGCACCTGGCTCTCGATGTGCTTTGTAGTCAGGCCGCACTTTGCAAGTGCACTGCGCACTTCGTACTGATTCCATGACGGAAACTCCTGCCAAATTTCTTCGAGGCAGGTACGGCCGTTGTCACCGCTTGTTTCCTGCTCAAAATAACCAATTTCCAGATAATCACCCTGATGGACAGTTCCGCTGTATGGCTTGATCAGTCCTAGAAGACTCTTTAAAAGAGTAGTCTTTCCGATACCGTTTGCACCTACCATGACTATGCGGTTTCCGCGCTCCATAACAAGATCAAGCGGCTTTGTGAGCGGTCTGTCATATCCAATCTCAAGCTGCTCTGTAGTAAATAGGAAGCGGCCCGGTGCACGTCCATACAAAAAGCGAAACTCTGGCTTTGGCTTTTCTGCTGCTAATTCGATCACATCCATACGGTCGAGCTTTTTCTGACGGGACATTGCCATGTTTCTTGTGGCAACTCTCGCCTTATTTCTGGCAACGAAGTCCTTTAGCTGCGCAATCTCCTGCTGCTGACGGTTATATGCGGCCTCGATCTGCGCCTTCTGCACCGCATGAACCTCCTTAAAGTGGTCATAATCGCCCACATAGCGGTCAAGCTTCTGGTTCTCCATGTTGTAGATCAGATTGACAACACTATTTAAGAATGGAATATCATGAGAGATCAAAATAAAGGCATTCTCATACTCCTGCAAATAGCGACGCAGCCAATCGATGTGCTTTTCATCCAGATAGTTTGTCGGCTCATCCAAAAGAAGGATATCTGGCTTTTCCAAAAGAAGCTTTGCTAAAAGCACTCTTGTTCTCTGACCTCCAGAAAGTTCGGTAACATCGCGTTCTAAACCGAGTGCATCCAATTCAAACGCTCTGGCTACCTCTTCTACCTTTGCGTCGATCATATAAAAATCGTGCATCGTCAGAAGATCCTGAATGGTACCCATCTCCTCCATCATCACAACCAGATCATCCTCAGACGCATCTGCCATCTCTTCACAAATCTGATTCATGCGCGCTTCCATGTCAAACAGAAAGTGAAAGGCATTCTTAAGTACGTCACGGATGGTCTGACCCGACTCCAACACGGTATGCTGATCCAGATAGCCGACGCGCACATTCTTTGCCCATTCAATCTTTCCCTCATCTGGCATGAGTTTATTTGTGATGATGCTCATGAAAGTAGATTTTCCCTCTCCATTGGCACCAACCAGACCGATATGCTCTCCCTTTAATAAGCGGAAGGACACATCTGTAAAAATCGCTCTGTCTCCGAATCCGTGAGACAGGTGTTCTACATTTAAAATACTCATATTATTTTCTCTATATCTTTCTCTATATTGTAATTACAAAATCCTTCGTTAACCTTCCGGGTTAAACAAACTCTCGGCATAGTACACGGTCTGCATCGCGTCCTTCCCATAGTAGTCCGCGCCGATCATATCCGCATATTCTTTTGTGAGCACGGCGCCTCCGACTACGATCTTACACCATGGTGCCGCTGCTCGTACCTGACGGATGGTCTCCTCCATATTGACAACGGTGGTGGTCATCAGCGCACTCAGTCCCAGAAGCGGTGCATGCGTCTCAACGACCTTCTCGACTACGGTTTCCGGCGGAACATCTTTTCCAAGATCGATGACGTCATATCCGTAGTTTTCTAACAGGACGCGCACGATATTCTTACCAATATCGTGGATATCGCCTTTAACGGTTGCGATTACGATTGTGCCCTTCTTCTCCTGATTGCTGCCCTTTGCCTCCATAAATTCCTTTACAGCAGCAAAACCTGCCTTTGCAGCCTCTGCACTCATCAGAAGCTGAGGCAAAAACATCGTGCCTTTCTCGAAGCCCTTTCCTACAATATCAAGTGCCGGCACAAGCTCTGTATTGATGATTTCAAGTGGCTCCTTTTCTTCAAGCATCTTCTTTGTCACCTTATAGGCTGGTTCCTTAAGACCCTTGATGATACATGTCTTTAAATCCATACCGCCAGATGTGCTTCCTTGGGCTTGCTTTTCAGATTTATCTGCGGCTGCACCTGCCTTTACTGTAGTGGATACAACCTTCATGGCAGAATATTTCTCCACGTAGGACATACACTGCGCATCGTATCCACCAAGTACACGGAACGTATCATATGCCTGCATCATCGCCTGTGAGTTTGGATTTACTATTCCTGCTGAAAGACCCGCCTGCATTGCCATCGTAAAGAATGCAGAGGTGATGATCTCACGCTGCGGCAGACCAAAGGAAATGTTGGATACACCAAGCACGGTTCGTCCGCCCTGTGCCTTGATGCGGCGCACGGTTTCGAGTGTAACATTTGCAGAATTGCTGTCGGTACTCATCGTCATGGTTAATGCATCGATCACGATATCTTTTCTGGCAATTCCATAGCTCTCGCCCGTCTTATAGATCTTCTCTGCGATCGCCATACGACCCTCCACGGTGTCCGGAATGCCATCCTCATCAAGTGCCAGTCCGACTACGACACCGCCGTACTTTTTGGCTAATGGGAAGACCTGCTTCATGATTTCCTGCTTTCCATTTACGGAATTGATCATCGGCTTTCCGTTGTAGATACGAAGTGCCTGCTCCATCGCTTCCATGTTGGTCGTATCAATCTGAAGCGGTGCATCGAGGATGCTCTGTAACTGATAAACCGTCTCCTTCATTAATGCCGGCTCGTCGATCTCCGGCAGTCCAACATTGACATCGAGAATCTGTGCACCTGCGTCTGACTGCTTTACACCCATCTCCAGAATATATTCCATGTTGCGGTCACGAAGTGCCTGCTTAAACTTTGACTTTCCGGTAGGATTTATACGCTCACCGATTAGCATTGGCATCTTTCCAAGCTCAACTGCATGAGAATATGATGAAACAAGTGTCAGGTTCTTATCGGTAAGCGGCTTTGGCACAGCCTCTTTACAAGCTTCCACAAGTGCCTTAATGTGCGCCGGCGTTGTTCCGCAGCAGCCGCCCATAAGCCATGCGCCTTCCTCTGCAAATATCTTCATATCCTCGGCAAACTCAGCCGGATCCACGTCAAATACGGTCTTTCCATTTTCACTTCGTGGAAGACCGGCATTAGGATTTATAATTAATGGAATTGATGCGCTTTTTGCCAGGCGCTCGAAAATTGGCTTCATTTGCTTTGGTCCAAGGCCGCAGTTCATACCAAATGCGTCTGCACCAAGACCCTCAAGCAATGCTGTTACTGCCTCTGGTGTCGCTCCTGTCAGCATCTTGCCATTTTCACCAAAAATAACAGTTGCCATAACAGGAAGATCACTGTTTTCCTTTGCTGCAAGCATCGCTGCCTTTAATTCATAGGTATCGCTCATCGTCTCGATAAGAATAAGATCAGCTCCGGCAGCTGCTCCTGCCTTTATGGTTCTTGCAAATATCGATACTGCATCTTCAAAATCAAGTGTGCCAAGTGGCTTTAAAAGCTTTCCTGTCGGACCTACATCTAGTGCGACGTAACCATCCTTACCTGTTTCCTCGACTGCCTTTTTCGCATTCTGAACGCCCTTTGTTACGATTTCTTCCAGATTGTCTGGAAACTTCAGCGAGTTTGCGCCAAAGGTATTTGCCAAAATGATGTCTGCTCCGGCATTTAAATAATCGCGGTGCAGCTCTCTTATAATATCGGGATGCTCCAAATTCCAGTTTTCTGGCAGCTCACCAGCCTCAAGGCCGCGGGCCTGTAACAGCGTACCCATACCACCATCAAAAAAGACGATTCGCTTTCCCAGTTCGTTCAATATATTTTTCTTCATAAATCCGTGTCCTTTCAAAAACATAGCTCGTTACGCATCTCTGCGGAAGCTGCAGTCTTTTTTGCCGCAGGCCTCGCATCCTTCTGTGACGCAGCCTGTGCGAATCGTGCTTAATCCCATCAGCGCCGTAACCGACTTTTCCGGCTGCATTACGCCGCCTTCAGAGAGAAACAAACCGATTGTCTTTTGCGCATTGAGTGCCTGTAAAAACGCAGGCTGTACCGACAACGACAGATCCCCATAGCCTGGGCTGTAACGCGGACGCACAAAAAGGCCTTCCTTTGCGACCTCTTTTTCAATCTGCTTTTGACAAGCATCACAGTAGCACTCAATGGCCTCTGCCGCTGTGGACTGAAGGACAGCAGCCTTCGTGATATTCAGCATCAGATAACGCTGCATCAGACGATCGACCTCGTGGCCAAGCGTCGCCGCAAATAAAATGACCTCATCGCAATTTTTTAAATTTCGCTCTAAGCTGTTGCTGACAAGCTCCACACCACCTGCCTGCATGTGACCCACAGACAAATGCGTAAGTGCACTACGCCGATATATATGACGCGGCTGCGCTGTTCGCGCAACCTCCTCCATACACTGATGAATCATCGTCATTACCTTCTCGTCCGGCTGTATCTTTTTGTAGCCGAGATAGCGGATAATCTCGCGTTCTCTCATCTGCTCGATCTCAATCATTTTAAAATCTCCGAAAGATTCTTCTGAATCGCCTCTGCAATCTGCGGCTTATTCATCGAATATACGTGAATGTGGTTGATTCCATTTGCAATCAAGTCAATGATCTGATCCGTTGCATAGGCGATACCTGCCTGCTCCATTGCCTTCGGGTTGGAGCCAAAACGATCAACCAAATTTAAAAAGCGCTGTGGCATGCTACATCCAGAAAGGTCACGCGCCGTCTCCACCTGCTTTGCGCGTGTGATTGGCATGATACCTGGGATCACCGGAATCATAATGCCCTGCTCTCTAACACGGTACATAAAATTAAAGAAAATGTTGTTGTCAAAGAACATCTGCGTGGTTAAAAATTCACATCCGGCATCCACCTTCTTCTTCAAATTTGCGACATCCTCATATTTATTGGCTGCCTCCACATGACCCTCTGGGTAGCAAGCACCGCCAACGCAAAAATCGCCGTAGGACTTGATCTCCTCCACCAGCTCAGATGCATAGTGGAAATCCTTGAATGGATCGCCATCAAAATCCTTCGGACGGTCACCGCGCAGTGCAAGCACGTTCTCAATTCCTGCTGCCTTCATCTCATCAAGGGTGTTATGGATGTTCTCCTTTGTCGCACCAACGCAGGTCAGATGAGCAATCGTGGTAACTCCAGCGGTATCTTGAATGTTCTTTGCGATTGCAACGGTATTCTTTCTAGTGTTGCCGCCTGCTCCGTAAGTAACGCTCATGTAGCTTGGCTTTAATGCAGCCACGTCAATTGTTGCCTGGCGCACCGACTCAAACTGTGCATCGGTCTTTGGCGGGAATACCTCAAAAGACAGGGTGATCTTTCCGTTTGTTAATATTTCATTTACTTTCATTATTTTTCATTCCTCTTTCTATTAGTTCATTTATCTTTCTTGTCTGCTATGAGGTGCAGACGAGTTTTGCCCATTCGGGCATATTTAGGTTAAGTATAACATGGATTTTATTGAATGAAAAGAAGATTTTCCCAATGAATTGATATTGATATAAACTATACCAAAAAGACTTGCTGTGAGTTTCCTTTTCCACTATGATATCTATTACAAGTATACCAATGTTTATAGCAAAGCTTTGCCTATAAACAAAAAATAAGAGATACGAAAGGAATACAGAGCATGGAACAAAAAAAACGTGTTAAAATCAAAATCTGTGGGCTGACAACTCCTAAGGAAGCAGCCTATTTAAACGAAATTCACGCAGACTTTGCCGGAATGGTCGTATTTTTCCCAAAGAGCAAGCGAAACATTTCCTTAGAGCAGGCAAAAAAAATAAAGCTGCAACTGCAGCCTGAAATTAAGACAGTGGCAGTGACAGTCGCACCGACGCTTGATCAGATTACGCAAATAAAGGCGGCCGGATTTGACTTTATTCAGATTCATAAGTCTCCTGCTGAACTCTCTGAAAAAACGACCGCGGCGGTAGCTGTTTTTGCAAGTTCTGTCTTTCTTCCTATTATAAAAGCATTTAATGTATCCGATATTGAAGATTATTCATGTTGGCGCGATTGTCCAAATGTCGCAGGCTTTGTATTCGATGCCGCAGAACCAGGAAGCGGCACGGTATTCGACTGGACACTTTTGCAGACACTTCCCCGAAATAAAAAACTTTTCATGCTAGCAGGTGGGCTGACACCAACAAATGTGTCCTCTGCTATACGCACCTTGCACCCGGACGGTGTGGACGTCTCCTCTGGTGTAGAATACACAGACACAAACCGCCTCGGCAAAGACCCGAAGCAAATACGAGCTTTTGCCGAAGCGGTACAAAATGCAAACTAACAGACGGATACTTTACTGTACTGCCATACACGTTCCAATTAAACGGCAGCTATCCATTCTTCGAAAACGCAGTGGAACACCTCTTCCATTGATTGTATTTAATGCATATCCCTTTTCAGATGCATGAAACTGACGAAAATACAGGCGATGGTTATACAAAAACAACGCATTCTCGCCTTCAGCTGGGAATTTATCTGACAGCAGTAAAACATCATTTTTACAGTATCTCGGTGAAAAATGATCATTTGGCAAACGCACGGCCATATATGCATTTTGACATGATGTTTTCACATGCTCCACATCAAAGCTTGAGAACGCGACTCCATCGGAAGTCTCTGCCGCCGGGATCAGACATGGGATCTCGCGGCTGTCATCCTTTTCCATTCCTGCCTGCCACTGTGCCTCAATTTCCGCGATTGCGCGAATGAATTTCTTTCCATGCTCCCCACTCTCACGATAGGCAAAAAGAAGCTGCTCTTCCTCTTCACGCGGGCTTTCTCCCATCAAGTTTTCCATCGACACATTCAACGTGCGGCTGAGTGCAAGAACCGTGTCGACTCTTGGATTCTTTGCTCTCCTATAAATAATATTACGAATTGTTTCCAGCGGGACATTGGACAGCTCAGACAGCATCTCCAGTGTCAATCCTTTTTTGTCCATCATTGCCTTTAGCTGTTTGTCAATCATTGTACGTTTCCTCCCACTTTACTCTTGTCATTTTTTCCTATTTGAAGTATCCTATTATCATAAAGACTAACAACTACAACTTCTTGGAATGAGAATATCGTATCATATGTAATTTGTAGTATGGTGGCTAAAAATTACATTATTAGTTATTCTACACATGTCCAAAAGTACCGAAAACTATACGAAAGCGACTATACAATTTTATGACACAACAAGAACTTCTATCTCATTTTATTGAAAATCTCGAACAAGAGCGCGTTCGGCTCAATTTGACCCAAGCTCAAATGGCAGAGAAACTAGAAATGTCCGCTTCGAATTACAAAAAACTGATTGCTGGTCAGTACCGCCGTCCAAACCTATTTCTGGCTCAGCGTTTGTATGAACTGACCGGTAAGTTTCTCTTTCAATTTTTCGATTTTTCTTCGCCGGAGCTTGACGTGATTGCAAAACTTTTACAGCTGTCTGTCTCCCAACGAAACTTTGTAGAAGGAATTATTGATTTTGAACTTGAATTCGCTGTTCAGCACAACAAAGAAGATCCTGATGATTCTTTGACTGTAATTATTCCAACTGGAAACTGTGAGGACGGTATGATTTGGGACTCTGCCAACATTCGTAAAGTAAACATTGCCCCCTATCGAAAGCGTTATGGCTCACTGGTTCACATCGGAGTCGAAATTACCTCAAATCATTTAAATCCAGTTTACTACATGGGGGATATTCTTCTAATTTCACGTCGTCCTCCTCGTGATGGTGACACTGCGATCTTTATCAATAAAGAAACTGGCCGAGCTTATCTGCGACGTTTCGTTCAGCAGATTCCGCGCATCCTTGAGCCAATCAATGGCTATGGAGAAACGTTCTATATTGATCCATATGACGAAGCTGAGATAAAAAAGTGGATCAAATATGGCGTTGTTTTGACAAAAATACGCGAATAAGAAAAAAAGCGGTTGCTTATTGATCTTTCTTTGCTTGAAGATATGACCGTTTCCAGCCGAAAAAAACTCGTGATAGAATCCACTCTGATTAACGAATAAAAAAACGAGCATCGGTACCAAACGCCGATGCTCATTTTTTCATCACTTTCGTGACTTTTTTATCTTACCTTGTTCTTGATTTCCTCATGAATCTTCTCAACGAACTCATCCAATCCAACGGTTGTCGTGTTCATCTCACCGTGCAGTCTGTAGGAAACGGACTTATTCTCCATCTCGTTGAATCCGATTACAAGCAGATACGGAACCTTCTGAACCTGACCCTCACGCATACGATAGCCAAGCTTTTCTGCTCTGTCATCAAGCTCAACACGGACATTGCGATCCTCAAGCTTCTCGCAGATCTGTCTTGCATACTCCATCAGCTCTTCGTTATCTGTCTTAACAGGCATAACCTTTACCTGAACTGGAGCTAACCATGTCGGCAGATTTCCCTTTGTCTCTTCAAGAATATACGCCATGAAACGATCAAGAGATCCAAGAATTGCTCTGTGCAGAACAACCGGAGTCTTCTTCTCGCCATCCTTGTCGATATAAGTTAACTGGAACTTAGCCGGCAGACAGAAGTCAAGCTGGCAGGTAGACAGGGTGTACTCGTTTCCAACAGCTGGCTTTACGTTTACATCCAGCTTCGGGCCGTAGAATGCAGCCTCACCGATCTCCTCAGTGTACTCGATTCCAAGGTCATTCATAACGTCTCTAAGAGCGTTCTCTGCCTTATTCCACATCTCATCATCATCATGGTACTTTGTCTTGTTCTCTGGATCTCTAAGAGACAAAACACAACGATAATCGGTGATACCGAAATCCTTGTAGGTACTAAAGATCAGATCGACAACTCTTGAGAACTCATCCTTGATCTGCTCTGGTGTTACAAACAGATGCGCATCATTCTGACAGAAATGACGACCTCTCTCAATACCCTTTAAGGTACCACTGGACTCATAACGGAAGTCATGAGCGATCTCACCAATACGAATTGGAAGATCTTTGTAAGAATGCATACGGTTTGCATAGATCATCATGTGGTGCGGGCAGTTCATCGGACGAAGAACAAAGGACTCACCATCAACTTCCATTGCCGGGAACATGTTCTCCTTATAGTGATCCCAATGACCAGAGGTCTTATACAGATTTACCGTACCAACACAAGGAGTCATTACGTGCAGATAGCCAAGTTTTCTTTCCTTCTCCTTGATGTAGTTCTCTAACTCCTGCCAGATGACATAACCCTTCGGAAGGAACATCGGAAGACCACGGCCTACCAGGTCGTCTACCATGAACAAGTTCATATCCTTACCGATCTTTCTGTGATCTCTCTCCTTTGCCTCTTCAAGAAGCTTTAAGTGTTCCTCAAGCTCCTCTGCGGTCGGGAAACATACACCATAGATTCTCTGCAGAACCTTGTTGTTCTTATCACCCTTCCAGTAAGCTCCAGAATGCTTTAACAGCTTGAAGTAACGGCAAAGCTTTACATTGTCAACGTGAGGTCCACGGCACAGATCGGTGAAATCACCCTGCTCATAACAGGAGATTGTTCCATCTTCCAAATTGGAAATCAGATCCAGCTTATACTCATCATCCTTGAACATCTCCAGTGCTTCTTCCTTGGAAATTTCCTTGCGGACAATCTTGAAGCCTCTCTTTGCAATCTTCTTCATTTCCTTCTCGATTGCAGCCATATCCTCTTCCTTGAATGCATGATCGCCGAAATCAACATCATAGTAGAATCCCTCTGCGACAACTGGTCCTACCCAAAACTTTGCCTGCGGATACAGGTGGCGGATTGCCTGTGCCATCAAATGAGCACAGGAATGATTCAGTGTGTTTAATGCTTCATCTTCTTTAAAGTTTACCATTTTGATCTCCTCTTGATTTTATTGTCTTTATTGACTTTTTATTTTCCATCAGTGACAGCAGGTAAAACAAACTTCATTTGAACAAATTGACTTTCATCTATCTTATTCAAATAAAATAAGCACCCATAGATATCTCACATACCTAAGGGTGCCAATGCACGGTTCCACCTTATCTTTCACTCTTTGCTTATAACGCAGCAGCACGGCGACGCTTCGAAATCTTTCTTCTTCTGCGCGCGGCTCAGGAATGGTCTTCATACAGAATTCCCATAAACCGCTTCCACCATACACGGTTCTCTCTGAATGTTTGTTCTGCACTACTCTTTCCGTCATTGCCTTTCAATCTCAGGTGTTATTCTACCACGGCTTTTTCAAATTGACAATAGTTTTTTTCTACCATTCTGCCTTTTTTATGGCACCCGTCCAAATTTCTACTAGCTTTTCTAAGGAAAATGCAGCGTTTGCTGGGCTGGTTGATGGCAGACAGACTGATGGGCGCCCCGTCTTCGCCTGTTGGTATTTCTGATACAATCGACCTGCTGTCTTTCCATTTGTAAAAATGGCTCGAATCTTTGATGTTTCAAAAATGGGCGCTAAATCGGACGGCACTACATTTTTAATACTACTGTCACTTGATCCAATGATCTCACATTCTTCAATTACATCGTAAAGCGCAATTTCATGATCCGAAAGCAGCTTTCTCTTTTCCTGCATCGTTTGTGGCTCATTCTCTTTCAGGATCGCTGCTAACACCTTCCAGAATCGATTTCTCGGATGACCATAATAGAAGCCTTCCGCTCTGGATTTCACAGAGGGAAAGCTTCCTAAAATTAAAATTTTTGAATTGTCATCATAAACCGGGCCAAAACCATGCGATATATGCTGATATTCTGACATACTTATTTCTTGCTGTCAGAATTTCCATAGTAGTAGCCATAGTTTTTCTTTCCATAATAGCTAGAATCTTTCTTGCTACCTACCATATTTTGAACAACACCTAAAACATTTGCGCCCACTTTATCCATTTCAGCCTTCATCTGAGCCAAAATCTTTTTCTTTGTAACACCATTCTCAATAACCAGAAGTGCTCCATCACACATAGAAGCAACAATCGCAGCATCACCTACAACGCAAATCGGCGGTGTATCAAAGATAATGTAATCATACGAACCTCTTACTTCTTCACAAAGCTGCTCCAACCATTTAGCTGATAGCAAAGCCGATGCGTTTGGTACTAACTTACCACTGAAAAGAACATGCATATTTGGAATACCGACATCATAAATAATCTGTCCAATTTCTGCATTTCCTGAAAGATATTCAGAAAGTCCCAGTTTAATTCCATCTAATCCCATACGTCTCTGTAATACAGACTTTCTCATATCGGTATCAACAAGAAGCACCTTCTTTCCTACCTGAGATAAGCTATATGCTAAATGAAATGATACAAATGACTTTCCCTGATTCTCATATGCACTTGTAATGGCAATTGTCTTTACATCCTTGCTGCTGTAAAGGATTCCTGTACGCAGCTGATAAATAGACTCAGATGCAGAGAACGGTAAATTCTCTGGCCATATAATCTTCTTCTGCTTTTTTCCATTCTTATAATCTGGAATAGCACCTAATACAGATAAGCCCGTGCACTTCTGAACATCCTCATCTGTTTTTACTGACGTATTGGTAATCACAAGTAATGCAATAATTCCACAGGATAAAATTAATCCAACAACAGCTCCAATGACAACATAAAAGAGAACTGAATGACGTGTATTGTCTGCGAACTCAATTTCAGCCTGATCAAGTACAGTTGGCTCTGCACTTCCCAATACCTGCGGGATCTGATCACTACTTACTTTAAGAATTTCATTTGCAATGTCAACTGCCTCTCTCTGATCTGGTGCAACTACTTTTACTTTAATAATTCTAGTGCTGTCTGGGTTCTCTACCGAAACCATATCATACAGCTCTTTGTACTCCATATCCAACTTCAGATTAGAAATCACTTTTGTAAGAACAACGCGACTTTTAATAATTCCCTCATAGTCATTTGTAAGAGCAGATCCTAACTGTAAGTCAGACATTGACACTTCCTTATTGCTATCAATAATACACATGGATGCCTCTGATTCATACGCATCCTTCACAACAAACTGTCCGTATGCCCCCAATACAGCCCCTAATACAACGGTTACCAATAGCACGATGTACCATCGCTTTGCGATTGCATGAAAAATCCCTACAAAGTCTATCGTTACTTCGTCTTCATCTTCATTAGCAATCATTACTTCATTGTTGTTCATAAAAACCTTCCACCCGGCAAATACTCCTTTTTCTCTTTTGTTGATTTACCGTCCTTTTCTATTTTTTATTCCTAACTTATGATAGTAAACATAATCGGTTTTGTCAATAGATAAATCCATTTTTCCTACATGCAGGCATGAGATTTGTCCGAATCTGACTGGACGCGTAAACTGTAACATTATATTTGCTTTCTTACAATTCGATATTCATCCCGATACTGAAAATGAGGGCAGACATAACGATCACCATAAAGACTTGCTCTTGCGATATCATCCTCATCAAAGAAAAACTGACAGCCATAGGATTCCTCGTCCTCATCGTATTCAAAATATGCACATTCCTCACAAGACGTTCCCTTCATCGTATCCCTGCCTTTCATTTTCATTTCTTTTTCTGCTCGATTTCCGTTTACTTTCAATTATTTTGTAAATTAGTTTCTAAATTATCTTCCATTTTAGAAACATTTTTTAATCATCCAGTCTGCGAATTTCCGTATAAGCTAAAAGGAATGGACCAACCCCCTTTGCATCGTCCTCCACTACTGGCTCTGACATATAATACTCATAGGTGCCATCTCTCATCTGTGGACCACCAAGTCCTGCCACCAGACAGATTCCACCGAGACTTAAACGTCCGTCTTTCTCCTTTAGATAACGCTCACAGATTCCATGGAAGGCCTTTTCGCCGTATGTACGAAAACGCTCTGGCAAAAAGCCAAGACGCACACCTTTTAACATGGAGTATGCCATAATCGCGCTTCCGCTTGTCTCTAAATAATTCTTCTCTCGGCCACCCATGTTGACTACTTGATACCACATACCGCTCTCATCCTGAAACTTCACCATAGATTCCATCAAGTCAACAAATACCTGCTTTAAGCGATCATAATCTGGCTGATAGGTATTGTCTGCTTTCGTCAGTGTATCAAGCAGTGCCATTGAATACCAACCAAGCGCACGCAGCCAGAAGTTCTTAGACAAGCCAGTTGTCTTATCACACCAAAACATTTCCCTGGAGGAATCATATGCATGATAATACAATCCTGTCTTTTCATCACGCATGTTCTTTACTACATTGAAAAACTGGTTAAAAATATCCGGATAGTTTTTCTTGTTATCAAAACGGGTCTCATACTCCATATAGAACGGCTGTCCCATATAAAGTCCATCTAGCCAAACCTGATTCGGGTAAATCTTTTTGTGCCAGAAATTGCCCTCCTTTGTTCGTGGCTGCCCTTTAAGCTGTCCATAAATTACATCGATTGCTTTGCGATACTTCTCCTTGCCTGTGATATCATACAGCAAAAACAAAGTCTTTCCTGCATTGACATTATCAATATTGTAATCTTCCGGCTTATATCCCTTAATCGTGCCATCCTCTTGAACACGATGATCAATATAAGCTTCTGCAAAATCAAGGTACTTCTTTTCCCCTGTGATTTTCCAGGTTTCAATCATTGCCAAAATCATACAGCCATCGATGTAATTCCACCCAGACTTGCCACCCTTTCTCGCAGCCTCAATGTTCCATGCTGGTACATCAAGTGTACTGTTTTTGATCAAGTCATCCAGGTAAGCCTCAATAATCGGCATCTTCATCCCGTATTCCTCCTTTTTCGTATTTTCTCTTTGCTGTTTCTTTGTGGATTCTTTCTTTGTTCCTTGTTTTATTTCTATTTTTATTCTACCTGATTATTGGATCGAATCCATTATTATTTTCTTATATGTGCATTCTTGCGAAGCACCTCAACTACCTGATTCACATACTTCTCGCAGTCATCTGGATCACTTGCCTCAACCATAACACGAATTAACGGCTCTGTTCCACTCTCTCTTACAAGAATACGACCATGGTCGCCAAGCTCCTCTGTGATCTGTGCGACTGCTGCCTGCACATCTGCATCCTCTCTTGCTGCTACCTTATCCTTTACGCGAACGTTGGTTAACTTCTGAGGATATGCAGTAAAGCCTCGTTTTAGCTGAGACAATGTCTGCTTACCTAATACCATAACTTCCATCATCTTAATCGCCGTAATCAGACCATCACCAGTTGCCGCATATTTACTGAAAATAATATGACCAGACTGCTCACCGCCCAGACGATATCCATTCTCACTCATACATTCGTATACATACTTATCGCCTACCGCTGTTTTCTCATAAGAAATACCTGCTGCATCGAATGCCTTATACAAGCCGAAATTAGACATAACAGTGGTAACAACTGTATTGTCAATCAGCTCTCCCTTATTTTTTAAGTATTTTCCACAGATATAGAGAATTGCATCTCCATCAACAACTTCGCCATTTTCATCTACACACAGACAACGATCTGCATCTCCATCAAATGCAAATCCAACATCCAGATGCTTTTCCTTTACCAATGCCTGCAATCCTTCGATATGAGTAGAACCGCAATTTGTATTGATGTTCGTTCCATCCGGCTCATTGTTGATCACATAGGTCTTTGCACCAAGTGCATCAAAAACATTCTTTGCGATCATCCATGCGCTTCCATTTGCACAGTCCAAACCAACACGCATATTTCGAAAAGAACAAAGTGCTAACGACATCAGATACCCCAGGTAACGATTTCTTCCTGCTGCATAGTCTACTGTACAGCCAATATTCTCTTTTGTCGCATACGGTACATTCTTCTTGTCATCATCCAGATACTTCTCGATCTCATTGATAACAGACTCCTGCATCTTCTCACCTTTCTCGTTGATCAACTTAATTCCATTATCGTAAAATGGATTATGACTTGCAGAAATCATGATTCCGCAATCAAAATCCTCCGTGCGAACTACATAGGACACACTCGGTGTGGTGGTAACATGCAGCAAATAAGCATCGGCTCCAGAAGCAGTCAGTCCAGCAACAAGCGCATACTCAAACATATAACTGCTTCGTCTGGTGTCCTTTCCGATTACAACCTTACACTTATGCTCTTTTCCAAAGTACCAGCCAATAAAACGACCTACTTCAAACGCATGCTCAACAGTTAAATCTACATTAGCCTCACCGCGAAAACCATCTGTTCCAAAATACTTACCCATTTTTCTGTCCTGCCCTTCGTTTATTCTGTTCTGCTATTTTGCTAATTATTGCATTGATTCTTTTGTCAATGTTTCCCAGCCTTCCATTGCCGATGCAATGACCTTATCCATATCATAATACTTGTACTCGCCAAGACGTCCACCGAAAAATATCTTTTTCTGCGCATCTGCTTTTTCGCGATACTTCTGATACAGTAATTGATTTTTCTCATTATTCACTGGATAATATGGCTCCATGCCTTCCTTCCAGTCAGTGGAATATTCTTTTGAGATTACGGTCTTCGGCTGTGTTCCAAATTCAAAATGCTTATGCTCGATTACGCGAGTATATGGCGTCTCTCTGTCGGTATAGTTGACAACAGCCACACCCTGATAATTATCCGTATCCAAAACCTCAGTTTCAAATCGCACTGTACGATATTCAAGCTTTCCAAAACAATACTCAAAATACTCGTCAATTGCACCCGTATAGATTACCTTGTCTGCCATAGACAGCCATTTTTCCTTTTCAGTCAGAAAATCAACACCTGTCTGAATCTCTGCCCCCTCAAACAATGCCTCAACCAGTCTGTTATAGCCTCCAATCGGAATGCCCTGATACCGATCATTAAAGTAATTGTTATCATAGGTAAAACGCACTGGAAGGCGCTTAATGATAAAGCTCGGAAGCTCACTACAGTCGCGTCCCCACTGCTTTTCCGTGTAGCCTTTTACTAACTTTTCATAGATATCGCGTCCCACAAGCGCAATGGCCTGTTCTTCAAGATTCTTTGGTTCTCCTGTAATCTCTGCCTTTTGCTGTTCGATGATTGCCTTTGCTTCCTGCGGTGTACGAATGCCCCACATACGGCTAAAGGTATTCATATTAAATGGCATGTTATAAATCTCACCCTTGTAATTGGCTACCGGGCTGTTTGTGTAACGATTAAACTCCACAAAAGAATTTACAAAATCCCATACCTTACGGTTACTGGTATGAAAAATATGTGCACCATATTTGTGCACGTTTATTCCTTCTACTTCTTCGCAGTACACATTTCCACCAATGTGATCGCGTCTTTCTAAAACCAAACAGCTCTTTCCTGCCTGTTTTGCGTGCCAAGCAATAACGGCGGAATAAAGTCCTGCTCCTACTAGGATATAATCGTAATGTTTCATACATCACCTCTTTTTGTTTTTACATGTAATAGTTTCTCTCCCATCTGTCATAAAACGGCATTGGGCGCACAAAACAAAGTTTGTCTTTATCTGCATTATGGTACAGGTCAATTAACTTCTGCCGCTGTTTTAGCGTAAGCTTTACCCATTCTGAATAGTCCATTTCGCAGTTTGCCATCGGCGATGAACAACACGGGCAGTCCAGCTTTCGAAGTAGGCTGACCATTCTAGTTGCTTTACAATTGGGGCAGATAAATACATACATCATAATAATTGGCTAATCCTTTCTTTTTCCATCTGATTTTTACTCATAGATGGTAGATTGCAGATAGTTTTTATTTGCCCCAAAATCAACAGCCAGAACTTCCTGATTCGTGCCCATGATCGCATTGCTCCATGTGCCGTCCGCTGGAACTCTCGCCTGAACCATATCAAAATTCAAATACAGAATCGACTGCATCAGCAGTGAGCACATTTTGGAATCTGAAATATTGGTTGAAATATCTGGCAAAATAGATTCTACTGCTTTATAAATCGTAAATACATTTGCCTTTTTCACCTTCTCCAGCAGTGCATTCATTACGGTTCTCTGTCTCTGTGTTCTTGCAAAATCATTTCCGATTTTGCGAATTCTTGCATAGCCGAGCGCTTGCTTTCCTGTCAATGTAATCTCACCACCAGGAAACTGCTCATCTACAAATCCATCTCGATCAGGGGTTCCACTGACCTGATTGAATTCTGCAATGTAGCCATTAATAAACTCGACTTCCGGCTGTTCAACGTTAATTGTGACACCCCCAAACGCATCAATGACATCAACAAAACTGAAAAAATCCACCTGTGCATAATAGTCAATGCCAAGCTTATAATTTTCCTCAATCGTCTGAATTAACAGCGCCGCGCCACCTCTTGAGTACGCTTCATTGATACGATTCTCGCCATATCCCGGAATTGTAACATAACTGTCACGCATAATTGACGTCATAACCAGTCTTCGTTTATACGGATTGATGGACACGACAATCATCGCATCCGATCTGGCATCATTTGAACCCGCAACTCTTGTGTCGGTTCCAATTAACAGTATGTTTGTCACACCTTTTTGTGTCAATACATCATTCTGGCGCTCATAGGAGGTTTCATATGGCCTATAGTTTGTCTGTGCAATTGTCGTACGTAAGAATGCATAGACACCTGCCAGTAATATCGCTATCACAATCAGTATTATGATAAGCGCCTTCAAAAGCTTATGCAAAAAGCCTTTTTTCTTTTGCGCCTTTTTTTGCTTCTTCTGGACCTTCTGAGCTTTCTTTTCCGCTCTGGTCGCTTTCTTTGAACGCGTCTTTCGTTCTTCCTGCTCCCACCTTCGGTCTGTCTGCCTCATCTGTGAATCCAGACGTTTTTTTGAAGCACGTGCACGTTCTACTCCTTCTGACGCACTTCTAGGCTTTCGTGGCTCCTGTTTTCGTGGATCCGGCTTTGCTATTTCCTTTGCAACATTCTTCTTTTCAGTATCTTGCTTTGCAGTCTCATTGGAAGGCAAATCTGACTTTGGCATTTTTTCTGACAAATTCTTTTCGTTTCCCAATGCGTCTTTGCTTGATCCATTTGCTGCTTCTGGGCCATAAATTGATCGTTCATCTGACTGAGACGTTTTTTCTTGAGCAAGCTTATTGTCTGTTTCATCCTGCAAAGAATATCCTTCACGAGGCTGCGGTTTCTGTGGCCGTGTTTGCGCAGTGCGTGTTCCCTGCTGCGGTCTTGCTAGTCTTTTCGCTCTTCGGATTTGCATGTCAGACTTTGTCTCTTCATCTACCGCCTCATCCACAGATACCTCTCCTGCTTCGAGTTCCTCTGCCTTGATTCTCTCTTTTATCTCATATGCCTGGCGTAGTATTTTTTTCTCTTCTTCTGTTAAATCTGGCATACCCGCCTCCTTTGTCTACTGATGTTAAATGTTACGTAGGTATTATAATATAGAAACGTCTGATTGGCAAGAACTATCCTTGTTCTGGTTTGGAAAGTTACAGTTTTCATAACATATGCGTCACAAAAAAGGGCCCGTCATACCCATTCTGATATGACAGGCCATCTTATGTACGAAAAAATCACTCAGCTGCTACCGTTGATACTTCTTCCTCTGTAGATGCAGACTGTGCTGCACTGTAGAACAATACAACAGCATTCTTTACAACATCGCGAAGCAGTGTTGCCTGCGGAGCCTCAACATCAGTAACCGTAACACCATCCTCTGTCGTAAAGGTTGCTGCAAACGCATTCTCATCTGCTGTTACGGAAACACTCAGCCCGTTGTCCAGTATCGTCAATGCTCCATTTACACTAACAGATTCACCGCCTGATGCTACTGTTGCTTCCAGTCCAAAACCATTGTCCTGTGCAGAAAGAACACCATTGATCGTTGCAGACTCTGTTCCATTCTCAGTTACAACTGCATTATAGTTGGTTCCATCAAAGGAAGCATCATATACAATGGTATCTTCACCGTCTACTACCGTTACATTCTCGCTCATTGTTCCATCAGCGCCTACATTTACAGTACCATTGATCGTTGCGCCCTCATCCAGCTTTTGCTGCAGCACCTCAGAAAGCTTCTGACCATCCTCTGTCTGAAGCGGTGTAACATTAACTGTTGACAGTACTTCCTGAATCATTGCATCAACAGTTGCCAGAATCTGTGACTTTGCATCCTCAACCGAAACGTCTGGTGTTACTTCATTAATACCCTCAGCTGCTGCCAAAATGTAATCAGCAAATACATCTGTAATCTTTGATGTATCTACTGTATTTGCACCAGACAATAATCCCGCACTTACCGTATTCCATACATTTTCAACGCCCTGAACAGCTGCGACTACAGCCGGACCATCAAAGGTAACAGTTGTGCTTCCATCCTCTGCTGTCTCAATATTGAAATTATCCATCAAAGCAGTCAAATCGTTTGTCAAAGAATCTACATTAAACTCACTCTCTGCTTCCTCAATGTCAACTGCTGGGATCTCAACCCAGTCCTGATCAATGCCAACCAGACTTAAAAGAGAGCTGAGTGAAGAACCAGACAATTCCTCATATACACTGCATACCTCAGCCACATTGATATAAAGGTCTCCCGAAACAACGCGAAGAACATCGTCAAGACCATATACAGTATCTTCTGTCTCACCAGTTACAGATGCCGGCAATGTAACGGATGCAGAAAGACTTACTCCCTCCTCTGCAAACTGTTCTGCCTTTACGGAAAAAAGCATTGATTCTCCATCTGCTGTAACAGAAAACTCACCAACATAAGTAGCTGGCGTGAACGCTGTTTCACTCTCTGCCAAAACTGGCACGGTACTTCCTGCTGCCAGAACAGCACTCATTGCTACTGCAAATCCTCTTTTCATAACTCATTCTCCTTTAATTTTTATTGCACAGCCGATGCAGACATCCTTCAACAATATCATTTACCGGACAAGTCTGCGTTGTCTGTGTTAAATTTACTTTATCATACCATGCCTTACGTCACTTATTCAAGTAGAAAGACGAAAAAATTTCTTTCAATTTTGTAAGAATGTTCTCGTTCTACTCTTAAATAAAAAATTTAAATTTTCTCTTGACAACCACGCTTTAATGAAGTAAACTACATTCAATTAAAAAACCTATGATTAAGAGTAAGTAATCTTGATTGCGTGTTTACAGAGAGTCACTACTTGGTGGAAAGTGGCAGCACAGATCAGGGTGAATGGGCTTATGAGGGCGGCCGAACACAAATGGCAGATTTGATCTTTTGATTAATCTTTCTTTGTAAGTAGCAGCCGACGGGGCGCGCAGCCCGTTATCCATTGCGTATCGCATAGTGATTGTGCTTGTGTCTTTCCATCACAAAAATGTGCGAGTTGAGTTGGATGCATTTGCATCAATATGGGTGGCACCGCAGGATGAACAGTCTTGTCCCATTAGGATTGGGATAGGGCTTTTTTTGTTATCAAAAATCGACTTTTTCTCCCGATCTTGCTCAATTCCGGTCTCAATCCGGGCAATATCTTATAATCTTTACTAATTTATTTTATTAAAAAGGAGAATGTTATTATGAGAAAAAATTACGTAACCTGTGCCGCACTGATTTCTGCAATGAGCATGAGCACCATCGCTTCTGCACCTGTATTTGCATCCGACAATACCGATGTCCAGACCTTTAAAATCGGCATCTGCAATTATGTTGACGACGCTTCCTTAAACCAGATTGTTTCCAATATTGAAAAGCAGCTTGAAAAAATTGAAGAGGATTCCGATGGTTCTGTTGTTTTTGAAGTAACTACCGAAAACTGTATGGCAGATGCTACCGTTCTTGACCAGATCATTGCAAACTTTATCGCCGATGACGTTGATCTGATGGTTGGCGTTGCAACTCCTGTTGCGATGGCAATGCAGGCCGCTACCGAAGATAATGAGATTCCAGTTGTCTTTGCTGCTGTTTCGGATCCAGTTGCTGCTGGTCTGGTTGAGTCTATGGATGAGCCAGGTGCAAATATTACTGGTACTTCTGATTACTTAGATACCGCCGCTGTCTTCAATTTATTATTTGCCGCGGATGAGGACGCAAAGCAGATCGCTTTGTTGTACGATCAGGGACAGGATTCCTCTACCACCGCAATTGAAGAGGCAAAGAACTATCTCGATGAGAAGGGTGTTGATTATACTGAGTACACCGGAACTACCGTTGATGAGGTTATGTTAGCAGTTGACTCCATCGTTGCTGACGGCGCTGACGCTGTCTTTACTCCATCTGATAACACGATCATGACTGCTGAGCTTTCTATCTACGAGGAATTAGCAGAAGCAGGCATTCCGCACTACGCTGGTGCAGATTCCTTTGCATTAAACGGTGCTTTCTGTGGATACGGCGTCGACTACATCAACTTAGGTGTCGAGACCGCAAATATGATCAACACGATTTTAGTTGACGGCGAAGATCCAGCTACCACACCTGTTATGACATTTGACAATGGTATCGCTACCATCAATACTGAAGTATGTGACCAGTTGGGCTATGACTTCGATGAGATCAGCAAGACCTTCGAACCTCTGTGCACTGCTGTAAAGGGTATCGAGACTGCTGAAGAATTTGAGGAAGAGACCGAGAGTGAGTCTGAAACAGAAGAAGCAAGCTCTGAGGCTCAGACGAAATAAGTGTGAAACAAAATACGTTTCTGCTAAAATAGGTTTCAAACAAAATAAATTTTTGAAACAAAAGTTAAAGGGGTTTTCTCGTGGATATTCAAACATTATTGTCACTGGGACAGACGGCTCTTGAGCTTGGTTTAATCTGTTCCCTCACCGTTCTTGCATTATTTCTAAGCTATTCCATGCTGAATGTCTGTGATCTTTCCACAGACGGATGCTTTACGCTGGGCGCCGCCGTTGGCGCTCAGGTTGCTCTGATGGGGCATCCATTCTTAGCGATTGTCGCTGCTATGGGTGCTGGTATTCTCTCTGGATTTGTCACTGGTGCACTTCAGACGAAGTTTGGCATTAATAGTCTTCTTGCCGGTATTGTTGTCAACACAGGTCTTTATTCCATTAACATTGCCGTCATGGGTGGTTCCTCCCTATTAAATATGAACAAAACCGTGACGGTATTTACCATGATGAAGAACCTACTCTCCGGCACACCGCTTGCTGGTTATTATAAGCTGATTGTCGCTCTGATCGCAGTTATCGCCGTAATCGCTTTATTGACTTTGTTTTTGGGCACGCGCCTCGGTCTTGCGATTCGTGCAACTGGAAACAATCCGATCATGGTAAAGTCCTCTTCAATCAATACAGTCTTCACCACGATCGTCGGCCTGTGCATCGCAAATGCCTTCACTGGTTTGTCCGGCTGTCTGCTTGCCCAGTATCAAAAGTCCGTTAACATCGACATCGGTTCCGGTATGGTAACAATCGCACTTGCTTCCCTGTTAATTGGAGCAACGATTCTGGGACGTGGAAAAATTGTGACACGCGCTGTTGGTGTTGTACTTGGCTCTTTTATCTTCCGCCTAGTCTACACGATCGCGCTTCGTTTCCATCTTCCGGCCTTCATGCTTAAGCTTGTTTCTTCGATCATTGTTGTGATTGCTTTGTCCTTCCCTTATTTAAAGACACAGATTCCGATGATGAAGCGCAGACTGACGCATCCAAAGAACCGATAAACCGGATTTTTCCTAAATTTATACGCAAATTTGTACCTGACTGCAAGGCAGGCTACGGAAAGGCATCTGTTAACTATGCTTGAACTCAAAAATGTTTCGAAAACCTTTAACCCGGGCACAGTAAATGAAAAGAAAGCTCTCGATAAACTTTCCTTAAATTTAAATGACGGCGATTTTGTCACCATTATCGGCGCGAACGGTGCTGGAAAATCAACGCTATTCAATGCGATCTGCGGCACCTTCTACACGGATGAGGGACAGATCATTCTTGACGGTGAAGATATCACGCTTCAGCCAGACTACATCCGTGCCAAAAAGATCGGCCATTTATTTCAGGACCCAATGAGTGGTACCGCTCCTGGCATGACGATCGAAGAAAATATGGCGCTCGCTGGTTCAAAGGGTGGCTGGCTCTCCCATGTAAGCAAGAAAGAAAAGGAGCTGTTTCGTGAAAAGCTTCGCCCCCTAAACATGGGGCTTGAGGATCGTATGCATCAGCCAGTCGGTCTTCTCTCCGGCGGACAGCGCCAGGCGCTTACTCTCGTGATGGCAACCATCAATCCGCCAAAACTGCTTCTTCTTGATGAGCACACTGCTGCACTCGACCCTGGTACCGCCGAGAAAGTCTTAAATTTGACCAAATCAATCATCGCCGAGCATCACCTGACCTGCATGATGATTACGCATAACATGCAGTCGGCACTTGAACTTGGTAACCGTACTTTTATGATGAACAGCGGTCACATTATTTTCGATACCGCAAATGAAGAACGCTCAAAGCTGACCGTAAATGATCTGCTCGAGCGCTTTAAGGAAGGTGTCGGAAAGCAGCTTGATAATGACCGCATGCTGCTTTCCTGATGTTGTAATTTTTTCAATCATGTCCATCTTTCTTGTTACACACTTACATTAAATTTAATTTTGCCAGCTGATCTGTTCTCCGTGCACAAGCGGATAATGGATCAGCTTTTTTGCATCCAAATCTTCTCGGTGCATATCGACTGCCGTGATCTGATGATTCTCATAAGTTGTATAATAATAGATTCCCTTCGATGCATTGCAGCAGGAGGTATAGATCGTAATCTCATAGGCACCCTCGCGCACCTCACAGCAGCCTCTCTGCTGGTCTACGGAACCTAAGATATGGAAAAACTGGCTGACGCTCTCCGCTTGTGAATCACCTGAAAACGAATTTGTCTTTACAAAGGCAACGCGGGCAAAACGAGATTCTGAGGAGAGATCACCCGGCAGACCAAGCGCACCCATTCCGCGGCTGTAGGCTTGAAGCGGCAGTGGATTGTTTCCACCGAATGTATTTGCAGGCTGCTTTGCCGATAAGCCCATATAACGCGTTAAACCTGCCATCTGACGATCAAACGGCGGATTGTTTGTCAGCACACCGACTGGATTGTCGTAAATTTTGATGCCCTCACGCACCGATTCGAGTGTGATTGCCTCATCGCGGTCTGCGATAATCCAGTGAAGCGGTGATACTGGCATCGACTCATGAAAGGAAGTGTTTGTAATACAAATGCGCGCAAGAAGTGCTCGTGCCTCCTTTACGCTTGCACATTGTCCTAAGATCCAAGGAATCAGCTCAAACTGCGTGATATTGTCCTTATCTTCCTGTGGATCGGTATAGAAGGCATTGCCGACAAAATTAAGACCTGCCATTCCCAGTCCCTTTTCATTGATCGCATCATAATACAACGGATACTCGCCTGCAACATGTGCCATACCGATCAACGCATATTTGTTCTGATATGGCTGTCTGTGGCGCATCACAAACGAGTAACCACGCGGTGTTATTGTTACCTCCTCTCCGTAAGAACACTCATAATCAAGCGTTCTTCCCATATAAAAATCCTTCGTCTTATAAGTTGCTGCTGTACACATATCATTCTCCTTTTCTCTTTTCCTTTGACTTCAAATAATTTCTTAATCTTTCAAAATTATTTTGTCACCCTACAACTGTTATCATTAGCATTCTTTCATTTTATAATATTCTTGATAAATGGCTCTGTAAGGTTCTTTAACTCATCAACTTGCTCATCAGTCAATAGAAGCTTCGGTGCCTGTATCGTATTTTGCTGCTCTTGCTTTTGGGCTGATGCATGAATCTTGGTTACAATCCTGTTTCCATCATCATCTACAACACCCACCGTCAGTGTAAAGGTATAGTTATCATTCTCATCTACCAAAAACGAAAAATCCGCCTCTATCTGATCGGACTTGATTCCAATCAGCTTCGCAAAATAATTGGCATCAATTGTAAACTCAGACGTGCCATTCTTTTGACTTGTGACTTTCACAGCCGACCACAAATCAGGATCAAACAAATGCTCCGGCTCTATCAAAAATAAAAGGACATCCATTCCACTTGGCAATTTCAATTCATTTTCAACAGTCACACCAGTAAGATCATAGAGTAGTTTCGTAAGTTGCTCTACTGTCACACAATGATCCTTAATCCAGCCATTGTATGCTACCTTTAGCAGAAAGCTCTTATCAATCTCGTCTCCTGCAAGTGCTGACACAATCGAGTCTATCCCAAAATAGCATTTTCCATCCACCAGATAAAACGTCGTTAGTGAATTCTGTTTATCTGTCATATTTTCCTTTAGCTGCAGTTTTAAATTTTTCTGTGCACTCTCACCAGTTGCCGTAAATTTTGCTGTAAGTGAATCTGTGTTTAGAAGTTCCTGAACAAGATCTGTTACTGGCTTTAGCTGATCTGATGGTTCAAATGTCATCGCGCAATCTGCTGTAATCTCATAGCCATTTCCTGCCACCAGCTTTTGCAGCATCTCGATGGTCTGTCCTGCATTCATAATAAAATGCATATAGAAGATGATCGCTCCAATCAAAAAAGCTGCCAGAACAAGTCCCACTGCAAGCACTGCTTTTTTTCTTTTGCTCATACATACACTTCCTTTCAACTGGCTTTCCAGATTTGGAGTCTATCAAATCTGGCAGAGTACCACGTCCATAGGAGTTATGCACCGCATGGGCGTGGAGACTTCATAAAGAATTCTTTTAGGACCTTTAAGAATTATAAATCCTCAGCAGCTTTCTGTAAACGGACAAACTTGCACTTTTGTAAGGATAAAAAAAGATCTCCTGAAATTTAAAAATTGGTACAAAAATACCACCGGCCTGGTGGTATTTATTCTCTGTGATTTGGGCAACTCAAACATATTTCTTTATAATTTTCTACAGCTAATACCTTTGGAGGAATTGTCCAATCAGGTGCCAGTCCTTCAACATTCATATGAATATCAAAGCACACTGCATCCTCTATTTTTTTCTCCAGCAAAGGGCACAAAGTAAAATCAAATTTATCCATACTTACATCCTCTACGTTCTCAATCTGGTCAATGATATCCTGCAATGCTTTCCCATTACAATTAAAAAGGACATGTGTACATGAACTTTCAATTCGATCCCGAAATTTTTTTGCAGTCATTATGTTAGCCAAGTATTTCCACCTGTTACTTCTACATTAATTTCTCTTAGCCTTTTAACCTTCTTTTCCACCTCTTCTGCAGGAAGATTAGGATCTTCGAGTTCTTTTAAAATTTTTAATTCTTCCTCTGTTAAGTGTCTCATTTTCCTTTCACTTCCTTCTCTAACAATTTAATCAAATCACTTGCAACTGAGTTTATATTTTTCACAGAAAAGCTCTCCGCAATAACTTCTGTATATAATTGCGCTTTATATCCAGAATTTGAAAACCACGATTTCATAAGTGGTTACTGCCCCTCATAGGGCTTTAATAAAATCCTCCAAAACGCTTGAAAACAAAGGATT
>DAVZID010000004.1:0-102417 GCA_052273485.1 Lachnospiraceae bacterium
AAACAAGCCTTCCAGCGGTGTTTTGCTCAATTTTACTGTCAAAGATGGGATTATAACAAAACAAAAGCCTTTTGTAAAGAAATTTATTCAGTCCCTGACTTTGCGGAGCCCATCAGTGTAATGCAAATCTGGGATGCGCCCACAGAAGTCTTCCGTTTTACGATGTCTTCGATCTGGGCAAGCTCGGCATCCGTCAAGTTATCCTTACAGATTACGACGTCCACAGCGTCCTGCGTGATGCTGACAATTGAATTATCAAAGCCTTTCGCGCTAAGAAGCGTCTCCACAGCATTTTCTTTGTCACTATATTCCGTCAAGCGTACAACCGCATCAATCGCGGCCTGCTTGTCGAGTTCCGCCTGCACATCACTATCAATAATAGCGAACAGATCTTCCTTATTTTTTCCTCTTGACTGCTCCCTTGCAAGCTTTGTCTGCGCCATATAATCCGATACGGTAAGGCCATTTGCAAGCACGGTTTTCCCTGGATCGTCAATATCTTGATCAAGGCTATCAATGTCGGTAAGTGCACGATCATCCAAATTTGCGGTGTCGGCGTTCGAAGCCAAATTTTGGTCGATATTTTGTGCAGTGTTGACGTTTTGTGCTTCGTCTGCTTCGGGGTCGCTTGTTACATTCCCCGCTGCATTATCGGCTGTATGATTTGAACTATTTGAATCATTTGTTCCATTCGTACTTGATGTATCGTTTGAAGTACTTTGCATACTTCCTGCTATGTACGTATCATACTCCGCGATCGCCTCTTTCGCATCACTGGCATTTTTTGTTCCACTGTCTGAGCCATGCCCTGCGATGTCCACTCTTCCGGCATAGGTCAGATATCCGGCAATTGCAATCATCACTGCCAGCACGGTGATAATCACCTGATTTTTTCTCATGATCCGCTTCACTTTGCTTCCTCCGCCTGAGATTTCTTTTCAATTACCTTAACTTTATGCGCGTCAATGCCAAATAATGCCTGAACAGCCTCACTAATCTCACTGATTTTTGTCTTGGTGATATCTCCCTGCGCAGCAATGATCACACCTTGAATTGACGGGCTGATTTCTTTTAATACATAGGGAACGCCACCTGAAGAACTTCCTGTTAAAAGAGCCTCGCTGTTTTTGCTTGTCTGGCTATTCACACTTTTTTCTGCCGACTCTCCGCTTCCTTTTTCCATTTCCTGCTTATTTTCTTCAAGTTGAACAGACTTTTCGAGCACTTTTTCAGCAGTTGAAGATAATGTAATCATCACATCCACGGAGGTAACTCCCTCCATCTCACCAAGGATATATTCAAGACGCGCTTCTAGTTCGTGCTCATAGAAAAACAAAGATGTGCCGCTTGAATCCACTACCGTTGTGCTGCCGTTACCTGCGTTTTGTGTCTGAGCGGAATTGGAACTGGAATTTAAACCAGAGCTTTTGGATTGCGGCAGTGAGCAGATGATAAGGACGATCGCTGCGACTGTTAAGAGGCCAAGTCGCAAAAAGCCGATCTTTTTTAACTCGGAAAGCCATTTGGATTTCATGATTTTATTTTGCTCCTTTAAATTGGATGCCTAGACGGTTATGGAAAACCATGTCGAAAAACGCGATTTTTTTGTCGTAAAGATGAATCGTATAGTGGTTTTACGGTAATCGTGTTATGATACTGGTGTTACGATACTGATTTTATTCATCTTTTAATGTAACCAAAATCTCACAGGAGGAAGAAAGCTGCTTTGCCAGATAATTTTTCAATGCTCTAGACGGTTCTATTTCTTCCCCGTAGGATAAGCCCTGATACTCTGCATCAACATGTTCTGTAAAAGCACTACGATTTTCTTGCTCATTGAGGTCATTATCCGCATTCATTTTTCTTACAGTCACAGTAATTCGAATGATATTTCCACTCAAATCCGAAGCAAATGACAATTCTTCTAAGCAAAATCCACGTTTTTCAAGAAGATCTCCGATTTGCTGCTCAAGAATTTTTTTCTGGGCAGATCGTTCAAGGGTTGTTTGTTTCTCATTTAGTTCCTGCAAATCTGCCTCCAAATAAGTTCCCTGCGACCAGGAAGCTGCTGCTTCTAACCAAGTCTGTCCCAGACGATCCGCCGAAATCGACAAAATTGGAGAGACAAAGAGTAGTACAAGTAACAAATTTAAAAACAGACGAATATAGGGACCATATTCCTTTTTCGCAACAAGGTTCTCCACTAATGCCGATAAAAT
Organism: Lachnospiraceae bacterium; assembly: GCA_052273485.1. GTDB lineage: Bacteria > Bacillota > Clostridia > Lachnospirales > Lachnospiraceae > Anthropogastromicrobium. Next base: position 2,220 of record DAVZID010000004.1, read on the forward strand.
AAGATAGCCTGCGATCTGACGCAGATAATCACGAATTGCAGCCATGGTCAAGTCCTCCTGAAATTACACCGACAAACGCTTCGCCGAGCCACTCTTCGCAAAACTTCCGAGAAGCCACTACAATACCCGATTTGTAAATGCGCAGATCACCGCAATTGTAATCAAAAAAAGAAATACCGCCATGCACAGCGTTTTTAGCAGCATACGATTCGTGAAAGAAACCGCCTGCAATGCCGTAATCATGCGCTTATCTGAAATTGGGCTTGCAATCGCAGCAATGCCATAATAGATTAAAACAATGGCCGCCATTTGCAGAATCGGATACAAACTTACAAGCACCAACACAACGCATCCTGCCATTCCAATTCCATTTTTGATTACTGTCCCCGTTCCAATTAAAATCTCTGCGGTGCTTTTGATCCCGCTTCCAATTCCCGGAATGGCCCCAATCAACTTCTGGGCAAATGCTGGACCCGCACTAGACGCTAACGGCACAATTAAGCCTTGAATGACTTGCAGTCCAACAATGACCGCGCAGAGTGTTTTCATCGACCACTCATAGAGGACTTTGATCAGCTCTTCGATTCCCGCAAAACGCTCACCCCCTGTCAATCCATTTAAAACCGAAACACCAAAGTATAGCTTTCCAAATGGTAAAATGGCATAGATAAGTACCGCATTCACCAGACCAATGATGCCAAAGGTTGCCTGATAGTACAGACTAGATGAAGCCGCTCCGGTAATACAAACCATAGACAAACAAAAAGCTGGCAACAGCATTTTCATAAATGTAATCATTAGATTCAGACAATCCGTCACAAGGCGACAGCTCTGAATAAATCCAGCAAGTGCAGAGGCCGTAATCATCAAAAATACGACAAACCAGGCCTGTCCTGCAATCTGATCACTGTCAAAAACGGATGCGATGCTGCTAAGCACCGCAGAGCAAATCACAAGAAGGAGAATTTGAACAGCCTGTGCGCGATTTTGCTGAATCTCTCCAAATAAGATTGACAACAGATCCGTTGCAATTTGAGAAAAAGAAAGCGGCTCATCCGCATGAATTATTTTTCGAATCAGCTCGCCAAAGCCCATCTGCGTATTTGATAGGTTGTCCGAGACAAATTGCTCCAGATCCGACAGATCAAGCTCCGACAGTGCATCATCAACATCCACCAAAAAGCTGCTATCTTCTGTGCTGCTTTGTTCGGCTGCTCCATACACTGTCTGACCAAATATTCCAATCATCAGATAGGCAACGATCAGGCAAAGGATCCACCCCTTTCCTATCGGTAAGAAACTCTTCCGCAGCTGTTCGCTCCCTCCAGTCATACGTTCCTTTCTTATACCAATGCCAAACTGATACCAATACCATTCTCTTATATCACTTTTATACCAGCTGCGAAATAGCTTTTAACACAGCCAATACGATCGGCATACTAAAGCCTAAAATGGTAAGGCGTGCTGCCATGGAAATCTGACGTCCCAATGCCTCCTGCCCGCAGTCCTTGCAAAAATCACAAGCAAACTCTCCCAGACAAGTAATGCCAATCATTTTCAAAATACTTTCCATATAAATATTATCAACGGACAGATATTGCCGAAGCTGATTCATACTCTGAATCAAATAGCGAATCTGTTCCAAAAGATAATAGCCAAAGAACAATCCTGCCGCCAACATCAGATACGTGCGATATTCTTCCTTTATCTGTTTCAGACAAGCAGCTAATAAGGTAAACGCAATGCCCGCTGCGGCAATTTTCCACATACACCCTCCGTTTCCGGCTTGTCTGCCAGCTGATATAAGTTTCAATCGCTTTGAAAGAAAAGGAGACAGCCAAAAGAAGACTATAACTTTTTCATAAGGCAAACAGGTTTCGGATGCTATCAAACAGATCACTGATGTATGGAATCAGCCAGAATAACACAAGAATTAGGCCGGACAAGGATACCAAAAATGCCTGCTCGTCACGGCCGCTCTGCTTTAGCACTTGCTGTATGATCGTCACCAGAATTCCGACCGCCGCGATCTTGAAAATCAGATTGACATCCATCACGGTATCCTCCCATTTTTCCATAAATCTAATTTTCATAAGGTATATTTTTTATATATTATGATGTTGGGGTCAAAAGGTATTTTGCCCCCAACTGATATCCACGAATCGTTACCAAACCAAAATAAGAAGGAACGCTGCCGCCGAAAAGCTGAGTACCCGGCACAGCTTGCACTCATTTCCAAGTTCACTCACCCGCTCCTCATACAACTGCGAAAGCTGTTTTGCGTCAAAAAGAAGCTGTTCCTTTACCATGCTTCGCTCTGGCAATAAAAAGTCCGATGCACAGTGAAGAATGAGTTCCTGTTCCTGTGTATTCCAGCCAATTTTGCTGTATGCCTCACATGCTGCGCGATCCCATTCCTGTAGAAAATCACCACCCTCTGCCACATGCTCTGCAATCCGAGCAACGAATTCTTTCGTTGCTCCCTGTGTGATCGATGTAGCCTTTCGGAATACTTCTTCGAGCATACTTCCTCTGGACTCGATCTCCTGTCCAGAAAAAAGCAGAAAACGAATAAATTCCTGCAACTGTTTCGCCGTTTCCTTTCGGGACATTTCCACACAAAATCCAATGGATAAAAGAATACCTGCTATCATTGCAGCAGCGACAAATTTCATGCATCGCTCCTTTCCACAGCTATCGTTGTCATGAGTGTTCGATTCTGGTCATAAAGCAAATAGCTACGAGACTGAGACTCCTTTATTTGAATCTCTATGTACCGTGAAAACAGCTTCGTTGCCCCTTGAGTAAAGCCTTGATCAAACAAATGCTGCTCGATCGTTCCATGCGCGGTCGTTAAAAGCGCAGTTCCCCACTTTTTTGCCTGTGCAAAGATTTGAATATCAGCCTCTCCTCCTGCCTCATCCGCCGCTAATACCTGCGGTGCCATCGTCCGAAGAAGCATCGGCATTGTACTTGTCTTGCTGCCACCATCCATGACATCGGTGTTTTTGCCTACATCGTTTTGCGGAATACCATTTACGCAAGCTGCTACTTCACCTCGTTCATCCGCCAGGCCAACGGTAAGTGGTCTATGGAGATCGTCTCCGTCGGAAAGCAAACGAATCAGATCTCGAAGAAGGGTCGTCTTTCCAAGTCCCGGTGGAGAAACAATTAGTGTGTCTAAGAATTGCTCGTTTTTCCACAGCCATGGATAGACTGCCTCTGCACAACCACGCACTTCTCTTGCGATGCGAATGTTGTACGAGCTGATCCGGCGAATTCCCTGTATCTGCCCACCCTTAAGAATCACTTCCCCACAAATTCCAATGCGGTGTCCTCCCTGAATGGTCAAATATCCTTGTCGAATCTGTTCTTCTACGGCATAGACAGAAAAGCGACTTGCATTCAATAAAATCTGCTCCATTTCTGCTTTTGATGGAATTACTTCTGATGGTGTTGCTCTTGATAAAATGATGGGCTGTGCTGCCGATAAGCCTTTTGCAAGCGTCAAACTACTGTCTTGATTTAAGTACCAAAGACGCATTCCCTTTCGCAGAGAAACGGGACGTTGTGCGCGGATACGGATTTCCTCAAATGACACAAGCGAAACGTTTCCTCTTAAAAATGCTGTCTTTATGGATTCCGGCAAGATTTGCCGGATCGCTTCTGTCTGCATTGGCATCACCTCTAACACAAATATATGCAGGCCCGTCTTCATTATTCACGAAAGACCCAAATATTCTCAAGGTGGGATGTGCTCTTTTATTCTGGGATATCTTTGTTGAAATTTTCCGCGGAATTAACTACTTCTTCCGTTGGAAATCAAAAAAATGGATGAAGAAGACCGTTGTTTAATTGCCACAAAATGGGCAAATTTTTCATAGCAGGTTGTTCTGTACGATTTCCTGTGTTTTGGCGTAATCGGCTGGTGAAACCCCTGTCTGTTTCTTAAAAACTTTACTGAAATAGCTTTCGTCTGCAAAGCCAACACACTCACTGACTTCCATTATACGCATGGAGTTCGTTGTGAGCAGCTGCTTTGCATGGTCGATGCTATTCATGCGGTACACGCTTTTTATGCGCACATGGCGGTTTTAAAATACAGTAATCAGCCAGACGTACCTGCGGTACAATTCTGCTGTCCCTTTCTATCAGGGGAATCAACTTAACATAACTTACTTCCATTTTCAACTTAACATAACTTACTTCCATTTGCGACAAGCTTAAAGCGCCAACCTAATACCTCTGCTGCGCGCCTGCACATCATCATTCGCTCCAAAAAGATTCCAAAATAATCCATAACGGTGCACATAGAATCGTCCAGTTCTAGGTTCATCTGGATAATTTTCTTTTCCGTCTTAAATTCCAGTGAAGAACTTAAGACCGCATAGTTTACTCTATCATGAATGTCAAAATTGGCAATACTCGGATTTTGTACTCGATTTCTACGCACATCGGTCTTATCAGCAAGAATGAGTGCAGCTGACACAGGTTCAAGAGCGGCTCCTGTTTTTTCATCATGATGACCAATTGCAGTTGTGATCGTCAAACAATCTTTCAGTGGCATATTCAGCTGCTTTAAAATAGAGTACGCCAGTATTGCTCCACTATGTGCATGGTCTTGACGGTTGATGCAATTTCCAATGTCATGCATATAGCCTGCAATCTTAGCAAGCTCAATCTCATGTTCATTTGCTCCCACCATCTTCAAAATCTCTGCCGCATGTTCTGCTACCTTCGTCGCATGTTTTTTCGAATGTTCTGTATAGCCAAGACATTTCAGCACTTGATTTCCCTGCTCGATCATTGCATTTATTTCTTCATTTTTCTGGATTTCTTTATAAGTAATCTGTTCTTTGAGCTGTTCTCTATTCTTTTCTGATGCCTTCAACGCATCTTTTTCTTTTGATTTCTCCGACATTTTATTTTCTTTCCTTCTTTCTTCTTTCATCTTTTCATTTATTTTTTTGTTTCATGATAAACAGTATCACTTATATCTGTCATCTGTCTATCTATATCTTGTAAAAAACGAGTAAAAAATATACGGAACAATACATAGTGGAAACTCCTACAAGAAAAGAAATGCTAGTTTCTTTTTTCATTGAGATCTGGTATACTATCATTAAGAATTTTGAAATTAGAGTTTTTATAATCGCAAATTCACAAAGGAGGGAACACTATGTCTGGTTTTCATACATACAAAGAAACTCTTGAAGGAAAAAAGATCATTTTTCTTGGCAGTTCCGTTACTTATGGAGCCTGTGCCATGGGCCAATCTTTTATCGAGGCATTAGCAGAAAAAGATGGAATTGTTGCCATTAAAGAAGCTGTCAGCGGAACACTTCTTGTTGATGAGGATGTTGCCGATGGCAAATCGTATATTGCACGACTGGCGACCATTGATCCAAACACAAAAGCAGATGCGTTTGTCTGCCAGCTCTCTACAAATGATGCCACTCATAATAAACTGCTTGGAACCGTTTCCGATTCCTATGCCAAAGAAAGCTTTGATACAAAGACCATAGCAGGCGCAATTGAATTTATTATTGCATATGCCAAACAAACCTGGCATTGCCCGGTACTCTTTTACACAGGAACGAAGTATGACAGTGCGCTCTACCAAAAGATGGTTGAATTATTGCTTGCCATACAGGCAAAATGGCAGATTGATGTGATTGATTTATGGAATGACAAAGAAATGAATCAGGTTTTACCAGATGATTATAAGCGTTACATGGCGGACCCGATTCATCCTACAAGAGATGGCTATCGTGAATGGTGGTTGCCAAAATTTGAGGAAGGTATCGCACTTTCTTTGACCCGAAAACATACAATTGACATTTCAAGATTTGTTGAGAAAGCAAAGGCTCTTGGCGTTCTTGGTGTAAAAATCACTCAACACGATGAATTAAAAGCAGAATGGCTTAGCGAGGGAGAATGCCGCAGAAATATTTATTCGGCAAGTAAAAGTTTTACATCTTGCGCAATGGGATTTGCCGTACAGGAAGGACTTATTTCGCTTGATGAAAAGCTTACCGATGCATTCGCAGACGATATTCCAAAAAATCCAGATGAAAATCTAAAAAAAGCGACGGTGCGTGATCTTTTGACGATGTGTCTTGGACAGGAATCTGGGCACTTAATGGGTGCACAGCGACCGCTCTATCAGGAAGATGATTGGGTTAAGATGTCACTTGCAATTCCATTCGTCTATAAGCCAGGAACTCATTTTGTCTATAATAATGTCGGTCCTTATCTGGCAGGCATACTTGTGCAGAGACGTTCTGGAACGGATCTGGTATCGTATCTGATACCACGACTTTTTAAACATCTTGGTATCAAACGACCAACCTGGGAAATTGATCCACTTGGCAATACGTTTGGTGCCGGCGGCTTGTTTCTTACTCTTTCTGAGCTTCACACATTTGGTCTATTCTATTTAAAGAAGGGCAAATGGAACGGAAAACAATTACTCAATGCCGCATGGATTGAGGAAAGTACAAAGCCATCAGACACGGAGCAATATGCCTATCTGTTCTGGCGTGGAAAGTACAATTCCTATCGTGCCGATGGCAAATATTCACAGCTTTCCATTGTACTGCCCGACGCAGATGCCGTCGTATCCGTTGTCGCAGAATGCCGCAACGGTGATGAACTGATGCAAGCAGTAAATGACTTGATCTGTGCACAATTGTAACTATTATAACTCGTGCTCAACTTGGCAATTCCAATAAACAAATAAAAATGATGTTGGGGTCAAAAGGTATTTTGCCCCCAACTGATACCCACGAATTACTCCGTTGCGATGCAACTGCTCGTGATACAATTACCTACAATGCTTTATTGCCATTACTTATGGTACGGCTCGTTCTTCTGAATGCGAAAGCAGCGATAAATCTGCTCAAGCAAAATCACACGCATCATCTGATGAGGAAAGGTTAGCGCTGAAAAGCTAAGCTTCTCATCCGCACGCGCAAGCACCTTTTTGCTAAGGCCAAGGGAACCTCCAATCACAAAAACAAGATGTGACCGTCCCGCCACGGTAAGCTTTTCCAAATGTTTTGAGAGTGCTACGGAATCATACTGCTTTCCATCAATGGCTAATGCGATGACATATCCATCCTTCGGACAACGTGCAAGCAGACGATCCCCTTCTTTATCCTTGATCTGTTCGCACAGCAGATCACTTGCCTGATCTGGTGTCTTCTCATCCTCGACCTCGACAAGCTCAAGCTTTGTATACAGTCCGAGGCGCTTTGAATATTCTGCGATGGCCTGTTTCCAGTAGCTTTCCTTTAGTTTTCCAACGGTTACTATCGTAATTTTCAACTTTTGTACCTTTCTTTCTGATTTCTTTTATTCTGATACATAACATTTCTTCTGCGTCACAACAAAGTCAAGTTGCCTGTCATGTTCCTCGCTTGGAATCGCATCATAAATCTGCTCCTCGAATGCATAGCCAATCGTAACAGCTTTCGGATATAGTTGCAGATAACGGTCATAGTAACCACCACCGTATCCCATGCGCAGCCCATCCCGTGTAAACGCACATCCCGGCACAAGAATCAAGCTATTCTCATCTGGCTGAACGATCGTACAGTCCTCTCTGGGCTCTAAAATTCCATATGCACCCTTTACACAATCATCCAATGATGCAATACGGCAAAATATCATTGTGCCATTGCCCTGCTGGTTCTCTGAACGGAGCACTCTCGGCACTGCAACGCATTTATGTGCAGCAAATGCCTGCTCAAGAACGGGCATTGTCTCTGCCTCACTGCGATATGCCATATAGGCCAAAATCATATTCGCGTTCTGGTACGTCTGCGTAGCAAATAAATTTTTGGCGATCTGTATGGATTTTTCCTTCCGATTCGTAATCTCAGCTCGCCATCTTAATGCAGACTTACGAAACGTACGTTTTTCTTCTTCTATCGTCATATGAAGCTCCCTCTACAACTTCTTTTTGTTTCTTCACACTTTCGCCTGACTCCGAGAGCAGACACTTACAACCGCAACGCCGTAAAGCGAAGCGGTCAGGCTTGCGGTGTAAGTTGTCTATCGAGGAGTCTTGTAACATAGTATTATAGTATCACATATCACGGGCAGAAACGCTTTGCAATCCACTCCGCAGCGCGAATGCCATCCATCGCTGCCGACGTGATGCCGCCTGCATAACCTGCACCCTCACCACACGGGTACAGTCCGCGCACATTGCTCTCACCATTCTCATCGCGCACCATGCGAAGCGGCGATGAGGTACGACTCTCTACGCCGAGAAGCAACGCATCCTCTCTTGCAAAGCCATGAATCTTGCGGTCAAATGCTGGAATTGCCTCACACAGTGCCTCGGTAAGAGGCTTTGGAAGTACCTGGTTTAAGTCTGCGAATGCATAGGCGCCCTTCGTGCATGGTTTGACATCGCCAAATCCTGTTGAAACGCGTCCATCCTTGAAATCACCAAAGAGCTGCAGCGGAATTTTACTATTCCCTGCGCGGTACGCTGCCTGCTCAAGACTTCGCTGGAAGGCAACTCCACCCATATAGGACGAATCTGGAAAATCCTGCGGCGTAACGGTAACGATCAGCGCCGAATTTGCATTCCTGCTGTCCCGTGCATGATAGCTCATTCCATTTACGGCAAGGCCGCCTTTTTCGCTTGATGCATTAACAACAAAACCGCCTGGACACATGCAAAAACTGTACACGCCACGTCCATTTGCCGCCTGATGCGTCAGCTTGTAGCTGGCTGCGCCAAGCGATGGAATCTGTGCTGCTCCATATTGGGAAATGTTAATCATCTCCTGCGGATGCTCGATACGCACGCCAACAGCAAAGGATTTGGGCTCCATGTGAATATGTTTTCCAAGCATTGCGAACGTATCGCGTGCGCTATGACCGGTTGCAAGAACAAGTGTCTCACACGCAATGTACTCCGTCTGATTCACCCAAATTCCGGCAAGTGCACCATCTCTCACATCAAGATCGGTCATACAGCTGTCAAAACGCACCTCTGCGCCATACTCCAAGATGCTTTTTCTCATACGAACAATTACATCTTTTAATACATCGGTTCCGATATGAGGCTTTTGCTGGTATAAAATTTCCTCCGGTGCTCCGTGCTCAACAAAAATCTCAAGAACCTTACGATTTCGCATAAACTTGTCCTTAACAAGTGTGTTGAGCTTTCCATCGGAAAACGTACCTGCGCCGCCCTCTCCAAAGGAAACATTTGTTTTCTCATCAAGCTCTCCTGTATTCCAGAAATGCTCGACCTTCTGGGAGCGACGCTCGACATCGGCTCCACGCTCCAAAAGGATCGGACGATAGCCGTGCTTAGCGAGCAGATAGCCGCAGAAAAGTCCCGCAGGACCAGTTCCAATGATGACTGGATGATGCTTTTGCTGCACCTCTCCTGCTTTTGGAAACGTATAGGTCTGCCCGGAAGCAATCACAATGGACGGATTATGAAGCTTTTTTACAATTGTCTGCTCATTGTCCACCTCTGCCTCAATCAGATAGACGAAGAAAAGCTCTGGCTTTTTTCTTGCATCAATGGACTGGCGCAGAATCTTCCAGCTCTTTAAGTGACTGCTCGAAATTTTTAGCTGCTTACATATTTTTTCTTCCAATTGAGCCTTACTATGGCCGCATGGAAGTTTTAATGAATTGATCTGTATCATCTATTTTTCCCTCTGCTTTTCTGTGCATTATGACCTTTTGTATCTTCTTTATTCTTTTTTGTATGCGCTTTGCTTGCACTCGCCACTGCTTTTCCCGCAAGTGTGCCAGTTGCCCATGCCCAGTGTAGATTATAGCCACCGCAGATTCCATCCACATCAAGAAACTCCCCTGTCAGATACAATCCTGGCACATGAATGCACTCCATTGTCTCTGGATTGATTTCACGAAGATCGACTCCGCCTGCGCACACCTGTGACTGGCTGACCGGATTGGTCCCCGTAATTGTCACGCGATATTCCTTTGCAAGTGCCGCTAACTGTTCACAATCAGCCCGTCGCATCGGACGGTCAATGGCAATCCTTGCCTTTCGACAAAGTGCCTGAACAAGTTTCGAGTTCCACAATCCACACAGCTGTCCCTGTGCGCTTCGCTCAGGAAAGCTTGCACGCACACGAAAATCTTCCAATAACTCATCCTTTGTCATAGATGGCATAAAATCAAGCACTGCCTCTGTCTTTTTCTTTTTTAACAGCGAATACGAGGCATATCGGCTCACCTGAAAAACAGGAATACCGGAGATTCCATAATCGGTTAACTGCACTTCTCCTGTATCTGCGCTCATACGCCGTTTTTCTGAAAACAGCGTAACAGTTGCCTGCACGCGCACACCACTCCAAAGCTTTCCCACTGGATCTTTCTCCTGAACAAGTGCCGTCAGTGCCGGAACAGTCGGCTGCACCTTTAAGCCAAGCGCGCGGCAAAGACCTTGTGGATCGGCAAGTTTTCCTGCCTTCAGTCCAGCGAGACTGCCTGCCGCTAAAACCAACGCATCACTTGCGAAGCGCTCCCCTTGTCCCGTGGTCACTTCAAATCCATCACGCGTCTTTTTGATCTGCTTTACCGGTGAATCGGTATGTATCACAATTTGCAGCCGTTTTGCCTCCATTAGAAGGCACTCAGCAACCGAAGCTGCCTGACCAGAAGACGGATACAGATAGCCATCGCGCGCACTTGGCCGAATGCCAAGCTCCTTTAAATAGTCGATTGCTGCAGACGTCGGATACTGCGAGAGCACAACCTCTGCCCGCTGCAGTGATGCACTTCGATAGCAGGAAAGCTCCATTTTTTCATTCGTGTAGTTGCATTTTCCATTTCCGGTTGCAAGGATTTTCTTCGCGGGGCGATCCTGTGCTTCTAAGATATGAACCTCACATCCTCCTCGGGCGGCATAAATCGCTGCTGTCAGACCAGATGCGCCAGCTCCAATGACAAGCACCTGTGTTTTCATAAAGTCTTCCTTTCCTTAAAATTAGTAATTATTCACAACAATTATAAAATTTCCGAATACGAAGCGTACTCCAGTCCATCTCGATCAGCTCACAGCCAACATAGCCACACGCCATATCGCCTTCCTCTTTCATATGGGATGCATCCGACAAAAAGAAGCGAAGTTCCTCTTCATCCATTCCGACCAAGCGCACATCCCAGTACGGCTTTACTGAAATCAACTGTCCAGTATCTGCGCTACATTTCTCCAAAAAAATATCCATCTGTGCGGTCACGCGCACTTTACTTTTTGACTTTGACGGCAAACGAAACAGGTCTTCTCTCTGTTCTTTTTTTGACCACGCATTTTTTGCTGCCTGCCTTGTCACAAAAAAGCTTGTCTGCTCGATTGTCAAAAACAATGCCGCAACAGCAAGAAAACGAATTGCATACTTCACACAAGCACCACCTTTCCCGGCACACAATTTGTGCCAGTTCCAATGTTTTTTCTTATGTAAAGTATGGATTCGTTTTCATCTGATTATTCCTACATACTACATAGAATTCATTCTTATCTACTTTACAGTAGCTTGCACTTCTTTGCAATGCGAATTAACAAAGTTCCCTTTGGCAAATCCTTCATTGCACTTTCGGTAAGCAACTTGATCTTAACGGCTGCTGCAAAGTATACAACTACCGCTACCACTACTGAGATCAGCATCGGAATTGCTTTTCCTAAGAACTGATGCAATAACTGGTAGCATCCAAAGCAGACAACACCCATAATTGCGGACGCCACGATCGGTTTTACAAATAACGTCATCACATCCGGTCGATACTCCAGTATCTTACTGATCGAATAGAAATTCAGGATCGTAATCACAAGCGCATAAATGACGTAACTGATAATAACGCCATAGATTCCCATGTTAAAGCCAAGGCAAAGAATCAACAATACCACAACATGAACGGCCATTGCAATCAGTGAATGACATACAGGGAGATTCATCCGATCGATTCCCTGAAGAATCGAGTTTGTGATTGTCGAGAAGGAGAATGTGATAACCGCCGGACAAACAACCTGCAGATACGTGCTTGCAGAGCTAGTATCACTTGAGAATAACGTCTTAATAATCGGATTTGCCAGTACCAGCAAACCGACTGCAGACGGAAATGCTAAAATCGAGATAAAGCGAAGAATCGCATTGACCTTAGCCTTTGCAGTCTGCTCATCTCCAAGTGCATAGGCAGCCGTCAGTGTTGGTACAAGCGATACCGCCATCGCTGACGAGATGGATACCGGAATGTGAACCAGAAGCAATGCCTTCGCATTGTAAGCGCCCCACATGCTGTCCTTTACATCTTCCATACCCTTTGATGCCATAATATTGTTAAACAAACTTCCATCTACTAACTCGATCAAATTGTACAGCGCGGTACTTAAAATAACTGGCAATGCGATGGACAACATCAAACAGAAAATATCTTTATATTCCTGCTGGGTTCCTGTCTTATCACGGCTGATGTTGACTGCCAGAATCTTACGATATGCCACAAACAAAATAAAGCAAAAGATTAGTCCTGCAAGCGCACCTGCACCCGTTCCGATCGCACCACCTGCTGCACCCCATGCATAGCCTAAATCGGCAGTACCGTTTGTAAGATCCATTCCGTGACCGAAATCAAACAAAAAATACGCAAACACAACCGACATGATTGCATTGATCAGACCTTCTACAATCTGAGAAATCGCTGTCGGAAGTGTATTCTGAAGGCCCTGGAAAAATCCACGGAATACACCGAGCAGTGCCATAATCAAAATGGTTGGTGCCATAAAGCGAAGTGCAATCGCTGCCAGCTCACTGTGGAAAAATACCCTTGTAAAAAACTGTGCGCCAACAAGCACAATCAGGCCAAACGTGGTACCAATACCGATCGCAAATACAACTGCACAAATAAAGACTCTCTTTACATTGCGCCACTGTCCAAGCTGTGCCTTTGCGGAAACCATCTTTGATACGGCAAGTGGAAGGCTGTATGACGATAACAGCAGTAAAATCGTATAAACGCTGTATGCATACGAGTAAAATCCATTTCCCTTATCACCGATGATTGCCGTCATCGGAATACGATAGATCATTCCCATGACACGCACTAATATCGACGCAATCGCAAGAATACTTCCCTGCGCGATAAAATCATTTTTCTTTTTTTTCATTACAAAATTTTCCCTTTCCTGCCGCTAACCAGGGATTTTCCCTGCGACTTATCTGAGAATTGATAATCCGTTCAATATCTCTCTTTGGCGAGCCTCCATCTGCTCGCGTTCTTCCTCCTCCATATGGTCATAGCCAAACAGATGAAGCATACTGTGCGCAACTAAAAAGCCTAGCTCGCGCTCTAATGAATGGCCATAGCTTTCGGCCTGCTCATATACCTTGTCCACTGAAATGATGATATCACCAAGTACCAACTCTCCGGTCTCAAAGTTAAAATAGTCCTCGGAGGCATCCTCCAACGGATCAAAATCCGCCGGCTTATTGTAATCGACCATCGGGAAGGATAGAACATCGGTCGGACGGTCAATTCCCCTATACTCTTTGTTAATCGCATGGATTTCTTCGTTATTTGTTAAGAGTACATTCACTTCTGCCTCATACGGACATTTTTCATAATCCATGCAGCCCATGACTACGCGCTCGATTAACGCCTTATAGTCAAATGGCAGTTCCTTTGAAGCTTCATTCTCAATTGTAATTGTCATACGCTCTCCATCAGCCTCTTGGCTTTCTTGTTTTTTCCGGGCGTTGCGCATCTGCTTCCTTTGCATGCTCCTGCGCACGCTTTTTGCTGTTTTGCTTGTTCTCGTATTCCTCATACGCCTTTACAATCTTTTGAACAAGCGGATGGCGAACAACGTCGCGATTATCCAGATAGACAAATCCGATATCGTCTACGTTCTTTAAAACCTTGATTGCCACATCCAGACCGGACGGCGTGCCTGCCGGAAGGTCCTTCTGCGTCATATCACCCGTGATGATGACCTTTGAACCGAAACCGATACGAGTCAGAAACATTTTCATCTGAGCCGGGGTGGTATTCTGTGCCTCATCCAGTATGATGTAGGAATTGTCAAGGGTACGTCCTCTCATGTACGCAAGCGGCGCCACCTCGATCAAGCCCTTCTCCTGATTGCTAAGAAAGCTTTCTGCTCCCATAATCTGGTACAGTGCATCATACAACGGTCGCAGATATGGGTCAATCTTACTCTGCAAATCGCCGGGAAGAAAGCCTAACTTCTCACCTGCCTCAATTGCTGGACGAGTCAGGATAATACGACTGACTTCCTGCTTTTTGAAGGCATCAATCGCCATCGCCATTGCAAGATAGGTCTTTCCGGTTCCGGCTGGTCCAACGCCGAAAACGATCATTTTATTGCGGATCGCATCCACATATTGCTTCTGTCCAACGGTCTTTGGCTTTACTGGCTTTCCTGAAATCGTGCGGCAAATGATATCATTGTCAATTTCAAGCACCTCACCACTTTTTTCCGAAAAGGACATCGCAATTGTGTAATCAACATTTTGCTCTGTCACCGTGTTTCCTCTGCGTGACAGCTCAAGCAGCGTATCCACAACACTTCGCGCCTTGCCCACTGCCTCTTCCGTTCCAGACAGACGGATCGTATCGCCACGGTTGACAAACGTCACACCAAACGCACGCTCAATCTTCTTTATATTACAGTCGAACTGTCCAAATACATTCAGCTGATGGGCAGCCGGTATTTCCATAACTGCTTGCGCAACACTCATACAATAACCTCTCTAACTCGCTACTCTTGTTTTTGTGATTCCTGACGAACGGATATCTCCTGCCCCTGCACTTCGAGTTCACCGCTCTTTACTGCATTCTCCTCAAGAAGAAATCGTACCTTCATTCGATACTCATCAGGTTCACTTTCTATTGTAACATTATTTTCAATTATTTCCACCCCTAATTTTTCTAATTGAACAATAAATTCAAGATATTTTTGATTTGCCTGCTCTTTTAAACTCTCATCATCGTAGGAAATCTGTGCCATTTCGTAGGAAAGCTGTCGATATTCTTCTGAATAAAATGGCAAATAAAAATTTTTAAAGAGTTTCCACTGACGCTGTTCAATATATAACTCCTGCTGCGACGTGTTCACTGACTTTGAGTTTGAAGTTTCATTTGAACTTGCTTTTAATAAAGTTGGCAAACTCCCCGGCAAACAAAAGCGATGTCCAAACAAAATAAGCCCTGGGAGAATGCGCTCGGATGTATAATACCGAACTGATTGGCTCCGGGAGATTTTAATTTCAATCGTTTCTTCATAGTCAATCCACACATCTGCCGAGGCATCTGTCTGCTCATACGCGATAATTTCCTGTGAATCGTTGTAAATTGGGATATAGCCAGATACGAGCACGTCGCCAGCAACCACCTCGTCACCTTTTTTGACAAGCGGTGTGCCACGCCTTGTCACCATCTTCATAATAATTCCACTTTTTGTGGCGCGTATGCTGCACGGTGCTTCTTCCGACGCCTTAACCGTAGAGGTATTGTTTTCCTCGATTTCAACGACGAGTCTCGTGCCTTCAAGACGCGCCGACACCCATGTAATATCATCAAATTCGTTTCGCAGCCTCTTTTCAAGTGTATCACACACCACATCCGATCGCCACATACCGGGGTGGTAGCCTTCCTTTTTGACAAAGGATAGCAGATAGCTGTCCGTATAACGCACATTTCCTGTAAAATCAATGTCCCAGACAAAGAGCGACATGATATACAGCGCCACAAACGACAGCACGCCACATATCAGACCTACACGCCTCGTTCTTGTTTTTTTCCACAAAAAATATGGACCTCGTTTTTCCAAGATGTGAACCGAAACGCCTGTCTTTGTTCGCAATCGGCACAGCTTTCTTATCTCTTTTGCCTTTACACTCGCTTCCATGCCATCCGGTGTTCGGCACACCTGATACAAAATGAGGCCATGAAACGAGGCCATATTCAAAAAGCGCTCTGTCTCAGACCCACTCACACAAATCCGAACCCAGTTCGTCCACCTATGTTTCATGTTCTCACCGCCGCCTTCATTTTTTATCTATCCCATTGACAATCCACTCATTAACGCTATCTTCTATACAGTTCACTCCTCATAACAGATTGATTCGATGCAGCCAGTGACTTTAACCTCCTCTGCCGCAAAATAAGCCATCGCCAGACATCGTCCCTTAATTCGGATGCGATGCCGTCCTGCCAGAATACAAATCTCATTTTCTTGGCAGGAAAGAAGTTTTTTAAAATTGCGCACCTGCATTTCACGATTGCCAAAAAGCTGCGTCAATTCTGCCCCCATCACAACATCCTTCGGCAGATGAAGACAGTCTACGACATACTCCGTCCGGCGTATCCTTGAATCTCGCTGAACACGATGCTTTTTCTGTGTTCGTGTTTTCTTTCCTGATTTTTGTTTCATCGCACCGACCCGTTTTTGTTCTTACGCCAATCTATGTAAAATGGGCATAATTTATGCCAGACTTCGCATCAGCAGGCAAATCTGCTCATAGCAAAGTCTGGCATACATAATTTTATCTTTCACCTTTTTTGCATCGGTGTCAAGCACTGCCAAGTATGTTCAACTCTTTTATTGACTTACAGGGTCCTTAAATAGTCAGCGAGCCAGAAAATCAGTTCACCGATTCGATAAAGTTCGCTTTCACGACTAATTTTATGCCACTGTCTGCGGTACTCATAATACCAAATTTCAAGTGCCTCCGCAAGCGCCTTTGTATCTTTCGTGTACGCATCTGGATGGCCAAGATGCTCTCTGTCAAGCACCGATAAAATCGTATTGAATAGAATCTGGCCCTCTGCCATATGAAGAATCGGTGCAATGCCTTCACGACGATTTTCTTCAATCGTTCCAAGAAGTGCAGCTACTTTAACCATGCAGTCTCGAATGGTCTCATTGTAGTCTGCAATGTGCGACAAACTCGCTTCAATACGCGGCAAATAGTCCTTCCAAAAATCATCCACATCTTTTCCTTCAATTTGTTTGCGATACATCTCAGAAAAACGAACCAGATCCCCCCAATGCATCACTGCCTGATTGCTCATATAGCTAATTGTCTCGATAAGTGTAGCCGAACGATCCCCGTACTCGATCACCGAAATATCGGCATTGATTTCCTCTTTTTTCGGAATGTCGCTGTTCCAACCAAATGCAGCTCCGTAAATGATTCCTACAAGTGCAAGTTCTGGATGCTGCAGGTGACCATAATCGCCCCAATCCGTAGTCAAAAGGCCTTCGCCCTCAAACTGATGTGCAAATGATGCCATTTTTTTGATATTCTCATAGGCAACGTCAAGCAAATGGATCGTCTGATTCCAGCCCTGAACACCTGGACACAAATACTGATGAGCACCATTCTCCCAGAGCTTTCGGACATTTGTTTCCTTTGGTGCCCGTCGATAATCCCACGTCATGCAAATGATATCCTTCGGCAATTCACGAATCGTCTCTGGATGAGCCGCAATGATGTCACCCCAGAACATAGGACGCTTTCCTAATGCTTTTACGTGCTCACAAACACGGTTTACCCACTCAATATACATCGCATGGGATCCAATCTCATCTGCCATTTTCTTTCCTCTGCCCTTTCCAAGATCAAAGGTTTCATCGCAGTTGATATTGAAAAGATTCGAACGAAACAGTGCACTGTACTCATCAATCAAACGGCATACAAGCTCATATGCTCTTTCATCTGTGATATTGAGTGTGTGATGACACATCCGCTCATAAAATGAAAACGGGATTCCTGCCGGCTCATCAATCTCGGAGAGTTCATGGAAGGTTCTGGTACGCAATACCTTATACAGATGGCCAAATGTTGCAATCGACGGAACAAGTTCAATATTTCGCTCTGCGCAATACGCATCAAATTCCAAAATATCCTGTGCAGTAAGCGGTGTGTCATCTCTCCATGTCTCGCTCAGACCATCAAACAAGAATGTATGCTCAATATACAGATGCATCTGATTGATCTTGTATAGACTGCAGCGATCTGCCACCTCCTTTAAATAGGACAATTTTGGAATACGCCCTCTTGTCACATCCATAAACCAGCCACGCACCGGAATCTCTGGATAATCAACAATTGCCAGACATGGCAGACAAATACCATACTGAAGAATCACCTGTCGAAGTGTCTGCACACCGTTAAAAAGACCTTCCTTTTTGGCCGCGCACACCTTTGCGCCATCCGGTGTAATGGTCAAACGGTATGCCTCTTTGTCCTTGGTTTGTTTTGCTGTAATTTTTGCTGCTTCATCCAGGCAAAGTTCAATTCCTTTATGGGCGCCAGATGTGCGCCTGTCAATACCAAGCTCAATTCCTGTTGTCTTTTTTATCTGATCAGCAAGCTGCTGTGCATAAAAAAGAGCTTCTCTTGGACAATTATCTGCAATTGTAATTCTGCAATGATAATCAAGAAGCAATATTCCCTCTCGTTCTTCAATGTGCTGCGGTTTTGGCAGTATACGTACCATTTTTCTTTCCTCCTTATTTTTAACATAATGTTAATTTTAATCCAGCATATTCACCCATTTTTAATCATTATAATAGCAAGTTTTCCAGAGCACAAGTTTCTTTTATCTATTTTTCATTTTTTAGCACACAAAAAGGGCGGACAACTTAAAAAAAGCTGTCCGCCCTTTTTTACCGAATCATTTTTACTTGCCAGCCTTGTTTCTCTCACGCAGCTTGATGATCTCCAAGATCGCATCTACGGTACCTTCCGGTCCAAGTACACTGCTGTTTAAGCAGACATCGTAGCTGCGGGCATCGCCCCACTTCTTACTGGTATAATAATTGTAATAGTTGGAACGTTTCTTATCGGTCTTAACAATGATATCCTTTGCCTTTTCTGGTGTCTTATCATACAGCTTGGATATGTATTTTACCTTCTCATCCATGTTACCAGAAATGAAAACACTCAATACATTCGGATACTCTGCCAATGCATAATCCGCACAACGTCCGACAATAACGCAGCTCTCGGTATCAGCTAGATGCTTGATTGTATCAAACTGTGCCAGAAAAACTTTGTGGTTTAACGGCATGTCGATAAAAGATGATGTGGAATATCCCATCGAATAGCTGTCCATTACCAGAGAATACAGGAAACTGCTGGTTGGCTTTTCATCGTGGCTCTCGAAGATTTCCTCGCACAGTCCACTCTTTTTTGCTGCCAATGTCAACAATTCCTTATCGTAACACTTAATATTTAACTTTTCTGCAAGACGGTTACCGATCAGTCGTCCGCCGCTTCCGCACTCTCTACCTATTGTGATCACTAAATTACCTGTCATAATGCTCACTCCTTTCACTTTCAAAACCTTGTGAAGGTATTATACAATATTTCAAACAAAAATGCAACTTTTTTCGTACAATTCTTTTAAGTGCGTATTACTCTGCAAAAAAGCCATTGAGATGATCAAATGTTTTTTCAAACACTTTCCAAAGCAATGTTTTTTGCGAAATCCAATAGCAAATCTGTGCAAGTGCCACACCACCCACAACATCCAAAATCACATGCTGTCTTGTCGTTAGTGTGGAAATGAATACCGCTACCGCAAAAAAGAAGGAAAAAATACGATACCAGAGCGGAATCGTTTTGTCCTTTGCGATACCGATAAAACAAAACCAACTGACTAAACAATGAATGGAAGGAAACAGATTGGTTGGCGCATCAATTTTGTAAAGGAAACGCATAGCTGCACAGAAAAAACCACTTCCCTCCACTTCTGGGCGCACCAACGTCGTCGGATACAGCACAAAAAATGCCAAACACACGATTCGCGACAAGAAATCAGCCACAAAAAAACGGTACGCATACTCTCTGCTTCTTCTGTAAATCAAAATATAATTGAAAATCCAAAACAAATAGCAGCCGAAGTAAATTACAATTGTCCATGGTACAAGCGGAATCTCATAATCAATCGGAAGTGCCAGACTATGCAGCTGCCAGTTTCTTGTCAGCACATTGCAGCCAGTATAAACGACAAAATTACAGGTGACCGCCATCAGAAGCGGTACCAGCCCCCACGGTGAAAAAATTTTTGCAATTGTCTTTTTTATCAGTTTTTTATTCATCCATCCCTGTCTTTCTCTGGTTCAATATCCGCTTATCTTTGCTGTTACGCTTTCGTGGACAGGCAAAACTTCTGCAGCAATTCTTCAAAATACGCCGGTAGTGGTGCCTGAAACTCCATATATTTCTGTGTAGACGGATGGATAAAACCAAGCACATATGCATGAAGTGTCTGTCCCTGAAGCGGATATGGGCATTTTGCAGGCCCGTACAGCGCATCTCCAAGAAGTGGATGACCGATGGATGCCATATGAACGCGAATCTGATGCGTACGTCCCGTCTCCAGTCTGCATTCAATCCAGGTAAAACGGCCAAAACGCTCTAGCACCTTATAGTGTGTTACTGCATTTTTTCCGTTCTTGCGATTGATGGCCATACGCTTTCGGTTATTCGGATCACGCCCGATCGGTGCGTCAATCACACCCTCATCTTCTTTTAAGTTTCCGTGGACAATTGCGTAATAGCGCCGTGTAATAGAATGTTCTTTCAGCTGTGCAGCAATGCAGTTATGCGCAGCATCATTCTTGCAGGCAATGATCACGCCAGTCGTGTCCATATCAATTCGGTGAACAATTCCCGGACGGATGACACCATTGATGCCAGATAAGCTATCCTTACAATGATACAACAGTGCATTGACAATCGTGCCCGAAGTATGTCCCGCTGCCGGGTGCACAACCATGCCTTTCGGCTTATTGATCAAAATCACATCGTCATCCTCATAAAGAATGTCAAGTGGAATATCCTCTGCTACCACCTCAAGTGGCTGTGGCACAGGCAGATTCACGCGGATCTCATCGTTTTCTTTTAATTTAATTCCATTTTTCTTAACTGGTATACCATTGACGCTTACATTTCCCTGCTCGATCAGCTTTTGTAAAAAGGAACGAGTGTATTCCTCGTACTGATCGGCCAGAAAACGGTCTAATCGGATCATATCCTGCTCAGCTCCGACAACTAGAAGTTCATTTGTATCTTGTAAATCTGCAGAGAATTCATTCGTTGCCGATTCAAATTCGTTTGTATTGGTATCCATTCGATTTTTTAATTCACTCATGTTTCTTTCCTGCCTTTCCTGATGGTTTTAAAAATGCAAAGTCATCATCCTTATAGCAGAAAAAGAGTGCAAATAAAAGGACGGCTGTTGAAATCGTAATATAGCAGTCTGCTACATTAAATACTGGGAAATTGATCGGCACAAAATAAATCATGTCGACTACGTATCCTCTGAAAATTCGGTCAATCAGATTGCCAAGCGCTCCTGCCGTGTAGGTGACACAGAGGATACGTAACATTCGATAGGATTTTTGATTTAAAAGACGCACATAGCAATACACAAATACCGCAACCATCACTGCTGTAATCAAAAAGAAAAATAGCTTCTGATTCTCAAAAATGCCAAACGCGGCACCTCTGTTTTCCACATAAGTGAGTGTCAGCACGTTTGGAATCACGATCATATCGTGCACTTTTAATACCGATATCGCCAGTACCTTTGTAATCTGATCAAATGCGATGAGAATCACACACAAGAGGACGGCAAATGTCACACGTTTCTTTTTCATGTGTGTCACCTCACGCATCCTGGCACACAAAGTCAAGGGCTTCACGCATCTCTTCCATTGTAACCGTGTGATCCACAACAGCCTCACCAAGTGATTTTAATAAAATAAATCGAATCTGATTTCCCTGCATCTTCTTATCACTCTTTGTTGCAAGCAGCGCTGCTTCTTTGTCTACTCCGGTCACAGTGACTGGAAGCTTAAAGGATGTAAAGGCGTCAAGCACCGTGTGAAGCTCCTCTTTTGTCAGATAACCGCGCTTCATACTGATGTATGCTGCTGCAGCTGCCCCAATAGAGACACACTCTCCATGATAAAGCTCACCTGCCTTCTGCTTTTCGATTGCATGACCAAGTGTGTGCCCAAAGTTTAACAGACTGCGAATGCCCTGTTCGGTTGGATCCTCCTCTACAACCTCACCCTTGATACGACAATTATGATAATCCATCTCAATCAAGTTCTTCGCATCCTGGCTGCAAATCTGTTCGTGATGCGTTTCAAGCCAGTCAAAAAACTTCTTATCGCGGATTAAGCCGTGCTTAACAACCTCGCCCATACCAGACAAATAATCGCGCTCATCCATCGTAGAAAGTGTCGACACGTTCATGTAGA
Source organism: Lachnospiraceae bacterium (assembly GCA_052273485.1). Lineage (GTDB taxonomy): Bacteria > Bacillota > Clostridia > Lachnospirales > Lachnospiraceae > Anthropogastromicrobium. Next base: position 24,526 of record DAVZID010000004.1, read on the forward strand.
CAAGCTTTGGCATGCAAAATGCACCAACCATATTTTTGTAGCCATCAAAGTCAACGCCGGTCTTTCCACCTACACTGCTATCCGACTGAGAAAGAAGGGTCGTTGGAATTTGAATAAAGGAAATTCCACGTAAATACGTAGCTGCCGCAAATCCGGTAATATCGCCGACTACACCACCTCCGAGCGCCGCAAGATAATCCTTACGGTCAAAATGAGCCTCAATCAGTTCCTTATAGATATCACGCACCACATCGAGCGTCTTATGAAGCTCTCCCGCCGGAAACTGGAAGGAAATCACCTTTGCCGCAACTGGCTCAAGTGCTTTTCGCACGGCCTCTCCATATAAGTGACTGGTATTGGAATCCATCACGATGCAGACCTTTCTTCCCTCAAGACCGATCTGCTTTATCTTTTCTGCAAGCTTTTCAAAGCCTGTCTCAAAAACAATCTCGTAAATCGGCTTATGTGCCGGATCATTTACCATTAAACTTTTTGACATCGTGTTCCTCTCTTTCTTATATAAAAACTTCTACCGTTGCCATCAGTCTGCCCTTTTTGGTGACAGCCGAGGTTCCTTTATAGCGAAACTTTCCAAGTCCACGCACCGAAATCAGATCGTTATCTTTCAATGTATACGCATTTGATGTAATGACCTTACCATTTACTTGTACCTTCTCCTCGCCGATATAGGCGGTCAGCTTGCTTCGAGACTGTGAAAAGGCAAGACCAATCACCGCATCGAGGCGCACAGAGGCAATGCTTCCTGTAACCTCTTTTACTTTTGGCACATAATTAAATTCCTGCCAATCGACCTGCTTGCACATAACGCTTGTGTGGCGGATTCTTGTCAGATTTTCGCAGATGTAATCCGCAATGGAATCGGACACAATCAGATAGGCCTGCATATCCTGCACAATAATATCACCTGTTTTTGCCCTTGAAATACCAAGGTTCATCAGCGCACCAAGATAATCTCGATGCGTTAATTCCTCAGAAAACTTCTTCATTAATGGTTGGACCGATAATAAAGAGATAGGAGCCGGGTATTCCTCCCCAACTCCTAGCGGCTTATAAAATATAATCTTTCGTTCAGCAAGTTCATAGCCACCACACAGTTCCATTGAAACTGGTGGAAGCGTATCCTTTGCAAAAGCCAAAAACAGATTCTGCTCATTGAGCGTCAGAAAATCGCTGCCCATCGGGTATCCTCTTCTGTCACATGCCTCTGCCAAATCTAACAGATGGCTGCAAATCATCTGTTCCTCTTTATTCATCGCATCACACCTTCAGGCTATAAGAGCTGATATCAGTAGAATCCTCATCACCGAGAAGTTCAGTGAAATCACCAGAAAGCTCTACATTGCTCGGAGTTGCGATAATGATCTTTTTGGAGATCTTCTGCAGACTTCCACCCATGGTAAAACATGCACCAGATGTAAAGTCAATGACACGCTGGGCAGTATCAAAGTTCATAGCTTCCATGTTCAATACAACTGTCTTTCCAGAAAGAAGGATTTCAGCAATATCCTTAGTATCATTGTAATCCTTTGGAATGATCATACATACTTCTGACTGTTTCATAACACCATTCATCGGAACCACCTTGCTTGCGGAAGTCTTTGTCTGCTTCTTGCGGAATGCTACCGCAGAAGACGGTGCAGACTCGGTCTTCGGAGCCTCTGGCTCTGCCTTCTTCTCTTCAGCTGCGCTAGCTGCGGTCTCCTCCTCCTCTTCGTTTTCTTCTGTCATATCCATATCATCATAATCTCCATCGTACTCGTCGGTGGAAGAAAAATTCATCTTATTTAAAAAACCATCTAAAAAACCCATTCCTGTTCTCCTTCTTGTGTTATCGTGAACCAAATATGCCAGTTCCCACTCTCACGATCGTCGCGCCTTCTTCAACTGCAACAACATAATCGCCGGTCATGCCCATAGATAGCTCCCTCATTGATATATTATCAATGTTTTTGCACTGAATGTCAACCGCTAATTCATATAATTTTTTAAAATATTTACGATTATCCTCCGCGTTCTCAACAAAAGGGGCACTCGTCATAAGGCCTTTCACACAAATTCCTGGCATTTTTGAAATTGCTCGGCATGCATCCTCTACCTCTTCTGTGAAAAATCCAAACTTGCTTTCCTCTCTTGCCACGTTGACTTCCAACAAAACCGGAATCTCGATTTGTAATTTCTGTGCCTCATCGCTAATCTGCTTTGCCAAACGAAGGCTATCCACAGAATGAATCAATTCAACCTTTCCAGCGATATATTTTACCTTGTTGCGCTGTAAATGACCAATCATATGCCATTTTAAATGATTTGGTAGTACTTCCATCTTCTCGCACATTTCTTGAACCTTATTCTCACCAAAGGTATCCTGACCAGCCTCAATCGCCTCCTCAATCAGTGAAACCGGCTTTGTCTTGCTGACAGCAACAAGCAACACATCCTTTGGATCTCTGCCAGTTCTTTCGCAAGCAGCCTTGATATTGGCCCGAACTTGTTTTAAATTTTCACTTACCATTTTGCATTCCTCCTTACCCATTTAATAAATAATTTGGTTTTCTGTCACCAAATCAGCATTTAAAATAATGCGGTCATAGGCAGATAAACCATAATAGGTACCTGTATTGATAATATAGTAATTATTATCACTTGTCTCACTTAAAATGTCAACCTGACGAAAAATACAATATCCTTTGTTCACACTGTAAACACCCGATAACGGTGCAGACACCGCAATCAAATGGCGATCCGTTGCATCTGTCCGAATCGTTTCTGTCGTTCCATCCTCACTTTTTTCCACGCTTGCCCCGATCAGATAATCATCTGTTGTCAGACCAGACGCCGCAATATAATAACTTTTTCCTTGTTTTGCATAAATCGAAACTCTTGTAAACACAGCCTGTGCGCTACCATCAGACTGAATCATTTCCTTAAACACTCCAACGCCTTTTGTTTCCGAATTTACTACATACTGCTCTGGTACAACAAGGAAATCTTTGCTGAGCACAGCTGATTTCGGAATCTTGTAACCTTTGATATCATCTTCTGCAATTTTGAAATCAAGAAAACGTTCTGTTACATAACTGGAACCATATTTGTTTAGAGAAACCGTTGCCATTGTAGTTCCATCCGACGCCGTATGAATGTCAAATGCGCCATTTACGGTCACACCGATCGAAGTCAATTCAATCGAAAGATACTTTTTATTTCGATAGCGCGCCGCATCCGTCTCGCTGATTGGAAACGTAATGCCAAACGAATCATCTGGAACCAGCTTATACGCAAAATCCCCCTTACCTCTCTGTTCTCCATTTCCATAAACCTTCATCGAATACGAATCCTCGTCAAAGCAGGCAAGCGTCACATCCTCTGGTGTATAACCATCATAGCTGTCCGTGCGAAACAAAATGTATCCACTCTGATCACTTTTGACGCAGTACGCATCCTCTGAAGAAAAACCTTCAAGCTCATCAGACGCTACCATCAGGTACGCATCAAAAACTGATACTTCCAAATCATTTTTATCCTGATAAGCAAGTGAAAAATTGGAATCCAGATCATGTCTTGCTGCTTTTTCCAACTTTGTCTTAAGCGTACTAATGCTCGAGGTGCTTAAAACCTGCGCACTGCTATACTCCTTTACCAATGCATCTGTAATCGCACTGATATCCTGCGTCGTGTAAATTGTACTTCCAAGTGCTGCCTTTAATCCCTCTCGCACAGAATAATTTACATATGCATCCTTTGACACTGTTACAACCTGCTCGTCTCGTGTGATAAACCCTCTATAATCCGTTGCAGTCGAGTACAATGCTTTTTCCTGTACCTCGAAAATGCTGATTTTCTCCTTTGTAAAGAAGAAATACAGCTGTACAATCAAATATACGAAAATAAAAAGGAAAAGAAATCCAATTACGCTGCCATGCCACCGGTTTTTGTAACGGATTACTTTATTGTTTTTTTCTGCCATCCGGTATCCTGCCTTTCTCTTCCGGTGCCGCGGCGCCGGACATCGTTTTTATTATAACAGTTTTCACAAAAAAAGAAATAGTTTTTTTACAGATGTATAAAATACCTTTACGATGAAAAAACTAAGAACGAATAACAAAGCCATTTATGGCAGAATGAGAGGTTATTATGAATTCAAGAGTATGGGATTATATTGTATTGACTGTTGTTGTGATTGGCGCTATAAACTGGGGGCTGATCGGCTTTTTCAAGTTTGACCTGGTTGCTTGGCTCTTTGGAAGTATGTCACTTCTGACGCGCATTATCTATGCGATTGTGGGACTAGGCGGACTGTATATGCTTTCCCTGTATGGACGTATTCGCGGAATTGGAGAGGAATGATAAAGAAGGAGCCGTCATTCGGCTCCTTCCTACATAGAATCTTTATCCAGTTTTTTATACGCTGCGACAAAAAATATCTTTTTACAGAGATACGATGATGTGAGACTTTACTTCATCGGACAATTCGGTTGCATCTGCAGAAACACTCAAAACAAAATCAACCCCAAACTTTGCAGAAATCGCTTCCAGCGTCTTAACTGCTTCTGTGATGTCGGCGCCTTCAAGACACGCGATCTTTAAGAAGCTGTCAAAATACATTTTCTCGAGGTCATGATCCTGAGAAATGATTCCGCTGACAAATCCGATAAATGCATCGTAGGAATTGATTCCATAATCCGAAACATTGATCAAACGAACCTTGTTGCTCAGCTCATACATGTGCTTTGCGGTCTTATCCAGATATACTACGCTTCCCTGCGCAGACGCAACAGCACCGTTTACGCTGTCTAACAGATACTTTGTCTTTCCCTTGCCCTTCTTGCCTGAAATAATCTGAACCATATGCTTGATCCTCCTTATATGAATTAGTCTTTTATACTTAAGACCAATGGTAGCTCTTGCGTATAGTATAGTATATTTTGCCGAATAAAGCAAGCTGAAAATAGAAAATTTTATAAATTTATCAAATTTTCGACAGCAATGTGTTCATCTGATTATACAGTTCGTCTTTTGACTCAGCACCAAGAATTACGGCTATATACTCCTTATGATGGCTATCCTGAACAAGCAATACAAGGTTATATCCAGCTGTATTTGTGTGCCCTGTCTTGCCGCCAACGATCGTGATACCTGACGGCGGTGTGTAAGCACCGACTAGATACTGATTTGTGCTGTTAAAACTTTTTGTGACATTTTCACCGGCCGCATTCGTGTAATAACACAAAAAAGATCCCCTTGCAATGATATCCCGAAATGTCGGATATTTTAAGCACTCCTGAAACATTAGGTACACATCATATACTGAGGAATAATGTTTGGACTGTGTTAACCCCGTTGGATTGGCAAAATGCGTATGACTGGTCATGAGCTCTTTGCACTCCTGATTCATTAAATCAACAAAGGCCTCCTGTGAACCAGCTACCGCAATCGCAATATCAATCGCTGCATCATTTCCTGAATAGATTAATGCTGCACTTAAAAGGCTAGATAACAACATCTTATCTCCCGGTTCAAAACCACACAAAACGGCACTGCTCTCGAGTCCCTCCGGGCTATAGGAAATCGTAATCTCTTGACTCAAATCGGTATACTTCATAGCAAGAAGAGCCGTCATAATCTTCGTAATACTGGCAATCTCGCGCTCCTCATTTGCATTTTTGCTATAGAGTACTTTCTGATCGGTAATATTAAATAATGCACCAGCTGGCGCTTCTATGTCATCTTCTGAAAATTCATCTTCATTTTCGATCACACACAGATCAGTGGCTACACCATCCAACCTTGAAAGCTTATCCTTTGACGTCATTAACGTATCCAGATGTGACCCAAAGCTATCAAGAAGAGCAGGTGATGCATTGGCACAGCCTGCTGCACCGGCCGCACCACATATAAAAAGCGCCGCCAGTGCGCAGATGATCCGTTTTTTTCTCATGAACGGTATGCCTCTCTCCACTCAAGGTCGCCACAGTCAAGAGAACGAATCAAAAGCTCAGCGGTTGCCAAGTTAGTTGCTAACGGAATGCTGTAAATATCGCAAAGATGCAGCACTCTCTGTACTCTCTTTGTATTGCTTGGGCTAACTTCTCCTGGATCACGGAAGTAAAATACCAGATCCATGCCATTGTTTTCGATCTGAGACGCAAACTGCTGCTCACCACCTAATGGGCCTTCAAGAAACTTATTGACGGAAAGGGTTGTTGCTTCCTCAATCAATCTTCCGGTTGTTCCCGTTGCATAGAGACTGTGCTTGTTTAAAATGCCTCTGTATGCGATGCAGAAATTCTGCATCAGTTTCTTTTTGGAATCGTCTGCTATAAAACCGATATTCATAATGATACCTCCAATAAAATAGTTGCTTTTCCATCGAATCATGTGTTCCATACAAACGCAATCGATGGATTCTATAAATAAATCAGAACACTTTCATTTTTCTGTGCATGCTGATATTCAGCAGGATTCCCATCATAATGTACGTGCTGATTAACGAACTCATACCTGCGCTGATAAATGGAAGCGGTGTTCCCGTATTTGGAAGAAGCAGCATCGCTACTCCCATATTGATAAAGCACTGGATTAACAACATCGTGACAAATCCGCTGGCAATAAGCTTTCCTTCTAGATCGGGGCTTCGTCCCGCGATCCTTAGTCCCTCAATAAATAACAGCAGATAAATCAATATAATAAATGCACTTCCTGCAAAACCCAGTTCTTCCCCCACAACAGCGAAAATAAAGTCGCATTGTTCCTCTGACAGAAAATTTCCATTTTTCACAGATTCATAAGTTGAATTGTTCAATCCCTTTCCAGTCAGCTGACCGCCGCCAATTGCCATGACAGAGTTTAACTGCTGTCGCGTCTGGTCAGGATAATTTTCCGGAAAGAAATAGGAATTAATACGGTTTACCTGATACTGTTGTAAAATTTCTTTTTCGATAAACCAGTTAAGTGTTTTTTGCTCTGGCTCGTAAATGCAGAACAAAAGCGCTGCCGCAAAAATAGCGACTACACCAAGTACACCGCCTACCCATTTCCAACTGATTCCGCATACAAAGACCATCGCTGCCAACGCAAAAACAATGATCATTGATGTAGAAAGATCTGGTTCAACATAAATGAGGTAAACAGTTGCGCCCGTCACAGCAAAATATGCGAGCAAATAAAACACATTATTAATATGTTTTTGGATGCGAATCAGTACAAATACCGCCATTAATACAACCGCAACCTTTGAAAACTCGGATGGCTGAATCGTACCAAAACCCGGCAGACGCATCCAACGGTTGGCATTACTGATATTTAACGGATTGATATACTTAACGTAAACCAAAAGAGCCATACTAATTACATAAAATACAATCGAGTATTTAATCAGTTTGTGATAATCAATACAGGTCAGAATCACCATAAGGACAATTCCAATGGCCATTCCAAGGATCTGTTTTTGTGTGGTTGTAAGCATTCCGGTTACAGCTTCATTCTGCGTCGCGCTGTGAACCATAAAGATACCGATGATGCTCAGTATCAATGCGTATATTATGATCTTAAAATTAAGATTGCTCAGATGCAGGGTTTGTCCTGTTTTTCTCTTGCGCATACTGGCAGACTTCCTTTCTTTGTCTCTATCGATCTTTTTTAATTGCAGAAAGTTCCGTGACTGTAAATAAAAGAATTCTTCCTGCACTTCTCTTCACATAGAGACAGATATTTTTATCGGATACCGGCAGATATTTTGAAATCGTTCTGGTAATATCGTGTTCCATACAGTTTAACACCTGTGGTGTGCACTGCGTATGTTCCTCAAGCATCATTTGTATCAGACGCTCCTTCGCTGTCTTGCCGGAGCAAATTCCCTGACTGGGTAATGAATGCCTGACCATATTGCTTTATTTTCCTTTCTTTTCCAAAATACTCTTAAGCTTTCGGATCAGCCCTTTTGGTGTAGCTGGCTGTATTACCGGAATATCCTCTCCCATGATTCTGCGGCAAATATCAATAAATGCCTGGCCAAGGGGAGTATCCTTTCCGGCAACCGGCTCTCCATTGTTACTAGAGATAACAATCTCCTCTTCATCCGTCACAGCACCAACAACGGGAATCGTTAAGATTTCCTGGATATCGCTAAGCGACATCATATCACCTCTCGCCACCAGATCGGGACGAATGCGATTGACAATCATCTCAATTTTCTTCATCCCGTCTGCCTCCAGAAGACCAATTACACGGTCCGCATCTCGGATCGCCGATACCTCTGGCGTGGTGACGATGATCGCCCTTGCGGCACCTGCCACGGCATTTTTAAAGCCTTGCTCGATACCCGCCGGACAATCCAGAATCACATAATCAAATTCCTCTGTCAATTCCTGCGTCAGCTTTTTCATCTGCTGTGGGGTAACGCTTGATTTATCCCTCGTCTGTGCTGACGGCATCAGATACAGCCCCTGATGATTCTTATCTTTAATCAGCGCCTGCTTGATTCGACAGCCGCCTTCTACTACATCAACAAGATTATATACAATGCGATTTTCCAACCCCATCACAACATCCAGGTTTCGAAGACCGATATCCGTATCGATCAGGACGACCTTATTTCCAAGAAGAGCAAGGCCACATCCAAGATTTGCAACAACCGTTGTTTTTCCGACTCCGCCTTTTCCCGACGTCACAACAATCACTTCACTCATGATATTTTCCAAACCTTTCTGATCCTCTTTTTTGTCCCTGTCTTCTGTAGCTTGCATCAGTCACTGTACGTAGCTGACTCTCCAAGTGTATTATAGGACTTGTCCAGAATGTCTTCCATATCAATGTAGCCAAAATAGTACTGATAAACGTAACGGCAAACTACTGCCGCATTGTATGCCATGTAACCGTGTGGAATCGAAACTGTAACGGAAATCTTTGGATCGTTGTACGGACCATACGAAATGAAGGTTGCGTGGTTCGCACGAGAAAGATTCTCCTGTACAGAACCAGATTTTCCGGCAATGTCAATCTGCAATCCGGTAAACGCATTTGCAGCAGTACCAGCACCGTGAACAACGCCATACATACCCTGTCTCATGACATCGTAGGTTTCCTGTGAAATGCCTTCAATCTGTTCACCCTGAGGGATACTCTCTTCAACTACATTTCCACTTGCATCACAGATTTTGTTTAGTAGACGAAACTTATAAAGCGTGCCATCTGTTGCCAATGCTGTTACATAACGTGCCAAACTAATTGCAGTCAGGTTGTTTGTACCCTGTCCAATCGCTGACGTAACTGGATATTCAGTTGAAATCTGTGATAAATTTTCCGCGATCTCCACACCGCTCTTCTCGCCAAAGCCATATTTCTCGGCATATTTTCGAAGCATCGCAAGACCACGTTCTGCTTCATACTCGCCATTTTCATTTAGGCTCAAACGATAACCGACTTCATAAAAATAGAAGTTACACGACTGTGCAATCGCCCCTACTGTATTTAGTGGTCCATGCTCGCCACCAGACTCACGGGCAATCCAGCATCGTGGATGATCTAACTTATCAAAAGTACCAATACAGTCGATATACTCAGAACTATCAATTACGCCCTCCTCGAGGCCTGCACTAGTTGTTACCAACTTGTAAACAGAACCGGGTGCGATACGAACCTGCGTTGCCTTATCATATAATGGCTCCGACTGATCAGTAATCAGCTTTGCCCAGTACTCCGCATCAACCGTTCCAGATAGTCTGTTCAGATCATATCCCGGGTAAGATACAAGTGCCAACAACTCTCCTGTCGTCGTATCGGTCACAATCGCAGAACCGCTACAAGGGTCAAGCGCAATCTGCGCTGGTGTCAGCTCAGCATTTCCAATCTTTTCGCGAATAAAGGTAAAGGCTGTCTGCGCATCTCCATTTTGAAGTTCCTGATAGACGGCATTGTCAGCATCTAAGATTCCTTGATCAATCAATGCCAGGCAAACCAGATTACCAGAAAGCTGCTCACTTTGAATCAGCTTTTTGTATACAAGTTTACAAAATCCACTATCAGATGGCAATTTTTCCTCACAGAAGGTTACAATCTGATTCATAACCTCACTAGAATCCGAATAGGCAGACTCCGCGCCAAGCTTTGATGAATCAATCCATCCCTTTGAAATCACATAAGAAAGAAAATCATAAAATGAACTTTCTCCATTTTTCCATGCAGTAAAGGTAGTATCCGATGTATCAATTGCGCTTGCTGTGATAACAGAGTTTTCCTTCAGGAATGTATAGACATACTCCATATAATCCTGCATATCTTCTGTCAGTTCAGACTGAACTGCCGCCCCCTGAGCCAATTCCTCGACAATATGACGAACTGCCAACGTAGCCTCTCCTTCATATAAAGAAAGAATTTGACGTTCCGTTTCGGATGCTCCATCATCTGTGAAATGCTTTTCATCCAAAATGTTATTGTTAAACATCTGATAATATACATCTTTTACGGAAATCTGGAACTCGCTTGCAAGTGTTGAGTCGTCTGCCTGGAAATCATCAATCGTAAGCTTTCCGACAAGAACATCAGCAAGACGCTGTTCCACGATATGATACACTGCCACCTGCAAATCGTGATCAATTGTAAGATAAACATCATTTCCACGAACAGAAGGTTCACTGTCAATCGTATCAAGAATCTGGCCAACATTGTTCAAGTATACCGTATCAGTGCCCTTTGTTCCGGAGAGCTCACTCTCATAGTACTGCTCGAGTCCATCCTTTCCGACCATATCGGTCGCCTCATAGGTGGAATCACTCTCCTGAAGTGTTTCAAGCTCCTGCGTACTCGGCTTTCCAGTATAACCCAAAATATTGGAAAAATATACACCATCTGGGTAGACACGACGCTCCGACTGCTCCACCTCAACGCCAATCAGTTGATCCTGATTTTCGAGAATTGCAGACTGAAGCTCTGGCGAGATATCTGAACAGATCGTTGTCGACTTATACTTTGCATAGGTTGTCAGACGCATCGCATAGCGAATGTTACACAAAGCAAGTGCATCTTCCTTACTGATCTCATCCGCACGTTTCCATCTAGTTGTAAAATTATAGGAAATTGTCATCAGACGCTTCATCACCGTCTCAGCATCATAAGAGTAGACGTCCTCGCCATCTTTTTCCTTTTCCTCAATAAAGGAAGTTCCATACACATCACGGATCAGCTGACGGATTGCACTATCCTTTCCACTGTAGGCAAACTCCCCATTGTCATCAATGATGACCGGAAGCTCCGTCACGATGGTTCCACCATGTTTTTTTACAATGGCAATCAAGCGAAGTAACATTTCATTAAAATCACCATTTGCCTTTGTATAATCGCTTGTATCCTTTACCGTCAGGTTATAGACCGCTTCATTTCCAGCTAGAACTACTCCATTTCGATCATAGATTGTGCCTCTCGTGGCCGTCGTTGTAATTTCCTTCTTCGTACGAGAAACATACGAATCATAATAAGCTGCTCCATCCAGAATCTGGAGTCGGAACAGCCTCACCACTAGGACTGCCAGAAAAAGCGTGCACACAATACCAAGCCAGAAAACTCTGGACTTCAATGTATTTTTTACCCATTCCCTGAATAAATCCCAATATTCTTTAAGCAAATCTCTTTTCTCCTTTTTTCTCTGCCTCTGTCAGATGTCTGTCTACTGTCATGATCACACCGTACACAATAATTGTAGCGATTGCAGTCATCAGAAGCTCCGGAAGTGCCAGGTTTTTGATATAATCAAAACTATTTACGCGACCGAACAAAAGGAAGCTGAATACATAAATATAAACGCTGTAGATCAGCTCATTGGCGGTACAAAGAAGCACCGGCATCACTACCATATCGTGCGATAATGCTCTTGTAAAAATACCATTAAAATAACCAATATAAATAAAAGCAAGCGTATAATAACCCAGCACACCGCCACTAAATGCATCCAACAGCAATCCACAGCCAAGGCCGGTAAACATGCCCCACATCCTGCCCTTTAAAAAGCCAACGGAAAAAGTGACAATCAAAAGCAGGTTCGGTGCTGCTGTCAAAATCGGAAGCATTCTCGTAAAATTTGATTGCAGTAAAAAACAACTGACGGCAAGTACTATACATAAAACAACTCTTAGTATCTTAATCTTCATATGTTTTCTCCATCCCCACTTACTCTGTTTGCTGCTTTTGCGTCGTGATTACGAGCACGTTGCGAATGTGCCTAAAATCAGCCGCTGGCTTTAAGTAGCCTGACGAAGCCAGCCCATTTTCATCTACCGATACGTCCTGTGCATAGCCAATTACTAGACCAGGAAGATAACGATCCGAAATGTTTGAGGTAACAATCACATTGTCTCTGCTGATATCAAAATCGGTATCCATATACTGAAGCTTTAACAGTCCGTATTCTTTCATATACGGCAAATCCCCCGTAACAACACAGCTGTCTCCAGTAGTAGACTGCATAGCGCTGACGTTCACATTATCATTGATAATGGAGGTTACAACTGCATGTCCAGAAGCAATATCGGATATGTAGCCAACTAATCCACCGCCTGCCAGTACATTCATACCCACTTCAAGTCCATCATCGGTTCCCTTATCAATCGTAAATGTCGAGAACCAGTTCCCAGTCATATCAGAAAAAATCACCGTAGCGCCAACTGTATCATAATCTGCATAGGTGCTCTTTAGCTCAAGAAGTGCTCTCATATCCTGATATTCCTGAATTTTCTGATCATATGAGACCATCTCATCCTTGAGCGATTCGTTCTCTGTCTCAAGAGATTCAATCTTAGCCTCCATCTCCTCCTTCGTCAAGCGTTCTTGATCAAAATCAAAGAAAAGCGTTCCGAGCTTGTTGACGCCCTGCTGAACCGGAACAGTGATCGCACCTGCAACCTGCGCAATCGATACAATGTTTTCTTTCTTGATGTAATAATATCCCATAGAGGCAACGCAGCATGCGGTCAATATAAAAAGGATCAACTGCGGTCTTCTAGTAAAGGGCATTTTCACATCGCTGTTTCTTTTGCTGCTCTTCATGAAATATATCCTCGTTCTTTTAAACTGATAAATCTGCCGTCTCCGATGATGACATGGTCAAGCAACGGAATGGCGGTAAGCTCTCCTGCCTTTTGAATCTGGCGCGTAACCGCGACATCTTCTTTGCTTGGAGTGGGATCACCGCTTGGATGATTGTGAATCAAAATGATCTTTACAGCCTGATAACGAAAGGCCTCTATAAAAACCTCTCTCGGCGACAGAATTGTCTGATTCACCGTACCCTTCGTCAGTACAAGATCACGGATCAATGTGCCCTTATTGTTTAAGAGCACAAGAATCACCTGCTCCTGACGTTCATCTTTCAGACGGTTCATATAATAGTTTCCGACTGCCTGGGGACTGTCGAGGACCGCCCCCTGCTGCCTTGCCATGCCAAGACGCCTTGCAAGCTCGCCAACGCACTGAAGCTGGATTGCCTTTACCTTACCGATGCCTTTTATCTTTGTCAGTTGCGCAACTGTCATTGAAACCAATCCGGAAAGACTCTCAATCGTCAACAGTCTTGAGGCAAGCTCAAGTGAATTTTCTCCCACGCTTCCCGTGCGCAAAATCACGGCAAGCAATTCAGCATTGTTAAGCGCACCGGCCCCCTGCTCCATACACCTTTCGTATGGTTGGATATCTTTGGGCAGCTGCTTTGAAATATCATGCTTCATAATCGTTCCTTACTTCCAGGTATCGAAACCATTATGCATTTATTCTAGCACAATTCTTTTTTAAAGTATAGAAGAAATTTTCGAATATTAAGAAATCCGTATGCCAAAAGCTGACAGATTCTGCTTTGACATACGAAAATCTTCCTTTAACAGATGCTACGAAAGCCACTCGACGATTGTTTTGTTATAAAAGCAACTCGTTTCGCCGTTAAGCTATCGTAATTTATAACGTAACAATGCCAGCCTGAACAAGCTTCTCGAGTGCCATCATAATTCCATACTTTGCATGGTACCAAGTAAGACCACCCTGGAAATAAACGGCATATGGCTCCTTTAATGGACCATCGGCACTCAGCTCAATGGAAGAACCCTGAATAAAGGCACCTGCTGCCATGATAACCTGTGAATCATAGCCCGGCATATCCCACGGTTCTGGTGTTACATAGCTGTCAACTGGTGCTGCTGCCTGAATCCCCTGACAAAATGCAATCAGTGCTTCTGGCTTCTTTAAGGTTACTGCTTGAATAATATCATAACGAGGCTCTGTGCCGTTTGGAATGACATCATAACCAAGCTTTTCAAAAACATTCGCTGCAAACACAGCTCCTTTTAATGCACCTGCTGCTACGGTTGGTGCCAGGAAAAAGCCCTGATAGAAGGCTGGAAGAACACCTAAGGATGCACCAACCTCCTGACCAAGTCCCGGTGCACTCAGACGGTACGCGCACTGTTCAATACAAGCCTTCGTTCCGCAGATATAGCCTCCGATCGGTGCCAATCCGCCGCCTGGATTCTTGATTAAAGAGCCAACTGTCATATCAGCGCCGACATCAGATGGCTCAATCTCCTCGATAAACTCGCCATAGCAGTTGTCTACCATACAGATCACGTCTGGCTTAATGGACTTAATAAATGCAATCAATTCTCCAATACGCTCGACGGAAAGCGTTGGTCTTGTCTGATAGCCTTTGGAACGCTGAATGGTTGCTACCTTTGTCTTTTCGTTGATTGCTGCGCGGATTCCATCCCAGTCAAATCCACCGTCTGGCAGCAAATCCACCTGACGATAGGAAATGTTGTACTCTCGCAAGGAACCTACAGACGGACGAATGCCAATTACCTCCTCAAGGGTATCGTATGGCTTTCCAACTGGGGAAAGCAGCTCATCGCCTGGGCGAAGATTTGCCGATAACGCTAATGCCAGTGCATGGGTTCCACAGGTAATCTGTGGGCGCACCAGCGCCGCCTCTGTATGGAACGTATCCGCGTACACCTGTTCCAGTGTCTCTCTTCCCATATCGTTATAGCCATATCCAGTTGTCGCTGCAAAGCAAGCCTCACTGACATGATTTTTCTGCATCGCGCCGAGTACCTTCATTTGATTCTGCTCCGCAGTGTGGTCGATCTCATTGAAACGCTCTTTTAAGCCCTGCTCAATTGTTTCGCAAAATTCATATGTTTTCTCACCAATCCCCATGGACAGGTAGGTTTCTTTCATGGTCATGTTATTTCTCTCTTTCTTTGCTGTGTGCATCACACACTGTATCGTTTTCTTTCAAATAGTTTTCTAATGCTGTTTTCTTAGTAATTCTTTCTTAGTAATTCTTTCTTAGCATTACTTTCTTATAAATAATCTCTTTTACAAGATTTTATGGGTGTAGTTTTTCTTTGCACTGCTTGGTCAACTGCTTTAATACTTCCTCATTTGTCATGCCATCAATATCAAGCCAGGTCACATCGCGCTCTCTACGAAACCAGGTTAGCTGACGCTTTGCAAAATGCCTTGTAGACTGTTTAATTTGATTTACCGCCTCTTCTAACGTACATTCCCCGTCAAGATAGGCCAGAATTTCCTTATAGCCAAGTCCTTGCATCGATACAAAGCTTCGATCGTATCCCATCGCCTTTAACGATTCGACTTCTTTTAATAAGCCTTGCTCCATCATCTGATCAACACGCAAATCAATGCGGCGATACAGTTCTGCGCGATCTCGATTTAAAACAAAATAGCAAAAATTGTATGGTGACTCTTTCTGGCGCTGTTTCTCATTATGCTCCGAGATTGGGCGTCCTGTCAATTTAAAATACTCAAGTGCGCGGATTAGGCGCTTTGTATTATTCGCATGAATTGCCTCTGCCGATGCTGGGTCGACCTTTCTTACCTCTTCCAACAACCATTCGCTGCCAAACTCATTTGCCTGTGCCTCAAGCTGTGTGCGATAATCCGTATCTTCGCAAGTATCCTCAAAATCAATATCATACAAAAGGGCCTGAATGTAAAAGCCAGTTCCGCCTACCACGAGCGGAATATGACCATTTGCATAGATTTTTTCCATCGCTGCTTTTGCCATCTGCTGAAAGCGCACCACAGAAAACTCATCACCCGGTGACAGTTCGTCCACCAGATAATGAGGAACGTCTTGCATTTCATCCGGCATGATTTTGGCAGAACCGATATCCATATATTTGTACACCTGCATGGAATCTGCACTGATAATTTCACAGCCAAGCTCCTTTGCTAACCCGATTGAAGCGCTTGTCTTTCCCACTGCCGTCGGACCGGTCAATATAATAAGTGGTTTTCTTTTTTCTATATTCTCTATCATAGTTCCTTCCTAACTATTGTATGAGCTTATACAATTCGCTTGAATTTCTTTTCAAGCTCATACTTAGACATCGTTATAATGGTCGGTCTTCCATGTGGGCACGCATATGGATTGTCAAGTGTCAATAACTGTGACACAAGTGCATCGGCCTCCTGAAACGAAATCTTCTGGCCACCCTTAATCGCTGCCTTACACGACATCGAAGCAAGCTTTGACGCAATCAGCTCGGACGGTGGCATTGTACCTCGATCCTCAAGACCAGATAACATCTCTAAAAACAATTCTTTTTCATTGATTCCATATAAGTTTGCCGGAACCTCACTGATCGCATACTCTCGTCCGCCATACGGCTCAATTGTAAAACCAATTCGTTCAAACTCATCCTTAAATTCCTCTAACAAAGCTTCCTCTGCCCTTGTCAATGAAACAATCATCGGCGGACTCACAAACTGCGTAATGCGCTCCTTTTTACGGTATGCCGCCATCATGCGCTCATAATTTACCTTCTCATGCGCGGCATGCTGATCCATGATGTAAAGCTGATTGCCATACTGAATTAACCAATAGGTATCAAACAGCTGACCGATTAGGCGATGATGAATTCGTGCCTTTTCGGATAACAGCGGTTCGGTAAATAACGTCTGCTGCTCCGGCTTGGCAGAGATTTCTGGCGTTTGAACGCTATCTGATGACTTTTGTGTTTCAATTGTTTCTAGTGTTTGAGTCGCTTTCGATGTTGGAACGACATCTGGTGTTGGATCGTTATCAAGCGTTTTCTGAGGTACTGGTGCCTCGGATGCCTTTTGTTCCTCTGCTACTCTTGACATCAACGGCTCTGTCTGCCCAATTCGTCTGTGCATACCAGATGCCGCCCTATAAGCATCAGCAGGCTCCGCAAGCATTGTCCCTGCCACTGATGACGGATATACGGATGAGTTGTTTTGCACAATTGATGCCTCTTGTGCATTTGATTCTGTTTGTGTTTTGGACTTTGTTTGTGTCCTAGACTCCGTCGACGTTTGGGATTCCATTGTTGTCTTGGATTTTGTCGACGTCTTATGTTCTGTCGGCGGTGGTGGAATAATTTCCTTCATCGCCTGAATACGTCGCTGCTCAAACGGCTCTGGAAGTTTCTTCTTACTATCAACCACTTCTTTTTTTGCTTTTCCATCATCGCTGACATCTGGAATAAATTCCTTACCGCGGAGCGTATTTTCAATCGCAGCTGTTAAAAGATCATACACCTCATTTTCCCGCTGAAAGCGAACCTCCATCTTTGCTGGATGGACATTAACATCAATTAGCTCCGGTTGAATCTTAATATGAAGCACTGTAAATGGATAGCGATGCTGCATCATAAATGGCTTATAGGCCTGCTCAATCGCAGCCGCAATCAAACGACTCTTTACAAATCGACCATTGATATAATAATTTTCAAAGGTTCGGTTTCCTCGCGAGATAATCGGCTTTCCCAGATAACCAGTCACCGAAAACAGCGAGCACTCATAGTGAATCTCTAACACGTTTGATGAAATCTCTCGTCCATAAATTGTGTAGATCAAATCCTTCAAGCGACCATTTCCACTCGTATAAAGCTTATTTTGGCCACCGTTAATAAAACGCATGGAAATATCTGGACGCAGCATTGCCATATTTTCCATCAGCTGACTGATATAATTTCCCTCTGTTGCGGCTGTCTTTAAAAACTTCTTTCTAGCTGGTACATGGTAGAACAAATTTCGCACCAGTATTGTCGTACCATCTGGTGCACCAATGTCGGTTAAGCTTTTCTCCTCTCCATCCTCGATCTGGTAGGAAACGCCAAGCATAGATTCCGGTGGTTTTGTAATCAGTTCTACCTGTGCAATGGCTGCAATACTCGAAAGAGCTTCCCCGCGAAAGCCAAGAGAACCAATGTCAAGCAGATCATCTATTGTATGAAGCTTACTTGTTGCGTGACGCTTGAATGCCATGCGCACCTGATCCTTATCAATTCCACAGCCATTATCAGTAATACGAATAAAGTTAATTCCGCCTTCTTTGATTTCAACGGTAATTGCCGTTGCTTTTGCATCAATCGCATTTTCCAACAGCTCTTTTACAACAGAAGAAGGTCTGTCAATGACCTCTCCTGCTGCAATCTGATTTATTGTTGCCTGATCGAGCAATTGTATTTCGGGCATTGCAGACCTCCTTTGTATGATTTATTTTATTGATATGATTTCCTGCAAGCAGGAATCAATCTGAACGTTTCATCTTGGAAGTATCAAATCCTGTTTTTAAGCGTTGCCTGCATTCGATACAATGTATTAAGTGCATCGAGCGGCGTCATGTTCGCAATTTCAAGCTTCTTGATCTCTTCAATAATGGAATCGTCCTTTACGGTATCAAAAAGCGTCAGCTGGTTGGCATCGACCTCATCTGGTCTGGACACACGCTTTTTGGATGGTGTTGCCTGCATCTGAGCAATCTCTCTTGCACGCGCTGCAATATCTGCATCCGTCAGCTCCTCAACCAATTCCTTTGCTCGGTTGATTACGCGATCTGGAACACCGGCGAGCTTTGCAACCTGGATTCCGTAACTGCGGTCTGCACCGCCCTTTACGATCTTTCTTAAGAAAACAATATCATCGCCCTGTTCTTTTACCGCAATGCAATAGTTGTTGACACCATTTAATGCACCCTCAAGCTCTGTCAGCTCATGGTAATGCGTTGCAAACAGTGTCTTTGCGCCGAGCTGTCTCGTATCGGCAATGTACTCAACAACTGCCCACGCAATGCTCATACCATCATAAGTACTCGTTCCTCGTCCAATCTCATCTAAGATGATCAGACTCTTCTTTGTCGCATGACGCAAAATATTGGCCACCTCGTTCATCTCTACCATAAAGGTACTCTGGCCGGACGCCAAATCATCAGACGCACCGACTCTGGTAAAAATACGATCACTGATGCAAATATTTGCGGACTTTGCCGGGACAAAGCTTCCGATCTGGGCCATCAGCGCGATCAATGCCACCTGGCGCATATAGGTCGATTTTCCAGCCATATTCGGGCCGGTGATAATCGAAATACGATTTTTTCCATTGTCGAGCAGCACATCATTTGCCACAAACATATCATTTGGAATCACCTGTTCTACAACCGGATGACGTCCACTCTTAATCTCAAGAATGCCCTTCTCGTTAATCTGCGGCTTTACATAATTCTGGCGCTCTGCGACAAATGACAGCGATGCCATAACATCAAGAAGCGCAATGGATCTTGCCGTCTTTTGGATGCGCTCCACCTGAGAAGCAACACGATCTCTTACATCACAGAAAAGATCATACTCAAGCGCTGACAGCTTATCCTCCGCGCCAAGAATCAGATCTTCAAGTTCCTTTAACTCCTGCGTGATAAAACGCTCTGCATTGGTAAGCGTCTGTTTTCTTGTGTAATCCTCTGGCACCATATCCTTAAAGGAATTGGTTACTTCGATATAATAACCAAATACTTTGTTGTAACGGACACGCAACGTCTTAATTCCAGTGCGCTCGCGCTCCTTTGTCTCAAGCTCAGATAGCCATGTCTTTCCCTCCGTCTTTGAACGGCGCAGCTTGTCTACGTCTTCGTTGTAGCCATCTTTAATGATTCCACCCTCGCGGATGACAAGCGGCGGATCCTCTGCAATCGCACTGCTGATCAGACTTTCAAGGTCTTCCAGCGTATCAAGATTTTCATACAACTCCTTTAATAGTGCGCCCTTAAATCCTGCCAGCTGCTGCTTGATCGGCGGAAGCATCTTGAGTGATGCCGCAAATGCAAGCAGATCTCTCGGGTTGGCTGTCTTATAGCTGATACGGCCTGCCAGACGCTCCAGATCATAGACTGGCTGAAGGTATTCTCGAATCTCTTCTCTTGTCACATATTCATTTAAAAGCTCTTCAATCGCTTCCTGTCTCTTTAAGATCATCGCGCGGTCAATTAATGGCTGCTCAAGAAAGCTGCGAAGCAGTCTTGCCCCCATCGCCGTCTTTGTCTTATCGAGTACCCACAAAAGGCTTCCGCGCTTTTCCTTCTCACGAAGCGTCTCCGTCAGCTCCAGATTACGGCGTGTGGATGTATCCACAATCATGTAACAGCCTGTCGTGTATGGCTGAATGTTCGTGATATGAGGCATTGTGCTCTTTTGCGTATCATACAGATACTGCATCAGCGCACCAGCGGATATCATTCCGGCATCGTAATCCTCAAGACCAATTCCAAGAAGGGAGTTCGTATGGAAATGGTCAAGTAGAATCTTCTTTGCATTGTCTTCCTTATAATACCAGGAATCTGGTGTTGACACCGTAAAATGCAGCCTGTCTTTTAATTCATCCAGATTTTCTCCGCTTAATTCAAACAAATCATTGCATATTACCTCTGCCGGTGTAAACTTAAACAGCTCATCCTCTAACTGCTCTTTTGTTTTTAGCTCGGTCAGATAAAATTCACCTGTTGATACATCACACGTACTTACTCCGTAAATGCCACCCACATAGGCAATTGACATAATGTAATTGTTCTTTGTTTCATCAAGTGCCTTATTGTCACAAATTGTTCCCGGTGTCACCACACGGATAACCTCACGCTTTACAAGACCCTTTGCAAGCTTCGGATCTTCCATCTGCTCTGCAATAGCGACACGATAGCCTTTTTTTACCAAACGATCTATGTAATTGTCGGCTGCATGAAAAGGAACTCCGCACATAGGTGCCCGTTCCTCTAGTCCGCATTCTTTTCCTGTTAACGTAATCTCCAGTGCCTTTGATGCAGTAATCGCATCATCAAAAAACATTTCATAAAAATCACCCAGTCTGTAAAATAAAATACAGCCAGGATACTGATCCTTTGTCTCAAAGTACTTCTGCATCATCGGCGACAGTTTCGCCCTGTTGATTTCCATTTACTTATGCCTCTCTTACTGTAAATTGTTGCTGTCCATTTGCAAAACTGCACACAGTCTGATAGCGGCTATCGTAACCGTCAGCCGCTATCTCCTCTTATCTTATGCGTTATTCCACAAGCTCTCCCAAATAGTAAAAGCCTTTGGACTCTATCATTTTTACTTTGCAGATCGTTCCGATCAATGAACTATCTCCCTTAAAATGAACCACTGTGTTATTGCTGAGACGTCCTGATACCATAGATGGATCTTTCTCATTAACCTCTTCTACCAACACCTCAAGTGTTTTCCCAGTATCGCGGCTGCACTGAGTTGTCGCAATAGACTGAACAAGCTTTAACAGGCGGTCAAAACGATCTTTTACCACTTCCTCTGGTATCTGATCATCCATTGCAGCAGCCGGTGTTCCTGTACGCTTTGAATAAATAAAAGTAAATGCACTGTCATACTGCACCTTGCGTACTACATCCATTGTATCTTCAAAATCTTCCTCAGTCTCACCCGGGAAGCCAACAATAATATCTGTAGTCAAAGAAAGGTCTGGAATTTCACGGCGGAGCTTTGCTGCCAACTCCAAATATTGCTCCTTGTCATACTTTCGGTTCATGAGTTTTAAAATACGACTGCTTCCAGACTGAAGCGGCAAATGTAAGTGACGACAAATCTTTTTGGAATTTTTCATCACTTCAATTAATTCATCTGACAGATCCTTCGGATGCGAGGTCATAAAACGAATCCAACGAAGTCCTTCGATCTGCTCTACCTGCTGTAAAAGCTGTGCAAATGTAATCGGATTATCAAGTGTCTTTCCATATGAATTTACATTCTGACCAAGAAGCATAACCTCTACTACACCATCTGCTACTAACTGCTTAATTTCTTTGATAATCTCCTCTGGCTGTCTGCTTCTCTCTCTTCCACGCACATATGGCACAATACAGTAGCTGCAGAAATTGTTGCAGCCATACATAATGTTGACACCACACTTAAAGGTATATTTACGGACAGCAGGAAGATCCTCTACAATTTGATCAGTTCCTTCCCATACATCAATTACCTGTTCTTTTTTAGTAAATGCCTGATATAACAGCTCTGCAAGTTTAAATATGTTATGGGTTCCAAATACAATATCAACAAAGCGATAGCTGCTGCGAATCTTTGCAACCTCATCTGGCTCCTGCATCATGCATCCGCAGATAGCAAGCATACGATGTGGGGCATTCTTCTTTCTGCCCTGATACATTCCCAAATGACCGTATACCTTCTGATTTGCATTCTCACGCACGGTACAGGTATTCATGATCAGAAAATCGGCAGCCTTCTCGTCCTCTGTCTCCTCGTATCCGATCTGCTCCAAAATACCAAGCAGTTTTTCAGAGTCCTTTGCGTTCATCTGGCAGCCAAATGTGGCAATATGAACACTCAGGCTTCTTCCCAGCTCTTCAGACTTCTTTTTTACATACTCTCTGTCTTTCGCCATGAAATAGAGCTGTCTGTTCGGTTCCGTCTCCGGTGCCGGAACAGTCGTATCTACCATGTTGATATCAATTCCGGTTAAATCGGAAACGTTTCTCAAATCTATTAAATCCATGTTATTCCTTTCAAGGGTTGGTTGTTTTGACTTTTTTGCCCTTCAAATGGCAGAAAAAGATATATTGTATATTACACTCAGCAATTTAAAATGTCAAGGTTATTTCGGGGGGATTTCCTATGTGTGTGGCTCGGTTAGCTGTTAGAGTTCGCAAAGATATGTTACGAAACCCCTTCGGTGCAATGGTTTCTAGGTATCCTTGAAAATACTTAATTTCAACTTCCGAAAACCCAACAATATTTTCCCATCTATAATCAGGCAGCCAGCAAGATGCTGAACGAATTTTTCCATTAACTGCTTTTTTGATGCGAACTTCAACCTGTTCGCCACCATTTTTTTCTAGTACTTCCGAATGTATAATTTTGGTATTATCATTCAGTGTCAAAAACTGATAGAACCTAGCATCTCTTTTATTTTTTACCATAAGTCATCTCTTCTTCTGCCGCTATTGGTAACTTATCTGTTTCTTCA
This sequence comes from Lachnospiraceae bacterium, assembly GCA_052273485.1. Classification (GTDB taxonomy): domain Bacteria; phylum Bacillota; class Clostridia; order Lachnospirales; family Lachnospiraceae; genus Anthropogastromicrobium. The sequence continues at coordinate 47,848 of DAVZID010000004.1, forward strand.
AAATTATTTATCAGCATAGACGACACAATAAGAATCTATTGATGATTCATCTGATTTTGTAACAAAATACAGAAAGAAAGATCGAAATAATCTCAAGCCACATTGCAAAATCGCCCCTAAAGGGGGGGCGGAGCTTCCTTATCAAATCTGTGAAAGAGGAAGATTTCAATCCACACCTTCCTTGCGGAAGGTGACTTCAATACTTCGTCACTGTCATATGGCGGTACTTATTTCAATCCACACCTTCCTTGCGGAAGGTGACATACGCCGGTAGAGGTTATCGAAAAGGTTATAGTATTTCAATCCACACCTTCCTTGCGGAAGGTGACCCGTCTTCAGCGTAATCGACCGTACTGGAAGCGTTATTTCAATCCACACCTTCCTTGCGGAAGGTGACACGGCAACTGGACGAACCGTGGCAACGTGAACGTATTTCAATCCACACCTTCCTTGCGGAAGGTGACAAGCAGGCAGTTGATACCCTGATCGGGTACACAAAATTTCAATCCACACCTTCCTTGCGGAAGGTGACGGCGCAGGACTTCTGGAAAGACTGGGACGCAAAGATTTCAATCCACACCTTCCTTGCGGAAGGTGACTTTTCGGGCAAACAAAGAAGAGATAGAGTATCTGATTTCAATCCACACCTTCCTTGCGGAAGGTGACGTCAATGACACCGGCGCTACCTGGTTATATAGCTTATTTCAATCCACACCTTCCTTGCGGAAGGTGACAATACCGGACTGGGCGGAAACAACAGACGAATTTATTTCAATCCACACCTTCCTTGCGGAAGGTGACCAGAGGTGTGCATCCCGGATACGATGCTAGAGAATATTTCAATCCACACCTTCCTTGCGGAAGGTGACCCGTGCGTTTCATAATCGTAATCGTAGCCATAAGATTTCAATCCACACCTTCCTTGCGGAAGGTGACCGACTACGACGATCCATACAGTGAGATCATCGCGATTTCAATCCACACCTTCCTTGCGGAAGGTGACATAGTTACAATGATACCTGCTAAAAATCCACCAATATTTCAATCCACACCTTCCTTGCGGAAGGTGACGTGGAGCTGAGCCGTGATATTGCAGCATGGCAAATTTCAATCCACACCTTCCTTGCGGAAGGTGACCCGTGCGTTTCATAATCGTAATCGTAGCCATAAGATTTCAATCCACACCTTCCTTGCGGAAGGTGACCGACTACGACGATCCATACAGTGAGATCATCGCGATTTCAATCCACACCTTCCTTGCGGAAGGTGACAACCCACGGGTCTATGAAATAGGTGAGTGGGAAATATTTCAATCCACACCTTCCTTGCGGAAGGTGACGTTAACTAAGCCATATATGGTAAAGGTAACACCAATTTCAATCCACACCTTCCTTGCGGAAGGTGACGGCGGACAATTCCCAGGCCGAGGCGGTAAAAGCCATTTCAATCCACACCTTCCTTGCGGAAGGTGACCCATCTGACACGATTTCAGCAGGAGCTGATCAAGATTTCAATCCACACCTTCCTTGCGGAAGGTGACGAGAGCAGGAAAAGAAAGGAGATAACTTAGATGATTTCAATCCACACCTTCCTTGCGGAAGGTGACGGAGACTCCTTGTCGCCTGCATCCGAAGTTACACGATTTCAATCCACACCTTCCTTGCGGAAGGTGACGAATGTTACTGCCGGAGCGGGGACCAATGTATATATTTCAATCCACACCTTCCTTGCGGAAGGTGACTGGCAAAATTTATTGAACTGGAAGCTGATGTAACAATTTCAATCCACACCTTCCTTGCGGAAGGTGACGTTATGTATCTTTGGGTACGCGTCAAAGTCTGTATTTCAATCCACACCTTCCTTGCGGAAGGTGACGTTGTAATCCCGGTCGATGATGTAATCTGACGGATTTCAATCCACACCTTCCTTGCGGAAGGTGACTTGGAACCGCTTGTGAAAAATATCAAATCGCAAACAATTTCAATCCACACCTTCCTTGCGGAAGGTGACGCTTTGTTCCTCCTTCTCGGTGTGATCGAGCTGAGATTTCAATCCACACCTTCCTTGCGGAAGGTGACCAGATACAGGGCTTGAAATGCACCATATTTTCGGGGATTTCAATCCACACCTTCCTTGCGGAAGGTGACCGTCAATCACTTCTGTTCTGATCTCTCCAAATTCTATTTCAATCCACACCTTCCTTGCGGAAGGTGACCATGATACGCAGGCTTAGTGCTGCGATCAGCAAGATTTCAATCCACACCTTCCTTGCGGAAGGTGACGCCGCCAAAGATAACACACCCAACAATCAGATATATTTCAATCCACACCTTCCTTGCGGAAGGTGACCCTGCTGCATCCAAGCTTTTTACAAGATCTTCAAATTTCAATCCACACCTTCCTTGCGGAAGGTGACTCTACTGCAACATTATCCATATAGGTATAACAATCATTTCAATCCACACCTTCCTTGCGGAAGGTGACCATAGGTCTTTGCTGTCTTCACCTGATCAGCCTATTTCAATCCACACCTTCCTTGCGGAAGGTGACCGAGTGTTCCCAAAAGTGTTATGCTGCAAAAATTATTTCAATCCACACCTTCCTTGCGGAAGGTGACCGAGTGTTCCCAAAAGTGTTATGCTGCAAAAATTATTTCAATCCACACCTTCCTTGCGGAAGGTGACGGACGCACCACATGGGCCTGTTGCCGAGGATGCACCATTTCAATCCACACCTTCCTTGCGGAAGGTGACGTTGTAATCCCGGTCGATGATGTAATCTGACGGATTTCAATCCACACCTTCCTTGCGGAAGGTGACCAAAAGCGAATATAAAAACTTTAGTGCCACACCGATTTCAATCCACACCTTCCTTGCGGAAGGTGACCAAATCAGTTGATGAACTAAAGAGTGATTTAGTAATTTCAATCCACACCTTCCTTGCGGAAGGTGACAGAAAATCCAGTAACCAAATTTATCAGATAATTTATTTCAATCCACACCTTCCTTGCGGAAGGTGACGTTCCGTACTGAGTCGGAATCACTTCCAAACCAATTTCAATCCACACCTTCCTTGCGGAAGGTGACCGATCTAGGCACACGATTATTTGCCACACGAGAGATTTCAATCCACACCTTCCTTGCGGAAGGTGACGTATATGTGCAAGCACGGCAGGCACAGTATATGATTTCAATCCACACCTTCCTTGCGGAAGGTGACAAGCCCACGCCATTAGATACAGAGGTAGGGCGGTGATTTCAATCCACACCTTCCTTGCGGAAGGTGACTGATATGGACTTTGAATATGGAAAGGAAGAGAAAAATTTCAATCCACACCTTCCTTGCGGAAGGTGACGCCCAAGATATTGCTTTCCTAACCATATAGCCATTATTTCAATCCACACCTTCCTTGCGGAAGGTGACCGCTTTCTTACTTCGACTTTCAACGCTGCTGCGATTTCAATCCACACCTTCCTTGCGGAAGGTGACGATACCTGCTACACATAAGTGCCGTGGGTATCACAATTTCAATCCACACCTTCCTTGCGGAAGGTGACTTGGAATTGCCTTATGATTAAGCTTTGTACCATCTATTTCAATCCACACCTTCCTTGCGGAAGGTGACAACAGCCGGTGCCGTGAGCGTGGAACACATGCAGATTTCAATCCACACCTTCCTTGCGGAAGGTGACCCTTTCGATATTAACTATATCACACCCTAAAAAATTTCAATCCACACCTTCCTTGCGGAAGGTGACCCGAACAGGCATTAGCACGTTGTTCGGTTACTGGGAATTTCAATCCACACCTTCCTTGCGGAAGGTGACAAGCCCACGCCATTAGATACAGAGGTAGGGCGGTGATTTCAATCCACACCTTCCTTGCGGAAGGTGACTGATATGGACTTTGAATATGGAAAGGAAGAGAAAAATTTCAATCCACACCTTCCTTGCGGAAGGTGACGGCAAGACAGATGAAGAAATCAAAGCCACAAGAATTTCAATCCACACCTTCCTTGCGGAAGGTGACCGACTAAAAGCGATATATTTAATCTTTTACGAAATTTCAATCCACACCTTCCTTGCGGAAGGTGACCAAAGCTGCGTTAGTCGAGTTTAATAAGTTTGCAGAATTTCAATCCACACCTTCCTTGCGGAAGGTGACAGGTGATCAGCGAGTCACCACTAAAAATCAATGTAATTTCAATCCACACCTTCCTTGCGGAAGGTGACAACTTTTCGTCCCTGATAGGTGTCAAACTCAACAATTTCAATCCACACCTTCCTTGCGGAAGGTGACAGGGTTACGGTTGGTTACGGTTAAGGTTACGGTTATTTCAATCCACACCTTCCTTGCGGAAGGTGACGAGCTGATGATATTCCGTTTGACGGTTTACTGACAATTTCAATCCACACCTTCCTTGCGGAAGGTGACCTACTACTCTACTCTGTTGGGGAATTTTGGCGAATTTCAATCCACACCTTCCTTGCGGAAGGTGACGTAACTTTTAAGTTACATTTTCATTATAGTTAATATTTCAATCCACACCTTCCTTGCGGAAGGTGACCGCCTGCTCGATCTCTGCATTGATCTGATATAATATTTCAATCCACACCTTCCTTGCGGAAGGTGACTAACCTGGGTCGCTAAGAAGGAAGAGTTTAAGCAATTTCAATCCACACCTTCCTTGCGGAAGGTGACGTACACGCATACAACAGACGGCTATTTAATCCGATTTCAATCCACACCTTCCTTGCGGAAGGTGACATTGTTGGGAGAGACACAAGAAAACAAAGCAAAAAATTTCAATCCACACCTTCCTTGCGGAAGGTGACCCAAAAGGCCAGACCGGTCGGAAACACCCGAAAGATTTCAATCCACACCTTCCTTGCGGAAGGTGACTGCTTAAAAACCAGTTATATGTGCCAGGCTCAAATTTCAATCCACACCTTCCTTGCGGAAGGTGACTTGCAGGAATTAGCGATAATCCTACGCTCACTTGATTTCAATCCACACCTTCCTTGCGGAAGGTGACTACGGCAAGGGTGGGGCGATCGCGATCCACTTAATATTTCAATCCACACCTTCCTTGCGGAAGGTGACGTATTCATAGATCCCGATATACTTTTCATTTTTCAATTTCAATCCACACCTTCCTTGCGGAAGGTGACTATTGGAGCTATGCTTAACATAGGGTATAAGTTTATTTCAATCCACACCTTCCTTGCGGAAGGTGACTTCCAGAACCTCCGACACCTCAGCGTGGATCAGCATTTCAATCCACACCTTCCTTGCGGAAGGTGACGCGGTATATCAGGAGATTGCGTATCAGAACACTGATTTCAATCCACACCTTCCTTGCGGAAGGTGACTTACTGCGGCGATTATCAGTACAATCGCTTAAAAATTTCAATCCACACCTTCCTTGCGGAAGGTGACATCTTTTTCTACGCCGCCAATAGAAAAGGCAGGGTATTTCAATCCACACCTTCCTTGCGGAAGGTGACGTAAGAGGCTTTTACAGAAGGAGCAAAACTGGAAAATTTCAATCCACACCTTCCTTGCGGAAGGTGACGGGACTTCCAGTGATTTTAAGTTGTGCCGTAGCATTTCAATCCACACCTTCCTTGCGGAAGGTGACACAAAGGCAATGGAAAAACGGTTTGCTTGTACAGATTTCAATCCACACCTTCCTTGCGGAAGGTGACCAATCAGCCATACGATCTTCGAGTACAGCTGATTATTTCAATCCACACCTTCCTTGCGGAAGGTGACAAGCGCCATTGCTTGCCAAGAAAACGAGCCAAACAATTTCAATCCACACCTTCCTTGCGGAAGGTGACGTTGTCTACAAAGTAAACGATAAGGATCTGTTACAATTTCAATCCACACCTTCCTTGCGGAAGGTGACGACATTTGATCCTTGAAGAAATCAAAGAATATGCCATTTCAATCCACACCTTCCTTGCGGAAGGTGACCTGAATTTGCCAGCATGGCAAGACACGGATTCATATTTCAATCCACACCTTCCTTGCGGAAGGTGACATCAAAAATATCTATAATTATTTTTTTATAATGCATATTTTTATGCATTATATTTTATCCTACTTATAGATTTTGCTTCTTTTCTTCACTCTAGCACATAGTTGTGCATTTTTCAATTAATTTTTTAATATTTTCAGGTGCGAATCTCCTAGCTTTTTTTATATCACTTCCGATTCGCACCTGATTTTAAATTCTTTCTTTTTCATCTCTAAAAAATTAAAATATCAGAAATATTTTGTCAATAATCTAAGCTCACTTCCTTAATAATATCTTTGCCATTACTACTAAATAGCCAATATTCCATTCTTTTACAGAGATAAAATGTTTCAATGAATATACTACACGAAAGTGAATGATCTTGTCTCTGTATTCTTACATTATAAAATTAATACATCATCTGCTGCTATACCATTATCTATTCCAATGTGCTCTACCTTTGTTTTATACTTATTTCCAAGATAATAAAATCGCAAGCTATCTTTTTCTTCATCTATCAATTCAATCAATGAAGCCTTTAGCTGCACACATTGCGTAGCATCAAGAATACATTCAAATACTGAATTTTGAACTCTTCTGCCATAATTAACACACTGTTTTGCCACTTTTCTTAATCTTGTTTTTCCAGCAGATGTCTCCGTATTCACATCATATGTAATCAATACAAGCATCCGTTTTCCTTCCTTTTCTCATATTCTCCAACCAACTACTTCCATAAAAACGGTGGATACTCTTCTAAATCACCTCTTAAATACCTTGCCAAAAGCATTGCCTGAACAAATGGAACAAGTCCCCACTCCACTTTTTCTTCCAAAAATGGATGCACAATTTCTTCTTTCTTTCGCTTCTGCCACTCGATTAGCACTGTTTTTCTAGCATCTTCCTTCAAGATAACAGCTCCATTTTCGGATTTTTTGAATTGCTTTCCAGTAACAATCTTTTTGTTAATCAATGTCAGTACAAAGCGATCTGCAAATGATGATCTTAACTCCTCCATCATGTCAAGCGCCAACGAACATCTACCAGGTCGATCTGTATGCATAAATCCCACATATGGATCCAATCCCACTGCCTCAAGTGCAGATGCCATTGAATTCGCTAATAGTGTATATACAAAAGAAAGTAACGCATTCACATTATCCATAGGAGGTCGTTTATTTCTTCCTTGAAAAATAAAGTCTTTTTTCTGCTGAAGAATCAATTCATCAAATACACGAAAATATGTGCTTGCTGCCTCACCCTCTAATCCTCTAAGACGATCAATATCCTCGCATTTATTGATTTCTTTCAGTGTTCGCTTTAATGTATCAGATGCAGCTTTTACTTCTGGTACATCAATTTGCATACTATGATCTCGAACAGCACGTTCCAAAACCCATCTTGCATTATGTACTTTTCCCATAATACAATTTCTTGCAATCGGAAGTTTTTTCATCTCATCCATCGAAACCGCATATTGTTTTTTCCGAAGCAATACATTTCCCTTTGTTTTTCCACTTATCCGAGCTAAAAATCTTCCCTGAGGCGTGACATAGCATAATGAAACATTTCGCTCTGCGCAAGCCTCCATCAATGCTGGGCTAGTTCCTCGGTATCCAAATGATATAATTGCCTCCAGATTATGAAGTGGTAATCTTCCCAGTTCATTTTCTTTCTCAAGAATAACAACATTTTCCCCATCCAATGCCAAATAACTGTCAGCAGATGTTACATACAGGGTATTTAGTAATTTTTTCATTATATTCCTCTCTTTTAAGTCATTTCATCTGATAACGCAGCATTGATATATGCTCTAACGTCCTTTTTTTTACCAAGTTTTGGCAGACAAATCTCTTTGAGTGAACATGCATTACAGCTTTTGCTCCATTTCACTTTTGGTGTATAGCCTCGTTTGTACAGTTGATGCATCTCCTCAAATGCAGTTTTCACAAAATCTCTCAACTGTGGTGTTGCTTCCACAGTTTCCCTGCGCCTGATTTCCCCATAAAAGATTGCACCATGCGATATCTCAGTTTGAAACATCTCTTCCAAACAAATAATCTGAGCGACCAATTGCAATCGATCCATTTCTGTTATCTTAGGAGTGCCTCTCTTATATTCTACTGGATACACCTGATAACAGCCCCTGTGACCATGTAATTGAATTCCCTCTTCTGTTTTTCTAAACTCCACAATATCACATTCTCCAGACACACCCATTTTCTTTGAACTAATTGGCAACGCATGGACCGTCAGAACATCCTTTGACTTTTGAATCAAATTAATATCATGTGCTCTTTTGTGCATTAGCTCTCCTTCTACTGTACGCACATTGTCTTCCCACTGCTGCTCAATATGAATCAAAGCCCATTGGCGTCTACAAAATGCAAAATGTTGTATACCAGATAGCATCAAATATTCATCTTCCTGATAGTCCATGCGTACTGCCCTCCTTAGATTATCTTCTGTTCTGTCGCTTTTTTCATTCTCTCTTCCTATTAAATTTTTCGCATCACTTCTACTGAGTCAGGAATTTTCTCTGTATGAAGCGTTACCTCATAGTCAGAATATTTTCTTGCGCAAATAACGCCCTCTTTACGATGCACATCTACAGCATCAAAAAGCTTATATGCTGGACAGTTTCCAAGCTCAGAATCATGCTTAAATACAATCAATTCACGTACTGCCATGTTTCCTCTAGCCGCTGAATGGTCATTTTCAAACATATTAATAATAGCCTGCCATAAAAGTTCCAAATCTTCCTCGCTGAATCCTGTCACCTTCCTTGCAAGATTTGCAGAAACATACCCTTCTGTCTGGTATAATGCATATGGAATAATAGACTTTCTTCCCATCTCCGTTTTCTTTTCCTCTGCATCCTTTTCAGTTGTGATCGCAACACGCGTAATCGTTACTTCCTGGCTAATAACTGGATCAATACTTTTCGCAAATCCCAGCTGCACCGGTCCTCTAACCTGACCACAATTTAGAGCCGCCTTCACAAATGTTGTCATAACAGCTCCAAATGTACGGATATCGAAAAAGTTGTCACACATATAATTTCGGATTTTTAAATCAATATCCGGATCCTTCTTTTTTGCTTCCTTTACGCTTTTATCAGTCACTTCAATAGACTGATATGCTTCATTATCACTGCGATTCAGCGGAACACCTTCCTTTACATAAATTCGATATCCTGGCTCACTTTCCTTTACAAGTTCCACATAATTTCGGATTTTGCGTTTCAAGCACACATCTGTTACTAATCCATATCCACTTTCTGGATCAATTCTTGGAAGATTTCCTGCATCTGGATCTCCATTAGGATTTCCATTTTCCACGTCAAATAAAATCATAAATTCATATCGATTCTTAATTGCTTCTGACATTTTACTCTTCTCCCTTCTTTTCATAACGTTTCTGAGTCTGATGATAATAGCCCAGTATAAATTTTCCCTGCTGTTCCAAAGTCAAGCGCTGCGGAAGTCCTTCCGCTGGAAGCTTTGCTTGAAGACTTGTTAAAATCTTCTCAAAATAAATTGCATTTCCTACCGATAACTTCCGTACATGACTATTTTTCAATTTGTATAAAACTGGAAAAATAACAGCTGGTGTTGCGCACGCTGAATTAAAATAGCGATCTTTAATCGTTGCATTAATTCCCGGATTGGCTGTTTGTTGAATATCCTCTAACACTGAAAACTCTCTCCCTAATACATACGCAACATCATTGCATGCTTCATTTAGTGCCACAAATAATCCCTCTCTTCCTTGTAAACTTTTTGTATTCCGAATCAAATACGCTTTAATAATTCCTGCCCTGCCACGTGTAATCTTATAGTTATGTGCATCTGAATCATCTTGCTCTGCACGAATACGTTCCAACACTGCAAAATACATACTTTCTGGATAACGACCTCCTGAAAGAATAGCAGAAAATGTACGACCTGCCATCCAAGCCTGTGGACTTTTATCCTTTGACTTTTTATTTACAGTTTCCTGCAGCATACGCCAAATTCCCATATAGTGAATAGTATCTTTTGCTGGCCGTACAACTTCCATTCGATCATAATGCTGCTTCAAATGTTGAAGAATTTTTCCAAACTCATCTATATAGAAAAATCGAACAGACAGACGTGCTGCATTTGGCGCAATTCCAAGAATATAAAAACGCTGATTCAAATTAATATTTTTATATACACTATCTACGTCTACTGCATATCCCTTTTCCAGATTTGAAAATACTCCATCCAATAACTCTTGATTGTCAGTCGTTGGCTCGCTTGCTGCCAAGAACAGATCCTTGCACTCTATATCTGCATCCTCTGACCAATATACAACTGTTGTATCACCTAATAATTTCACATATTTACTTTGTGTTAAAAGATAATTTAACGCAGTCGTATATGCAAACATCGCATATTTTCCAACTGGTGCATTGTAGCTTTGCTCTTTTTCATAAGATTCAAAAGCTGATGCATTGAATGACACAAGCGCTGCACCACTAGACTGAGCTCCTCTTACTCCTTTAATTACTGTATGAATTCTGGCAATTTCCGTCTGTTTTCCTGTTACCAGGCATCTTCCAACCTGTTCTTCTGTTCCATCACTTTCCACACACATTTTCTCCCAAGCCATTGCTACTGCATGGTCTTCCTGTGCATACTTTCCATTGATGTAAAATACTACATTTCCTCCTGCCGTCAATTCGTCCCAGTTTTGAGAAATAATTGGATTTTCCCTTGCTTTACGTGGATTCCACGTTTCAAAGAAACTGCACACAGCCTGTGCCACATCCCCTTGCACTTGTTTCAAAATTTGTAAATGTAATTTTTTTGCCGCTTCAAAGCATTCAAAAGCCCGTGAAAGTTCCTTTTCATCAACACCTTCCGTCTCTTTATCTGATTCCTTTCCATCCTTTTTCTTATCAACAATGCCAAGTATATATTTTGCATTATCGCAAAGAAAATTTGCCTTGATACCGCTGGAACGTGAAACCATCTGTGGAACCTTGCAATCTCGCGAAACCTCCATCTTTTTGGTTTCTCGAATTATCACCTCTTTTAGAGGCAAAACACCTATCATTTGGCCATCAAAATCCAGTACAATCGCATCCGATACCTTTGTTGTACTCCATCCTGGCTTTGACACAATTCCCTGCTCTGCCAACCGTTCATAGTATTCCATTAATGCTTGCAGAATCATCGATACACCTCACAATTCCGTACATCAAGTACTCCCTTCTTAAGAATCGCTCGAAAGAAAATCGGCTGTGGTTCTTCTTTATTTGAATAATCAAAATCATACAGCATAAATCCGAGATCTTTCTCATCAATGTCTTCATACGCCGTCTTTATCGTATTCTCTTCACATGGTTCAAAATAGACAGGGCACTCTCGTGTACCAAAATACGGAGTATGATAGCATTTTCCAGATTGTAAACGTCGCTTAAAAATATCCTGAAATTTACCCGGATTATCAGTGACGTTTGCCTTATCCGTCATATTAAAATGTGCCTCAATCACATAATCTACATCTCTTAACATAAGCGATGCCCTCTGCACAATATCATCCTTTGCACTGACATACAATTCCTTATCGGCACCATTCATAACTTGTAACACATTATTTGCTGATATCTTACTTTTTATTTCATTGCGCCGAATATTCGTAAATTGAATTGGCTTACAAACATAAATTTTGTCAATAACCCACATAAGGCCAGGATGCCAATATACAGCCTCTAAAATTCCACGTGCTGCTGATGGTGTAATCACATCATAACTGCATCGTTCCACTTTCATTTCTGGTCTTGAAAATAATGCATAATCCCCCCATACATGTATTTTTACACTCATTTTGCCTCACTCCTTCTTGTTACCATTAACCATTATCATTACATCCACCTTTCCATTGCACCATTCCTAAAACTATCTATTATCCAAAAATGGCATCACCAAAACCCACATCCATTTGCAATCCATACTCCTCTTTGTAAAACTCTTTTCCCTTGAGTATTGCAAGTTCGTTATCAAAGCCTTCCACAGCCTCCAAATATCCAGCTGCACACAATTTTTCATAATCTTCTTTGTAAATCTGAACACTGTATTGGCCAACATCTCTCATTAATTCTCTTGAATATTCTCCAAAACGTAATCTCTGTATGATTTTCTCTGCTTCTGGCTCTCTTCCTATTACGATTGTTTTAGTTTCATTCTCAATTAGTTTAAATTCAGCCGCTACTGATGCAAATGGATAACTTGCCTTTCTCGCATATTGTTCCAACATCGGCAAAATTTTCTTTTTGTCTAATTCCTCTTTCTTTAAAGAGTGTAACTGGCAAAAATATGATTCAATCGCCTCCATTGAGGCAAGATCACAATATTGTTGTGCAACAATCTTTGCCAATTCCCTTGGCAGTTTTAACTCCGATGGTTGATGATTTGTTTTATCAAATTCAAAAATATAGGTAGTACATTCTTCAATTTTTTTGTTTCCTTCTCGGTTACACCTTCCAGCTGCCTGAACAATAGAATCCACTCCCGCAAGTTCTCTATAAACAGTATCAAAATCCAAATCCACGCCAGCTTCCACTAAGCTTGTCGCTATAACGATACAGCGTTTTCCAGATTTTAACCGTTCACGAATCTGTTCAAGTCTACGTCTGCGATGAGTAGGATACATATATGTAGACAAATAGAAACAAGCTTCTACTGAATCTAACTTTGTTTCATCTGCTTCTTCTATCTGTATCTCGTCTGTTTCTACTTCCTTCGATTTCAATTCATCCACCAATTCACGATATAAACTCTGTGAATCTTTCTTGCTATTTAAGATACATAAAACCTGCTTACCAGTTTTTAATCTTTCTTTTAATTCACTTCTCGATAAAACTCCCAACTGCTTTACTTGAGTTCTCTTAAAAAAAGCAAATTGTGCTTGTACATCTGGACAAATTTCTGTAAATTTTGTTCGTTCCGAAAAGAATGGTTGCAACGCTGGTTGCGTTGCTGTGCAAAGAACTGCTGTACATCCATAATTTTGAACAAGTTCCTCTATTGCAGCTACACATGGTATTAAATACGGCAACGGAATCATCTGTGCTTCATCAAAAATAAGAATTGAATCTGCAATATTGTGAAGCTTTCTGCATCGAGACGATTTATTGGAAAATAATGATTCGAAAAATTGTACATTTGTTGTCACTACAACTGGTTTGTCCCAATTTTCTGCCGCCAACTGCATTGGATTTAATTCATCCCCCTCTTCATATTTAACATTAGAATGATTCTCTAATACAATATTTTCTCCTAATATCTCACGAAATACCTTTGCATTTTGTTCTATGATACTAGTGTACGGAATAATGTAAATAATTCGTCTCTTTTTATGAACACAAGCATGTTGTAGTGCAAAAGCCAATGACGAAACTGTTTTTCCTCCGCCTGTCGGTACCGTTAATGTATAAACTCCAGACTTCTCTGCACCCATTTTAATACAACTTTTTAAAATTTGAGTGCGATGACCATTTACTGTATCTTCATCCTTACATGCTAACCACGAACTTATGTAACTAGTAAGCTTATCCCACAGTTCTTCAGTAATAATCCCAGGCTGCCGATTCGTTTTTCCTTCTTGCATAAAATTCTCTGTGTCAAGAAAATCCGCATCGACTACACACGAGTAAATCATTCTAAGAAAAAAAACCATTGAAAACGCATTTTTACCAATCATTCTTTTAGGACGCTCTAATTCCGGAATTTTAATTTCATCCTTATATGCCTGATAATTTGGAATTTTCTTTTTTTCTCTTCCACAAAGTGTTCCGCGTCCTGCATCATCTGCATCAGTACCTTTATCTGGTAAACCTGCATGGTGACCTGCTGTAATATATGCAGCTAGTGAATACATACCTCCACGTGCAATAAGTTCCTTAGCGCTAGCAGTCGCGTGATCCACTAGTTTTCCACCTTTTAATCTTTCCTGAAATTGATCTGAATACTTGCCAATATCATGTGTCTCTCCACAACAATATCCCCAACTGCCAGCTTCAAATACATCTGCGTATTGCTTTGCAAGCATTGCGACATTTTGAGAATGTTCCAATACTGTTTGTTTACGTGTCTTATCATCACTAATGTGTGCAAGATATTCCATAAGCTCATGCTCCTTTCTAAAAGCAGGTCAACGGTTTCAACTTAACTTATTAATTCTATTTTTCATTAGTTATATGAATAAATTTTATGTCTAATTTCATTATAACCTATTTCTTTTTATTGTCAACTATTTCCGATTCTTTTTTTTCAAAAACATGTTAAAATAAAAACGTCGTCATCAGTCAAAAAAAGATCGATGTATGCGGATTGAAATATTAGCTATAGGGAATAGCGAAACAAAAAGGATGGCAATTGCTATGCCATCCTTTTCACAATATTATGTTATCACTTTTCATTTTACTTTATAGTTTTTTAGTGATTTGTCTTTTCCACACCACCAAGAAACTCATCCTACTACTTCCTTACAGCACTCCCTGGCACTTCCAAAGCATAATCAAGAAGCGAACTGATGCAATCAGCTTAAATATTGAAACTACAATAAGAGCAATGGATCCAATTGCTGCAACAATAAATCCTAGCAGCGGAATGATCGAAAATACAAATATTGCTGCACTGATCGCCAACGAAATAACCATACAAGTTACATACCAGTTACATACACTGTGACAGTAATCTGCTACCTCATACGATACCGTACTTACACATTCCTCTGTTGCCGTGCAGATGTAATAGGTTGCGCCCAGTGTTGCGAGGCCATGAAGAATCGACATCGCGGTTCCCCATAATCCGTCTCCACCGGTGAAGAAACCTAGTACAATTCCGGCGATTGTAAACCAAAATGCATTACTGTACTTTTCACTCTGTTTTCTCAAATTCGCAATTGCAACTAACTCCATGATTCCACCGGCAATTAGTGCAAACCAGCCTACCACTGGAATTACTGCAAATAATATCACAATATTTCCCCAGAACATCAATCCAAGTCCTGATTTTACCTTTTGTCTATCCATTTTCTTCCTCCCTCAGATATTTTCATAGTTACTTAGCACTACTAGTTTATCTTTTAAAATTCACTCTCAATATCCTTTAAACTAATACCCAATCTTCCCGATCAGCACCATCAAAACCTAGGCAGGCGCTGAGGCGAACTGCTTTACGAGGCGATTCCCGTGTGGGAGCGGGCTTACGCAGTAGCTAAGACAAAAAAGTGTGTAGAAGGCGCCGCGGGAACAAGGGGCGCCGACAAAGTCATTCGCCGAAGCGCCACCTCGTAAATCTTCCGGGTTACACCCCACAACCTTCCGATCTCTATAGCCTCCCGGGTTGCACCCACAACCTTCCGATCTCTATAGCCTCCCGGGTTGCACCCACAACCTTCCGGTCTCTATAGCCTCCCGGGTTGCACCCACAACCTTCCGATCTCTATAACCTATCGGGTTGCTTACACTCACCCCTGCGGATAGCACTCCCTACAGCACTGCGCTGCAAACTGAATATCGCTATGTGGCGTCTTGACTCCGTTCTCCTCCTGGTAGCTTTCATGTCCAAGTCCAAGAATGGTAATCATATCACCTTCCTGTGCATGCTCAATCGCATAGCGGATTGCCTCTTTGCGGTTCGGAATGACCAGATACGAAACTGGCTCTGCTTTCTCTTTCTGTGCTTTGTCGATTCCAATTTTAATATCAGCAAAAATCTGATCAAATGTCTCATAGCGGTTGTGACCGGCAGTCACAATACTCAAATCAGCTAACAGTGCACTCGCCTCTCCCATCTCGTAGCGGCGATACTTGGAACGGTTTCCGTCAGCACCAAATACGCAGACAATACGCTTTGGATGATATTCGCGAAGTGCTTCAAGATGATTTCTTGTGCTGTAACCATTATGGGCAAAATCAACACAGACTGCAAAATGACCATTATTGAACACAATATCAAAACGACCGCGAATCCTTAAATGAGTTAATCCCCTATTGATAGTATCAGTGGCAATTCCCATATCATGTGCAATAGCAACGGCCGCTGCCGCATTATACATATTGAAATCACCTGGCAGATTAACCTTAATGTCAGCATCAAGTGCGCCGCTCATTGTAAATTCAATACCCGGTGCTTCCAACATGCCATTTTGGCTCTTCTTTAAATTGCCAATATGATAATCAGCCTTTTCACCTTCTCCATAATAAAATACCTGCTTTGTGCGGCCATCCAAACCATCACTAAGAGTCACATATTTCATAAAAGCATCAAGATGACGATCATCACAGTTGACATATGCACGGCGGCTCTGATTTAACAGCATAGCCTTGCAACATAAATACTCTTCAAAATCTTTATGCTCATTTGGTCCGATGTGATCACCTGTCTCAATGTTTGTCCATACTGCGTAAGCAAAGTCTACTGTCGCCACACGTTTTTGCTTCATACCTTGTGATGAAACCTCTAAAACAACATGTGTACATCCTGCCTTTACCATCATTGCCAGATACATCTGAAGCTCCATTGGATCCGGAGTCGTATTATTTAATTCATAGCAGTCATAGCCCGGTGTCTCATTGCATGGTGCACAGCTGTATTTATCGGATCCCCACACAGCATGATCGCATCCTGCCGGAAGAATCGCGCCGTTTGTGCCAATGGTGCCAGTTAAATAACCAGCTGCGCGCAAAATATCAGCCATCATATGAGTGCATGTTGTCTTACCCTTTGATCCTGTAATTCCGATACAAACCATCTTTTCAGATGGATATCCATAAAAGGCTGCTGCAAGTGCTGCAACTACATCTCTCGTAGATGCGACCTGCACAACTGCTGTTTTACAATCAGCATCCAGTTCAACTGACTTTTCAACAACAAGAAGTGCTGCTTTCTTTGCCAGTTCCCCTGCCATTGTATGTGTGTCAAAACGTGCGCCTGAGATACAGATAAAAGCATCTCCTTTTTGAAGCATACGGTTATCATGACAGATACCTGTTATTTCTTCTGAAAGATCTCCTTGCAATACTGTATAATCAATACGCTGCAGCAATTCACTGATTTTCATAATCTTTACTCTAAGCCTCTCATATCCTCTATATTGTCTGTCAGCAACAATCCAATTCAGTGTTTTTTCTAGTTTTGAATAATTACTGACTTTTTTAATTAGTATTAGAAAAGAGGCATCTTCTTTAGAAGATACCTCTTAAACTATACTATCAATCAATAAAAATTGCAAGTGATATTCATGATTGACGAAAGACCCTTTTATGCCTTCTTAGGTGTATGAACAACTTCTGCCTTCAAACCACCATCACCGACATCAATCTCAATAACATCCTGTGCGTGAACTTCTCCAGAAAGAATGATTCTTGCTGCAAGTGTCTCGACGTTCTTCTGCAGGTAACGCTTTAACGGTCTTGCACCATATACTGGATCATATCCATGCTCAACGATGTAATGCTCGGCATTCTTCGTCAGAGAAATGGACAGTTCACGGTCTTCAAGACGCTTGTTCACATCTGCTACCATCAGATGAATGATGTTGCCAATGTTGTCCTTCGTGAGTGGCTTGAAGAGGATAATCTCATCAAGACGATTCAAAAACTCTGGACGGAAATGACCACGAAGATCATTCATAACAGCAGACTCTGCGTCTGGTTTGATATTGCCATCCTCATCAATTCCGTCAAGCAGATACGAGGAACCAATATTGGAAGTCATAATCAGAATCGTATTCTTAAAGTCTACGGTGCGACCTTGAGAATCGGTGATTCGTCCATCATCCAGTACCTGAAGCAGAATGTTAAATACATCTGGATGAGCCTTCTCGACCTCATCAAACAGAACAACACTGTACGGTTTACGACGTACGGCCTCTGTCAGCTGACCACCCTCATCGTATCCAACGTATCCCGGAGGCGCTCCGATCAGACGAGATACCGAATGCTTCTCCATGTATTCCGACATATCAATACGAACCATGTTGTTTTCATCATCGAACAGGTTCTGAGCAAGTGCCTTGGCAAGCTCTGTCTTACCAACACCAGTAGGTCCAAGGAAGAGGAAGGAACCGATTGGCTTAGATGGATCCTTGATTCCGGCTTTGGAACGAAGAATCGCCTCTGTCACCTTCTCGACTGCCTCATCCTGTCCAACGACTCTCTTGTGAAGCTCATCAGCCAGATGAAGTGTCTTCTCACGCTCACCCTCAGTCAATCTGGCAACTGGAATACCAGTCCACTTCGAAATGATACGGCAAATTTCATCATCGGTAACCGCCTCGTGTACAAGGGAAAGATCCTTTGATTTTACGGATTCCTCCTCTGCTGCCAGCTGCTTCTCTAACTGTGGCAGCTTGCCATACTGCAACTCTGCTGCCTTATTCAGATCATACTGCTGCTGTGCTTGAGCAATCTGCTGATGAACCTGCTCGATCTCCTCACGCAGCTTGCTTAAATGGTCAACCGACTTTTTCTCATTGTCCCACTGAGCCTTCATGCCTGAAAACTGCTCACGCAGACTGGAAAGCTCCTGCTGAAGAGTTTCCAGACGCTCCTGTGACAGATGATCGGTCTCTTTCTTTAGTGCAGCCTCCTCAATTTCAAGCTGCATAATCTTACGGCTTAACTCATCCATCTCAGCTGGCATGGAATCCATCTCAGTCTTTACAAGAGCACAAGCCTCATCAACCAGATCAATTGCCTTATCTGGAAGGAAACGATCGGAGATATAACGATTCGACAATGTCGCTGCCGTTACCAGTGCGGCATCCGTAATTTTTACGCCGTGGTAAACCTCATAACGATCCTTCAGACCTCGTAAGATTGAAATCGTATCCTCTACGGTTGGCTCATCAACTAGAACTGGCTGGAAACGACGCTCTAGTGCCGGATCCTTTTCAATATATTTGCGATACTCATCAAGTGTTGTCGCACCAATACAATGAAGCTCACCTCTTGCAAGCATTGGCTTTAACATGTTACCGGCATCCATCGCGCCATCGGTCTTGCCTGCGCCGACAATCAAATGAAGCTCATCAATGAAAAGGATAATCTTTCCTTCGCTCTTCTTGACCTCATCCAGAACGGCTTTCAGACGCTCCTCAAACTCACCACGATACTTTGCACCTGCTACCAGTGCGCCCATATCAAGTGAGAAAATTTTCTTATCCTTTAAGCCTTCCGGCACATCACCGCGAACAATACGCTGCGCAAGACCCTCTACAACTGCAGTCTTACCAACACCAGGCTCACCAATTAAAACAGGGTTGTTCTTTGTTTTACGTGAAAGAATACGTACAACATTTCTAATCTCGCTGTCTCGTCCGATTACTGGATCAAGCTTATGATCTCTTGCCTTATCAACAAGATCACTACCATATTTGTTCAATGTATCATAAGTAGCTTCCGGATTATCGGATGTTACTCTCTGATTTCCTCTGATGGTGGACAATACCTGAAGGAAACGCTCTCTGGTAATGCCAAACTCGCGGAACAATTCCTTTACCGCATCGTTTGGATAACGAATTAAGGACAACACAAGATGCTCAACGGAAACATACTCATCTCCCATTGCCTTTGCTTCATCCTCTGCACTGACAAGTACCTTATTTAATGCATTGCTGACGTAAAGCTGACCATTTCCACCAGATACCTTTACTTTCTTTTCCAATGTCTGTACAGCACTGTTGTCAAAGTATTCAAGCTGAATATCCATCTTAGTAATCAACTTTGCAAACAGACTGTCTTCCTGATGTAACAGAGCAACGACCAGATGTTCCTGATCGATCTCCTGATTTCCATATTGATAAGCAAGCTTTTCACAATCCTGAACCGCCTGCATTGATTTCTGTGTAAATTTATTAATGTTCATAGCCCCTCCTGTCTGCCACTCTATCTACTGTCATCACGGCAAAGCTACCGCTTTCGAACAACTCCGTAATGTCCTTCGTGGCTGCGAGTTATGTGTGTTTCATTTGTTCTATAAATACTATAACACAATTTTAAAATCTGTCAAGCACTTTTTTCTTTTTTTACAAAAAAAATTTCGCCCTGCCATTTCTGACAGGACGAAATCTATTTCTTATCTTTCAAATTTCTTTGATTATCTTTTAATAGAGTAAACAGCTATATAACTTTAATGATTTGATTTTATTAGTTTCCGTAAATAGTCTGATGTAAGCGATTGATCGTTGCCTCAAAATCTGGCACCAACTCTTCACCCATATTTGAGTAAAGTCCATCATACGGAATACGGTCAGCCTGAACATCATAATTAATATAAGAAGCTGCATTTGCAATCAAACTCGTTAATGTTGCCGTATCCATGTTGTGTGTAATTAACGGCAACATCTCATTTACAACAGAAAGCAAGGTTGTTGCATCCAGAGAACGAGCTTTTTGTATCAACTGTACCAAAATTTCCCTCTGTCTGGAAGTACGGCCATAATCAGAATGTTCACTTCCACGACTAGTATAACGAATTCTTGCAAATCCTACCGCCTGATTTCCGTTTAAATGTGTCACTCCACCACCCGAAATATAATAGTCCGATGCATTCAAGCCCTGGAGCCTACATTGTTCATCAAGATACATATTCACATATTTTGCTTCTTCTGTAGAAACCTCCAGATCTACACCTCCAACTAAATCAATAATATGCGCCATTGAACTAAAGTCAACCGATGCATAATTATCAATATCAATACGATAATTGCTCTCAATTGTTGAGACAAGCAGTGGGCCTCCACCAATTGCATAAGCACTGTTAAGCTTTCGTATACCGACATTTGGAATATTTGCATACAAGTCACGCATGAAACTCGTCATGTAAATCGTCTTTGTCTCGGAATTGATCGATGCCAAAATCATCGAATCTGAATTTCCATACCAACCATTTCTAGTATCAGAACCAATTAACAGAATATTATATACGCCACCATCCGATGCAATATCAATATTCTCTCCAGCCTTTACCTCATTTGCAAAAACAGATGCAACTTTTGCATCCAATGTCTCCATCTCCGTAAATCCTTCTACGTCGTCATCACCATCTGCTGTTAACAAATCATAATTAATGGTAATATCACTGTCATCTACATAATTCATTCTGCCGAGATAATGCTTTAATCCAAAATAAAATACGCAAAGTCCAGCCAAAATCAGGACCGTCAATACAAGTACCACAATTAGCAGTGGTGTCTTGGCCGATTTCTTTTTTCTTTTGGCCATTTTGTTTCTCCTCTCTATTTGAGTTTTTCAAGTTTATAGTATAGCATATTTTAGACAAAATACCAGACCTTTTGACAAAATCTTTTTTAGCGTTTCTTCTGACAATTCATCTTTCTACCTTCTAGAAGGTTGAATTCTTTCATTTAGCTTTGGTAATTCCAAACGTTTTTTTATATCTATACGATAAATGCATGATTTTTATTTGTCTTATCATAAAACTGTTCCATAATGCTACTAACAGAAGCCGTAATCGTTTCATCCAAACAGCTTGTATTCACACTTTTTTGAATTGCTCGTGAAAAAGCAGCAATCTCATAGCGAAGGCCCTCTCCATCAAGCTTATAAAAATAGCGTCGGTTTTGTGTGAAATCCTCATAGCGCACTTCAAAGTAATCGGTCTTCCACCATGGAGACGGGACATAGATATATCCCTTCGTGCCCGTGATCACCAGTTCTCCTTCTGACTTAACTCCGATTCCCGTTTTCATGGATGCCACTGCATTCGAGTACAGAAAATCAATCCGAGAAAATAAATCTAAACTATCTTTTGTCTGGTATGTTACCATATCACATTTTTTGTAATCGGTCCCCAATATTGAAAATATAGATAGTAAGCCGAATGGCCCCCAGACCGCCATACTTCCAAATCCCCCCCTTTGATATCCTGGTGGCGGAGGTATCATCTGTGTACAAGTGGCCTCAACTGCTTTAATGCTTCCAACCTCTCCACTCTTTGCCAAAAGGACAAGACGGTTGAATGCCATAAAATATGCTGTTTTAATTGCTTCTAAAAAGACGCATCCATTTTTCTTTGCAAGTGCAGTCAAAAACAAAGCACCCTCTTTCTTTAATGAGACAGGTGATTCACAGAGCACATGTTTTCTCTGTTCCAACACTTTTTGGCTATACATTGCTCTCTCATCCGGTGACGTTACAACATAGACTGCATCGCTGTCATCAAGCAACGCCTGCAATGTTTTATAAATAAGAGGCCCTCCGGCATCGTTTCTCATCAATGAATCGTCACCTGTTATAAAACCATTTTTCACGAATGAAGTGTTATCTGTCGGTGGCACAAAAATACCTGACAATTCCACATTTCCCACATAGCGGGACTCTGTGATAAACTTCTCAACCATCGGCTCATAACCAATAATTCCCAGACGAATTCCGCTGTTTTCCCGACGAAGCTTCGTACTGGAAATATTAGCAGTACGAGGCAGATACACTACCTCGCAATATTCCTTTAAATAATCAAACTTTCCTTCCCAGTCCGATCCGATTGCAAAAATATCAATATGATATCGCCGAATATCATCAATCTTTTGTCCAATATACTCTTCCGGTATGACTTCATCTGCCAGTCCGGTATCCTTTACCGCCTGAATACGCTCCATTAGAGACTGCTGGACATTCAATTTTCCTCTGCTAATATCATAACTGTCTGTTGTCACACCGACAATCAAATAGTCGCCCAGTGCCTTTGCCCGTTTGAGCAGATTAATATGTCCATAGTGTAACAGATCAAACGTACCATAAGTAATGACTTTCTTCAAATTGATCTCCTTATGTTGTTACTTTATGTTGTTACTTTGTTATTGCGCTTATGCTTTTGTTATTACTGTTATTCTTATAGTATTACTCTTACGTTATTCTTCGCTTTCATCAAGTTCAAAAAATGCCACAAGAAAGCGCGCCATAGCCGTCTTTGAACCCACGGAAATACGAAGATATTTTTTCAGCATCTCATTTCCGTAGGACTTTACTAAAATCTTCTTTTCTGTTTCCAACCTTCTAGCTAACTCGGCTGCTGGATGCTTTGGTATGACAAAGATGAAATTTCCCCGGCAGTCTCTTACCTGGTAGCCATGAGCTTTCAATGTTTCCAGTGTATATGCTTTGCCTTCTTTCTCTGTCTCAATTAATTGTTCAATCATTTCCGGATGGTCCAGAATACGCTCCGCGAATAATAATGCAATTGCATTTGCGTCAAACGTGAGTTTTGCATTTTTTACATAGTGAATAATCTGCGGATTGCTGATGATCACACCTAGACGACATGCTGCAATGGAAAACAGCTTAGAAAATGTACGAAGCAGAACCACATTTTCTTCTTGAAGCGCGTATTTTAAGAAGGTATTCGGATAAAAATAATGATATGCTTCATCAATAATAACGATTGCACCAACTTTCTTTGTCTTCTCGATCACCTTTTTCAGTTCTTCCTCAGTGTAAACATTGCCAATCGGATTATTTGGATTTAATAATACAACTATTCTCGTATTTTCCGTAATCGCATCTAGAATCTTGTCAATTGAAATTGTTAGATCCGCCTCATATGCAACCGGAACATGATGAAGACCGAGAATACTGCAGTTGACCCAGTACATCTCAAAGCTTGGTGCAACGGTAACTACATCTTTCCCCTTTTCGCCAAATGTCTCTAACAGATAGCGAATTCCCATATCCGATCCATTTACCGCCACCACATTTTCATAAGATGCACCAATGTAAGCAGCATATTTCTTTAAGAAACGATCCGGCTCCGGGTAAATCGAAAGAAACTCTGGTGTAATTTCCTTTACTACGCTGTCCACAAAATCCTTCGGAAGCCCCTCAGGATTTTCATTCATATCATAACGCAAATATTCATAACGTCCCTGCTGCGGAAATACGCGATTTGTGTTTTTAATATGTTCATCTACATAATACATTTGTTGAAGACCATCCTCTCCTAGTTCATTTTTCTTATTCATTTCATTTTTTGCGTCTTATCGCTTTGATTTTTTTGGTTCTAGCTTGTATTGTACTACAGATAATCGAAACATACAATAAGAAAAATCAGCATGAATCGGTCTTTCTATTCATATCACTTACTAAAAAGAAGTTAGGAATCCACTCATGTCTTATAATCCAAAACGTCCCTTTCATCCGGTACCACTAAGCACACTATTGCTCTCTGGCACTTTTTTGCTTCTTCTAATTAGTGCACTTATGCTACCCGCTGCTGTTATGGTAAGCACCACTGTGGGATCACGGGATCTTCCTGTCTACTGTGTCCAAACCGACCAGAAAAAAGTTGCACTCACCTTTGACGCTGCATGGGGAAATGAAGACACAGCCGAACTGCTCTCGATTTTAGAGAAAAATCACATTCATGCCACTTTTTTTCTGACAGGCAGTTGGGTTGACGCCTATCCAGACGATGTAAAAGCCATCGCCGCTGCCGGTCATGACATTGGCAATCACTCACAAACACACCCCGAAATGAGTAAACTCGCAAAAGAACAAATTCGAGAGGAGTTGATGATGGTTCATAGCACGGTAAAAGAACTGACCGGGCAAAATATGTGTTTCTTTCGACCACCCTATGGTGATTATAACAATCTGGTCATACAAACAGCAACCGAATGCGGCTATCTTAGCATTCAATGGAATATCGACAGCTTAGATTGGAAGAACTATGGTGTCCAATCCATCATTGACCGAACTGCCAATAATCCAGATCTTTCAAACGGTTCCATCATCTTAATGCACAATGGCGCTAAATATACAAAGGATGCATTAGAAACCATTATTCGAACATTACAGTCAAAAGGCTATGAATTCGTTACACTCTCGGAACTTGTATACAAAGACCATTTTCATATGGATGCTACCGGCAAACAATTTCCTGATTGATTGTACACGAATTTATATATTGAACTTTCCTATTGATTAGCTGCATATTTTTTCCACTTTTTTCAACAACTATGTTATACTAAAAGCAAAATTTAAATGCTTCAGAAAAGGAGATTCTATGAGTACATTAACGAAATTAAAAGAAAACATTGAATCCGTGATCGTTGGAAAGGGAAAGGTGATCGATATGGTCATGACTTCCCTGATTTCTGGCGGTCATATCTTATTGGAGGATGTTCCGGGAACTGGCAAGACCGTGATGGCAAAATCACTCGCTCGCTCTCTGGATGCCTCCTTTTCCCGTGTACAGTTTACACCGGATTTATTGCCATCTGATGTGACTGGGCTCAACTATTACAATCAAAAACAAGGCGAATTTGTCTTTAAGTCCGGCCCTGTTTTCTGTAACATCTTATTGGCAGATGAGATTAACCGTGCCACACCTCGAACCCAGTCCGCACTCCTTGAATGTATGGAGGAGCGTCAGGTTACCGTTGATGGAACAACGAGACCACTTCCAGCTCCATTCATTGTTATCGCTACCCAAAACCCAGTTGAGACTACTGGAACCTTCCCTCTTCCAGAGGCGCAGTTGGACCGTTTCTTTATGAAGCTTTCTATGGGGCTGCCGTCCAAGGAAGAGGAGCTTTCCATTTTAACCCGCTTTGAACGTGCACAGCCACTTGCTAAACTATCCGCTGTCTGCACCACAGAGGAAATCCTCGCAGCACAGCAGGAATACAAAAAAGTCTATCTTCATCCGCTTCTTCTTGACTATATGGCAGAGCTTTCCCAGCAGAGTCGCCGCCATCCTTATGTTGTTACCGGTGTCAGCCCAAGAGGAACACTCGCACTTTTAAATGCCGCAAAAGCATACGCATTTCTTCAGGAGCGAAATTTTGTCGTTCCTGAAGATATCAAGACGGTTGCCGTTCCAGTTCTTGCCCACCGTCTTGTCTTAAGCCGCGGTGTTGGAAGCCAGTCAACTGGCGCGGAAATCATTGAAAAACTGCTGTCCGATGTCGCTGTTCCGACCGAAAACTGGGAAAAACACTGAGAAAACTAAGGAGTTTTATCTATGAAAATACTTCTTTTACTTGCTGCGGCAGGACTTTTGTATCTATTGCAGGACTGGATTTACCGAAATCTCTGGGACAAAAAGCTTTCTGTCTCCATCCAATTTCAAGACAAGGCAGTGTTAGAGGGTGAGGAAGCCTCATTAACAGAAGTAATCGAGAATCGAAAGCTGCTTCCGCTCGCCTATCTGAATGTAAAATTTCAGGTTAGTCGAAATCTTGTCTTTCACAATATGGAAAATACAAGTGTCTCTGATTTTAATTATAAGAGTGATATTTTTTCAGTACTGTTTAACCAGCGAATACGAAGAAAGCTTGTTTTTTCTTGTCAAAAACGTGGCTACTATGAAATCACACAGTCTGATATCATCTCATCAAATCTTCTTATGACGAGTGACTATGTTGGTACACTTTCGCAAAATACATACTTGTATGTGTATCCACGCTATTTAAATATCGACCGCCTTGATGTGCCATTCAAAAAGATGATTGGCACCATGACAAGTCGTCAGTTTCTGTACGAGGATCCGTTTGAATTTCGCGGCATCCGCGACTATACATTTACTGATCCAATGAATAGCATCAACTGGACCGCTAGCGCTCGAACCGGTGATTTAATGGTCAATGTCCATGATTCCACCTCTTCCCAGGAAGCAATCATTATCTTAAATCTAGAAACTGAAACCGTATGGGTCTACGAACAACTTCACGAAGTCGCCATCCGCCTTGCTGCTTCGATCAGCTACTACTTTTTAAATGCTTCGGTTCCAACAAGAATGATCTGCAATGGAAGTGATGCAATCACCGATCAGGTTGCGGTCATTCCAACGGGAAGTGGACTTCGCCATGTCAATGCAATCGCAGAGGTGCTTGCCCGAATTGATCTGACAAGAACCATTGTCTCCTGCACAGATCAGTTAAAGGAACTTGCAAAAAGCAATACTGCCACTGCGCCACTTTATATCATGATTTCAAATTCTATGAATGATTCCTTACAAGAAGCTTTTCAGGAACTAATCAAAACTGGCAGCAGTGCGATGTGGATTGCACCTCTCTATGATGACATGGAGCTTCGCATAAAAGCAGCACCAAATCTGGAAATTGTACGATGGGAGGTAAACAAATATGAGAATTAAACTTGAAGTTCTAACCGAGCAGATTCACGGATTTTTACTCATTCTCGGAATTACTGCGTTTCTCTCCTGCCTACTTTTTCCTTCCGAGTATCTATTTTACTTTTTTCACAGCTTTCTTTTGGTGATTCCATTTGTCGTTACTGCATGGGGAGAAAAAAAGATGAAGCATTTCGTCAGCTATCTGTTTGCTGGAATTATCTGCGCTGCTTTGCTCTTTTTTCTTGGCATCCACTTTTTTGAAAAGCTGTATCTTCTGGTGCTCTCCGTCATTATCATGCTCGTGCGGATTCCATCCCGCTTACACAAGACAGATGACTATGAGATCGTCGACGAAAACGTAACCAAATCAGGTGGTCTGTTAGACTCACCCAGTGCGGGCTTTTTAGGTTACTTTGTTCTTTTGTTTTTTATATGTGCACTATTAAAAAAGCCAGAACCGCAGAATCTGATTTACTGGTTAACCTTTGTCTGGCTAGCTGATTTTCTTGTCTATATAAACTTAAGAAGCTTAAATAGCTATCTCTACAGCAGACGAGGCATTGCAAATCTTCCTGGCAAACAAATCATCTCCACAAACCGAGCCCTAATGATGGCTTTTTCAATTCTGGCTCTCATGGTTATGCTCGTCCTACCACTGATTCCTTTGGATCATATTGTCTCTTCCATTGGAATTGCCATTCGCGATTTTCTCCGATGGGTCTTCTCTCATTTCTCATCCGAGGATCAGGCAGTTGTGGAAACAGTAGCAGAATCCCTTGCCCCTTCCGGTCAATCTGCAATGCTTGGAGATGTAAAGCCAACTCCTGCCTGGTTAAAAATGCTCTATGATATTATCTTTGCCGTAATCGCATTTGCAGTCAGTGCAGGGGCACTTGTTGGTATCGGTTATGCAATTCTTCTGCTCGTTCACCGCTTTTATAAGCCTACTGCCACCTCCGGCGACATGCAGGAATTTATTAACGAAGAGACGGAATCTTCTTTCATACAGAATGTCGAAAAGAAGTCAAGTGATTCGCTTTTCTCTTCACTATTTCATCCAAATGCTGCAATCCGAAAACGCTTCAAAAGGCAAATTGAAAAAGGAAGCGCTTCCAATAAAAAAGCTGGCAATGCGATCCCTGTATCCTTTACACCTTCTGAGTTGGAAGAATATGCTGGTCTTTCCGACGATGAACGCACACGCCTTTTGCATACGCTTTATGAAAAAGCACGCTATTCACAGGATGGCTGCACAAAAGAGGATGTTTCTTTGCTAAAAAAAATCAAATAGCCAAGTGATTCTAAGTAACTATACCCCAACGATTGCTACAACAAAGAGAAGCTATTGTGTGATCTTAATTTTGACCACTACAATAGCTTCTTTTTCATATTCCTTCTTCGGACCGTCCGTACTTTTTAATGCACGTTTTTAATTTGCGTTTCTTCCCTCTGCCTTTCCATTGTTCATATAATGCATATAATATGCTGCATTATTATTTCCAAACGCCTTTCTTAAATCGGCATAACGCCCTTTGTATGCTGCCAAGTTAAACGATCCGCTCGCCTGTCTGCCTTCACGCATTCCATTCAATACAAAATGCTGCAGATACTTTTCTGGGTCATC
This sequence comes from Lachnospiraceae bacterium, assembly GCA_052273485.1. Lineage (GTDB taxonomy): Bacteria > Bacillota > Clostridia > Lachnospirales > Lachnospiraceae > Anthropogastromicrobium. Next base: position 76,631 of record DAVZID010000004.1, read on the forward strand.
GCCAAACGCTGTTTGCAAATCGGCATATTTTTTTCTATAATATTCATAATCATACACAAGTGCATAATTTACACCATTATAGACTGTAGATGCAGATGGTTTTGAATCATTCTTATCGTTATTTCCAGTATTACTTCCAGTGTTTTCATCTTTTCCACTGTTATCTGTATGATCCGATGATGTTGCGTTTCTTCCTTCCTTTTTTCCATATTCCATATAATGTTTATAATACAGAATAGTATTATTGCCAAAAGCCTTGCGCAAATCAGCATAATTATTTTTATACACCTTCACATCAAATGCTGCACTCGCCTGACGTCCCTCATTCATTCCGCACTGAAGGAAGTGCTGGAAATATTTTGCAGAATCAGTTCCAAATGCGGCTCTTAAATCAGCATATGCATTTTTATAATATGTGTAACTATATACCGCAGAATACTTCTTTTCCTCAGCTGGTATTGATGGACGGGTGTCTGTGTCGCCCTTATCGTCTGGCTTCGTATCAGCTTTATCGTCGGATTTATTTCCCTCATCATCCGAAATCAGCTTTTTCGCGTTTCGACCTTCTGATTTACCATACGCGATATAATGCTGATAGTACAAAACCTTATTCGATCCAAACGCCTTTCTCAAATCCGAATAGTTTGCCTTATAAATTTCGAGATTGAATTCTGAGCTTGCCTGACGACCTTCTTTCATTCCACATTCAACAAAATGACGTAACGCTGCTTTCTGATCGCTTCCAAACGCTGCTTTCAAATCCGAATAGTAATTCAGATAAAATGTGGCATTAAAGACTGGTGCATAATCGACACCATTGTAAATTGCTTTCGGTGACTGCGAAGGTACAACATCCACATTCTCTGGGACTTGCACATCTACTGTACGAGTTGCACAATTTCCAGCCTTGTCGTATACAGAAATAACCGAATGATACGTTCCACCATAATTTTGATAGGATGATGTAAATACCTGTGAAGAAACTTTTGACCCGGTTACTGTCATTGCTTTTGTGACAGCACTTTCTTTTCCAAGTCTGTCCGTCCAAGTCTTCATCTCTGCTCGTGAAACACCAAGTGGACATTCAAAACTTGCAGACACCTGATAACCAGACAGGTTGACTTCTGTTACAGATGCAGATGTGATTTTTGGTGTCCGCGCTGGAACGGATGCAGTCAATGCATATAATTTCTTTGTTCCTTTATTGTCCATAACATATGCATGACAATTGTATTCACCAGTCCAGTTTCCATGACTTGCAATGTTAACTCGGATTGTTGCTTTTCCATTTGAGAAGTGAAGCGGATACCAGATTAATGTTTTCGCCTGACCCCCTGAACTACTCCACACAGCAATCGAAGATCCTGAAGATAGACCATAGTCACTTGCAGCTTCTACAGTAACATTAAATCCAGTATAGGAAACATCCGTTGTGTACGCATTATAAATTACAAGTGCTTCCGATGCACCTTTCACCGTAACACTGACTAGCGCCGGCTTTGATGCCACATTATCGGTATCATATGCGACAATTCGGACGCCATATGCCCCTGTCTTCCCACCAAATTCTGAAACAGAGAACTCACACTTGGAATATCCATCCGAAATACTGCCCTGTTTGGTAATCGTTGTTTCCGTACTTGCTGCAATATTCCATGCACTATATTCCACTCTTGCAATTGGTTTTGTTCCACTTATTTTGCAATATGCTGAAAAACCACTTGCAGTGACATCGATATAACCAGATTCGGTAATCGTAAGCGATGGCGTTATTGTTGTATCAATGCTACTACTCTGACAGATATTGGTAATTGAAAAGCTTCCATTCTGCCAATTTTCAGTTCCATCCTGCTGTACCCAGATCTGAATTTTAGAAACACTGCTTTTGCCTTTCCAATCTCCAAGATCCGCATAAATCATCTGATTGGTATCTTTTTTCAGCGCAACCTCCGTTTCAAGCGTATCCTGTCCACTTGTAAAACGCATACGCACTCGCAAATTCTGAGAAGCACCAGCTGTTCCTGTAATTAAGAATGAGAAATAACGCTGTGAAGAAAAATCAACGGCTCCCTGACGCGCAATTCCTGCATATGTAAATGGACTATTTGCACCTGCCGTCACCGCAACTCTTTGACTGTCTGCGGTAAATGCAGTCAAACCATATTCTCCATACCATCCATTCATCAACGAATTTCCTGCATTATGGGAAACTGCATATCCGCCAGTTCCAAGATCCACACTTCGATTTTTTGCTGCCATAACAGAACCGTATACGGAAGAAAATGAGGAAAGCCCTACAAGTGGTGCCAATGAATCCGTGTAACTAAAGGACTGATTCGTATCAATATATTTCCATACCGTCCACGCCGGCTTCTTTGCAAAGGTACACCATGCCTTATTCTCATCATTATACCAGAGTCCCTGATGAATTCCAGCATCTGCCTCTGGCCTCGCATCTATCTCTCTCATTGCAATAAACGCATCAATATACGGATTTGCCTCTGCAACATAGTAGGCATATGCTAACGCCGCTGCCTGCTTCCATTCCACATTTCCCTGATTAAAAGAATGAGATGTATATCCCTGCTCAGACAACATAACATGCTTTACCGAGCCATTTGGATTTTGCAATCCATTTTTACATAGATATCCTGTTAAAACAGAAATATTTTCCATTGAAATAAATGTAGCATTTTCATTAAAAGCTGCATTATCATTCCACCATTCCACTTCTGTCAGTGGATTTCCATACGGATGAAATGCGATGTTCCACTCAATATCACCTTCGGCCTTCATATAGGTATTGACATAGTCAATCATTTCTTTTCCATCATAGCGTGTTCCACCGGATACACCATGCCAATACATATCAAGTGACATGAAAATTCTTGCGTGTGCACAACTGCTCTTAACAGCCTGACTGGTAATTCGAAGCATATTGGTATAAATATATGCATACTCCACTGCAGACTGATGACCCGTATAATTCCACGAAATATCTGCATTTACCTCATTTCCGACTATCCAGTTTGTAATATGTCCATACGCGTTATCACTTCTTCCATAGCGCTCCCCCAGAAAATGAATTGCCGCTGATATACATTCAATTCCTTCCTGCGAGACAACATTCCATCCATGGTACGCACCGATTGCTGCATTTGCTCCTGGATAACCAAATTTATAATTTCCATCTGGCTGCCATAACAAAATTGCATTTACAATAATGTTGTTTCGCTGATATAAAAGAAGCGTCTGATCCAACTTTGCAATGTACTGTGATGAATACTGATACGTCTTTCCATTATACGTATAGGAGCATCCACCTCCTTGAAATAGTTCGTTCACAGTAATATTTACATTTGTATAACTAAGACCCAATTCTTCAATATCTGTTCCAAATGCGGTATCTGTAAGCAAGCCTTTCTTACTCTTTGCCTGTGGATAAGCGGACTGATTTGACGCAAGCGCCTCTGGATTCGTAATAAAATAGCCATCACTGAGTGACTGATACGTTCCATCTTTAAATTTCATTCCGACGAAAAACTTCGAATACAATCTTGACTGTGCTGTATTATTGTTAAGTGGAACTGAAAATTCAAAACTGTCTTCCTTTTTTACCTGCGCGATTGGACGGCTTGTAATATCCTTCTGATACATTGGCTCTTCAAACAGATACAACGTATTATCCGAAGTCTTAAACTTCTGATTGATCTTTCCCTTTACAACAACCTGTGCCCCTTCAATTCGACAGGATAGAATCTGAATAATTTGTGTTACATCACCTAAATCCAATAATGCAATTCCATATTCATCCTCTGTAGACGCTTCCTCTGTCTCTTCTTCCTCTGTCTCTTCTGTCTCTTCTTCCGAAGACTCTTCCTCATACAGATTAGAAGTTTCCTCAAATTCATCTGAAGTCTCTTGAACAGACTCTTCAGATGAAAGGTCTATAGAAGATATCTCACTGCTACTCTCTGGCATCGGTTCCTTTGAAGTATTCTCATCCGGCAAAGTGCCCGCCAAAGAAGTTGATGTTTCACTTGTTGTTTCACTTGTAACCTCTTGCGAAGTTATCTCCTGAGATGTACCCTCCACAATGTCAGACGCTTGTGTTGACTCGGACTGTGTTGGCTGCTCTGAAACCTCCGATATCATCTTTTCTTCTGCTGTTGTCTGCTGTGGAACGGTTTCATTCAGAACAGGATCCGATATCATTTCCCCTACAACTACTGGCTGCTGCATCGGTCCTTCCTGCTCATAGGATGTCAAATCTTCCTGTTGGTACGTGCTTACTTCCGCTAATCCAGTTTCTTCTGCTGCCAGTATATCTATCCCAGAAAAACTTCCAGACGCAGCAAGCGAAATCGCCATCAAAAGAGCACTTACTTTTCTTTTCACGCTAAATTTTCTCACTTGTTCCTCCCTCTTTTTTTTGAAATGGGCAAACGATCGTCCGCCCCTTTATTAATTATACCTTATTTATTCCATTCTGTGTAAACAAATTTTGCAATCCGCAATACCAATTTTGCTGTTTTGTGGTTCGCTGCAATCGATTTCCCAACTGATCACATAAATTTGCTCTAATTTACCTTCATGATTGGAATGATCCACGGTTTTAACAGAAAATGCACTCTGGCATCCCTCTGCCTCTAACTTAACCGAATGCTTTTCTCCATGAATTACGACACCATCTGCCTCCACGCTCACTGGAAATCTTGTGACAAGATTTTCATAGACCGATACTCCTGGTCTACACTGAATATAATCGCACACAGTAAGCGCACCAGACTGTTCATCAAGCCAAATCTCACGATAGACCTTCTGTGCTTCAATGCCATACGCCTTCGCAAAGGAAATAAAAATGCTGTGATCTTTTGTCAATTCAAACCGATCGGCACGGTACTCATTTCCTTCCTTCTGATCCACGCCTCCGATAATTGGAATATTATGACTCTTTCCTCGATTACAGAAGATTTCATAACGTTTCTCTGAAAAATAATCTTTTGTATATTCTCCGGCTCCAAGATCATCCAAAATTGCATCTCCCTCAACCAGATAGTAGAAGCTTCCAACATCATTATGATTGTGGGATTCACCATTATTTCCACCCTTGGCAATTACAGCAGTGTTTTTTGCTCCTCTTACTATGCACCACTCTGCATCCTTTAATAATTCAGCACCACTTTGCTCTAATGGCTTTGGATCCTGCGCTTTTCTCTTTTCTACATCATTCAGATAGCGATGTGTCCAGTGCCAATTCCAATAAATTCCAACCCAGCGCCAACAATTATCACCATCTAGCTTTTGTGCATATGCTGTGTCTGGAAAACGAATACCACTGTACAAATCCGCCAAACAACAAGTAAGACCCATCGGATAGGTACCTCTTGAATCGCCATCAGAAAAACTGATCGTACGACCACCATAGAAATAGCATTTCTGCTGAAAATGGGCGATTGCATCCGTCTTTTCAAGTGCCATTAAATCTATTGATGGATCGTATTCTTTCTGTGCAAGTGCAAATAGTGTAAAATACGTAAATCCATAGACCCAGTAGCCAAGTCCCTCCTGGCAAGCTCCATCCATACCAAAACCGCCCAGATAATAGGTCGTTAATGCATAGCGAATACGCTCCAACAGTTTTTTCTTCGCCGCTCCCTCCTCCATGAGAAGAAGTGCCGTGCTTCCGATATTGCCACAACAAACGGCATTCCAGTTATTTTTCACTTGTTCCCAATGCGCGTAGGGCACCTTCGATTCCATAAACGGTGTAAGAATACGTTTTCTCACTTCTCTCTGTGCAAGTCCAATCACCTCTGCAGAAAGATCATCCTTTAGAAGCGTTGTAATATGCGCCAGTGCCTGACCGGTCTCACTGGCAAACAAATCAATTACACCTCGCCAATTGGGATTTTCCTTTCTGTTTACATGCGCCGGAAGTGCCCAACACTCTTCCTCGCAAATTTCCTTTATCACTTCTTCAAGCTTTGCAAGATCATCCTTCTGATGCCAAATCACACTTGCCAACCCAAGCACTGCCAAGAACTTTCTTCTACCAAAATAAACAGTCTCGTAGTGAATACGATTTCCACAAGTCTCAAACTCACGAAAAAGTGCCTCTGTCGGCTGTGGCATCTGCTCTTTTTTTAACTCATCCGCCAGTGCACGTACATCCTTTTCATATTGCACTACATATTTCTTTATCTGATCAAGCATTTCCATGTAAATCTCCTTTCTCTTTTCGGTTTGACGTTTTGCTTATTTAATGTTTATAGGTATCCCCTGTTTTTTCGCCATTTTTACCGAATTTTGCATTTATACTATACCTCTTTTTCCTCCTTCTGTACAGCACTTTTCAATTTTCGTTTTTCATAATTATTATTCACAAAATTTTCGTTTTAAAAATTTTGTGTTTCAAGATTTCGAAACACACCATACAGATCAAGCGTTCCAAAGCCCCATTCCCGGTTTGGATAGGTTCTTGAACGGTCCCGGTTGGCACCACGAATAAAATAGGTCTTTACATCGGCGCTACTAAAATAACGCACGCCACTTTCTCTTGCCCACTGGTAAAATAATGCCACCGCCCCGGCCGTATGTGCCGCTGCAATGCTTGAACCACTTCGCTGCATGCGTCGAAGTTCATCACCCACACCGGATAGTGATGAGGTAAAACCTTCGATTTCTACGCCCGGCGCTGCTAGATCAGGACGTATCCTTGCATCAGTTGTATAACCACGCCCTGAATACAGATAAATGCTATTTGTTCGATAATTATAATTACTCACAGAAATGAGGTTTGACGCATCGGACGGCGATGTCAGTGTTATAAATTCAGACGGACGCAAAAATGTCGTATCTCGTTGAAGAAAGGGGGCGATGGGAAGCCACATATGATAACTGCCTGTCACAAACAGATCGTTATAGACGCGTATTGTCCACACACCCGGCGTAATATTAATAAATCGAAGTAATGCCAGATATTCACCCGTTCCTGTCACAGAAAGCCGATAGGATACCTCCACCCTCGTCTGTGCCAACGCAAAATTTAACACTTCAATTCGCCCCGGCCGTACAAAAATACGGGGAATCGTCTCCCCATTTGGCGAACGCACCGCAACCGAATAGGTTTCCGGAGCCATCGCCCATAATTCAAGCAAGAAGCCATTTTCTCCCTCTGCCACTCGAATCTCTACATCCTCATACGCATTTTCCGATAAAATTTGCCCCTCAAAATGATGGCCGCGTGCCGTCTCGTTTCCCGTTCCTGCTACAATGGTCACACCAACTGAACGTCCAAGGATGTCAAGAAGCCTTGCAAGCGGCAATCCTCCGCTATGAGATCCGCAGTTTGTTCCAATTCCAAGACAAATCACAAGCGGCTGCTGACGTTTTCTGGCAAGTGCCGCCAAGTAGCTTACTCCTGCCATAATATCGTTTTCCTGATAAGCGATCGCATCATCTTTGATCTGATAATAGACCCTCAGGTTATTTTTTGCAGGCTTTAGCTTTACCACCGCGATATCAGCTTTTGGTGCTGCACCAGTAAAACTTCCATCTAGAAGCTCATTTCCTGCCGCAATTGATGCTAAAAACGTGCCATGACCATTCTCATCTCGGGATGGAATATTCGCGTACGCTTCCCCGGTTCTTATTGCTTCATTCAATTGATTTTGTGTAAATTCACTTCCGTATTCAAATCCCTCAGGACTTTTTGTATATAGAATGGACATTTGCTGTTCTTGTTCTTCTTGCTGTTCTTCTTGCTGTGCCTCCTGTCGTTGCATATGTTCCATAATCAGTGTCCCTGCTGGAATCATCTGATCCCATATTGACACAACCCTTGTAGTTCCGTCTGGTTTTAAAAATACCGAACCTGCATAGTCAATTCCTGTATCCACAAATCCAATCAATATACCACTTCCATCAAGTGCCAAACTCGGATTTTCCCTTACCTGCAAAATGCCAGATGCCTCCATGCTTCCTGTATCCTGCAAACCATACAGTTTCGGAATGTTATAATAGCCATACACCGTTCCATCCCCGTAGCCACTAGGCAGATTCAAATACAGCGCAGCAAACAGTGGTCCAAGCAACTGCTTGCAATCGTTTTGATAACCCGCCTCGATAACACTTCGGTTTCCTATAAAATCTGCATATTCTTCTGAATAAATTTTTTCCTGACAATCCAAAAAGGCCTCCTGAAATCAATACCGTCGTACCAATATATGTACGCTTCTATTGATTCAGAAGGCCAAATCAACTGCATTTTTTCAATTCGTCAAACGACTACTTCAACTTCCATTTAACCAAGCTCAAATGGTATACCATTTGATTTCATTTGCTGTCATCTCAAGTTCAAAATAACTGCCATCACCGCGATAAATTGTTGTCTTCTGTGGCTCATAGGTATTGTTCACCACACAGAATTTTCCATTCTTTACGTAAGCGTGAACCTCTACATTAAAGTTGGTGCTAAACCACTGATGCAGCCGTTCTTCTCCGTGCGTGCTCCACAAAATGCTTCGATATAAGATACGGCTGTTCTCAAAACTATATGGCAGACCGCTAATATATACGCTTCGGCCCTTACCAAATTCCTTTACAGCCATCTGCACTTCCTTTTCGCGCTGCACAAGAATTTCCGTATCTGCATAAGCATACATACTCTTTTTGCCTTCGCCAAAATCAACCGGCTTTGTCGTATCTGCCAGGATAAAATGATCTGGATGCTCCTCCCAGTTGTACTTGTCATAATTTAAGGTAAAACCAGTCTCCTTCTCCACACCGAGCAAATCTGCTAACTGTAAGAAATGGCCCTGATATTGATGACCAGACGGCTCTCCGACACCAATCAAACCACCGCCATTGTAGACAAATTCACGAATTGCAGACGAAATTGCAGGGTTCTCCCAGATATTTCCGCCTGTGTGTGCGGTATCCGCATCTCCGACGTTGATAATCACATCAATCTCCTTTAAGATCTGTGGATTCGCAAGAATATCATCAAAGGAAATGAAGCTTACATCAAATGGTGCGCCGCTGAGTGCTTCAATAATTCCGGCATAGCTATAATTTTGCTTCTGATACAGTGCATGATGTACCATATGACAGCCCCAACTGCGAATCTTTCCCCAACTGTTTAACACAGCAACCTTTTTTACACAATATGGCGTTGTTCCTCTTGCATTCTCATACAGCTCACGAAATTCATTGCACACATCCTCCACATACTGTAAAAATTCTGGGAAATCAAGTGTCAGCTTTAAATAACCACCATAACCGATACGATCAATCGGTTTTCTTAAAATCGCACGTCTTGCTGTAATCCAGTTTTCCTTTGCTTCCTTCACCGGATTGCCACCCTCATGGAAGGTATCTGGGAAAAAGTAAGGCAGGAAACGGCCTTCTGTATACTTTACGCCTTTAATATCAGAAATCAGACGCAGCGTACTTCCATTTCCGACACTTCCCACAACGGCGTCCAAACCAATTGTGGCAAATTCGTCCATAAAAGGTTCCGTTCCAATCCAGTGATCGCCAAGAAACATCATCGCTTCTTTTCCGCACTCGTGCGTGATATCGACCATCTCCTTTGCCAACTTTGCAACCTCTCTTCTCTGAAATGCCTGAAAATCCTTAAATTCCTTGCTTGGCACACGATACTGATTGTTGTAATATCCCTGGTCAATAATATACTCTGGGCGGAATGGATAGCCCACCTCTTTTTCAAACTGCTCTAAAATATATGGGCTGACCGATGCCGAATAGCCATACCAGTCCACATATTTTTCGCGCTTCAGCTCATCAAACATCAGTGTAAACTGATGGAAAAATGTCGTGTAGCGAATCACATTCACATATGGATGATCAGCACAATACTTACGAAGGCGCTCCAACGAATACTGATGTGTCTTTGGCTGGCGCACATCAAAGGTAATCTGATGTTCAAAATCCTTCCATTCATTTGTCACCGCATTATACATGTGAACCGGATCCCAGATAATATAAGCTAAGAAGCTGACCGTGTACTCATGAAATGGCACTGCCTCGTAGATTACAACACAGCCATTCTCCTCATTATAGCTCCACTGCGCAGTCGGCACCACGCCTCCTGTTGTACGATCAATAACCTCCCACCACCGTTTGATATCATCTCTTGTGTTGACCTGCATCAGTTCATCTGAAATTCCCTTCATAAGTGGAATCGAGAGCGTAGGCTCTACCGCTGTATAAAATGCAGTCATCACATAACACTGCTGCACCTCATCTGGATTGGCTTTGGCCCATTCATTATCTTTTCTTGTCGTATAATACGTCGCATAAATTTTGGCGCCCGTTTTTGTCAGTTCCTCTGGAAACTCAGTACCATCGCAGTCACGTATCGCATCCGCTCCCCAGCGCTCCATCAACTCAATTGTCTCCGGCACAATATCCAGATTGGTCGGAATCGTTACCCTTCCCTTCGTATGGCTCATCACGTCATCCTCCTGTAAATCGTTTTCTTATTCTAAAAACAGCTTATAAAAACGCCCTATAAAAATCTCTCGTAAAAAGTACCTTATAAAAAAATGTCTTATTCCAATACAATTCTCTTATTTTCTTCCTCTGTATAAACGCCACCGCCCATTTGATTTCGCACAAACGGGACACCTTTTCTCACATAAAAAACATTATGAGAAAGCAATGCATCTGGATTTAAGGAAGGACTGATTGTTCCCCCAAGGTCATCTACACTGACATTATTTCGGAAAGTATTGTGAATGGCCTCCTCCAGACAAAACATGACACAGCCTCCCTCGTTTTGTCTGCTATAATTGTACTCATATACCGTGCCATCTCCAGAATCCGCATCATATGCCATGCCGTCCTGATTTAGTCTCGTGTCAGTGACCTCGTTGTAACGAAACAGTGCATCCTTGCATTTCCACGGCCAAATTCCTGCCGCTACCTTTCCAGCACGATCTTTGGGATCACGATAAATGCGATCGTTGATCTCCTGCGCCACACTGTCGGCCATATTGTGTTCAATTAACGGTCGCAGCGCATACATCGCAGTAATGCCGTCTCCACCTGCCTCTTTGACATAATTGTTACGAATTATCACATTCTCATGGCCATATTCAAGAAATATTTTTTCATCCAACTCGGCTCCTTGAAACTGTGCATGCGCATACGTATAGCCCACCGCAATTCCCCAACGGCTAACACGATACACAAAACACCCATCCACTGTGATATTGCAAAAACGAGCCACCCCTGTCTTTTGTTCATCCTGAGGCTTCAATGCTGTTATATAGATGCCGCCATTGTTCATGTGCTTGTCATAAACATTTCCATGAACATCATGAATCGACAGATTTTGAAGGGTAATCCCCCTTCGAACACCCTTATCCTTTGCGATCACGGCTACACCAGTGCGATTCATCTTGTAAGGTGCGCTGTATGTCTCTCCTAAAATTAAACCGCTCCGATTTGTGATTTCAATGTCACGAATCCAGATATACTGTGCATCGTACAAAAGCACCGCTGATGACACATACCCTTGATAGACATGCGTCGGTGAATCTAAAAGTGTACCATAATCCTGATACCAGATGCCCTGTCCATCTGCTGCAATTACTGGAATACAAAGATCTTGCGCATTTGCAGTCTTTGGCAAATATGCGCCAATTTCAATCGGGTGCTCTTTCGTTCCGCTGTCACGAATCTGAAGAAACTGGCTCTGAAAGACTGCCCCTCTTGCAAGAAGCACCTGATCACCCGGATGCAGCGTCAGGCGGTTAATCGCAAATAAACTAGCAAACGGCATATTTTCACTTTGTCCATCGTTTGCGTCATTCCCATTTTCTGGATTGACATAATATGTCTTGAATGAATCGGTCATATGCATCCTCCCTCAGTCTTTTTTCAATGATCTGCTCCACATCCTCGTAGGAAAACAAATCGCCGTGGTAGCGTCCAAATAAATCAAGATTGTCCTCATAAAAGGCCCGCTTTTCCTCTTGCGAAAATGTTGGGCAAACGCCAAGCGCTTTGATTTTTGCCGATGGCTGCACAAAATCAAGTCGAAAACGCGTCAGCTCATATTGAAGATACATTGGCGGCGTATAAACACATGGCCCGTAAAACAGTTCTCTATTCTCTTTCTTTTTCGCGTTCTCCTCATTTTTTGCCTTGCGGCGCTTTTCTAACGCGAAAATGCTGTCATCGTCAATCAGGCCAAAGCGTTTTGCCAGATGAAGTGCTGCCTGCGCTTTGTTCCATTCTTCCTCATCCAGACAATAATAACTACAATATTGATTATATTGATTGTTCATCACTTTACCGCTCCTGCAATTCCGTTTGCAAAGCTCTTTTGCAGACAGAGGAAAATAATCGCTGTCGGCAGTGTACAGATCAGTACACCGAGCATCAGCATTCCATAATCGACACTGTAGCCACTCTTTAGATTCGCAACCAACATTGGCATTGTGATCTGATTCTTATCTTGAAGAATAATCGTCGGCCACAGATAATTGTTCCACGCATTCATAAAGGTTACGGTCATCGCAGCGCCATAGGTAGATTTCATAACTGGAAGAAACATCGTAAAGAAAATTTTAATCTCACTAAGCCCCTCCAGGCGTGCCGCCTCTATGATATCATGTGGAAAGGATCGCGCTGCCTGACGAAACATCATAATCAAAAATGGTGTAGAAATCGATGGCAATGCCAATGCAACCCAAGTATTAACAAGCTTCCATGCTGCAAACATCTTAAACAACGGAATCATAATCGCTACAAATGGAAGCATCATCGCCAGAAGCAGAATGTTCATCAAAAAATCTTTTCCCTTGTCATGATAAATCTCAAAGCCATAACCGGCAATTGAGCAGACAAGAAGTGCCACTGCCGTAATCACAATCGCATTTCGAAAAGAATTAAACATTGCACGTCCCAGATCCTGCGTCTCAATTAAGGTCTGATAATTTTCCAGTAAATGCGTACCAGGAATCAATTTTCCTCTAACGATATCAATGCTGGCATTTGTCGCGCCGGATATCATATAATACAGCGGAAACGCTGACAAAAAACTTGCAAGAATCAAAATCACATACGAGATTGTTGTTTTTACTTTAGTCACGTTTGTCACCTACTTTCATCTGAATTGCGGACAGAATCGCCACGCTTACCAGAATAAATACGGAAATCGCCGCCGCATAATTAAACTTTGGCGTCTCCACGAACGAAATGTTGTAAACATAATGTGCCAATGTCATCGTCGATTTTCCTGGGCCTCCGGCAGTCAAATTGACTGACTCATCAAACAGCTGAAGCGTTCCTGATGTGGACATGATCGCCGTCAGCAAAATCGTTGGCTTTAGCAGTGGAATTGTGATCTTTGTAAACTGTTTGAATGAACTTGCGCCATCAATGTAGCTCGCCTCATAGATCGAATAATCAATATTCTGTAAACCAGCCAGGTAAAATACCATGTTATAACCCGTCCATCTCCAGATCAATGCAATCACGATTACGAAACGCGCTGCCCATGTATTCTGGAACCAGTCCACCGGTGTTAAACCAATCGCTGCAATCACATTATTTACAAGACCATCCTGTGCAAACAACGACTTAAAAATCATGGAATACGACACAAGTGAGGTCGCACATGGAAGAAAAATTAGGGTTCGAAAGATGCTCTTTCCCTTGATCTTTGGATTGTTTAGCAGCTGTGCCAGACCAAGTGCTAACACAAGCATAATCGGCACCTGAATCACAAAGTAAAATACCGTGTTAAATAGACACTGTTGAAATGTCTTGTCCTTCAAAATTCTCTTATAATTTGCCAGTCCTACAAATGTACTTGTTCCACCCGATCCCTTCTTAGAAAACGAAAGCAGAAGCGCCTGAACCATCGGATAAAAACAGAATATAAAAATAAGAAGCGCTGCCGGAATCAGAAATGCCCATCCGGTCAGGTTATGCCTTTTTTCCAGACTAATCTTTGCTTTTCTTTTTTTCACTTTATTACCATACCTTTCCGTTTCACGTTCATTTTTTTCTTAAGATCCCTGTAACGATTCGGAACCCCATTCTTTTTTGAAAAAAACAACCGGGAACGCATTGCATTCCCGGTATCGGATTTTTCCTTACTTATTCACTAATGTTAAATTCAACGGTATCCTGTGCATTCTGAATCTCTTCATCAATGTCAGCATCGTTCTGAACTACATTTGTGATGGCATCTGTCAGTGCACTTCTGATATCGGAATAGTATGCACCATAGTCGATTCCCGGAACCTGTCCTGCGAACTCAACAATGTCCTTATATACAGCCTGTCCGCCATAGAAATCAGAAGTCTCGTTGTATACGTCAGACTCTGCTGCTGGCAGATAACTTGCGATCGCACCTGCATTGACAAGCAGATCATCGTACAAATCAACATCTGCACCAAAGGTAGAACTTAAGAAATCAAATGCAAGCTCGGTATTCTGACAGTTAGAAGATACCGCCCAGCTTGCGCCGCCGCAGTTTGCATAATTGGTTGCACCCTCAATATCATCAAGTGCCGGCATATTTACGATTGCCCAATCTCCAGACTGATCCTCTGCTGCCTGAATGGAGGACATGATCCAGCATCCCTGAATAACACCTGCTGCGGTTCCCTTATTCATAGAAGCGATGTACTGATCCCAGTCGGTGTAATCTACCATAATACCCTCGTCGATCAGCTGCTTGTAGACTTCAATCGCTGCCTTAAGCGCTTCATTATCTACTAACTTAACCTCACCATCCACCATCGGAGATGCACCTGCTGACTGCAGCATCTCGATTACGATCTCAGATCCACCAGAGCTTGTCAGCATCGGAACACCGTTTGCCTCAACAACCTTCTTTGCCAGCTCGATAAACTCGGACCATGTAGTATTCTTGAAATCCTCAACCTTTAGTCCAGCTTTCTCGACCATATCCGAACGGATTGCCATAATGGTTGCACCATTATCAAACGGCACACCATAGTTCTTTCCATCTACAGTCGAATCTGCCAGCTTACCAGCCGAAAACTGTGTAAAATCAATTCCAGAATCGGTCAGATCCGTGAAGATCTCCGGATAATTGGTGACATCCTTATGGAAGGAATAATCCTGCATTAAGAAGATATCCGGCAGTGTATCATACGTGCCAGCCTCTGCTGCGGTGATTAAGCTCTGCTCGATATCGGTATACACCTTTTCCTGAATATCCAGCTTGAAATTTGGATGATCCTTCTGGTATGCAGCCTCTGCCTGCTTCATTGCATATACATTAAAGGTTGGGTCCCAGCACCACACAGTTAAGGTCTCTTCGTCATCTCCTGCTGCATAAACATTCTGCATCGTTCCTGTCGTTCCTGCCAGTGCGTAAGCAAACATCGCTGCTGCAGGTAAAATCGCCGTTAATTTCTTTCTCATAGTAAATCCTCCTTTACAGATTTTGTTTTTTCGATTTCTGATAGCTTTATTATAACGGTCTCGACCTCTCAATTCAACGTTTATGTTGTTCTATTTTATCAATATCTTGCTGTTTTTATTGAAAAATAGTTGTTTTTCGTCCTGTTTTTACAGCATTTTACATTCTTTTTTTTAGTCAAACGTTTTTTTATCGTATATTTTGACGATGTTTTAATTTCCATTTATTTATCTTGTTCAGCAAGATTTTTAAAATTTATGACAATTCATCATAAACATTTTCTTTTTTCTATGCTATCATAGCAGTATGACAGTTCTTATAGTATACATAATTATACATTATAAAGCAAAACAGAAAGGCGATTCTATGGGAAACGAACGTTACGACATTTCAATTACGAAGGAATATCCAATCCGCAACAAAGCAAAGCTGCTTTACATCTCCTCCGCTACCTACAGCGGTGATTGGCTCAGCACACCACACACCCACTACTGTTCAGAGCTGTTCTATGTTCTTGAGGGTGTCGGTCAATTTCAGGTGGAGGACACCATTTTTCCAGTTTCGGCAGATGATCTAATCATCATCAACCCTAAGGTTTCTCACACTGAATTAGGGTTTAACGCCCATCCAATGAAATATATTGTGTTAGGCATTGAAGGATTGGAGCTGTCCACACAAAATGATCAGTCCAATTTCTGCATTGTAAACTTCAGGCAGATTAAGGATACGATGGTTTTTTATCTGAAAATGATGCTTCGCGAGATTGAAACGCGAGCGCCAGGATACGAGGCAATCTGCCAGGATCTTATGGAAATTGTCATTGTCCTGTTTGCACGCCAAACCAATTTCTCAACCATTCTGACGCCTGCAAACAAAAAAGCCTCTCATCTATGTGATTCGGTACGCCGCTATCTCGATCAACACTGTGAGGAAGATCTCTCACTTGAACAACTTGCGACGTTTTCTCACGTCAATAAATATTATCTAGTTCACGCATTCACCGATGAATATGGGATTTCTCCGATCAGTTATCTGATGCAGGCTCGTGTAAAAAAAGCAGAAACACTGCTTGCCACAACCGATTACTCTCTTTCGGTAATCAGCCGTTCCTGTGGTTTTTCCTCATCAAGCTATTTTTCGCAAACCTTCAAAAAAATAGCTGGGGTCTCCCCCAGCATCTATCGAAAGAAAAGCAAGTCTGAACACGAAGAAACGAACTAACTCAAAATTCTATTTCAAAAATCTCAAAAAGCAGCATCTGTCAAATGGCAAATGCTGCTTTTTTTGTTTTGTTTATTTATCTTTTACGTACTGTCTGTTGGATTCATCAATTCCCATTTGTCAGTCGAAGTGGCTCCTGACCTCGAAGCTCAATCACCGGTCCTCCTGTATGCTCCACATAAGCACGCGTAATGCGAACGCGGCCGATGTTGTCATCCTTTGGAATCTCATACATGATATCCAACATGAAATCCTCAATAATTGCACGAAGCGCCCTCGCACCCGTGTCCTTCTTTAATGCCTTCGCCGCAATCGCTTCCAGTGCATCTGGTTCAAACACCAGATCCACCTCATCCATAGCAAGAAGCTCTTTATACTGCTTTAAAAGCGCATTTTTTGGCTCACTCAAAATTCTTGTAAGCATCTTCTCATCTAATGCATCAAGTGTAAAGACAATCGGAAGACGTCCCAGAAACTCTGGAATCATACCGAAGTTTCGAAGATCCTCGGTCTCCACATAGCGCAGAACATTCTTCTCATTGTCATAGTGATCCTTAAGCTCGGCATTAAAGCCCATAGAAGATTTCTTTGCCAGACGCTCACGAATGACCTGATCCAGATCCGGGAACGCACCACCGCAGATAAATAAAATATTAGTGGTATCAACAGTCACCATCGGAACCATCGCATTCTTGCTGGATGCGCCAACTGGCACTTCCACCTCAGCACCCTCCAACAGTTTTAACAGGCCCTGCTGAACACTCTCACCATTTACATCGCGATGATTGGTCTCTCTCTTTCTGGCAAGCTTATCAATCTCATCAATAAACACGATTCCAGTCTGTGCCTTCTCAACATCATTGTCTGCTGCCGCAAGAAGCTTACTGATGACACTCTCAATATCATCACCAATATAACCGGCCTCGGTCAAAGAGGTCGCATCTGCAATTGCAAGCGGCACATCAAGAAGCTTTGCCAAGGTTTTAACCAAATAGGTTTTGCCGCTTCCGGTCGGTCCAATCATCAGCATGTTCGACTTTTCAATCTCCACATCTTTTTTCTGCTGAATCGCTGCCATTCTTTTGTAATGATTGTAAACAGCAACAGACATAACCTTTTTTGCATGCTCCTGTCCTACTACATACTCATTTAATCTGGCATGAATCTGATGCGGCGTTGGAACCTCCTTCAAGTCGATCGGCTTTACTTCCTCGTCCGGCTTCTTTTTCTTAATTTTCTGTGGCTCCGGCATACCCGCATTCATGTTATTCATCATATTCATCAAATCATCCGGAGTTGTTGCAAAAGAAAAGCCCTCCGGGATTCCAAACATTTTCGGAAAATTGCCATTGCTAACCTGATTAAATGCCTTCTGCATACAGTCATTACAGATGCTGATTCCTGGTTGAATCGTGATCATCTTTCCTGCTTTACTCTCGGGTCTACGGCAGACATAACAAACCTTTTCATATGCATCCTGATCATCGGTTGTATGATTTGTGTTATTCTTTGCATCACTGTTATTCTCATTTGTATTCATCACATTTGTATCGTTATCGTTTGTATTCTGATTCGCCATAACGCAAACTCCTTTAATCTTTCTTTCATTGTGCCTTTTTATCCGCAAACGAATACAATCCATCCGCAGCTTTCTGGCTTTTGATATCTCTTGTAGTATACTTGATGCGCAAAAGAAAAACAAGATTTTTTGAAAAAAAGACTGGCAGATTTCTCCGCCAGTCTTCTAAAATTTTTATAAAATCCTTTACAAAGTTTACAGAATTAGTTATCGATCAGCTTCTTGGTATCCTTCCAGCTCATCAGACTTCTTAACTCCTCGCCAACCTTCTCAACCGGATGCTCAGCCTGCATACGTCTCATAGCCAAAAAGTGCGGCATACCAACCTTGCTCTCTAACAGCCACTCCTTAGCGAATGCACCGCTCTGGATATCAGCCAGAACCTTACGCATTGCGTTCTTGGTATCCTCAGTGATGATCTTCGGTCCAGTGATGTAATCACCATACTCAGCAGTGTTGGAGATGGAATATCTCATACCAGCGAAACCAGACTCGTTGATCAAATCAACGATCAGCTTCATCTCATGGATACACTCAAAGTAAGCGGACTCTGGCTCATAACCAGCCTCAACCAGTACCTCATAACCAGTCTTCATCAGTGCACATACACCACCACAAAGAACTGCCTGCTCACCAAACAGGTCGGTCTCGGTCTCCTGACGGAATGTGGTCTCCAAAACACCTGCTCTTGCGCCACCGATAGCCAGTGCGTAAGCCAGTGCCAGATCATGTGCCTTACCAGTAGCGTTCTGATGAACAGCGATCAGACACGGAACACCCTTGCCTTCCTGATAAGTAGAACGAACGGTATGGCCCGGTCCCTTTGGTGCGATCATGGTAACGTCAACATCTGCTGGCGGAACGATCTGATTGAAGTGAATAGCGAAGCCGTGAGCGAACATTAACATCATACCTGGTCTTAAGTTCGGAGCTACGCTCTCGTTGTACATAGCTGCCTGCTTCTCATCGTTGATCAGGATCATGACAATATCTGCTCTCTTAGTAGCCTCTGCTGCTGTATATACTTCAAATCCCTCTGCTTCTGCCTTTGCCCAAGACTTGGATCCCTCGTACAGACCAATAATGACGTTGCATCCAGATTCCTTTGCGTTCTTTGCATGTGCATGTCCCTGGCTGCCGTATCCGATAATCGCAATGGTCTTACCCTCCAGTAAAGACAGATTACAGTCCTTCTGATAATAAATTGTTGCCATAACTTTATCCTCCATATAGTGTTGTAGGGCATTCGTCCTACGTAAATATGCAAAACAAGACTCTAGAAATATGATAATAGATTATTCATATGTAGAGAGTTGCAATGTCGCGTTTTGAAATAGTAAAAACAAATAAAACTAAATAAAAATAGATCAAATAATTAAGACAGGCTATTTGCAGAACCTCTTGACAAACCTGTGATGCCAGTTCTTGCTAATTCCAGTATCGTAAACTTCTCAAGAAGCTTTGTACAGGCATCAAGCTTGCTCTCATTTCCAGTGAGTTCAATCATCATAGACTCTTCTCCGACATCAACAATCTTCGCACGGAAAATATCTGCGATCGCAATCACCTGAGCACGCTCCTCTGGCTTTGCTGCTACCTTAATTAAAATCAGCTCTCTGCAGACTGACGCATCCGCAGGCAGCACCTGAATCTTTGATACATCCACCAGCTTTGCGAGCTGCTTTTCGATCTGCTCGAGTACCTCCGGCTCACCCTCTGCCACAACTGTCATTCTGGAATGGCTCTTATCCTGTGTCTCTCCAACCGTCAGACTGTCAATGTTATAACCTCTACGGCTGAACAATCCGGCAACGCGGCTCAGCACACCGGCTTCATTATCTACCAACAATGAAAAAACAACTTTATTACTCATGTAATCACCCTTGTATCCTTCTGATTCATTTCCGCTCACAGCTGTTTTATTTCTTTTAACTGCTTGCTCGATTAATCATAGCAATGATTGCCCTTATTGTCAAGTGACAAAAATAATGTTGATCCGTGCGATTTTAACCTCTTTTCCCTTATAATTTCCTTTTATTTGATGTGCAATCGACTTTTATTGATTTTTTTTATCTCAGTCCCATTATTTTTTCAATGCTTTTTCCTAAAATTAGGAAGAAATTATTTGGAATATTCATTTAAAATAAGCGAAGACTATAGAAAGAACCATCAGAAAGGACTACAATTATGGAGAAACTTTCAAAAAATATAGACTTTAATATGGAATATTTAGCAAAAACACTCCATATTGATCAAAACTTTGATCTCGTCTCTCGTGTCATTGAGTTAAAAGGACATCGTACTGCCCTTTACTGTATCGATGGCTTTGCAAAAGATGAGGTACTCGAAAAGCTGATGGAATTTATGTTTAAACAGACAGATTCCCTAAAACAGCCCGATGACTTTCCTCCCGATGCATTGTCGTTTTCAAAGTTCTTGCTTCCCTACTGCGAAATCACGCTCGAGGACCGCTTTGAACCTGCCATCACTGCTCTTTTAAAGGGCATGAGTTTATTACTGATTGACGGCTACAATCAGCTTTTTCTCATTGACTGTCGCAGTTACCCTGCCCGGAGCGTATCGGAACCAGAAAAGGATAAAACCATGCGCGGCTCCCGTGATGGCTTCGTCGAAACGCTTGTTTTTAACACGGCTCTCATTCGAAGACGCATCCGCGATCCCAAACTGATTATGGAAATGCAGCAGGCCGGTACGCGCTCAAAGACCGATATTTGTCTATGCTATTTAGATGACCTTGTCGATCAAACGCTTTTGCAGTCGATACGAAAACGGATTCAATCCATTCAGGTGCAATCGCTTACAATGAATCAGGAAAGCTTAGCAGAATGTATTTTTCCATACAAATGGTTTAATCCATTTCCTAAATTCAAATTTACGGAACGTCCTGACGCTGCCTGTGCTGCTGTGTTTGAGGGAAATCTGATCATTCTCGTTGACAATTCGCCAAGTGCAATGATTTTGCCTTCCTCTTTATTTGATATCGTAGAGGAAGCCGATGACTATTATTTTCCACCGTTGACAGGCACCTACCTTCGTCTAACAAGAGCTCTGATTGCACTCATGACGTATTTTGTTCCCGTTTTGTATCTGCTTTCTACCATGCACCCAACAATGCTTCCTGATTGGTTATCGTTCATTGCTATAAAAGATAATATCAATGTTCCAATCATTTTACAGCTTCTTATTTTAGAGCTGGCGCTTGATGGACTGCGCCTTGCTGCCATCAACACCCCAAACATGCTTTCCACTCCGCTAAGTATCACCGCTGGTATTGTACTAGGAGAATTTTCGGTTAAATCTGGCTGGTTCAACTCGGAGTCCATGGTTTACATGGCATTTATTTTTGTAGCCAATTATACGCAGTCCAGCTATGAATTTGGCTATGCGTTAAAATTTATGCGAATGCTAACCCTAATTTTAACGGCAATTTTTGATTTCTGGGGTTTTGCTGCCGGTGTCATTTTGTTTATTGTCTCTATGATCTGCAACAAGACAATAAGCGGCTATCCTTATCTGTATCCAGTCATTCCATTCTCATGGAAGGCACTTTCAAAGCGATTTTTCCGGTCACGGCTTACAGATGTGGAGTCGGATAGCAGCCTAAAGCAGCAAAAATGATAAAAAATAGGATTTCTTGATATCGGCTTGTTTTTTGCTGTCAAGTCATGGTATACTGTTTTCAGTTTAACAGTTTATGATAGCAGATAGTTTACGTTGAATTTTTCATTCCACTATCTGCTGCAGACTGCTACAGAAAGGGTAAAGGTATTCCATGATTAAAATAAAAGAATTTACTGAATTGACAGAAAAAGATAAAGCTTCCATCCGTGAGCTTATTGATGACTGTATCCGCTATGAGCAGCTTGAACTTGCCGTACCAGATTTGGATGAAGAAGACGGCATTGCATATTTATATTATCAGTCTTCCAAAAATCCAAAGCTCATCAGTGTACTTTTTTGCTATGATCTTGAGGATTATCTCGAGGTTAGTGCCTTCACAAGTCCTGCTCATCGCTGCCAAGGTGCTTTCACAAGTCTGTTCCAGAAGCTTATGGATGGATACGAGGAAACACCAGTATGCTTCTATCCAGATGGAAACAGCTATGATGCGCTGATGACAATGGAAGTATTAGATTGTGAATATAGTGGAACAGAGCATCTGATGCGATTAGAACACAGGACAGAAACATCTGAAGCACCTGATGATCCTCAGCCAGCCATTTCTCTTCGCCCAGCAAATGAAGCGGATCTCGCTGCACTTGCTGCCATCCATAGCGCTGCTTTTGATATGGAAGAGGAAGAATCACAGGCATTTATTCAGCAGTCCTTTGATTCTGGTGAGACGATTTGGTGTATCCATTCCACTGCGCAAAATGATCAACTTGTCGGTCTTGTATTAACCTCTATTCAGCCGGATCAGACTAGCCTCTATGGTCTTGCCATTCACCCTGAACAGCAGGGAAAGGGCTACGGCCGTGTGGCAGTACAAACACTTTTACAGATGCCTGAAATCACCTTCCCTGTTACGCTTCATGTAACGGAAGAGAATGAAGCTGCCTATAAGATTTATAAAGAAATGGGATTTGTTACCACTCAGGAATTGATGGAGTATTGGTACTGATTATTGTATATCAAGATTATGTGATTTTCCTTGAAAATTTTTAAATATTTAGAAGCAGCAATGCCGCCGGTCATATTAGCATGACTAGTGGCATTGTTTAATACAATTTAATTTGAAAAGATTGCTATTTTACCTTCGTTTCTTTGACCTGTTCAGTTGCTTTCTTGCCTTTGCGATTGCCTTCATATCTGCACTTTTTCTGCTCTCATCATGAAGTGAACGATATAGATCAAAACGCTCTTGCGATAATCGTCCATCCTCTAATGCCTGCCTTACTGCGCAGCGCGGCTCGTTTGTATGTGTGCAATCACGAAAACGGCACTGCATAGCCAATTCTGCAATATCTTCAAAGGTGTCGTCAATTCCTTCGTCCACATCACAAATTCCAATCTCTCGCATACCAGGCGTATCTATAACGATAACACCATTTGGCAATTCAATCATCTCACGATAGGTAGTCGTGTGACGTCCTTTCGCATCCTTTTCACGAATCTCACCTGTTTTCATAACCTCTGTTCCTGCTAACGCATTGACAAGTGTTGATTTTCCAACACCAGAAGACCCTAGAAGTGCAATTGTATTTCCAGACTGTAGATACACATTTAACGCATCCATCCCTTCTCCCGTCAAAGCACTAACTGCATGAACTTTTATCTGTGGAAGCATTTCTATAAGCTGTTCTTTCAAATTTTCCACGTCTGAACATAAATCAGCTTTGGTCAAAATTATAATAGGCTGTACACCTTCCTGCAAAACAGTTGCTGCATAGCGCACAACACGATTTCTATTAAAATTATCATTTAATGACATGACAAGAAATGCATAATCAATATTTGCTGCCATGGGCTGCTCTTTCATACTCTTGGCCGTATCCGGACGTGTCAAAAAATTTTTTCGTTCACAGATCTCTACAATTTTAGAATCACCCTTAGGATTATAGCGAAATGTCACATAATCGCCAACTACAGGAAGCTCCGTTTCCTCCTGGTAAAATCTTCCACTTAATTTTGCTGGAATCTCTTTTCCCCAATATCGAATTACGTAACTATTTTTCTGAACTTCACTGATACGTCCCAAACGCTCTGTGTGCAGCCACTGACACGAAAATTTTAATGGTTTATATGGCGGAAACTTCTTATTAAATGTGGCTAGCACTTTTCGGCCTTCCTCTGTCTGATCACTTGGGCATTCTTCAAACACTTTCGATTCTATAAAGCGTCCCGGCATTTCAGACAATCCTCCTGACTGCAGCTCATAACCCATAAATGCTGGGAAATTATGTCCTTCTGCGTCCATCAATCCGAAGTGATCTGCGGTTATGAAACCATGTTTCGGATAATAATCTGGTTCTCCAAAAATGCAAATGCCCGGATAGCCCGCAACTCTTGCCAACTCAATTGTTTCTGCCAATAACTTTCCACAGACACCACAGTTTTGGTAAAGTGGATCTGCACACAATGGGCCAAACGTGAGAATTTCCTTTCGTTTTCCTTCATGCTCAATCCATGCCTTTGAATAAAAAATTGCTCCCACAATTTTTCCATCTACCTCTGCCACTCGACTTAATGATTCCAGATAATCTTGTGATTGACGCAGTCTGTGTACCAGAAGATGCTCATTACAGCCTGGACCATGCATATTCCAAAATGCTCGCATTACCATCTCTTCTGTCTGATGGTATTCTTCTTTTCTTTCTTTACGAATAATAATTTCCAATTCTATCTTCTCCTGTCTTTTTGCCAGAGTCTTATAAACTCTGTTGTTAACATGAGTATAGAAAGTAAACTTGTATATGTCAATATTACAGGTGTCCCGAGATTTTTTCCATTCATTCTTGTTCTAATGCCCTCACGGGCTATCACCACATCACTTGGTACTCTCCAAACCCAAAGCTGCTATTCTTCCTAATATGAAGCAATTCTCCTACAGATTTATAAGAATATCGGATTTGTTACGACACAGGAATTGATGGAGTATTGGTATTAAAACCATTTTATTCTTTTCAATTCACATATGCCATACGTATTTATACAGAAAGAACATGCCCCAGCCATATAGGCCAGAGCATGTTCTTCTCTTCACTTTGCATTATTTTCCAGACTTACTTTTAACAACAATTACTACCGCATCAACAACCGCATGACCCAAAAGACTTAATAACTCGCCTGCCATAATTACACCCCCTTTCCAGTATTAATTTTCTTTCTTATGTCTATAGAATATCATCCTTCATCCTACTATTCAGCTCCCTATCAGAAAAAAACGGTATTCAATTTTTACATAGTAAAGGCAGCTGCATTTTTCTTTTGCAACTGCCTTCAACTATTTTTTACTTGCATTCATTTTCTGCTATACACTTCAATTGACATTCAAGCCTTCTTTTAATTTCAATATATATTGGATCGTTTTTCTTTTTAAATTGAATTGTCGATCCATATCCCATAAGGCGAATAAATAAATCCAACTGATCTGATTTTTGGTAATCAATCTTAAGCTGATAAATTCCGCTGTTCTTATCATATGTACATTTCTTCTTCCATGGTGCAAACTCTGTCAAAATTCGATCCGCAGTATTCTTTTCTTCACTAAACTGAATTTCTGTAGAAAGACCTTGCCAATTCAAATAATTTTGTAAGTTCATCTTAGCCTGATCAATATCGAATTTTTCTTCCGTATTCTCAACGTTCTGTATGTTTGACAGATTAAAAATTACTATTTTGTTTGTTTTCGAAATTTCAAAGTATCCTTGAAAACGATTATGATCCTTTGAGAATTCTAATAAAATTGGGTTATAGTTTCCTTCCTTTATTTTTCCTGTCAATGTATGATATCGAAGGAAGACCGTTTTTCTATCTGTGATACTCCCACGCGCGTTCTTGCGAACGGGCGGGGCTTCTTGAGACATGGTA
>DAVZID010000005.1:0-17100 GCA_052273485.1 Lachnospiraceae bacterium
TACTCGGTTCTGCAAATGCTTGATTTCCTTTGCACTGTCCTGTACTCGTATCATAAGCTGCTGCATAATACGGAACTCCGTCATATTGATATTGAGTGTAGGCTTCGGCGGCATATCCTGTTCACGGATAAGAGTTTGCAAAAAATCTTTCGCTTTGCTGACGATACTGCGGAACATATCGGGCAGCCAACCGCTTGTGCGGATAGAACTGCTTGCCTTGTCCTGTATCTCGGTCTGCTTGATTTCCATAATCTTTGCCTCGGCTATTCCCGTAACAAGAGCCATATCCGCCGTCCTGTTCCATTCCTGCCTTGCGGCCTTGTCGGCTTCAATCTCTGCGGCTTTGGGATTGTTCTTGCCGATTTTCTTTGTGGGCAGATACACGCTGTTTTTATCAAATACCTTTAGGTGCTGTTCAGGGTTTTCAATATGGAGATTGATAAGGTTTGTATAAACCTCTTTTACCTCTCGAAGAAAAGGCTCGCTTTTGAAGCGGTCATCCTTTATAGCGAATAGGTGGCTCTCATAAACCTCTCCCTTTTTGATAACGGTGCAGCCTTGGCGGATTTTCCCGTCCTCGCCGGTTATCTCTTTCTTGGTGCGTACCCTTTTACCTGTTTCATCATAAAATACGCTTCGGCTGGCAATCTTGATGTCAGCTTCGGGCAGTAAAGTCCTTTCGCTGAATATCAGATGAATGTGGTAATTGGTCTTGCGTTTGTTGTGGTACAGTGCCGATACACATTCCACACCATACCTTTTACGGAACTCGTCCGTGAACCGTTCCAGCAGCTCCTGTGGCTCGTACTGTGTGAAAGTTTCAGGCAGAGCGACAACCAGCTCCCTTGCTTCAATACACTTACCCTTTGTTCCGCTTCGCTTGGAATCTTGTTCCCATTCGTCCTGATCGGCATTATGCCAGAACGAAAGGGCGGTTAAAATGCTTACGATTTCTGCTTTTTGCTAAAGTTAATGACATTGTGAAAATACAGCGTTTTTAGAGGATTGAATAGATAAATTTTAATTTAGGTATTGACTTATCACGCGCCTGGTATTATATTAGACTTCAACATGGTAAAGTACCATAGTAAATCACTGCATCTCACCGGTCTATGACCGCCCGATAATATCTAATGCAGTGATAAGGAGGTTTCTTTATGGGAAGAGTTTATAATTTTTCCGCTGGTCCGGCCGTTCTGCCGGAGGAAGTACTGCAGGAGGCTGCAGCAGAAATGCTTGACTATCAAGGAAGTGGTATGTCCGTCATGGAAATGAGCCACCGTTCCAAAGTCTATGACAAAATCATCGAGGACGCAGAGGCTGATTTACGTGAATTGATGAATATCCCGGACAACTACAAGGTTCTGTTTTTACAGGGCGGCGCATCTCAGCAGTTCGCTATGATTCCAATGAATTTAATGAAAAACAAAAAAGCAGATTACATTGTAACTGGCCAGTGGGCAAAGAAGGCTGCAAAAGAGGCTGAGCTTTACGGCGAGGTTAACGTTGTCGCTTCTAGTGCTGACAAAACATTTTCTTATATTCCAGACTGTTCTGATCTTCCAATCGATGATGATGCCGACTATGTTTATATCTGTGAAAACAACACTATCTACGGCACCAAATTCCACACACTTCCAAATACAAAGGGAAAAACACTTGTAGCGGATATCTCTTCCTGCTTCTTATCTGAGCCGGTTGATGTTACAAAATATGGTATGCTTTACGGCGGCGTTCAGAAAAATGTCGGTCCTGCCGGTGTTGTAATTGCAATAATCCGTGAGGATCTTATTACTGATGATGTTCTTCCTGGAACACCTACCATGCTTCGCTACAAGATCCATGCAGATGCTGATTCTCTTTACAATACACCTCCATGCTATGGTATTTATATCTGCGGCAAGGTCTTCAAGTGGCTTAAGAAAATGGGCGGTCTTGAGGAAATGCAAAGAAGAAATGTAGAAAAGGCAAAGATCCTCTATGATTATCTGGATTCTAGCAAGCTGTTTCACGGTACAGTTGAGCCGTCCTCTCGTTCTTTAATGAATGTTCCATTTGTAACTGGCGACAAGGAGCTTGATGCCAAATTTGTAAAGGAAGCTGAGGCTGCTGGTTTTGTAAACTTAAAGGGTCATCGTACGGTGGGCGGTATGCGTGCAAGTATCTACAATGCAATGCCAAAGGAAGGTGTAGAGGCACTTGTTGCATTTATGAAAAAGTTTGAGGAGGAGAATTTGAAATGAAAAGTGTTTATTGCTTAAATCCAATTTCTAATGCCGGAATGAGCCGTTTTGATGATACATACTGCATCGCTGATTCGATTGAAAATGCTGATGCTGTGCTTCTTCGCAGTGCTTCTATGCATGAAATGACACTTCCTGATTCTCTTCTTGCAATTGGACGTGCCGGTGCCGGTGTGAATAATATTCCGCTTGATTCCTGCGCCAAAAAAGGTATCGTTGTTTTTAATACGCCAGGTGCAAATGCAAATGGTGTAAAGGAACTCGTTATTGCAGGACTCATGCTTGCTTCACGTGATATTGCAGGCGGCTGTCACTGGGTACGTGAAAATAAGAATGACCCAAATATTGCAAAGACAGCTGAGAAGGCAAAGAAGGCTTTTGCCGGAAATGAAATTAAGGGAAAGAAGCTTGGCGTAATCGGACTTGGTGCAATCGGTGTTCTTGTTGCAAATGCTGCAAGTGAGCTTGGAATGGAAGTTTACGGCTGCGATCCGTATCTTAGCATTCAGAATGCAGTTCGTCTCTCTCACCACATTACAATTGTAAAGGATAATGATGAAATCTACAATCAATGTGATTACATAACCATTCATGTTCCTGCACTTGACTCTACAAAGGGTATGCTGAACAAGCGTGCTTTTGATCAAATGAAGGATGGTGTCAAGATCTTAAACTTTGCAAGAGATATTCTTGTAAATGATGCTGACATGGCTGATGCTCTTGCAAACGGCAAGGTTTCCCGCTATGTTACAGACTTCCCGAATCCAGCTGTTGTAAATATGCCTGGTGCACTTGTACTTCCTCATCTTGGTGCTTCAACTGAAGAATCTGAGGAAAACTGTGCTGTTATGGCTGTCAACCAGATTATGGATTATCTTGAAAATGGAAATATTGAAAACTCTGTCAACTATCCATCCTGCAACCTTGGCTACCGCAAAAAGGCAGCACGTATCTGTGTATGCCACTACAACAGACCAAATGTTATCAGTCAGCTGACTTCTCTTTTTGGTGAGGCTGGTGTTAACATCAGTGATATGGTTTCAAAAAGCCGCGGTGAATATGCATATGCAATGTTTGATGTAGAAGCGCCTGTAAGTGATGAATTTGATAAAAAGTTGGAAGCAATGGAAAATATTATTCGCATCCGAATCTTATAACACAAAAAAGCAGCGATCAATCTGGTCGCTGCTTTTTTATTTACAAAATTTCATCAATTTCTGCCTGTGTCATAGGCTTAATATGTGCCAGTGTATTTCTTGCATTTCTAAGCCTTGCAATCATTTTCCCATCTTCAAAAGCGACAGCTAGTCTCCCTAGTGATACCAGATGAGACAAGACGCCAATTTCCACATCCTCGGCATCATAAAACATTTCGCCGTATGCACCAGTGATTGGAAGAAGTGCTTCAATTCCTTTTCTGTAGCGCTCCACATAATCAGCGTAGCAATCAATTCCCTTATGGAATTTTCCCTTAAACCGCACCATACGATATGCTGCACTCATCAGCTCTGGATAAGCCTGTGTCATAGGAATACTCTTCATGCTCTCATATAATGCCTTCATTTCATAATCATATTCAATATGGTTCATAAAGAAATTGCGAAGGCAGGTAGACAGCATAAGATAATTTGTCAATATATCCTCATTCTGCGGATACATTGCAAAGATTTTGTGAGAATCATAGGAACATCTCATTATCCTGCTGTACTTCCGTCATACAGCATAACAAACGCTCTGCACATGCCAGCAGATTCTTGATTTGATTTTTCTGGTCTTTTTGAGTCATTCGCACATCCTCCTTTAAAACATCGTGTGGTTTTTGTTCAAATCGCCACCATCATATGACTATTTTACCACAGGATTCATGCAAAAGCTACTTTTTTGCAGGGTTTAAACTAAAAAATTTACCAGCCTAATCTCTGCCGAAAAGATCTCGCGTATACACTTTTTCTTTTACATCCTCAAGACAGTTATCATAGCGATTTGCGATGATCGCATTGGAGATCTTTTTAAATTTCTCTAAATCATTTACCACAACTGATCCAAAGAAGCGTTCCCCATCTTTTAGTGTTGGTTCGTAAATAATAACTGTTGTTCCCTTTGCTTTGATACGCTTCATTACACCTTGAATGCTGCTCTGACGAAAATTATCACTGTTGCTTTTCATTGTCAGACGATAGACACCAACTATTATCTCTTTTTCTTTGCATTTATCCCAACTGTCATTGGCTTCATAGGCACCGGCAATCTCAAGAACACGATCTGCAATAAAATCCTTGCGTGTCCGATTGCTCTCAACGATAGCTTCGATTAAATTTTCTGGTACGTCTGCATAATTTGCTAAGAGCTGTTTTGTGTCTTTTGGTAAGCAATACCCTCCATAACCAAAGCTTGGATTATTATAATGTGTTCCAATTCGCGGATCTAAGCATACACCATCTATAATCTGCTTTGTATTCAAACCTTTCATCTCCGCGTATGTATCAAGCTCATTAAAATAGCTGACGCGCAGTGCCAGATACGTATTGGCAAATAGTTTTACTGCCTCTGCTTCTGTAAAACCCATAAATAAGGTATCTATATTTTCTTTAACAGCACCTTCTTTTAGTAGCTCTGCAAACTTATGAGCCGCAGTCACAAGCCTTGGATCTTCCATATCTGTACCGACAATAATACGACTTGGATACAGATTATCATAAAGTGCCTTACTCTCACGCAAAAATTCCGGACTAAAAATAATATTATTACAATGAAACTTTTTGCGAATCAACGTAGTATAGCCTACTGGAACCGTAGATTTTATCACTATAACAGCCTCTTGATTCCATTTAAGCACAAGTTCAATAACAGCTTCAACAGCTGATGTGTCAAAAAAATTTCTTTTGCTGTCATAATTTGTCGGTGCTGCAATGATAACAAAATCGGCATCCTGATATGCTTCTTTGGCATCTAATGTTGCCATTAAATTTAGCTTTTTCTCTGCAAAATACGTTTCTATGTATTCATCCTGAATTGGAGCTTCTCTTCTATTGATCATCTCCACTTTTTCTGGCACAATATCTACGGCTTTTACCTGATGATGCTGACTAAGCAGCACTGCCATTGACAGCCCCACATAACCGGTTCCTGCAACTGCAATCTTTAAATCTTTGAAGTCTCTCATTTTTCAATTCCTTATTTGTTGTGTTTATAAAATTGTGCATACCACTCTGCAAATTGTCTTAAACCTGTCCGTAAATCAGTGCTTGGTCGGTAGTCAAAATCACGTGCCAGCGCACTGGTATCTGCATAAGTCACTGGAACATCTCCAGGCTGCATCGAAACAAGCTTTTTATGCTTTTCAAACTCGTAATCTTCAGGCAGCACATTGGCACGCACAAGCTCTTTCTGAAGAATCTGCACAAAATCAAGCAAATTTTCAGGATTTTCGTTTCCGATATTATAGACGGCATGAGGTGCAGTCGGAAGTCCATCCTCGCCAAACTGTTTTTTCGGTGCTCCCTGCATCACGCGCAGTACACCTTCTGTGATATCATCAATATAAGTAAAATCACGTTTGCAGTTTCCATAATTGAAAATCTCAATCGTTTCACCCTTAAGCAGCTTATTAGTAAAGCCAAAATAGGCCATATCTGGCCGTCCTTCTGGTCCATACACCGTAAAAAATCGAAGACCTGTAGCCGGAATATTATAAAGCTTCGAATATGCATATGCCATCAGTTCATTTGATTTTTTAGTTGCCGCATACAGACTTACTGGAGAATCCGTTTTATCTTCTGTTGAATACGGAATTTTCTGATTTCCACCATACACAGAAGAACTTGATGCATATACAAGATGCGCAAATTTATTTTCTTGGCAATTTAATTTTCTGCATGCCTCAAGAATATTATAAAAGCCAATCAAGTTCGATTGAATATAGGAATCTGGATTTGTGATTGAGTATCGCACACCAGCCTGTGCAGCCAGATTCACTACAATCTGCGGCTTATACTGTTCAAAAATTGTATCTACCATCTCTCTATCTGCAATATCACCTTTTCGGAATGTAAAATTTGCAAATTGCTCAAGCTCTTTTAATCTAGCTTCTTTTAAGCTGACATCATAGTAGGAATTCATATTATCAATTCCTATCACCTGTACATTTTTTATTTCTGTAAGAATGCGCTTTGCGAGACTTGCTCCAATAAATCCTGCTGCACCTGTAATTAGAATCTTCTTTCCTTCAAGCATAATGCGTTCTTTTTCAATCTTCACCTTTATTGCCATTTTCTTTATCTGCCTTTTCTATTTACAATGTGATAAATTCCATTCAGTCTTTTTCCAGCTGTCACAATAATGACTGCCACATATACTGCCATAACAAGAATCGCCTTGATACAAAGACTCATCCAGCTTCCATACATCGAAAGCTTTGAAGCAAACCACCATGCAGCCGCTCCTGCTAAGGAAACTGGAAGCAAAAATCGTAAAAACGTATCGACAAAAAACTTCACGATATTTAAATGAAGCGCTGCCTTGTAATAAATATTAAGTATAAGAACCTGACCCAATATTACTGCCCCTGCTGTACAAGAAGCCGCTCCGATCATACCGTATTTGGGGACAACAAGATAAGTAAAAACGCCGTTGACCACTGCCAATATACAGCAGACAACTGCACGGAATTTATGCTTATTTCTTGCCTCCAAAATATTAATTCCGATACTCTGACAGCTCGGAATCATCAGTGAAAATGCCAGAATAAGAAATATTACATATACTTCCTCATATCCATCACCAAGCCATACAAGCAAAAACTCTTGTCCTACAATTCCAAAGCCAATCAGTGCAAGACTTAGAATCAAAAATTGAATGACACCAACCTTTGTCATCAAGCGCACCGATGCTTCTTCTGAACTGTCGATAATACTCATCGCAGTTGCTCTCGGCAGAAAAATTCCAGATACCGCACCGGAAAATTTCTTATAAATTGTAACAAGATTCATGGCTACCGCATACACAGCAACCACCTCTGCGCTGACTTTCATACCAAGAATAACAGAATCTAGCTTCCATAAAATTTGATCGGCAACAGATGCGATAAACACAAAAAATGTATAGACAAACAACGAATATATGTATTTCCACTTCCACTCATACAGATGAATTCTCATATGAAGACGCGTCCATGCATACAATGCCTGACATATAATTACAGAAATATTTAATGCAAATACTGTACAAACAAGTGCGAATGATTTTCCGCCCCATTCTGCAACAGCAATTACCAATACAAGCTTTGCAATCTGTTTGATTCCAAGCACTGATCTTCCAAAGATAAAATGTTCTTCAGCATTGATCACACATTGGAAAATCGCTCCTGGAAGTGATAAAATCAGATCAAGCAGTACAATCCAGAAGATTTTTCGTGCAATTTCAAGCTCTTGAACTGAAAATGAATTTCCAAATGCACTTCCAAGATTTTGATACATATAATATCCAATTACAAAAAGAATCCCTGAAATCACGCTGTAAATAACAAGTGATACTGCTAACAGATTTTCATATGCCTTTCGATCTTTTTGGACTCTGTACTTTGTCAAATATCGCACTAAAACATTGTGAATGCCAAAATCCATGATTGACATATAGCCAATCAGTGACGCAATCGTTGAGTACACGCCATATTCCGATTTTCCGAGCGCTTTTAGAAGAATCGGAACACTAACAAAACCATATATGATTGAAATCAATACATTTAAATATGAAATCAAAACACCATACACTATATTTTTATTTTTCATTTGACATAAAGCCTCCTGCTGCTGTTTCTCATATATCACTTTCCTCTTTGCAAAACCACATTCCCAGAATAATTCCAAGTATCAGCTGAATTACCTCATTCGTATATGAGACCGTTGCATATTCATTTGCCAGAAAACAAACAAGCAACACAACTATTAAACGATTAATTCCCTTATCTTTATGAAAATGCTTTAAGCAGATTATCAATTCCTTTCCTATCACTATATAATAAGAAAGAAAACCTACTATTCCTAAACATGCCAGCATCTCCGCAAAGTTGTTATGCGCATACAATCCATATGGATTGATCTGCTTGAAGTTGTGCAATCCAATTCCCGTAAACGGATATGCTTTAAAGGTATCCACCGCAAGCTTTACCATAACACCTCTGCTGTAGGTAGATTTGTCACCGCTTCCATTCAACACATATCCCCAAAGTCCATCCAGACGTTTTCCGATAATCTGGTACAGAAATTCAATATGATAAATTGCAACTAATAAAAGGGCTGCGCATAAAACGGCAGTTAAAATATAAAGAATCATTTTTCCCATACTTTTTGCCTTCGCCACTGCAAGCAGCATAATACCTAATACCAACGTAAGAAGTGCTTTCTTTGAACCTGTCAAAAGAGCAACACAAAGCATTGGCACTCCGAGCAAAACAACCCACTTTGCCTGCTTTTTATTTGGATGAAACAAAAGAATCAAAATCGAATAGCTGCAGCAGACACCGATCTGATTTGCATTGATTCCCCTAACTGTAAGGCGCCCTTTCAGCTTCTGTGTTCCTTTTATCAATTGACCAAGCGGAACTGTTGCAAGCAAGTAAAATGCTAGCACTGCACTCATTGCAATAAACATAGTCACTGCACACTTTATATGCTTCTTCGTATCTTGGCTAAAGTAGATCACAAGTGCACATAACAGCAGCGTACTTTGCATTACAGATGGTAAATATCCCAATACAACATCTGGATACATAGCCCAATATGCACTGCACGCACACCACCATAAAAATAAAATTCTGCTGATTATAACTTCCAGCAAAAATCCGCGATATAATTGCAATTTATAAAATGAAATGGCAATAAACAACAGCTGCATCACTTCTCTGATATGAAATGCACGAACTGCAAACATGGTAACTGCCATCATCAGACAAAAAAACACATTCCATATATCATCGCCTGAAATCAAAAGCTCTCTGCGTCGTCCATCCATGCTAAAATCTTACGCGCCCTTTCCTGTAATGTAAAACAAGCTGCCTTTTTAACTGCATATTCTGACATTTTCTTTCTGCAATCCGCATTTTCATGTAAAAAAGTAATCGCCTCTGCTATTTCCTTCACTGAATCAGGATTTATCAGTACAGCATGTCCTGTATCCAAAATATCCAGGTTAAAATCTCGATCAGATGAAACTACCGGAAGTCCACAGGCTACTGCCTCTAAAACAGCGTTGGAACACCCCTCATTCTGTGTAGGAAGTACAAAAACATCTGATGCACAGAGAAATTCTGGAACATCCTGTGGGGCAATTCGTTCACAGAACAACACATTCTTTGAATCTGGTACTTGTTTTCCTGTTCCTGCACAAATTACTTTAACCTCTGTACATTGATCAACAGCCTTAATCAGTCTTGTAATTCCTTTTCTTTCTGTAAACTGGCCTACATAGGAAACAATAAAAGCGTCATCTGGAAGTTTGTATTTCTTTCTTGCCTCTTTTTTATCACGCGGATAAAAGACGGCTGGATTTACGGCATTTACGAAAACGCCAACCTTTGCATCTGATGCAATTTTATGTTCAACCAGTCTTTTTTTATTGCTTGACGAAACTGCCACAAAGCCATTGCAGATGGCCGTTTCTTTTCGAACCTGTTCCAGACCAAAATTATTGACAGACCAGTCTGTACTCTCTCCATATGCGATAAAAGATGACTTATGAAACAATTTCCCCAGTCTGCAGGCACAGATCCCAGCCACGCAGATAAAATGACCATAAAATGCATCTGGATTCAGCTGATATTTTCTGACTGTTGCTGCACAAACCTTCGTCATTGTATCTGCCGATATATGACTTAACCGAATTGGACCTATCTTTTTTTCTCCTGCATATAAAAAACGTGGACGATATACCTTTATCTGATTTCCAGATGAAGTTCTTTCTTCATAGACCTCTGGAACACTTCGCATCTTTAAGCTCCATACTGGAACTGGAGAAATCACCATCACCTCCACGCCCTGATCTGCCATAGCCCATGCAAGCTTCTGGACAAATACGTGCACAGATGGTGTCTCCTTACAAGGATACCTCTGCGAAATAATACATATTTTCTTCATTTTTTCTCCTGACTGCATAAAACAGATGGCTGCACGGCAACCATTTAAAATGGAAATGCCGCCTGCATTACATTTTTCTGTTGTTCTACCATTTGTGATGTAACATGATAATTATCATAAACATCATACAGAGAGTGTATGGATTCCCGATTCAAATCCTTTTTTATATCATCAAGACCATATGATGAATAATAATCTGCATACTTAAATCCATCTCCCAGCATTGCATTAGAAACCTTAATATGCAGATTGGGAATGTGAAAACTGTCTGCCAGAATAAGTCCATGCAGACTGCTCGACAAAACACATTCGCACTTTGCAATCTGCTCTGCTACAATCTCTGGTGACTGACGCACATTGATAATTAAAGATTTTGGAAACTGCTGCGCTAGCTGCATAAATACCGGCTCACCTTGTTCCTTATAATGAGCTATAATTCCTAACTCATATTTCTTTTCTATCGGACGATCAAATGCCCTTTCAGTCAGAATCCCACCATCACCAACTGGTATTTTCATTGGCTTTCCAAGCAGCTTCTCTACTCTTTGTTTGCTCAACTGCCCTCTCACCGCACAAAATTTCATATTGCCACGGTAAAACGGTGCATCCTCTCTCTGATCAATAAACCCTGTTCCCCACACAAACGTCTCGGGCCACAACTTTCCCGTAATCACTTCGGCACTGCTAAGCCACTTCTTCGAGCTGTATGTAAACTGTCCGAGTCCGCTTCCAATTCCGCTTAATTCACATGTAAGCGGTGTTCGTCTAACAATCTCATAGCCGAACAATCGCCTCATTAGATAGGCATTCAGCTTGTCCCCCATATTATCTACATTTGCATAATATACTTTCAGTTTTCTCATTAGATTTCACCCTGTATAAAATCATCTATAATTTGAATCACATTTGATGGAATCTCATATTTTTTGCAGATTGGATGTGCCTTCGCATTTTTAATGACACTGCCAAGCTCATCCATCTCACGAACCACAAAGAGATAACCCTGACTTTCGAGTGCCTGCGCTACCTGCAGCTGATGATCATCAATATGCTCCTCGTATTTTTTTCTTCTCGGAACAGCAATCACCTGTTTTCCCATCTTTAATGCACTAACAAGTGCACCTGTCCCAGCATGTGATACAATCAGATCAGCATCCTTTTGCATTTTTTTAAACTGATCCACATCCATATATTTCTGATATGCATAGTGAACCGGCTTATAATCAGAAAGGCCTGTCTGTGCAATTACCTCTTCCTTTATCGTTCCATCTGCCACCAGATCATCCATAGCTTTAAGCAGACGATTAAACTGATATCCTCTTGATCCTACACATACGAATATCAATATATGCTACCTCCATATACTCCGTTGGGATAAACACTTTTTAATGTTTCCCACTGGTAAATAAATAAATCCGCCATTTTGTATCCCCACTTTCCAGCTCTTGATCCATCCGTCACTCTCGCATAGGTCTCAATATAAATCAACTTTTTGCGTGTAATTTTAGCTAGCAGCGCAAACGGTACTGCAATCAAGGCTCCTGTCGTAATCACAACATCTGGACGCTCTTTTATCCATATTCCCAGTGTTTTGATGCACATGACAGCCATCTTCCACAATACAGCCTTATCATTTGATCCGGTCGACGGCAGAAAATAGTCCGCATCTGCTTCAAATAAAGTCTGCTCCGTTACCCAAAAACCATCATATTTTTTTAGCAGTGGCTTTAACTGGCGAAGCTGTTCGTAATGGCCACCCGAGCTTGATACAAGACACAGCTTAATTTTCTTTGATGATCTTGATACATTTGACCTCTTTAATCGCTTTATTTTTTTCTCTTTCTTTTCCATTATTTTTCTTTCTTATCCTCTTACTTACGCTGCGAAGCCTGTTTTGCAAGACTCGCCGCCGTCTCCTCCTCAAAACCTTCCGTGCTTTCCTTTTTCAGGCAGACTTTTATTGTCAGCAAGATCAGCTTAACGTCTAATAATAAGCTCCAGTTTTCAATATAGTTCAAATCCATCACAAGCTTGTCATACGGACTAGTATTATACTTTCCATATACCTGCGCATATCCAGTCAATCCTCCTTGCATTCTGCTTCGCAGTGCAAATTCAGGAAGTTCTTTTGTGTACGCCTTTACATATTCCACTCGCTCCGGACGCGGTCCCACAATGCTCATATCTCCCTTTAAAATATTCCATAGCTGTGGAAGCTCATCAAGTCTCATTGCACGAATCACTTTTCCTACTTTTGTAATTCTAGAATCCATCTCAGTTGCTGGCGCTGGGCCTAACTTATCCGATCCTGGCTTCATACTGCGAAATTTAACCATCTTGAACTCACAAAGATCTTTTGTACATCTGTCCTGAAAAAAGAAAACTGGTCCTCTGTCCTCTATTTTAATGGCAAACGCAATCAACAAAGTTAATGGTAATGTCAAAATCAAAATTGCTGCACTCAGGCAAATGTCAAATACCCTCTTTAATAAAAGTGCTTTTTTGTGTAATTTAAACTCCTCATACATCAAAAGTGGCGTATCCAAAATATGCATCATGCGCATGCTTCGCATCTGTATATCAGGCAATGTCGGAACCAAAAACACACGAACTTCTTTTTCCGCACACTCAGCAATAATTTTTTCTCGATAACTCTGCTCTGTCTCATATAGGATCACACCATCATACTCACTGCACAATTTATTAATCTGCTTATAAGCTGTTTTTCCGTCACACAAACTTGCCAAATTAAACTTTAAAGCTCTCTTTGTAAGCTTTTTTTGCAATGCTGACGCATCGGTGTCACTCACTAACACAACTTTTCTGGGAATGTTCATTGCAAAATAAATTTTATTCATCGCCCATGCCCAAAGTATAATAAGGACAAGCTGTACAAGAAAGATTGCAAAAAATGGCATTATGGATAAAATATGATGTTTAAAAATGCTGCATGCCGCCCATCCACAGCCATTAGCAAAAATAAGGCTCAGCATTTGCGCGGTACAAATCTCGCTGATTCGGTAATTGCCAGATTTAAATCCACCATACAATCTTGCAAAGCAATCATAACAGCCAAGATAGAGCAGTAAAACCACCCACAAAATAGTATTTTGATGGATCAGTTTCACGGCTGCAAAAATCGCAAAGATTGCAATTACAAGTAACCGAATCAAAAGATTTCCGAAAAACATTGCCCATCGCTTTTTACGACGCTGTTTTTCTCTTTCCTCTTTTTCCATGTTCATTTTCTATATTCATTCCTTTTTTATTTTGTATCTTAAAGATCTTTTGAAAATATCACTGTCTGTGATCGCTCACCATAATACATCTTATTTTCATTCAGTCGAAAAGCTCTGACACTATATCGATGCTCCCCTTCACCTGCGCGAGTTCGATATCTCTGAGCCATACCATTTGTTATCTTTTTTATTACCTTCCAACTTCCACTTTCGGTCTGCTCATAAATCACATAACCATCCGCTCCTGAAACGACATTCCAAGAAATTTCAAGTCTGGAAGAGGTGCTTTCTTTTACGCTGACACCTGTTACCTTTTGTGGAAGCGCAAAGCCTGTTATCACGGATTGGTACGGCGAATATGCTCTCGTTTTTCCAGTCTGAATAAAAGCACGTATCCGATAGTCGTAGGCATCACTATTTTTTACGATATGGCTATAGCTTTGAATTGATGATGCATTGATTCGCTTTAGTGTGTGATATGTATCCTCATTGACACTTTTATATTCAATAACATAACCATCTGCTGATGGCACTTCTGTCCACACTAATTTTACCTTTGCTGTATATGGAATCTGACGTAGCACAGGCGATTCTGGTAAAAATCGTATATTAAGTGCTTCTATATGCTTTTCTGATTGCGTATCTGAAAGTGTAACAAAGACAAGCTGACCTTTTTTGATCGAAAGCTCCGAGATCACATGGGCGGATGCCGCCATCTCCCAGCTATATGGATTGCTTGGATTCCAGACATAAACTCGTGCAAAATCAGTAAAATACAGCAGCCCATTTTGCATATGGCTGTAGTATGCCTTTACCGTTACCGATGACACTGGTTTTACATTGCTGCCCCATAAATCATTTGAAGAATACAATATTCCATTTTTGCAAAAATACCATTTTCCCTGAATCAGCGAATAATCACCCGGAATGTTATCTGCAAATAGTGCAGTACTGTAGACTCCACTTTTGTCTGCCGCTGGAAGTTCATCCATACTACTTTGCGGTGTCCATCCCCGATGTCCGAGAGCACTTATTTCCTCATCACTTTTTAAGAAATACTTATGGTAAACAAAACCCTCATCGCTATAATCGTCATTATAAAAATCAAGATAGGTCTTCTTTCCAGTAAATACTGGATCATCTGATGTCAAATCTGCATGATACCAGATGCCGTCAATGCAAAGCAAAT
Source organism: Lachnospiraceae bacterium (assembly GCA_052273485.1). GTDB lineage: Bacteria > Bacillota > Clostridia > Lachnospirales > Lachnospiraceae > Anthropogastromicrobium. Next base: position 14,801 of record DAVZID010000005.1, read on the forward strand.
TCCAGGCATGATTCATCGCATCGCTTCCTAATACATATGAGTCAATTCCTACTTTGCTTAACAAATACGAATATGCCAATGCATAGCCATTGCACACCGCCCTTCCGTTTACAAGTGCACCATAGGCATTATAGGCACTTTTCGGCAGTGCATGATTTAAATATTCCTGATACGCATAGTCGCATTCCCTTACCAACCAATCATGAAGAAGTAGTGCTGCCTCAAGCTGTGATCTTGCCACACTGGCATACTCCATTGCCACTGCCGCTTCACTGTAGAGTGCTGCCAAATCTGTTTGAATTTTTTCTGAATTTGGCTTTCCATAGCTATCACAATAATTGCTGTAATAGCCTGCCTTAAATACTTTTATGACTCCATCTGTCGTACAAGAATAGCTAAATCCTCCTGATAAAAAGAAGCAGTCTCCAAGAATACATGAACGGTATACCTTTCGAACCTGATCAAGATCAGTATTTCGATTCAGATTCAAATCTGCGATTTCAATATCAGTTGTATTGTTTTTAATCGCTTCCTGCACACGACTCTTAAAAACCGCCTGCCACGCATCCTCATTTGCAATTGCGGATGGCTGATCACCAAAATACTGTGCCTCAAAGTCACCATTCTGCGGCAACGGTACGCTGTCCTCGTATTGAATCAGCTGCATTGAGACTTCAGAGGAGGCTTCGGAGGAAGTGGAAGCTTCAGAAGTTGGTTCCTCAAAGGAGGCGACTTCAGTGGTTGATTCCTCAGAGGTGAGTTCTTCAGAGGCTGGTTCTTCAAAGGTAGAAATTTCTACTGGTTCACCTTGTGTTGTGATTTCTGGTTGTGATTCGGACTCAGATTCAAACTCGAATGCTGGGACTGACGTAGATTCCATCTCAGGTTCAAGCTCTGATTCCAAAGATTCCGTTTCAAACACTTCATCTGTCTCTGTTTCAGTTTCAAATCCAGTTTCAAATTCACTTTCAGATGGCTGTTCCTGTGCCATTGATGAATATGGCAAAAGAACGGTAAAAATCATACTCATTGCTGCCACAATCAGTGTATTTTTCCCTTTTTTCATAAATTCCTCATACGAATGGTCGAAGGTTTACAGCCCCCGACCATTCTTATTTTTGTTTTATGTTCTATGCTCTTTATTTTGTACTTTTATTTCATACTCTTTGCTTTTAGTTTTTACTTTGTGCTTACAATTTCTCCATAATCACTGTAAACCTTAACCCCATTAACCAATCGATATGCTCTCATTGCAAAGTGATACGTTGCTCCCTTTGTCATCTTCTTTCCATATGTAAGCACATCTATATCGGTCACATTCTTGATTGCCTTATACTTATTGGTATCTGGATAATACAGATAAATAACATAGCCATCTGCATCCTCTACCTTGTTCCAAGTAAATGTGATCTTTCCATTCGCTGCCTGTTTTATCGTGAAGTTCTGTGGTGAACCAGTGATTACATCTCCAGAAAGAATACTCGAATAATCTCCGTAAACCTTCTTTTTGTTCACCGTCACAAATGCTCGAATCTTGTAATAATACATCGTGCTTTCTCTGACCACATTGACATAGTTTGTAGCACTTGCCTGTGTCACAGTTTTTAATACACTGTACTTTCCATCTTCTGCATTACTTCTATAGATTACATAACCCTCACAACCATTTACTTTACTCCATATAATACGAATCTTGTTGTACGCTGCCATATTTACACTTTGAAGTGTCGGCGCTGCCGGAAGCGCTTTCGCGCTCATCGGTTCAGATTCTTCCAAAAATACTTTCTCATTTCCATCAAGATAGTATGGCGCTGCTTTATATGTATAAGTCACACCACAAGTTACCGTATTCACATAACTTAAAATGGTTTTATCCGTAATGTATTTCAAAGTTGAATAACTTCCGTCATCCTTCATACGATAAAGTACATAACCATCTGCATCCTCGCATGCTGTCCAACTGATTTTCAGCTTATTATAGGCTGGTGCTGTAATCTCTGTGATTAAGAAAGGATCCCTGACAGGCTCTTGTCCTACAAAAGGTATATTATTTACTTTTGCATAAGTTTCTGCATAGGAACCAAAAATTCCATAGATTACAAGTCGAGGACAATTATCAAATGCATGATCTTCAATCTTTGTTACAGAGGCCGGTATGACTGCTTTTTCCAGATTCTCTGCATTTGCTGCTATATATGCTGGAATTGTTTCCATTCCAGACTCGAAAATGATCTCCTTCAGGTATTCGCAGCCTCCAAACGTTCCTATACCAGAAGCATCACGATTTCCTTTTGTCACAT
>DAVZID010000005.1:17200-83734 GCA_052273485.1 Lachnospiraceae bacterium
CGCTAAATGCTCCATCGTCCACCCTTGTGATCGTTCCCGGAATGGTGATACTTGTTAAGCTGCTCTCTGTAAATGCTCTGTATCCTATCGTTGTTAATCCTTCTGATAAGGTTACCTGTGACAGGCGGCTTGTATGATAAAACGCTTGATCTTCTATCGTCTTTACACTTGCTGGAATCACAACACTCTTTAATCCACTCTCCGCAAATGCATTGAATCCTATCTTCTTTGCACTTGTCGGAATTTCAGTTCGTTCCATGTTTTCTGCTTTTGACGCTATATCTTCTGGAACTGCTTCAATTCCATCCTCAAAGATAATCTCCTTCAGATACTCGCAGCCTCCAAACGTTCCTATACCAGAAGCATCACGATTTCCTTTTGTCACATTCTTTGGTACTGTTATACTTGTAATTCTAGTTCCTACTATCATTCTCCAGCCTATCGACGTAATGTTCTCCGACAGCTTCAGACTCTCCAGTCTTTCACATCCTTCAAAAATACTACTTCCTAATACTGCCTTTGTGTATTCGTCTCCGTCTACAAACGTTGCACTTACAAGCTGACTTTCGCTAAATGCTCCATCGTCCACCCTTGTGATCGTTCCCGGAATGGTGATACTTGTCAAACTACTTTCTGCGAATGCTCTACTTCCTATCGTAGTTAATCCTTCTGGCAAGTTTATTTTTGTTATTGTTTGATTTTTGTAAAAAGCCTGAGCACCAATTGCTGTTACAAAATATTCCCCGATAATTGCTGGAATTGTTACTATACTCTCTGTTCCTATATATCCAACTATTGTTGCCTTATTATTCGATACTTGATACTGAAAATTTCCCTCAACTAATGTATCTGCCAAATACCCTTCTGTTTCTGCCTCATCAAATGATTCTAATTCCTGTGTCTGTGTTTCAATTTCTGATTCACTCTCAAGCTCACTCTCAAATTCTGTTTCAAATTCAGATTCTAATTCAGGCTCTGTTTCTGCTTCAACCGTAGGCTCTGTTTCCTGTTCAGATATGCTCTCTGCAGCTGCCTCAGTAGCTTCTTCGCTTGTCTGAATCTCACTTGTTTCTTCACTTATCTGAGTTTCAGCTGCTTCTACCTGTTCTGAACTTTCAACTTCCGATTGTGTTACTGTATTTTCTACAACAGTCTCACCAACTAAAACGTCCTCTACTACAGTTACCTGCATTTCCTGTGGATATGTACTTGCTTCCTCTGGATATTCTATAGCCTCTGTCTCTGGCACTGCTTCAGGTACCGTTTCAATCTGTACAGGTTGTTCTGTCGTCTCAATTTCTATTTTATTTAATGTTTCTTCACTTTGGAAATCGAATTCTTCTGTTGAATCCTCCTGTACAGTGGAAGCGCCTTCCAAAGTTTCCGCCCAAGTACCCATACCTGCTACTAATCATTGTGATACTAAGCCCTATAGCGACTCCTCGTTTTAGTAAATTCTTCCTCATTGTTCTCTCCCTTCCATTTCTTAAGCTTGGCTTATCTTTTGTATTAAGCCAAACTTTTATATGGTGTCATTTACAATACTTGGAGAGTTGCTTTTCCTAAGATTTCATTTTTTCTATCTTCTTATTCTCTCTTTTTCCATTTTCTTTCTGCATTTTGCTGTTTCTTAAAGCAGACTTTATGAAACAGCTGTGATATACTTTTAATAACATAAATGCCAGAGGCATTTGCAACTTTTTAAGGTGTTTTTTGCAATATTTGTTTTGCAATGCCTAGATTTTTACCTAAAATCTCTTTTAGTCACAACAACCGTTGCTGTTTCACAAAGTCTACTTATCAAAACGTCTTTTTTTGCTGTTCGAGGCATCTTCTGTAAAAAGTTGAATAGCTTATACCTAGTTTTTCTGCTGCTTTCCGCAGTGATATTCTCCCCTCTGACCATTCCCGATAATAATATTCAAATTCATCTGGTTCTTTTATACGCCTGTTTCCAAATCTGACTCCTTTGGCTTTCGCTACTGCTATTCCTTCCGCTTGACGCTGTCTGATAAAATTACGTTCTGTCTCCGCAAAATACGCTAAAATCTGCAGTACCATATCTGACAGAAATACACCTGTCAATCCGTCTTTCCCATTTCCCGATGCCGTATTTAAAAGAGGCATATCAATCACTTCAATATCTGCCCCTATGATCTTTGTAATCTGTCTCCATTGTTCCAGAATTTCATTATAGTTTCGCCCTAGCCGGTCAATACTCTTTACAATTACAAGATCCCCTTTTTGTAATTGAGCCAGCATCTCTTGATACGCTGGCCTATCAAAATTTTTTCCTGACATCTTATCTACATAAATATTATCTTTATCAATTTGATATTTTTCCATCGCCGCATACTGTCTCTCTGGATTTTGTTCTTTTGTTGATACTCGTATGTAACCGTATTTTTGCATAATTGTCTCCATCTCTTTCTTTTGTTTTGTTGCTTACAGCACCAATCCATTTTAAAAGATTTTCCCAGAAAGAAAAAATGGAGTTCGTGAAGTACCATTAATACAGTTTAATCCTCGTACACTTGAAAAATTGGCAAAAAAACGGAGTACATCAACAGGGTGAATCCCTTGTCGTGTACTCCATAGTTTCTGTGTTTTTTACTTACTTTCTTGCAGAATGTTTTATCCACTCCTGAATCTGGTATTGATGATCCTTACTCCTTTTGATACTGCTCTATCTGGCACTGATGCTCTTTACTGCTTTTATCATAATTTATCGCAACTAATAAAATATCACCTGTGTAACTTAGAATGGATGCCGGATAGTTTCGATCTTTTATCTGCTGCATAGCTGTCTGTGCATTACGGTTCCATTTTAATTCAACTATTAGTGCTGGGTACTCATTTTGATATTCTGGCTTTGGAATGAAAACAAAATCGGCAAAGCCTCTGCCAGTCGGCAATTCCCGAATTGGCTTAAAATAATACTGCATTGCACAAAGATAAGCGATCGCCAGCACGCTGCTCAATGAATTTTCATTATTATATTGAATCACAGAAACATAGTCATTATGAATCTTTTCAATTTGCGAAGCAACTGCTTCTCCATCCATATTTAATGTAGCCGTAAGCAATTGTTCAGATTCCTGCTGAAACATAAGCAGTTCATCCCAGCGTCGGCTTTCTACCGCAATTGTCAATTCCTGCCTAATTTCCTCATTCGGAATAAATGCCATTTTCTTTGTCTGATCATACCCCAAATACCCAAGATGAATCATATATGTTAAAACATCATCTCGATTCTTGATCGCTAGCATATCATTTTTAAATGTTGCTGTATTAACCTTTACTGCTGCACCAGACAGCATTTCAATAATAGCATTTTTGAGTCCATCGTAGTTTCGATTAATAAGTGGCACAATTGCCTCATATGATGCTGTTTCTGACCAATAGCTCTTAAATTCCCCTTTTCTCATTACGCCAACTACCGCTCTTGGATTGTAAATCTGCAATCCACTTAGGATATAACCATCATACCACCTTTTCACTTCCTCAAAATTACAATTATATTGTAAGGCTAGTGTTCTCACCTCTTCTTCTGTAAATCCAATATAAGGTGCCAAATTGCTTGCACTTAACATTGTAAACTCATCAAAATTATTTAGTGCTGACTGCGTTTTTTCTCGTTTAATTGGCAAAATTCCTGTCAAATATGCAAGCTGAATATATTTCGTAGGCTCAGTTCCTTTAAACATTCCTCTCAAAAAATTGATATATTCCTCTTGAATCTTTAAATTGGCTGATTCATCACGAATTAGAACATCCCACTCATCAATAATTACAACAAATTTGTTTCCTGTTGCTACATTGATTTTTGCAAGTGTCTCTGGAAGAGAAGTTTGCTGATTTTTTGTTGTTAATACCTCTGGATAAATGCTTTGCAGTTCTGAAATTGTCTTTTCTGTAATATACGAAACAACTCGATCTGCACCGCCAGCAGCATTTATACACCACTGAATATCAAGCTGAATTACATCATATTTATTCAGATATTTTTTAAAATCATCTGATTGGCTTATTTTTAATTTTTCGAACATTTTACTTGAATCACAGCCTTTACTGTAATACGCTGCAAGCATATTAGCTGTGATTGATTTTCCAAATCGACGTGGGCGGCTGTTGCATATAAATGCGTCTGTAGATGCCAAAACACGATTTGTATATACAAGTAAACCACTTTTGTCAACGTAAATTTGTGCATTTAAAGCTGCTTGAAAAGCTGAATTATCTGGATTTACAAACATTCCCATCTACGCCAAACTCCTTTCACAATTCCAAGTTTGAATTTAAATTTATGATAATTCTATCATAGCACACTTTGGGCTGACTGTCATTTGATTCACAGTTCAATTTAAATAAAAAATCGACAGACCCTCCTGCTATGGAAGATCTGTCGATCCTACTTATACTTTTTTAGATGATTATACTTTTTCTTTACTTTCTTCACTCTCATCATTATGGAGGAACACCACATGAATTTCTTCTGCCTTCTGTCCCTCAGTCTGTGTCACTTCAATATGGAGTTTCTGCGGCTCTTTCTTTGCATCGTCCTCATCTGAATCTTCGTCCTTCGATACCGGATTTTCAAAATCAAATGCATCACCTACCTCTGGAATCTTTCCGATCTGCTCGGTAATCCATCCGTTAATCGTAGATGCCTCGGTTTCAGTGTGAATATCAAATTGCTCAAAGAAATCATCCAAATCCATATCCTCCGGAACAAGGAAACTACCATCGTCAAGCTTCTTTACACCAGCCTCCACTTCATCGTGCTCATCCCAGATATCACCGACAAGCTCCTCGAGAATATTTTCCATCGTAACGATACCTTCTGTACCGCCAAACTCATCGACAACAACAGCAATGTGCAGCTTTGTCTTCTGAAACTTCTTTAACAGCTCGGAAATCTTGACCGTTGGCGGAATAAATTCTGCCGGCTTCATGATCGTCTCAATGGAGTTTGTGGTTCCTGCCACATAGTTATGGAAATCCTTCTCGTACAAAATACCGATGATATCATCAATCGTATCACGATATACCGGGATTCGGGAATAACCAGATGTCTTGAACACCTCCGCAATCTCTTCGTTTGGCGTTGTGATATCCACTGCTGTGACATCGACACGTGGGGTAATGATGTCTCCTGCTTGCAGATCATTGAACTCAATTACATTGTGAATCAACTCACTCTCGTTACTGTCAAGTCCACCAACCTGCTGTGCCTCATCCACAAGCGTAAGAAGCTCATTCTCTGTGATGCCATTTGTTGTCCCGCTTACCTTTAAAAGCTTTCCTACACTGCTCTTTAACTTGATCAGAAGGAAATTCACCGGCTTTAAAACAGTAATTAGAATATTGATAATTGGAGCAACCGTTATTGCAAATTTTTCTGGACATTCCTTTGCCAGGCTCTTTGGTGTAATCTCGCCAAAAATCAGCGTAATCACCGTCATAAAGATGGTGGATACGGTAGCTCCATTTGAGCCGAGCCAACCCACAAAGAGAAGTGTTCCAATTGTTGTTGCTGCAATGTTTACAATATTGTTTCCGACTAATGTACTAGAAATCAGCTCATCGTAGTTTTCAGAAAGACGATAGGCAAGCTTTGCCTTCTTGTTGCCCTCTGCCGCCATGTTTTTTAATCTCGGCTTGTTCAGCGAGGAAAACGCGGTCTCCGTTGCAGAGAAAAAAGCAGAACCCATCATTAGTAATATTAAAGCGACCACTAAGGTCATACTGTGACTATCCATAAAGGATACTATGCACCTCCATAATGAAAAAAATTAAATGATTAACTATTGTCGTTATTATAGTTATTGTAATTATCAAATTTATTGTAGTTATTGAAAAGGATGTCAGGGCCAAAACGAGTTGACCCTGGCATCGTAGATTTCAAAAAATTTATTTCTTATTCCTTCAAAATTCACTTTAAAAGCTCACTTTAAAGGTTCACTTCAAAATCAATCCTTGAAGTTGAAATATGCCTTTGCGTTGTTGTAGCTGATACCCTCGATAATGCTCTTTAATGCCTTCTTATCGTATGGATACTCGCCGTTCTCTACCCAACCGCCGATCAATTCGCAAAGGATACGGCGGAAATACTCATGTCTGGTGTAGGACAAAAAGCTTCTGGAGTCAGTCAGCATACCAACAAAGTTTCCGAGCAGACCAAGGTTTGCAAGGCTTACCATCTGGTTGATCATACCTGACTTGTTGTCATTGAACCACCATGCAGAACCGTGCTGGATCTTGCCTACTGCCTCGCTGTCCTGGAAGCAGCCCATAATGGTGCCGATGATCTCGTTGTCGGCTGGATTTAAGGAATACAGAATTGTCTTTGGCAGCTCGTTTGTAGTGCTGAGTGCATTTAAGAAATCAGCTAACTGAGCTGCTGTTGCATCGTTATTGATGGAATCATATCCTGTATCTGGTCCTAACTGGTTGTAACGGAAGGTATTGTTGTCACGCTTGCAGCCATAATGCATCTGCATTACCCATCCACGGCGATGATACTCTCTTCCTACATGAATCATAAATGCTGTCTTATACTGGTCAACTTCAAGCTGAGTCAGCTTTTCACCGCGAACCTTCTTCTGGAAGATTGCCTCGATTGCTTCCTCGCTAGCTGGCTGGTATACAACATAGTTCAGACCATGGTCAGATACACAGCACTTCATGGAATCGAAAAATTCCATACGGTTGTCGATTGCTGCAAGCAGACTCTTTACACTGTCTACCTTGATTCCAGATACGTCAGCTAACTTCTGTACATACTCTAAGAAATCTGGCTTCTCAATGTTCATTGCCTTATCTGGTCTCCATGCCGGATATACCTTGAAATCTACAGTCTCATCTGCAGCGATCTTCTTATGCCACTCAAGGCTGTCAATCGGATCATCAGTGGTGCAGATTACCTTTACATTGGACTGACGGATGATGTTACGAACAGTCATGGAATCCTCAGCAAGCTTTGCATTGCACAAATTCCAAACTTCCTCTGCGGTATCTCCGTTTAATACACCGTGATAGCCGAAGTATCTCTGTAACTCTAAGTGGCTCCAGTGATACAGTGGGTTGCCAATTGCCTTTTCAAGAGTCTCAGCCCACTTCTGGAACTTCTCTCTATCGGTAGCATCTCCGGTGATGTACTTCTCGTCGATACCGTTGGAACGCATCTGACGCCACTTGTAATGATCGCCGCCTAACCATACCTGAGTGATGTTCTCAAACTTGCGGTCCTCATAGATTTCCTTCGGATTGATGTGGCAGTGATAGTCGATGATCGGCATATTCTCTGCGTAATCATGGAACAGCTCTTTTGCTGTATCCGTTGTCAGAAGGAAATTCTTTCCCATAAATGTTTTCATAATAATATCCTATCCTTTCCTAGATGAGTGAATATTTTTTATATGAACTTCAATTTTCTATCTGATGAACAGATATGCTTTCCAGCACCTGCATCATTCAATATTGTATTACAGTGTTACACCCTGCTTAAAGATTGCCATATCGTGGAAGCCAGCCTCTTCTGCCTTTACTTTCTTTCCAGAAGCAACTGCAAGTACATACTCGAACAATTCCTTAGAAAGCATCTCCATCGGCATATCCTCCACCAGACGACCTGCGTTAAAGTCGATCCAGTTTTCTTTGTGTCCAGCAAGCTTGGAGTTACTGGAAATCTTTACAGTCGGAACTGGGGAAGCAAACGGGGTTCCTCTTCCGGTTGTAAATAAAACGATATGTGCGCCGGAAAGTGCCAGTGCAGTCGCAGCAACCAGATCGTTGCCTGGTGCACTTAACAAATTCAGACCCTTGGTGTGAACTGGCTCAGTATACTCAAGCACGCCCTTAACAAGTGCGCTTCCAGACTTCTGAGTACAGCCTAAGGACTTGTCCTCAAGTGTAGAGATACCGCCCTTCTTATTTCCTGGAGACGGATTCTCGTAGATTGTCTGGTTGTGGCTGGTGAAGTAGTTCTTAAAGTTGTTGATCAAATCAACTGTCTTGTGGAACAGCTCCTCGTTTGCACAACGGTTCATTAAAAGAGTCTCAGCTCCGAACATCTCCGGAACCTCGGTCAGGATGGTTGTTCCACCCTTGGAGATTAAAAGATCAGAGAATGCACCGACAGTCGGGTTTGCTGTGATACCGGACAGTCCATCAGAACCACCGCACTTCATACCGATGATCAGCTCAGATGCGTCGATTGGCTCACGCTTAAAGGTACCTGCATACTCTGCTAATTCCTTTAACAGCTCCATCGCAGCCTTCTGCTCATCCTCGACATCCTGGCACTGTAAGAACTTTACACGGTTCTTATCATACTCGCCAATGTAGTCCATCAGTACCGGAATGTTGCTGTTCTCACAGCCAAGTCCAAGTACCAGCACGCCACCTGCGTTCGGATGATGAATCAGATCCGCAAGTGCCTTTCTGGTGTTCTCCTGGTCGCCGCCCATCTGGGAGCAGCCATACGGATGCGGAAATGCTACAACATCTTCTACGGTGCCTACTGCCAGGCTCTTTGCCTGCTTCTCCAGTGCAGACGCGATGGAGTTTACACAGCCAACGGTCGGAATAATCCAAATCTCGTTACGAACACCGACGCGGCCATCCTCACGGCGATACCCCATAAACTGTGCCTTCTGTGTCGGCTCTAACTCTTTTCCAGACGGATGATACTCATAATCCAGCACATCGCCCAGACCGGTCTTTACGTTGTGAACATGCACCCAGGCACCAGCCTTGATGTCCTGCTTTGCGACACCGATCGGGAAACCGTATTTGATGACCTTTTCGCCTTCCTTGATATCAGCGAGGGCAATCTTGTGTCCCTGCGGGATATCCTCGAGCGTGGTCACGGTTGTGCCTGCGTTAATCTGTGTACCAGCCGGAATCGGAGCCAGTGCAACACAGACATTATCCTGCGGATTAATCTGAATGTAAGTCTTCATAAAATTCAATATGCCTTTCTGTTCGCCTTTTGCCATAAACGGCCGTTTACGGCATACAGCCGAACCACCTGGTCCGGCTGTTTTGCTATGGTGAAAACGATTATTTATTTAATACTAAATCGTAAGCTGCCTTCATGCCGTCCTTCTCGATGACATCGTAGTACTTCTGTACCATCGGGATCATCTCGGTCAGATCTGCATGCCAGTAGTCCTCTCTCTTCATGATATCCTCTACGCTTGCGGTCTTCATAAACTCCATGATCTCTGCACCATCGTTTGCCTTATCGGTACGATAGAATGCGATCAGAGCTGCCATAGACATTACAAGGCCTTCCGGATAATTTCCGAACTTCTCCTTATGCTCAAGGATGGTCGGAAGTACACGAACCTGGAACTTACTTACAGAGTTCAGTGCGATAGACAGTAACATGTGACGGATAAATGGATTTGCGAAACGCTCTAAAACAGCCTTTCCGAAATCGATATCAGTCTGAGTATTTCCAAGAGTCGGAACGATCTCCTCGAAGATGCAGTGCTTTAAGTAGCTGCTTACGGTCTCATCCTTTAAGCATTCGCCTACTGTCTCAAGACCATACAGATAAGCGCCCAGTACCATGGAGGTATGTCCGCCGTTTAAGATACGAACCTTTCTCTTCTTGTACGGTGCAACGTCATCGGTCCATACGATGTTGTAGCCAGCCTTGTTGAATGGCAGCTCATCCTCATGGTGTCCCTGAATTACCCACAGATGGAAGATCTCAGCGGTATCGATCAGGTTATCGGTGTAGCCTAATTCCTTGCAGATATCCTCTGCCTCTGCTCTCGGGTATCCAGTTACGATACGGTCTACTAAGGTGTTGCAGAAATCATTCTCAGACAACAGCCAGTTCTTGAACTCATCGCCTAACTCCCACAGGTCTGCATACTTTAATACACACTCCTTTAAGGTATCTGCGTTGTGGTCGATTAACTCACACGGCAGAAGGATGAATCCCTTTAAGCCAGTCTGGAATCTCTTGTATAAGAACTGGGTCAGCTTTGCCGGATAGGACTTTGCCGGCTTATCGTCTAACTTCTCGGTTCCAAGATACTCGATACCTGCCTCGGTGGTGTTGGATACGATTACGCGAAGATCCGGGTTCTCAGCCAGTGCCATGTATGCATCAAAATCCTCATATGGATTGATACCTCTAGAGATTACATCAACGTGTGTATGCTCAATTACTTCCTTACCGTTCTGAAGTCCTCTTAAGTACAGGTTATACTCACAGTTCTGATCGTTGAGCATCTTTACCATACCTTTTTCGATTGGCTGAATTACAACAACCTTTCCCTCATATACACCGGCATCATTCAGCTTCTTGAAAAAATAATCAACGAAACCGCGTAAAAATCCGCCCTCACCAAACTGCATTACTGTTTCTTTCATTATTAAAGTTTCCTCCGTTTCTGCTGCAACGCAGCAAGTTATAAGCAATAAGAAGTCTTATTAAAAAAGTCCTTCTTTGCTGATATTAAGCCTTAGATCACAGTCCGTCCCAACGGCGTGGTATCCCTGGACAGTGTTCGCTTTTCTTTGCAGCTCTGACTTCAACAAAGCAGCCGCATACGCGGCACATGCCGCCAATCAGCTTTTCGCACTTCTTACATGCTGCAAGGCGCGTATCATACTCATCCTGTGGACACCGAAGTGCCTCGGGGATCGCATCAATCGTCCGCTGTATCCTGTGATACATATCTTCATCTGCCATTTCTCGAAGCAGGCACCGCTTGCATCGGATGTCCATCGGATCCCCCTGTTTTTGACCGGTCTTTCGACTCCATACTTGATATTATCATAGCAAAAAAGCGTCTTTTGTGCAAGTCTTTTTCGCCTTTGTATGTAAATTCATACAAAAATTTATCTTGTCTATGTGGCACAACTGCCAAAAGGGACCTATTTTGTAGCAAATTCTCCAAATACACCGTTTATTTTCCTAGCAAGTTCATAATTTCGTCTTTATTAAACTGAATACTACTGATGCCCTCACCAGAGAGAACCTCCTCTGCCAAATCATATTTTGCCTGCTGAAGTTCACAAATCTTTTGCTCGATTGTGTCCTCTGCAATCAATTGATACACATTGATCGCATGTTTTTGTCCGATTCGGTGGGCGCGGTCGGTCGCCTGATTCTGCGCGGCCTTATTCCACCACGGATCATAGTGAATAACAATATCAGCTGCCGTTAGATTCAGTCCAGTACCGCCAGCTTTTAACGAAATACAAAATACTGCCACTTGATTTTGTGGATTTTGAAATTGCTCCACCATCTCCATGCGCGCCTCTTTTTTCACACTGCCATCGATTCGATAATAGTCAATCTTCGCCTTTTTTAATTCCTCACCAATGCGATCGAGCATCGACGTAAACTGGGAAAACAAAAGTATTTTATGACCACCCTCAATTGCCTGTGTAATCAATTCAATACAAGTCTCAAGCTTTGCATTTTCACCCTTATAATTTTCCAAGATCAATTCCGGTCCACAGCAAAGCTGACGAAGCTTTGTCAGTTCAGCGAGCACCTGAAGCTTATTCTGTGCAAAGTCTTCCTCGTTTTGATCCTCCAAAAACATCTTTAAGCGCTGCGCATGCGCCTGATAAAGCTTTTTCTGCTCACCTGAAAGCGCAATCGTGACAATTTCTTCCTGTTTTTCTGGAAGTTCCTTTAACACGTCTTTTTTCAGACGACGAAGGATAAATGGATGAATCATCGCCCGAAGACGTGCCATTGCATCCTCATCCTTGTCAGAGACAATCGGTGTCTCCACTTCGCTTCGAAAACGCGTGTAACCGTACAAAAAGCCCGGCATCAGATAATCAAAGATACTCCACAGCTCGCTTAAGCGATTTTCCATCGGTGTTCCAGTAAGTGCCATGCGAAAGCTGCTATTTACAAGACGAACCGATTTAGCTGCATGTGTCGTTTGATTTTTGATGTACTGTGCCTCGTCGATGATTTGGTTTGCAAATACGATGTCCTGATACAACTCAATGTCGCGCTTTAACAGATCATATGATGTAATCCATACATCCGCGCTGGTTGGCTGCGATTGTTGAATTTGCTGTTCTTTCTGTTCCTGTTGAGTCTGCTGTTTTTTCTTATTCTGCTGACTTTGGATCAGTTCTTTTCGCTCGTGCGCCGTTCCTGCCACCACGCAAACGGATAGCTGTGGTGTAAAGCGCTCGATTTCTTTTTTCCAGTTATAGACAAGGGAGGCCGGAGCAACAATTAATGTGCGAAGCGCATCGCCTGTTTTTCCCTGTTCCTTTTCAGACAACAAAAACGTCAATACTTGAAGTGTCTTGCCAAGACCCATATCATCTGCTAAGATACCACCAAATCCATTTTCTTTTAATGTTTTAATCCAGTAAAAGCCATCGCGCTGGTACTCACGAAGCACTGAGTCAAGTGACTGCGGTACTTCATACTCGCCATTTTCGTAGCTTTTCATCCTTCCAATGAGTCTGCGATACTCACGATTTTTCTTAAGTTCAACAGACTCTTTTTTCTCTAGCATCTCATCAAGATACATCGCTCGAAAAAGCGGCATCTTGATCGTGTCTGGATTTTTCTTATCGGCATAGTTCTTTATCACGTCCGAAAAGACAGACATCACCTGCACCTGCTCCTCATTAAACGTGATAAATTCACCATTTTTTAAGCGATGATACTTCTTTTTTCGATCGTAAGACGAAAAAATTTCGGCAAGCTCTTCTTTATTAAATTGATTGGAAACCATTGACATCTCAAGAACACCACTAGAAATCGCCACACCGACCTGAAAGCCACTCGACCGAACAATACGAAGCTTCTTCATCGCATCTGTCACATAAACATCGCCATATGAGTGCAGCTTTGGAAGTATCTGTGAGAGAAATGTAAAAATGTCTTTCTCATCACCCGAATAGACAAGAAAGCCTTTTTCCTGATCGAATGCATTAAAGTATGGCTGAATCGTTTCAGCTAATCTTTGCTCCTCTGTGAAATTTCGTTTTGGGTTGTAGCGTTCCTTTCCATAAATATGGTATTTTTTCTCACCATACACAGCTGCCGCGTCACAGGTAATCATATTTTCCTGCGGATAATCCAAATACAACGCAAGTGTTGGCTTTGGCGGCAGGTACTTGGCCGGATCCATTCCAACGTAAGAAAGTTCTGCTGACTCCTGTAGGTTCGTAAGCACGTCCCTCGTCACGGCCAAAAGATCTTTATCCGATATAAAAAGCTCCTGTTTTCTCTGACACAATTCAAGCACTTTTGCTGCGGCCGGATCTGGCTTTTTCATGCGATATATGGTATCACCCGATAAAACATAACTATATGCAAAGCTCTCACAAAGGACCGTGTATCGCTCAACACTCACAGTTGCTCCATAGGTAAGCTTTGTGACTTCAATTTTCGGATTGTACATTTCCTCACTATAAAAAAGTGTTCTTTTTTCATCAGAAAGCAAGCATACTCCGCTTGCAGCAATTGACTCCATAAATGAATCAATACGACTTCCATAAATGGATACGGATCTTAATTGTTGATGAGAATATCCATAGTAAGAATAGCCGCTTCTTCCCGATATTTTTTCGCCAAGATACTCTTCCAAAAAGAAATGAAGTATTCTACGGCTGTTCTCATCAAACAGCGTTTCATCTGGAATGAATTTTATATATTTTCCCAATTCGATTGTTTTTTTCTCTGTCCACTTATAAAAGAAATCATTTAAATCTCGTATTACATACATTCTTGACTCGCCGATGCGAAGTTCCAATAAAAGCCCATCTTTACATTCACCAATACAACATTTTGCCTGCAAGGAAAACAGTATTTTTGTCTTAGGATCACGAACTGGCAAAACGGGTTTCCTGCTAAAATTATCCTTTAAAATTGCCATCATTTCTGCATCCGTGCTCTTTAAAATTCCAGGAAGAAACGGATCCTCCACTTTTGTCTTTTGAACAACAAGGGGAAATACTGCAGATTGTTTAATCGCATCCTGCCCCTGTGTCTCTATAAGATATTGCATTATCACCGCTGCCACATGCTCACAACTAAAATATTGTTTTTGAAACTGGCTGCATCGACAACTTGTCTGTACAAGCTCACCATTTTGCTCATCTAGACAAACTTCTGCCTGATACGCAGCCACCGTTTCCTGTGTCTTTCGCTTCAGTTTTAAAATTCCATTCTCAGTTTGCTTTTCAAGTGATTTTACACGATCCTTCAATACTAGAATCATTCCCTCTGCCAGTTCTTCTTTTTTGAAGTCTGCAAGTGCGTTGTTTATATTGTAACTCACTTTCTCTTTCCTCCCGTAAGATTCATATACTCATTCTTTGTATGGCCATAATATTTCGGACGCCGAATATATGCATCAAGTTCAACAAGCGCATCTTGTACACATTTCACACCGATCACATGTTTCTTAAAGCTTTGCTTATGGCTCTCTGCAATTTTTTGCGGACTCTCGCCATCAATGCACTGCCATAACATCTGCCTCGTCAAGTCTTCTGGATCTTTATATATGACACAATTTTCGCTTACTACAGTAAAAAGATCTCCATATTGAAGCAGTGGATAATCTGCCCCATAGGTTTGAATATACTGAATCGTATCTGCATCTGGCATATAATAGGGGATCGTATCACATTTCTTGTCAAATTGCTCTAGTATCCACATTTGATCTGCTAACGTCCTGCAGAATGTATGTAACGTCTCAGACCAAACATAATTCTCTTGTTTACTTTGAGCGCTCTTAACAACTACATCCCAACTGTCTTTTTTCTGTTCTGATGTAAAAATTTTTTTATAACAAGAATCAATCAATCTATTATAATGCCAATAATTTGCAAAACCATATAAGCTCACGCATGCTTCTATGACTGCCTTCGCAATTGTAATTCTACGTAAATCACTTCTTTGAGGTTCTCTCATAAAATGCTTTGCCCCTACAGCAAGCTCAATGCTCATGCAAACCATCATTGACATGCCATAGTCCTCCAAATCAAATAAAACCAAGCCATAATCAATAAGTGTTCTATAATTTCCATAATCCAGATTTTTTACTTTTAATTTACCCCCTGCATCGTACAGCTTTAGAAAGGCTTCATACTCTGTCATCTGCAGCGATTCAAGCACAGCTTTCATCACTTCTAAATTTTCCTTATAATCCTGTACGATGAGTTCTGCCCTCTTCTTTTTCGAAGCATTGGTTGGATGTTTCATATTTAATTTTTTCTCTATTTCCCTCATCTCATCAACCTTCATATCAGAGACTTCCGATAAACAACTCTCGAGTGTAGCAACTTTTATTGCATTGGCACAATCATTCAACTCATCTTCTACAAACACCAAACTAAGTTTTAAATCAACAATCTGCTGCATGACTTCATGATTCTCAAACCCATACCAGCGATTCAAATCGCGATTAAATCCCATTACATTTTTTATTTTCTTTCCTATATAAGGTCCTTGAAAACGCAAGAGCTTCGGATACTTAACAGTTGCTTCTTTTGAGATTCGATTCTTCTCCAAAACAGGTTCGATTCTCCATTCCCAACTATTTGTCGCGTCACCACAAATGCAAATCACCGGTGTATCAGAAGAAAACAGTTCGGCATTCACCTGTTGAGTTTTTTGTAATTCAATTCCATTTTTAAAGAATTTTATATTCTCGCCTAACGTATCTCGATCCACACAAACACAAAATGCACGGTACAGCTGTTCCAACGTAAATTTTTCTGGTATCGCAAGCTGTCTTATGACATGGGGATTTGAATATTGCAGCGTCAATTTTATTTCCATCTGTTTTCCTCTCTTTTATCAACTAATTTCCAAGTAGATCTTTTTAAGTTTTTCGATTTGTATGCCTTATTATATCATCAATCTGACTCCTTGTCGATAGGAGAAGCCAAATTAGCTCCCACCATTGACTTTTCCTCCAAACTGCGTTACTATCATCGTATTGACTTTGAGAGGAGAATACATTACCATGCCAATTCGAATACCAGATTCGCTTCCGGCTCATGCCATATTAGAGGCTGAAAATATATTTGTTATGACGGAACATCGCGCTATGCATCAGGACATTCGTCCATTAAATGTCCTGATCTTAAACCTAATGCCAACTAAGGTTGTTACAGAAACGCAGCTGCTTCGCAAGCTGTCCAATACTCCACTTCAGATTTGCGTGGATTTCTTACAGACGGCCAGCTACACCCCTACTCATACAGATCCAAACCATTTAAAACAGTTTTACTATACCTTTGATCAGATCAAAAATCGTCACTACGATGGCATGATTATCACCGGTGCACCTCTTGACTACGTGCCTTATGAGGAAACCATCTACTGGGATGAGGTCTGCAAGATCATGGAATGGACAAAGACACATGTTCATTGCACATTTCATCTGTGTTGGGGTGCATATGCCGGATTGTACTATCATTACGGCATCAAAAAGTTTGATCTGGATAAGAAGCTATTTGGCATCTTCCCACATCAGATTTTAAAGAAGACGTCCCCACTATTTCGTGGCTTTAATGATCAATTTCTTGCCCCACACTCCCGCGCAACGGATGTTCATGTTTCGGATGTGGAGGCCATACCAAAGCTTGAGGTGATGGCGCTGACAACCGATGGAAGTCTTGCGATTGCTAAGACAACGGACAGTAGACAATTTTTTGTGACCTGCCATACCGAGTATGATGCCAATACCTTAGCACTTGAATATGCACGTGACATGGCAAAAGGACTCACAAGTGTCGATCTTCCAGTCAATTATTTTCCAAATGATGACCCGACAAAACCACCTGTTGTTACCTGGCGCTCAACCGGACAGCTTCTTTACTCGAACTGGTTGAATTTCTATGTGTACCAGAGTACACCATATGATATTGATACGATAAAATAAGATGCAAAAAGGCACAAATATCAAGCATTTCAATTTGTTGATTTCTTCGATATCTGTGTCTTTTGTTATGTCTTATTTTATTTTCTCTTTCGCTGCCTTTTTCTCAAACGCATGTGTCCAATCTGAGAAAAGTAAGAATAATAAGAATACAATACTGCTGCAGCTCCATGTCAGCGGATAAGCCCAACTAATCGTGGTAAACTGTGGAATAAACTTTAATGCGGTCGTTACATAGACGATTCGAAGGCCGCACCAGAAAGCAAGCATCGCCACCATCGGAACAATGGATTTTCCACATCCACGAAGTACACCGGCCGCACAGTGTGAAAACGCTAACAGACAGAAAAACAGTGTTGTTACATGGGCATGCATTTTTCCAAATCCAATTGACTGCTCCTCGTCCACAAAGAAACGAAGAAGCGGTTCGATGCCAAAATAAAAGCCAATTCCAATCAACTCTGCCACTGCCACACCAGAAACAATGCCAAACAGAGCGCCCTTCTTGGCACGGCTGTATTTCTTCGCGCCCAAATTCTGGCTGATAAAGGTGGGAAGTGCCATCGACATGCAGGTAATTGGCAAAAATGCAAAGCCTTCTAGCTTACTGTAAGCACCCACACCTGCCATTGCAAAGGAACCAAAGGAATTGATGTTTTTTTGAATGACAATGTTTCCGATACTGATTACGGAGTTTTGAATGCCCGTTGGAAGACCCTGTGTGATAACCTCACGCATCATTGGACCATTATAATGAAGCTTCTTAAAATCAAGCCGTGCAATCCCCTCGGTCCTGCACATACGCCAAATGCACATCGCGGCACTGATGCCCTGCGCAATAATCGTGGCTGCTGCCGCGCCGCCGACACCCCATTTGAATCCTGCCACAAATACTAAATCTAAGATTACATTAATCACCGATGAGATCAACAGATAATACAGCGGATGAAGGCTGTCACCGAGTGCTCTCATGATCGACATGCCAATATTATAGAGAATGATTGTCGACACACCTCCAAAATAAACACGCAGATAAAGAAG
Source organism: Lachnospiraceae bacterium (assembly GCA_052273485.1). Lineage (GTDB taxonomy): Bacteria > Bacillota > Clostridia > Lachnospirales > Lachnospiraceae > Anthropogastromicrobium. The sequence continues at coordinate 35,149 of DAVZID010000005.1, forward strand.
CGAGTATGGAAGCACATTCTCTGGTGTCTGCATCACACGAAGCAGCACCGGAACAATCAAAAGACCAACGATCGTCGACAATATGGAGGCGATTAAACCGAACAGAAAGTTTGTATGAATCGCAAGCTCCACCTTTTTTTCATCCTGCGCTCCAAAGTATTTTGATATGACAACACCGCCTCCAATGGCAATCCCATTGAAAAAACCAATGATCAAAAAGGTTAAATTTCCAGAAGAACTGACAGCGGCAAATGCATTGTTATCCGCAAAATTTCCTACTACCCATGCATCCGCCACATTATAAAACTGCTGCAGCAGCTGACCCAAAAACAGTGGTATTGCAAAGGAAAGAATTCCCTTTGCGATTGAGCCTTCTGTTAAAAGGCCGGAATTTTTCTTACTTTTGGCAGTTATGCCCATTTTCTTATTTCCCCCTTATCGTTTCTTTGCGACATTTAAACATTCTCTCAATGCCTGAATCAGTCGCTTATTTTCTTCCTCCCGTTTTACGGCAATGCGGTAATACCCCTGACTTAATCCTTCGTAATTGCTGCAATCGCGAATCAGGATTTTCTTTTGCAGCAGCATGTGATACAAATCCTGATCAGACTGCAAAAGCAGATAATCCGCTTCACCCGGCCATACGGTAAGACCAAGTGCCCAAAGCTGTGTCATCAGATAGTTGCGCTGTTTTTTTACATAAGCTACTGTGCGCTGCACAAAATCGGTTTCTTTGAGCGCTGCCACTCCTGCATACTGTGCCAAAAGTGATACATTCCACTCTGGAAGCTGTTTTTTTAACTGCGTAACGTTTTCTTTCGAGGCTGCAAGATAACCAAGGCGTACCCCTGGAATGCCGTAAATTTTTGTAAATGCACGGACGACAATCAAGTACTGTGACTGCACTGCTTTTGTCACAAGGCTCTGGTCTGAATGCGCGGTAAACTCAAGAAAGCATTCGTCAATCACAAGTGTAATGTTATATTGTTCACAAATCGAAACAAGCTGTACGAGGAGTTCTGATTGTATGCAATTTCCCGTTGGATTGTTTGGATTGGCAAGAAAAATCAGATCTGGTGCGTTGTGTGTTTCGATCTGTGCCGTCAGTGTATGTACGAACTCATCTGAGAGAGAGAAATCATTTTCTTTTTTCATGTAATAATAGTCTATTTGGCAGTCCTCACAGGCTGCGGCACTTTGGTATCCCGAAAAGGATGGAACTGGAATTAGCACAGTCTTTGGCTTTTTTGCATGGATAATTGCCACAAACAGTTCAGATGCGCCATTTCCAAACAGAAGGCAGTCGGACGGCACTGCTTCTTTTTCTGCCATGGCGGTGCGAAGGGCCTCCACATGTGTGTCAGGGTACTGGGTGCAAACCTCGATTGCTTCCATAAGAGCATGTTTTACCCCAGTTGGGATGCCAAAGGGGTTGATATTTACCGAGAAGTCAAGCTCGACTGTGTTTCGGTACACATCGCCGCCATGTACGTTTTTTTCTATCTGCTTGTCCATTTTTTGATTCCCCTTTCTTTTTAAATACGATCCCGGAGGTTTCGATGCAACCCGGAAGCTCGACAAACGCGGTTCGACGATTGTTTTGTCGGCCTCTCTTTTCCGCAGGACCCCACTACGTAGTTTCTACGGAAGTTTATTTTGACAAGGCCTGCTACAACGTTCGGCCTCGTAAAAGCAACTCGTCTCACCGCTAATTTACAGCGGAGCAATTCGTAGGCATCAGTTGGGGGCAAAAGACCTTTTGACCCCAACATCATAATATTTAATATGAAACTTTCCGTTATCCGCAAACTTTGTTCAGTCTAATGACAGTAAAAGGGTCATCAATGCGATGCAGATCACCTCGCCCAGAATGGCCGCGGCATACATGAGGTGATTGCAGCGACAGATATCCTCTGGTGAAACTGGTCTTGTATCATCACCAATATATGGCTTTTTGATTACCTTGTTACCATAAACGGTATCTCCTGCTAAACGGATGCCAAGCGCCCCTGCGCAGGCTGACTCGGTATGACCAGCGTTTGGACTTGCATGTTTATGAGCGTCTCTTCGCCAGATGCGATATGCACGTTTTGCATCGTATATTGATGTTTCCTTGCCGAAGTGAAACAGTTTTAAACATGCACAGCCTAAAATCAAAAGGAGTGCACTGATTCTCGCCGGAATCCAGTTAACTACATCATCGAGTTTGGCTGCTGTGCGACCAAAATAGAGATAACGGCTGCTTTTGTATCCAACCATGGAATCCATGGTGTTGACTGCCTTATACAGCATTCCGAGCACCGGACCACCGAGTGCGGTATACAGCATTGGCGCAATCACGCCGTCTGATGTACTTTCCGCTACGGTCTCAACCGCTGCTCGTGCCACACCTGCCTCATCTAAGACGTTTGTATCTCGTCCCACGATCATGGAAACTGCATAGCGCGCTTTCGGCAGATCTGCTTCTTGTAAGGCACGATACACCTTTGTACTCTCTTTTTGCAGGCATCGCGCCGCTAAAATTTGGTAAGTCATAATTGCTTCAATTACGAAACCTACCATTGGATGAATTGCATAAGCTCCAAAAAAGATGCCGCCTGAGATAAGAGCTGTTGCCACCAGCACGCAGATTACTAAAAGGATTCCTTTTTTGCGCTCATTTCGTATTCTTGTGGTATTTTGTTGTATGTCTATGCTATTTTTGGCATCGGCCTTTTTTTCTTCGCCCTGATGCTTTTCACCCATCAGCTTTTTATCAAGAAAGCTGATCAAATTTCCCATAAAGCGTACTGGATGCGGCATCCAGTAGGGATCACCGAACAGGCAGTCCAGAAAAAATCCGCTGACAAATGCCAGCATATGTATCCATATTGTCATTTACTTTCTTCCTTACTGAACTTATGATTGCCATAAGTTTCTATTTTCTCTTATGGTTCTAATTTCATTGGTGTTTCTTCAATTTGTTTGTACAAGTGGTGTAATATGCGCTGCCTGTACATTGTCATTCTTATCGAGCGACAGCTCAAGTTTATAGCCCTGACCATTTTTTACCTGATAATCATAATAATCGCCGCCAGTTAAGCTGCTTAAAATGGCCATAATCGTGCCACCGTGTACAATACAGGCCGCTCTTGTTTGTACTGTTCCTGTCATACATTTTATGCACCATTCAAAACCTTCCATGGATCGCGCTATAAACTCTGCACGACTCTCCCCTTTTGGAAATGCAATCGTGCCACCGCTGTCGATCCATCGCTGATAGTCGGGATCTCCATTTAAATCCTGATAATTTTTTCCTTCAAATCGGCCAAAATTCATCTCCATCCACTCTGGTATCAAAATTGCAAGGTTGTCCGGATAAAGAAGCTCTTTTGTCTGAAGGCAGCGAAGAAGAGGACTTGAAAAGACAAGTAAATCATTGCACGGAGCCGGATAAATACCTGCTTCTTTATAAGAAAGAATCTGTGCGCCACCTTCGTTTGATAATGGCTCATTTGTCTTCCCTAAATAGGCATGGCGCTTATTGGATGCCGTTGCCCCATGGCGAATCAAGTAGAGTGTGATCGTCATTTCAGTCGTTGTCCCAGTCCGCATAAGATACGTTCCACCCTTTCTGCCTGTTTTGCAAGCTCTACTGTCAGTCGTCCTGTCTGCTCACGCCAAATGCGATCCATTTTTTCTAATGGCACGATGCCATTTCCCAGCTCGTCGCAAATTAGAATTGTGTTTGGATGCCTTTGCACCCAGGAAAGGATTGTTGCCTGCACGGCGACTTCTTCCATTCCTTGATGTAATAGGTCTTTCACCCACAAATGAAGGTGATTGATAATTCGAATACCGTTGGCATCCGCAATATTGTTCACATCTGCATTCTCGTTTTTTATTTTATTATCAATACTTTGTAATGCTTTCTGATAATCTGGCTGTGCGCAGTCAATTACCATGCCAATCGAAACAGCTTCCTCTGCCTTTTTGTTTTTCACATATTCGAGCTTTCCCTGTGCAAAGCCACCTATATATAGTTCCATCAAATTATATCCTTTCCTATATTACTTTCTGTCTCCTCTGTTTTTTCCCGATCACTCATCTAAGAAGGCGAAATACCGTTTTTATAAACAGGCGATTGCCGCCATCACTATCAGCGCACCTTCGCACAATGTAACAAAATATCCAGCGAGGTCTCCTGTGATGCCGCCAAATTCTTTTTTACTTTTATAATAGTAATAGCCAAACACGGCTGTTGCACACACAATCTGCATAAGACCGGCCTTCGGAGACATCCAGATTTGCCAGCATACGCAGATGACTAACTCCACATAAAGGCTTGTCTTTACAATGCGCTCATGTGCGGAATCGGCAAACAAATACAGGGTACCTTCTTTTTTTGCACATGGGAAAGACACAACCGCAATGGCACTAAAGATGCGGGACAAAAAGTAAGCGCCACAGAAGGATGCCATCACATTTGCTTTTGAGATTTCCGAATAGGCTCCTGCCGCGATCAATATATACAGCACTGTCATAATCACAGCAAATGCGCCAATATGAGAATCTTTTAGAATTTCCAGTTTTTTCTCACGGCTTCCGTAGGAATGAAGGGCATCCATCGTGTCCATATAGCCATCCATATGAATGCCACCTGTTATCAAAAGGATGATCGCCAGACCAATGAAGGAAAAGCACATTTTGCCAATGCCAAAGTGACGGCAAAACAGCCACCACCCCCATGAAAGCAAACCAATTACAATGCCAACAAATGGAAAAAAACACATCGAATATCGCATATCTTCTTCCTTCCACTCGAACTGCGGCATGGGAATTTTTGAATACATGGAAAATGCAATCGCCATTGATCTTGCGATTTGTTTTCGTTTATCCATCTAGTTTCTCCTTCCTGATTTGCTCTATTGTTCTGACCGTTTTCTCACTGTTTCTTTCACAGGCAATTTCGTTGTCCATTTTCTTATTATTTTTCATTTTCCAGGTCACCAAAATCCCTGCCGTGACCTCTGTGACCTCATCCGCCCACTTTGCTAACTCAATATTGATGCGTGCCAATGCACGAATATAAGACATCGTGGATTCGTCATACGAAATACCATCATCAAACACATTGTTTGTGACGATAACAAGCTCCTGCACAGACTTAGATAACTGCTTTAACCCAGATACCACGCGATTTACTGCTTCCTGTTCATTTCGCTGCCCAGTTTCATCAAACATTTCATTGGCGGTAAGGTTTGAAACGCACTCGACGAGTGCCGCAGATGCATCTGCCTCAAATGGTTCAAGGGCATCTCCAATCTGCACCGTCTGTTCAACGGTAAGAAAGCCTTTTCCGGCACGCAGCCTTCGATGGCGCTCTACACGCTTTTTGCCCTCATCTCCATAGACCTGCATTGTGGCAATGTAATAACGGTTGTCAATCTGTTCAAAATCCGATAAGAGCGATTCCGCATAGGCTGATTTTCCGCTGCCGCTTCCGCCTGTAACTAGATAAATCATTTTTCTTTTACCCTTTCTGATTTCATGTCAGCTTAATCGCTCATACGGCTCCATCTCCAGACGAGAAAAATCCGTATGACCATTATAGACAGACATTGCAAGCTCAAGAAGTGGAACTAACATTACGGCACCGGTTCCCTCTCCGAGTGCCAGATCGCCATAGATAACTGGCTTTAACCCAAGTTCTGCCAAAATTGCCTTTGCAGCAGGTTCCTTTCCCATATGGGAAGCAATCATAAATTGCTCCGTGCCCGGGATCAGGCGCTTTGCAAGAAGTGCTGCCGCCGCACTGATCAATCCATCTAAAAGAATCGGTACATGATAAATGGCACCACCGATAAACACGCCTGCCAGACCTGCGATATCCAATCCGCCAACTGTCTGTAGTACCGTAAATGCATCCGCATTATACAGACCATACTGGTCAATTGCCCTTTGGATGACACGCTGCTTTCGACTAAGGCCTGCACTGTCAAGTCCTGCACCTCTGCCCGTCGTCTCTGTCGCAATCCGATGAAGCAGTGCCGCCGTAATTGCACTGCTCGTTGTGGTGTTGCCAATTCCCATCTCGCCAGTTGCCAGAATACGATAGCCTTTTTCTTTGCACTGCTTTACAATGCGCACACCTGTCTCAATCGCAGCAAGCGTCTCTTCTGTCGTCATTGCAGGCTCCTTTATGAAATTTCGTGTTCCACACGCCACCTTCTCATTTTTCACGCCATCAATCGCGTGTTCGTCGTCAATGCCAATGTCAACTGGAATCACATCGGTGTTACATGCCTTTGCCATACGGCAGACGCTTGACTCGCGTCTTCCCATTGACTGTGCAACTGCAAAGGTCACTTCCTTGCCAGACTGGCTGACGCCTTCCTCCACAATACCATTATCGGCACACATCACTACCACCGCTCTCGGTGAGATACTTACGTCTGTGCTTCCCTGAATTGCACCAATCTGTGATGTCATCTGCTCAAAACGTCCTAAGCCATCAAGTGGTTTTGCCACGCCATCCCAGTTTGCCTTTACCGCATCGTACATTGCCGGATCCGGCGATGTAATCTTATATTTTTCTCTCAAAAACTGAATTGCTTCCATATATAATAAATATCCTTTTTATCCTTTCTTCGCTTCCAGCAGTATCGTTCCCGGAATGTCCATGAATTCTCCACGCCCATGCGGTTCGTAGCTCCTATGGACGTGGTACTCTGCCTAATTTGATAGACAATTGCGTCTAACATGTAAGACGGATCTTAAATCTTTGCTTCCTGCAAAATGCTATATACAAAATCCATATCCATATGCTGGCGAAGTGTATCAGCTAGCAGATCATACTGTGACTCCTGAAACTTTTTATAATCAAAGCCACTCTGTAATTCCTCCAGTGTCACATGCTTTCGATCGGCAAGCATCTTTACAAGCTTCCATGCCAGATCACCCTCATCAAATAATCCATGAACGTAGCTGCCACACACCATACCATTATTACTGCACATCACAACTGGAAGGTCACCGGATGACTGCTCTTGGGACTGACCTACATTCATCCCTTTCGGAATTGCAGCATTGACGGCCGTTGATTTTCCCATATGAATCTCATAGCCCTCATATGGACTGCCATTTAAACAAGACCAAATTCCACTTAAGTGGTCAATTGTTCCCGTCACTTGTGCTCTTGTCTTCTCTTTTGTGAGAGTTGTCTGAATCGAAAGAAACCCCATTCCTGGCGCGTCTGTTCCCTGTTCAACACCAAACGGATCGGCAATTGACTCACCAAGCATCTGAAAACCGCCGCAAATACCAATGATCGGTGTGGTTGCAGACAGTTTCTTAACTGCTGCCTCTAGTCCACTCTGGCGCATCCACAACAGATCGCCAACTGTATTTTTACTTCCCGGAAGGAAAATGCAGTCCGGTGTCCCAAGCTCTCTTGCATTATGGACATAGCGCACACTCACTCCCGGAAGCTGCTCGAACACATCAAAATCGGTATAATTCGACATACGCGGAAGGCGGATTACTGCCAGATCAATCAGTCCCTTTTGACTGTGCTCCAACTTTTCGCTTAAGCTGTCCTCCTCCTCGATTGCTACCTTCATGTACGGGATTACACCTGCCACTGGAACATGACCTCGCTCCTCAAGCATCACAATTCCCGGATCCAGAATGGTTTTATCGCCACGAAACTTATTGATAATCAAGCCCTTTACCAGTTCTTTTTCATCCGGTTCTAAAAGCATCAGCGTGCCAAGAAGCTGCGCAAATACGCCGCCTCTGTCGATATCACCTGCTAACAATACCGGCGCACCGACAAGCTTTGCTAATCCCATATTCACAATATCATCTGCCTTGAGATTGATCTCCGCCGGGCTTCCTGCCCCCTCGATTACGATGATGTCCGCCTGCTCCTCTAGTTTTTGAAAGGCATGAATGATATCGGGAATCAGCTGCTTTTTGTAGGCAAAATAGCTTCTCGCTGGCATATTGGAGACTGGCTTTCCATTTACAATGACCTGTGAACCCATGTCGCTGACTGGCTTTAATAAAATCGGATTCATATAGACGGATGGCTCAACACCTGCGGCTTTGGCCTGTACGGCCTGCGCACGCCCCATCTCAAAACCATCCTTTGTGATAAAGGAGTTTAATGCCATGTTCTGTGATTTGAACGGTGCCACCCGGTAGCCGTCCTGCTTAAAGATACGGCAAAGTCCTGCCGCAAGCAGACTTTTTCCCGCGTTTGACATCGTACCCTGAATCATGATTACTTTTGACATGCATTTTTCCTCCGTTTTTGCACTTTTACTTCCAGCCAGTTCATAGTAAATTTTACGAAAAGCCGGACGTATGAACTGCAAAAAATATTGTATCGCATCCGCAAGGTAATTACAAGACTTGGTTTCCCATAAATTGTTACTGTTGATGTGAACTATAAATTACAATAAGGGCAGACCTGAAATCAGATCTACCCTTACTGTAAAAAACGAACTATAAATTTGCAACCGTCACGTAAATGGCGACGAGACGCATGCACTTTACGAGGCGACGCCGTTGTAGCACGCAACTCAAAATACACTTACGGCAATCGTACGTAGTGGCGCGTGCAAAGTAAGCTCGCCGACAAAGTCATGGTCGAGGAGCCCTTTTGGAAAACTTCCGGGGTACACCTCATCCCCTTCCGGGCAGCCACTCACGCCACTACCTTTACTCGAGATTCGTATACCCCATCAGGCTCTCGTCAACAGCCCTCGCTGCCTCTCTTCCTTCGCGGATCGCCCATACAACAAGCGACTGTCCGCGGTGCATATCACCTGCGGTAAACACACCCGGCTCAGAGGTCGCATAGGAATCTGGTGCGGTCTTCACATTGGTTCTTGGTGTCAGCTCAACCCCAAATGCATCAGACACATAGCTCTGGCAGCCAAGAAATCCCGCTGCGATGAGTACTAACTCGGCCTCAAGTGTAAACTCGCTGCCCTCAACCGGAACCATCATCATGCGACCGGTTGCCTCATCCTTCTTGGACTCGAGCTTTACGCAGATCAGTCCGCAAAGCTTTCCGTCGGCATCCTTTACAAATTCCTTTACGGTTGTCTTATAGATACGCGGATCAGAACCAAATACCGCGATTGCTTCCTCCTGGCCGTAGTCGGTCTTGCAGACTCTCGGCCACTCTGGCCACGGATTGTTTGCGGCACGAGTCAGCGGCGGCTGCGGCATCATCTCTAGCTGAGTGACGGATGCACAGCCCTGACGGATTGCGGTTCCGACACAGTCATTTCCGGTATCACCGCCTCCGATGACAACGACATGCTTATCCTTTGCCGAAATATAATTTCCGTCTGCAAAATTGGAATCGAGTAAGCTCTTTGTTGTGCGAGACAAATAGTCAACCGCGAAGTAAATGCCCTCTGCATCTCTTCCCTCTGCCTGAATGTCTCTCGGATTGGAAGCACCACACGCTAAGATTACGCTGTCATACTGAGACTTCAAATCTTCTGCGCTGATATCTTTTCCGACATTGACACCAGTCAGAAAATGAATGCCCTCTGCCTTCATCAACTCAACTCGTCTCTGTATAAAACGCTTCTCTAACTTCATGTTCGGAATGCCATACATCAGCAGTCCACCCGGACGATCGGAACGCTCATACACGGTCACGTCATGGCCTCTTTTGTTTAACCAGTAAGCCGCGGACAGACCAGATGGGCCAGAGCCGACAACAGCAACTCGTTTTCCGGTGCGTGTCTTTGGCGGATTTGGCTCCATGTAGCCATTTTCATAGGCATACTCGATAATAGAGAGCTCATTTGCCTTTGTTGTGACTGGCTTTCCGTTTAAATTACAGGTACAAGCTGCCTCGCACAGTGCCGGACAAACCCTTCCCGTAAACTCCGGGAAGCAGTTTGTCTTTGTCAGGCGGTTAAAGGCCTGTCTCATATTTCCGGTATATAAAAGATCATTCCACTCTGGAACCAGATTGTTGAGCGGGCAGCCGCTTGCCATACCCGCAATCATTTTTCCGTACTGGCAAAACGGCACACCACAGTCCATACATCTGGCTGCCTGTCTGCGTCTTTCCTCCTCAGACAGCTCCTCATGAAATTCATTAAAATTTTGGATTCTTACCTTTGGTGAAGAAGCCGGGGCATCTTCTCTAGCATATTCCATAAATCCTGTTGGCTTTCCCATTGTCTTCTCCTCCTTTATTTTCTTCCGGCATTTGCATAAAATGCCTCAATTTGTGCCTGCTCGCTGCTTAAGCCTTTCTCTTCCATCTGGACGATGGCGTTGAGCATACGCTTGTAATCATTCGGGATGATCTTCTTAAACTTCGGCAGATACTCGGAGAAGTGTTCCAGGATGTGCTTTCCTCTTGCAGAGCCTGTTGTCTCCACATGCTCTGTGATCATCTCCTTTAATTCCTGTACATCATACTTGCTGCTTAATTCCTCGATGCTGATCAGTGCCTTGTTCAATCTTGTATAAAGATCGTTATGCTCATCAAGCACATAGGCAATACCGCCACTCATACCAGCTGCAAAGTTCTTTCCGGTTGGTCCAAGGATAGCAACACGTCCTCCTGTCATATACTCACAGCCATGATCACCAACGCCCTCAACAACGGCAATTGCACCGGAGTTACGTACTGCAAAACGCTCACCTGCTACACCCTCGATGAAAGCCTTACCGCTTGTTGCACCATACAGAGCAACGTTTCCGATAATGATGTTTTCATCTGGCTTGAAAGCTGCCTTCTTTGGTGGGAATACAACAAGCTTTCCACCAGAAAGACCTTTACCGAAATAATCGTTGCTGTCACCTTCAAGTGTCAGTGTAAGTCCCTTCGGGATAAAGGCACCAAAGCTCTGGCCACCGCTTCCCTGTGCGCGAACAGTAATTGTATCCTCTGGCAGTCCGTCTGGATGAAGTCTAGTAATTTCAGCACCGAGCTGAGTACCAAAAGCACGGTTTACATTGCCGACATGAATATCGAGTGTCTTTGCATGGCCACTCTTTACGGACGGCATCAGCTTCTTGATTAAAACGCTCTTATCAAGTGTCTTCTCTAATTCAAAGTTGTATACGTTCTTATGATAGTAACCAGCTACAGGAGCATCGCCGTACGGATTGTCAAGAATACGGTGCAGATCAACCTCGTTTGCTCTTGCGTTTGCAAAATCCTTTCTCTGATACAGAAGATCGGTACGGCCAATCAGCTCATCGACAGTGCACACACCAAGCTTTGCCATGTACTCGCGCATCTCCTGTGCAACAAAACGCATAAAGTTGATGACATACTCTGGCTTTCCGCGGAAGTTCTTTCTTAGCTCTGGATTCTGGGTTGCAACGCCGACCGGGCAGGTATCAAGGTTGCAAACACGCATCATTACACAGCCCATTGTAACAAGCGGAGCGGTCGCAAAGCCATATTCCTCTGCGCCAAGAAGTGCTGCGACAACAACGTCATGACCATTCATTAACTTTCCATCGGTCTCAAGGATGACACGGTCACGCAGGCCATTCATGATCAGAGACTGATGCGTTTCTGCTACGCCAAGCTCCCACGGAAGTCCGGCATCGTGAATGGAGTTTCTCGGTGCTGCACCAGTTCCGCCGTCATAGCCAGATACCAGAATAACCTGTGCACCTGCCTTTGCAACACCGGCTGCAACGGTTCCAACACCTGCCTCGGATACAAGCTTAACGGAAATTCTTGCCTGATCGTTTGCATTCTTTAAGTCATAGATTAACTGCGCCAGATCCTCGATGGAGTAGATATCGTGATGCGGTGGCGGAGAAATCAAGGCAACACCCGGTGTCGAATGTCTTGTCTTTGCAATCCAAGGATAGACCTTTCCTGCCGGAAGATGACCGCCCTCGCCAGGCTTTGCACCCTGTGCCATTTTAATCTGGATTTCCTTTGCACTTGTTAAGTAACGGCTGGTAACACCGAAACGACCAGATGCAACCTGCTTAATAGCAGAGGAACGGTTCAGTCCATCCTTGCCAATTGTCAGACGCTCTAACGCCTCACCGCCCTCACCACTGTTGCTCTTTCCGTGAAGGGTATTCATTGCGATTGCAAGTGTCTCATGTGCTTCCTGAGAGATTGAACCGTAAGACATTGCACCTGTCTTGAAACGTCTGACAATACTGTCAACACCCTCAACCTCCTCGATCGGAATGCCGCCGTCCTCTGGGAATTTAAATTCCATCAAGCTTCGAAGGCTCATCGGATTGCCCTCATCGCGAAGGCTCTCGGAATACTTCTTAAACAGCTCATAATTTCCGGTTCTGGTTGCCTCCTGAAGCATATGAATGGTCAGTGGGTTGTACAAATGCTCTTCCTTGCCACTGCGCTCCTTGTGTGCACCAACGCTATCAAGTGTCAGATCAACACCAAGTCCAAGCGGATCAAATGCAGTTGCATGCCAGCTCTCAATATCATCCTCAATATCCTTTAAGCTGATGCCCTCGATACGTGAAACCGTTCCAGGGAAATATTCGTCAACCAAATCCTTGTCCAGACCGATTGCCTCGAAAATCTTGGAGCTGATGTAGGACTGAATTGTGGAGATACCCATCTTTGCTGCGATCTTTACGATACCATTTAAAATAGCCTTGTTGTAATCATCAATTGCGGCATATGGATCCTTATCAAGCATATGACTGGAAACAAGGTACTTGATGCCCTCATGTGCCAGATACGGGTTAACGGCACTTGCACCAAATCCAAGAAGTGTTGCAAAGTGATGAACCTCTCTTGGCTCTCCTGTCTCTAAGATAACCGACATGGAGGTACGCTGCTTTGTCACAACCAGATGGTGGTTCAGTGCGGATACTGCAAGCAATGACGGAATCGCAATGTGGTTCTCGTCAACACCGCGGTCGGAAAGGATAATGATGTTTGCACCGTTGTGGTGTGCGCGGTCAACTTCGATAAACAGACGGTCAATTGCTTTATTTAAGGACGTGCTTCGATAATAGGTAATCGGAACAGTTGCCACCTTGAAACCATCAATGTTCATCGCACGAATCTTTAACAGATCGGTATCGGTTAAGATCGGATCGTTGATGCGAAGAATCTTGCAGTTCTCCGGGGTGTCCTTTAAAATATTTCCGGCACAGCCGATGTACAGGTTAGTAGAAGTAACAATTTCCTCACGGATGGAGTCAATCGGCGGGTTTGTTACTTGTGCGAAACGCTGCTTAAAATAAGAGAACAGCGGCTGATGCTGCTTGGACAGTACGGCAAGTGGCGTATCATGGCCCATTGCTGCAGTCGGCTCAGTTCCGGTTTTTGCCATCGGAAGGATGATAGTGCGAAGCTGCTCGAAGGTGTAGCCGAAGTTTTTCATCAGACGAAGCATCTCTTCTCTTGTAAACTCTGGTACGCGCACATTCGGAATCTTTAAGTCATGCAGCTGAACCATGTTGGAATCCAGCCACTCACCATATGGCTGACGTGCTGCGTAGTAGCCCTTAAGTTCCTCATCGTCAATTACGCGACCCTTTACAGTATCAACTAACAGCATACGGCCTGGACGAAGACGCTCTTTCTTTACGATGATGGATGGATCAATATCGAGTGTACCCATCTCAGAGGTTAAGATCATGCGGTCATCAGAGGTGATGATGTAGCGGCTCGGGCGAAGACCATTACGGTCTAAGACAGCGCCAAGCTGATCGCCATCGGAGAATACGATGGCTGCCGGGCCATCCCAAGGCTCCATCATGGTTGCGTAATACTGATAGAAATCCTTCTTTTTCTGGGACATGGACTTATCGTTGATCCATGGCTCCGGAATCAAAATCATAACGGCGAGTGCCATCGGCATACCGCTCATGATCAAGAATTCCAGCACGTTATCCATCATTGCGGAATCGGAACCGGAATCATCGACAACTGGAAGCACCTTTGAAATCTCGTTTTTGAGTTCCTCAGATTCCATCTTTTCCTCGCGGGCTAACATCTTGTCGACATTGCCTCGGATGGTGTTGATCTCACCGTTATGTACCATATAGCGGTTCGGATGAGCACGCTGCCAGCTCGGGTTTGTATTCGTGGAGAAACGGGAGTGAACCAGCGCGATTGCCGAAACATAATTTTCGTCCTGTAAATCGTTGTAGAAATTGCGAAGCTGTCCAACAAGGAACATACCCTTGTAAACGATGGTTCTGCTGGAAAGAGAAACAACGTAGGTGTTGTCGTTGGATTGCTCGAAGATACGGCGGATGACATAGAGCTTACGGTCAAATGCAAGACCCTTTGCCACGCGTGCCGGACGCTTTAAAAAGCACTGCATGATACACGGCATACAGTCAAGTGCCTTTGATCCTAAGATGCCCGGTGTAACCGGAACCTTTCTCCAGCCAAGTACTGTTACGCCTTCCTTCTCGGCGATGATCTCGAACATCTTCATCGACATGCGGCGGTCGTTCTCATTCTGTGGCAGGAAAAACATACCGATACCATAATCGCGCTCCTCGCCGATCTCATATCCAAGTTCCTTACAGACACCTGAGAAAAATTTATGGGAGATCTGAAGCAGAATACCGACACCATCTCCTGTCTTGCCCTCCGCGTCTTTTCCGGCGCGGTGCTCTAAGTTTTCTACAATCTTTAACGCATCTTCTACTGTCTGATGCGTTTTGGTTCCTTTAATATTGACAATTGCACCAATACCGCAGTTGTCGTGTTCAAAACTGGGATCATACAGACCTTCTGTACTTCCCCAAGGTGTTTTGCTAGTCTGTTCCATGCTGGTCCTCCTGTTTTTCTTTCAAAGAAAGCCAGAGAGGTCGTCTGCGCCTTTGCAGTCCGTGCCCTCTCTGGCTTTTTCTTCCTTTGTTTGTGTCATACTATACTGCAAGTTGGCAGATTTGTAAAGAAAGACTTTTTGATAAATTTTCAGATAATTTTATTTTGTTTTGTAGGTATATAGTTTTACGTTAATTTTTTAAACAGAATCACGTTATTTCAGGTTTTTATTTTGTTTATTATTTTAGACTTTTATTGGAATTTGGAGCATTTTTCGACCAAAAGAATGGTTTTTGCCCATTTTGCTGTTTCAAGTTGACAAAATGGCGTTTCTCATCTATTATCTTATTAGATAGTTTCAACAAAATTGTGCCGCAGCGGACTATCTCGAAGAGTTATGGTTGAATTTTGGCATTTTGATGCTTCTACACTCTTTCGCGAAACGGCACAGGAAAGGTTCTAAAAAAATGAAAATTGCATTAATCAATGAAAACAGCCAGGCTGCAAAGAATAGTCTGATCGAGTCTGTTTTAAAGGAAGTTGTTGAACCGATGGGACATGAGGTCGTAAATTACGGCATGTATGCCGCTGACGATGAGGCTCAGCTGACTTATGTACAAGTTGGTCTTCTGACTGCAATTCTGTTAAATAGCGGCGCTGCTGATTTCGTTATCACTGGATGCGGTACTGGCGAGGGCGCTATGTTAGCATGCAATTCCTTCCCGGGTGTTCTGTGCGGACATGTTGTTGATCCGTCTGATGCTTATATGTTCTCCCAGATCAATGCTGGTAACGCAGCTGCTTTCCCATTCGCAAAGGGCTTTGGATGGGGTGCTGAGCTGAACTTAAAGTATTGCTTCGAGAAGCTGTTCTGCACCGAACCAGGTGGCGGATATCCGCCGGAAAGAGTTGTTCCGGAGCAGCGCAACAAGAAGATCTTAGATGGCGTAAAGAAGATCACTCATACCGATATGATGACCATCTTACAGAACATCGATCAGGATTTCTTAAAGGCAACTGTAAGCGGTGCAAAGTTCAAGGAGTTGTTCTTTGACAGCTGCAAGTGCCCAGAGATCAAGGCGTACATTGAGAAGGTTCTGGCTTAAGAGTGCTGAATGCTACCCGACAGGTAAATGTAGATCGGTAGGGTACGGTGGCAACCCGGTAAGTTATGAAGCACTAGCTAGTGTGCTATCCGGTAGGGTACGAGACGCCCACTCGGTGAAGGGGCTTTGTCAAGTATCCATGCATAACCTATAAAATTTACAAAAGCGAACATGAAAAAGACCGGCATCGATGTCGGTCTTTTCTATATCTATTTTGCGGATTACAGCAACTTTCGTTTTTCCTGCTTGTCTGCCTTTCTTTGACTTGATTATATCGCCCACATATATGGTTGTAAATTGCAAAAATTTTAGATACCTTCAAATTTTATCCTTTAAGAAAATTTCTTATCTGGGACATCCGGAATATCCGTAATTTCTGGTGCTGCTTCAATCTGCGTGACATTGCAATTTGTTACTACTGCATTCTCAATTACTTCTGGAGCAAAATCCGCTTCCTGTGCACGAATTTCCAAATTTTCAAATACAAAATCGGACAGACGATATTGATCCGCAGCTGGCTTTACATTGAAAGAAGCACGGCAGGTACAATTGCAATTCTGCATCGTAACATGATCTGCATAAGAAAGAGGAATATCCTTGCGATCTTTCAGATCATAAAACTGTGTCCATGGATTGATATTGATAAAACTATCAATTTCTCCAGTAATCTCTTCCACACGAATATATTCGTAATGCTGCGGTGTATCTGGACGCATTTTTAGCCAAAGCAGATTGCTGGCACGATCCACCTGAATGCGGCGTACAATAATATTTTTACAGTGAATTGCCTCAGAACCACAAGTCAGACAGCCATGGCAAAAACCATAATGACAATCTTCAACGATGACACGCTCTACACTACCGTTTTCAAGCATTGTATCTGCCCAAGGGCCTTTGCCGCCTTTCATAACGACAGAATCATCATTTACCGCCATATAACAATTTTTAACAAGGACGTCGCTGCACACATCCAAATCGATCGCATCTGTGCTAGGAGCAAAGATTGGACCTGCCGGTGACAAAATACGACATCCCAGATATTTTACATGGTTGCAGCGATATAAGTGTGTTGTCCAGTAGTGAGAATTTTGCAGCGTAACGTTGGCAAACAACAAATTTTTACTGTTTGTGATATACACAAGGCGCGGACGCTGTTCATCCTTATTCGTACACATGCGATTCCATTTACGGCGCAGCCAGAAGGACTGCCAAGAGCGCAATCCATTTCCATCAATAGTGCCAGGGCCTAAAATTGTAAAACCATCAAGGCCATCACCATTGATCAGCGCGCCAAAATACAGGCAGGTTTCCCCTTCCATTCGCGTCATGTTCAGATCGTAATCAGTGATGTTATCGCTGCCCTTTAACGTTGCACCCTGAGAAAGATATAGGTTCACGCCCGGCTTGAAGTAGATTGCACCTGTATAATACACACCTGCTGGAATAACGACAACGCCGCCGGTCTTAGCCGCAGCATCAATTGTATTCTGAATTTCCTTCGTGTGGATGCGGCCATCATCCAATGCACCGTAATCGGTAATAAAATATTGTTTTCCTAAATCGCTTACTGACGGAATGGTGGTATCATAATACCACTCTGGAATTACTGTTCCGTCTGGGAAAAATTCTGTTGTGTTTTCCATTGCATTACTCTTCTTATCCATATAGTTTCTCCTTCTTTTTTAAGTGTTTTCTTTCAATCATGACCGATGAAAATCATTTCCCGGCATTTTTTCTATGAGCTTACGAACACCGTCCTTTGTATCTGGAAGCGTATCGCGAAGCAGTTCAAGTGTCGTGATTGTGTTTAAGCCCCACTGCGCAGCAAAGTTTGTCTTGATCCACAAAATTTCCATATGTGCTCTGTTTTGATCATCCGTCGCATAGCAAACTGGTGTGAAGCCAGCTTCGTCACCTATTTTAATTAGTGCATTCAAAAGATTCTTCCAAACGGTTTCTGCGAGTGCCTGATCTTGCGTGAGCGATGCGGCATAGGCACCAATATCCGAGGCAAACCAAGGGAATGCAAATGGACGTTTCTCGATTAAACCGTGCGTTTTTTCTTTCTTCTGCTCCGGTGTCAGATAATAAAATCCACCGTAAACAGAAAGAAGCTTTTTTAGTGTCTCATCACCTAGCATATCGGCAAGCTCCCACCAGACCTCCGGGCCACCCATGCAAATCTGCAAGTGCATGTTTGGACTCTTTTCGTCCTCGCCCTCGTAAATCAAATGACCATTTTCTTCATAACGATAAGACGGACCCGATGCCAGTCCAAACGGCATCTTACTCACGTCCTTGATACCCTGACGGATTTTTTCCAGATAATATGGATCTAATGTGCGCTCATACTGCGTCATCCAGTTTGATAAAAATGATGTCCAATCTGGGCCGCTTCGGATGACAACATGAGAGCCTGTTTCATCCTGCTGCTGAAAATAAGTGACATTTTTTATTGAAAGATCCGCATCCTTTGCATCGGCCATCGCGTCTCCGATACGTGCATCCCCCGTAAGATAATAGTACACACGGTGATGACCTGCCATGGAAACACGCGGTTCCTTGCAAGAGCAGCCCCAGTGACGTACATTATGGCGTGATCCGATACCTGCCATCGGCCCAAAGTGATAAAAATCCACTTCGGAACAGTGGCGGCTCATTGCCTCTGCCACGGTAAATACATCTTCTCTTCCTGTGCGAAGAAAATATAGCCATAGCCAATACGTTGGAACCAGCTCCGTGTTCTGCCATGCAAAACCGCCCATATCATAGCGCCAGCAATGGCGAATTGGATCATAGGTATGCATCACATCGCCATAATCAAACAGGCCGTACCATTTTCTTGCCTCGATCTCATTTTTATAAAAATCGAATAGCTGATCAAGCTGATTCTCTAAGAAAGCTTCTGACTCGGTTGTTCGTTCTGGTAAGCTCCAGTAGCCAAATGCGCGCTTTTTATGATAGTCCGCTGCGGACTCTACATAGACTGGCGGCTTATTTACACGATTCGCAAACGTAGTTAATTCATCTTCCGTTGTTAGAGCCAAACGCACGGAAAGCGTACACTCACTTGTCACAGCAATTCCTTTTGGACTTGCTCCAAACCACGGAAATCCCTCATAGGAAGTCATTTGGTAGCTTCTCGTATCATAATGGCGAAAATCAAAGCTTTTGGCCTCTGGCGAATAAAACCATGCCGTGCAAAATGCATTGTCACCGGCAAGATTTGTCACCTCAAGACCAGACGGATACTTCTGCCAGAAATCACGAATGCCAAGAAGGATACCTCCATTTTCACCGCACACTTCCATCGCACCATGCGCACGTCTTCCCTCTGCGGCACTTAATATGCAACACTGCGGCTTTGTCTGTTTGCTGATTCGATAATGATCGGCGCTGTCCTGATAGAGAAAATATCGGTTCCATACGGGAAGATCCGCCGCTGCCTTTTCGACATCACTGTCCGCCGGATAACCCCACGTTTTGCCATCAAGCTGACCCTTCAAGACAGATGGCTGCAAACGCGGATAAGAACTATTTAGCAAAATCGCAGCCTCTTTAAATGGAAGCTCGCCCGCAAAGCGAATGTGATGCTCATATGGGCGTCCTTCCAGCACGGTATCAAAGCGAATGCCCAGTCCTTTTAAGAAATCGGTCTGCTCGTCTCCATCAAAGAAAAACGTATGGACAAAACGAATATCACTGCTGTTTTGATTAATGTACATGCGAATACAAAATTTCATTTTATTTTGATTTTGGCTATGATTTCGATAGCTGCCCTCTGCTTTTATTGTTAATGCAAGCGGACCATCCTCTTCTACTGCTATCGCTGTTATTGCCGCCTGATAGGCTCTTGTCACCTTTATCTGACCGTCAAGATCAAAGTTTATTTCAGCGTTTGCACTTGTACTAGTGGTTGTATCAGTAGTGGAAGTCAGATCCACTGTATGATTCTCATTGCTTCGTTCTTCAAGATACAAAACTGGAGACGCTTTTTTCACACGCAGCTTTCCGTTTAAGAAAATGTCCTCCGCCAAGGTATCTGCCTTGTTTTTCCCTGTTGGAACTTTCAAAGAAAGGACGCCATTATCTATGTATAGCCAGTTATCGTCTCTTCGGGTGAGCATAGAACGTGGGGCTTTTTTGTTATCGTTGGCGGTTACCCCTATTAAATTATCATTCTCTCTACTGACTTTAATCTGAGCTATCACTGCAACTTCTTGTCCCATCTTTGATGCATCTGCCGTGTGTGCTGCCCATTTAATGCTTCCATCCGGCCACCATGCCGTAATACGAGACTGCACCGGAATAGATTCTTTCTTTTCATTTTATAATGTAAAAGAATCCACCTGATCCTTCTTAAAATTTGGAATTGATAATGCACCTTTTTCCCAATAACTTCCAAATGTCACATAGCCAGATGCAATTCGATTTTCCAAGCAATGCAGCTGAATCGTTTGACTCGCCTTTGTCTGCTTTGACTCCATTTGTTTTACTTTCATAATGCTTCCTTCCTCTCTGAATAGCCGTAATAGCAGTGTTAAAACATTCCCACTACGTCCCGTTTTCTACCTTCTTCTTATAAGATATGAAAAGCGGTTTGTCAATCCTTTTGCTGCACCTAAATCACATAAATACATAAAAAAACAGGCGCATCATTCCTATTACTGTGCAAAAACATTTTGTCTTATGTTTCAATCTGTATACAAAAGCCATGCAAGTTATAATAACCGCATGGCTTTCGCTTCTTCTTGTTTAAATGTATTTATTTGTTTTTAAGACCATTTGACTTCACTATATTTTATTTTTTCATGCAAATCAAACCTTAAGACCTTTTGATCTGCCCTATCGTTAACCTATTCTTTTGGGAAATTCTTATCTGGAATAACTCTTATCTGGAGTACAACGGAATACTCTTATCATTTGCCATGCGATAAATCTCTGCTGCCTCTGACGCTCCAATCTTTTTCATCACGCCGACCGTGCGCTTTCCATAAAAGCTACATTTGTCTGCCATCTCTTTTATCTGTTCTTCTGTTGCATCAATGCCAAGCTCACACAAACTAGTCGGCATACCAACGCTTCGATAGTAATCTTCCATTGCCTCAATACCTGCTACTGCTGCCTTTTCATCATCCGTTTCCTGAATATTAAAAATATTTCTGGCAAATTTAGCGAAGCGCTCTGGGCGTACCTTGTAGACATAACGTGCCCAGCTTCCCCACACTGCTGCAAGTCCTGCACCATGTGCCACATCAAACATACCGCCAATTTCATGCTCTAACTGATGACATGCCCAGTCACCGCCGTCAGTTCCACATCCGGTCAGACCATTATGAGACAGACTAGATGCCCACATCACCTCTGCACGTGATTCGTAGCAGTCTGGATGCTCCTTTAAAATCTTAGAATGCTTCATTACAGTCTTTATTAGTGCCTCACTGATGCCATCGGTCAATTCCATGTCCTCGCTCATGTTGAAATAGCGCTCCATCGTATGCATCATGATATCGGTGCAGCCGCACTGTGTCTGATAATCAGGAAGTGTATAGGTCAATTCTGGATTCATTACTGCAAAGCGGCAGCGACACAGATCGGTATTGCAGCCACGCTTTAATCCTCCATCCTCATTTGTAATAACCGAAGAATTGCTCATCTCGCTTCCTGCTGCTGCAATGGTAAGCACCGCACCGATTGGAAGGCATGCGGTCGGCACACGCTTCTTTGCGTAGAAGTCCCACACATCACCCTCATTTGCAACGCCGTATCCGATCGCCTTTGCCGAGTCGATCACACTTCCGCCTCCGACTGCCAAAATAAAATCAATCTTCTTTTCCTTGCACAGCACGATACCCTCTCGTACCTTGGACAGACGCGGATTCGGCACAACACCGCCAAGTGTCTCGTAGGCAATACCTTCCTCTGCCAGTGACTGGCACACACGATCAATCAGACCGGAGGCGATTGCACTCTTTCCGCCAAAATGAACCAATACACTTGTCGCGCCCTGCTCCTTTACGAGACGTCCTGTCTCCTTCTCAGTGTCTTTTCCAAATACAACCTTTGTTGGTGCATAATAATTAAAATTGTTCATAATACTTTTTTCCTGCCTTTCTCAATTTCACTTGACATCATGCTGCTGATCTCCATACTGCTTAAGTGCCTCAATGTATGCCTCTGCTAGTTTTCCTGGCACTGCACGTTTGTGACGGATATAGCCGATCTGCATCAATCCCTGTTCCTTTAACGGCACGGCAATGATGTTTTTTCCATTTAAATTTTCATCAATAACACCACTACAAACCGTGTACCCATTCAATCCAATCAACAGATTAAACAGTGTCGCACGGTCTCGCACACGAATATTCTTTTTTCGTAAGACGCGGCTATAGCGCTCTTCTGCGTAATAAAAGGAATTATGCTCGCCCTGCTCGAAAGACAGATATGGATACGGTGCAAGATCTTCCCAGTCCACACTTGCCTTGGTGGAAAGCGGATGCTCACTGCTGATAAAAACATGCGGCTTGGCATCAAAAAGCGGTGTGAAAATCAACTCCTTTTCGCGAAGCGTCTTCGTGATCACACCCTTGTTTTCCTCATCCAGATAAAGGATGCCAAGCTCACTTTTCATGAGTGCCACATCCTCAATGATCTCGTAGGTTTGCGTCTCGCGAAGATTAAAGTCGTATTCTTCACCCGCATATTTTTGAATAAGCTCGACAAATGCATTTACCGCAAATGAGTAATGCTGCGTGGAAACACAAAAGTTTCGCCCCCACTGACGCTCATTCGTATACTTTTCTTTCAGCAATTCGGTCTGCTCCAAAATCTGCCTTGCATATCCAAGAAAGACCTCGCCCTCCTTAGACACTGCCACACCCCTGTTGGAACGGATAAAAATCGTTAGATTCATTTCTTTTTCCAACTCCCGAATTGCAGTTGTCAGACTCGGCTGTGTGATATAGAGCCGTTCGGCCGCCTCCGTGATTGTTCCCACAGAAGCGACGGTAACGGCATATTGCAGCTGTTGTAATGTCATGATTCCTCCAATTTAAAGAGAAAACACCAGATCTGATAAAACGATTCAACAGCAGGCAGAAAGCAAAATTATTTGCCCCAAACTTCCTCTGCAATCTCCTTTACGAGTGCAAGCTTCGCCCACTGCTGCTTTTCAGTTAACTTATTGCCGATCTCACAGGAAGCAAATCCACACTGTGGGCTTAAGTACAGACGATCAAGCGGTACATACTTTGCAGCCTCATGGATACGTGCGATTACGGTCTGCTTGTCTTCTAATTTCGGAGACTTTGTTGTGATTAAGCCAAGTACTACCTTCTTGTCACCAGATACTGCCTTTAAGCACTCAAATCCACCGGAACGCGCATCATCAAACTCCAGGTAATACGCATTTACATTTTCCTTTGCGAAAAGGGTCTCTGCTACACTGTCGTAAGCACCGCTGCTTGCATAAGTAGAATGGAAGTTTCCTCTGCATACATGCGTGTTGATGATAAGATCAGCCGGTGCACCCTCGATTGCCTTGTTGTTAATCTCAAGAAGCTGTTTTTTGATGTTCTCAAGGCCTGCCTTTGTGGTACCAAACAGTGCCGGTGCATTCGGATCGACAACCATACCCCAAGAACAATCATCGAGCTGAAGATTACGACAACCTGCTGCATATACTTCCTGAATGAATGCACGATACCCGTTTGCGATATCCTCTGCTACCTGCTCTGGTGTCTCGTAGTACTTTGAAGTATTCTCCCATGCAAATGGCATGATCATCTGCTCTAAAAACTGTGCCGGTGCCGGAATGGTCAGCTTTGCTACAGTGTTCTCGTCTTCAAACTGCTTTACAAATGCAAAGTGCTGAATGAATGCATGACCACTCTTATAGGAAACTTTTCCGGTCAGATAGGTATCGTCAATCATCGCAGCCTCACCGTGGAATGGAAGACCGTTCTTTGTCTTTGAATGGCCTACGCCCTCAAATTCCCACATAAAGTCCAGATGCCAGGTTGCACGGCGAAACTCACCATCGGTGATAACATGATAACCTGCTTCCTTCTGCTTTGCAATCAGATCTTCAATGCAGGCATCTTCTACCTTTGTCAGTTCTTCTTTGGAGATTGTGCCTGCCTCAAACTGCTTTCTTGCCTCCTTTAAGGAAAGTGGACGCAAGAAGCTTCCTACAAAATCGTAACGAAATGGTGTTTTCATAATTATTTCCTCCTGTATGATGCAACTTCAATTGTTTGAATTATTCATTGCTGTGTTCTTGTTATTTTCTTGCTTTGATGTTTCTTTGGTATTGTTTTGTGTTGATAGCGTTATCATACAGGATTTTTTGATATTTGTATAATACCTTAATACTTTCTTTTCCATAGTTTTAAACTATGACTGTTTTGGCATTTTTCTTATTGTTCACGGTAAGGTAGTTTTACGCGAGCGGTTCGACGATTGTTTAGGCTTCCTTCCCGGAAAATGTCTGGTCAAAAAGCTTGCCAAGCCGTGCCTCGCCGCGATATGCCTTTTCGAGCTCATCCGCCATTTTTACAGCATCTTTCACACTTTGCTTCATGCGAATTTCAAGCTGTTCATTGCTGTGGCGGCATCTCGAATTGTCTTTTTCATTGGCAAAAAAACCTCGAATCTCGCCGTATACGCGCGCAATTCGCATTCCGATGAAAATAACATGCCGCTTTGCCTTGCTTGTGGTGAAAAATAAGCGCGAAAACCACAGAAAGCTTTTGATGGACTGATGAATTTGAACTGGCTGCAAGCCATAAAACAGAGCAATCGGCTTTGCCCAGCGAATATTCGTAGATAAAGCCTGTCGAAAATCCCAGTGAAATGGATCTAGCCCATCTTTTTTCATCAGATACTTTTCAAATTCCTTCTCAATCTCGTGATGTGAGATGTGCCTTGTCTTTTCAAAGCGATTGATATAGGTATGGCACGATGTATCAAGTGCAAAATGGCACACAACTCCGAGCGCATATGCCCACAGTGCCTTTTGCATCTTTTCACCCTCTGCCGCTGAACGGTGCATCTGGGTCAGCGCATGCTCGAAAAACACACGCCCTGTTTCATGGTGAATGACCACTCCGATCTGGGTGATCGGATGCCGGATAATCGGATGATAGAAAAATAAGATATCTGGTCCGTGCAAACCGATCTCATACAAATCTTTATAATCCTCCAACAATCTTTGATATTTCGCAGGCAGCTGTTCTTTTACCATCTGTCCAAACTTATAATGTGCATAAAATGCTGGCATCGCAAATCACCCTTTCTACAATTATAAAAATACAATCAAATATTCGCTATATTTGTCCAGTAGACTATGTTTTTGTTAGCGGATAAAGTTCGTGGATACTTCCTTTTTGGTATCTGGAAGTGTAATTCCCTGTGCCTTTCCGGCCTCAAAACATTTTAACATCCATGCCATACATTTTGCTGCATTGCGCATGGTCTGTAAGCCCTCTAAATCCTGGCGAACTTCTTCTGGTCGGTTTCCGTGAACCATGTTCCAGTAGGTAGAACCAACCGTCGGCATCTGATTGATACCAAAGTACTTGTTGACAGCATCAAGGGATGCAGTGGTACCGCCTCTTCTTGCGGAAGCAACTGCCATACCCGGCTTAAAGCGAAATGCTGCACCGCCACTGTAAAAGGCACGGTCCAAGAAGGATAGGATACGGCCGCTTGGATGCGCATAGTAAACCGGCGTTCCAAATACAAATCCGTCTGCCTCCTTTGCCCTTTCCACAAACTCGTTTACGCGGTCATCGCGGAACACGCAGCCATTTCCCTTTCGACATCCGCCACAGCCGATGCAGTCACGAAGCGAATCAGCACCTAATTGGAAAATTTCCGTGTCAATGCCTTCTTCCTGCAATGTCTTTGCAACCTCCTCGAGTGCTGTATAGGTACATCCTTTTAAATTGGAACTTCCATTTAATAATAATACTTTCATATTCGATCAGTCTCCTATTCGTTATCAATCATCTATCGCCTGTTAATTTGCTATTAGGCCTTCATCCGTTATTGAGCATCAACAATCGGTCACTTTGGACATCTCCATGAATATCCAGCCTTATTCTCATTTTCTCTCATTGACTTATATCCGGTTGTCTTTTCCTTGCCACACAGCTGCGCCTTCGTAAAGTCAAGAACAACACTCCAATCCTGCTTGGTGTAGGCATGACCACCCTCACGATAATGAATTGCACTGCGTTCCTTGACACCCAGAAACTCAAATACCTCGGACGCTGCCAGCCATGACACCTGTGTGCCAAATGGATTGATCCAGTCATCATCAAGACCTTCCACCAGAATCAGTCGTCTCGGAGCGACACATGCGCCAAGGATATTGGCGTCAAATGGAATCTCATTTTCACGAAAACGCGTTTTTCCATCCGGTGTGCCATAATCTGCCACATTTTCCATCAACCAGTATGGAAAGCGCTCTTTATTTAACATCACACCAATACGCTCTGAAAGACCAATATTTTCTCCAAGACGACAGCCGCTTAGCCGCATACTTGCCATACCGCCACAGCCAGATCCTGCCGGTGCGACAACGGCCGCACGCTCATCGTAAATTCCACAACAAAGCGCTGCCTTTCCCATACGCGAATGACCAGTCACAACGGTTTTTGTCACATCGACATTTTCCTGTGTCTCAAGCCAGTCAATGACACGGCTCTGAAGCCATGCCCACATTGCAAGTGCCCGCCATGTGTAGCCTGGGTACGCCTTTGCACATCCGCCCTCCCAGATTTTTTCCTTATCATCGGGAGCCGCCTCTGCGATCTCGAAACTGCAAATTTCAAAGCCCTGTTCAGCTGCCATGCTTATAATCTCTTCTGGCAGCGTGTCTGCTGCTGGAATTACAATTGGAATTAACTTTTCTCCACTAACTGTATTTGCTTGTTTTGTCTTTGTCTCACCCGATGCAATTGGACGATAGACATGCACACGAAAGGAAACTGGTGCCTGTTCTCCCTGCGCACACAGGCGAACTACGGTATGACACACGGTATTCTGACAGACAGTATCGCTTGACAGTTCACTTGCTGTCAGTATTTGTGGACGTCCCGGCATTTTGCCATAGTACATTTCGCTAAGCAGTTCAAGATACACGGTACGCTTTTCTTCCCACTCCGCCTTGGTACTCATAATGCTTCCGTCTGCCTTATAAAAAGGATTCGGGAGCTCCCAGGTCGGCTCAAAATAGATTTTCTCACTCATGGAAATCACCTCCAAAAATTGATTTTAATCTATTTTAGCCCTTCCTGACGCTCCCGTCAATTAATTATCTTATCTACTTTTTACTCTATTACATGCGGTTCAATTTCCTTCGGAATCAAACACTCATACTTTTCACCGTCAAGACGTTTGTCAAATTCATCCCACGCCTTTTTGATTTCCTCTGGATGCTCCAAAAGTGTCTTTGCACTCTCTGCCATAACTTTCGCGGCAAACAGCATTCCCTTATGCGCGATGGCAGACTTACCCTGTGCAGTCCACTGCCAGCTGTGTGCGCCTGCGCCATAGCTAAAACATGCGGTATTGACAGTTGCGGTTGGAATAACCCAGCTGACATCGCCGACATCGGTACTTCCCATCTCGCAGTGATCGGTGTGGAAGGTCTCTACCACATAATCACAGATCTCAGAAGTTTTGATATTCTCACGAAGTTTCATTAAATCGGCAATACCAAATGGAATATCACTTAACTGATCTTCTACCGGAAAGCTGTCCTTAAACTGCTTTGCATATGCACGCTCCTCTGCGGTGTACACAGGAGCCCCAACGATCTGAAATGCCTTTGCAATGACATCTTCAAGTGTGAAGTTTGGAACCGTATTGCTTAAGCCCTCGTCAAACAACACTTCAAGTTTGGTATCCGTCATCAGCGCTGCGCCCTGTGCAATACGAATCACACGCTCATACAGCTTCTTGCACTTTGGATTTGTCGCGGAGCGAATTAGATAGCGCACTTCTGCCTCTGCCTGTACAACGTTCGGAGACTTTCCTCCAGTATTCGTAATCGCATAGTGAACGCGGTCGCTGTCCTCCATATGCTCACGCATGTAATTTACGCCGACATCCATCAGCTCAACGGCATCAAGCGCACTTCTTCCAAGATGAGGTGCTCCTGCCGCATGGGAGGATACACCATGGAAACGAAAGCATGCCTGAATACAGCTCTGGCTGCTTCCGGTACATACCATGTGAAAATTAGCCGGATGCCATGTCAGTGCGATATCACAGTCATCAAACACACCGTCACGCGCCATATAAGCCTTTCCCGAACCGCTCTCTTCACCTGGGCAGCCAAAAATCTTTACTGTTCCGCTGCCGCCGTTTGCCTTTAACACCTCACGGTAAGCCATTCCTGCTGCAATTGCACCCACGCCAAGCATATGATGACCGCAGCCTTGTCCCATGCCGCCTGGATCTTCTGGATGATATGATGGACAATCTGCCTTCTGATTCATGCCATAGAGCGCATCAAACTCGCCCAAAAAGGCAATTACCGGATGACCACTTCCCCAGCTTGCCTCATAGCCGGTGCCTGTCTTTGCGACATCGGTCTTTACTTCAAAACCATGCTTCTTTAAAAATTCAACATGTGCTGCGCTGCTCTTATACTCGCGAAATCCCGGTTCCGGGGTCTCCCATACCGCGTCTGCAAGCGCACACAGCTCCTCTTCATATGGAATCTGCATCTTTCTCCTCCTATCACACACCATATTCATCTGCTACCTTATGGCATGCCACCTTACGTCCGTTAATCTCTTTCATCTTTGGCATCTCACTCGCACACTTTTCAGTCGCATATGGGCAACGCGTGCGAAATGGGCAGCCAGATGGCGGATTGATCGGACTTGGCAGCTCACCCTCGAGCATGATACGCTTTCTGGATTTTCCAACGATTGGATCTGGAATCGGCACTGCACTTAAAAGTGCCTGTGTATACGGATGCATCGGGTTTGCGTACAGCTTTGCGCTGTCGCCCTCCTCTACTAGATGGCCCAAATACATAACGCCGATGCGATCTGAGATATGTTTTACCATGCTTAAATCGTGTGCGATAAACAAATATGCAATTCCTAGTTCCTTCTGGATATTCTTTAACAGGTTAATAATCTGCGCCTGAATGGAAACATCCAATGCAGAGATTGGCTCATCGCAGACGATAAACTGTGGATTAAGCGCAAGTGTTCTCGCGATAGAGATACGCTGACGCTGTCCGCCGGAAAACTCGTGCGGATAACGGCGCACATGATCTGGCTTTAAGCCGACGATCTTTAACAGCTCCGTCACACGCTCATCCTGCTCTTTTCTTGTCTGATAAATATGATGAATCACCATTGGCTCACGGATGATCTCACCGACTGTCATTCGTGGATTTAAGGATGCATACGGATCCTGAAAGATTAACTGAATATCCTTACGAAATTTCTTTAGCTTCTGACCAGAAAGATGCGTGATATCCTCTCCGTTTACCAAAATCTTTCCGTCCGTTGGTTCATTGATCTTTACGATCGTGCGTCCAAGCGTCGACTTTCCGCAGCCGGACTCACCGACAAGACCGTAGGTCTCCCCCTTATGAATCTGAAGTGACACATCATCAACCGCCTTTACGACCTGCTTTTTGCCCCATGTCTTTCCAGCATTAAAATACGTTTTCAGATGCTCTACGGAAACGATTACATCACGCGTATCAGCACTGCTCGTTTTCATTTCATCACTCTGCATTTCACTATTTTGTGATGAATTTTGTGTTTCATTTGCTTCCATGCTGCGTCTCCTCTCTGCGTTTTTTCTCATTTAACCAACAGGCACTTCTATGTGTTTCACTAAATACCGTATCCTGCGGCATTCTTGTCTTGCAAAGCTTCATCGCTTCACTGCAGCGATCCACAAATGGGCAGCCTGCCGGTGGCTTTAATAAGTCTGGCGGTGATCCTGGAATTGGTGTCAGCTCTTTGTCATCGTCTTCCGGGTTATTGATACAATTTAACAGGCCCTTTGTATACGGATGATTCGGCTCGTAGAAAATCTCACGGTCCGTTCCTGTCTCAGCAATACGGCCGCCGTACATGATGTTAATTCGGTCACAAAGACTTGCCACAACACCAAGATCATGCGTAATCATGATGACAGCAGCGCCCGTCTGACGACTCATCTCCTGAATCAGTTCGAGTACCTGTGCCTGAATTGTAACATCAAGCGCAGTCGTCGGCTCATCGGCGATGATCAGCTTTGGCTTGTTTGCCAGTGCAATTGCGATGACAATACGCTGTCTCATACCACCGGAAAACTCAAACGGATACTGATGAATCCGTTTTTCTGGTGCCGGAATACCAACCTGGCGCATCAGCTCGATTGCACGCTCATTGGCTTCCTTCTTTGTCATCTTTGGGTTATGATTTAAAAGGGTCTCACGAATTTGCTTTCCGATTGTCAAAACCGGATTTAAGAAGGTCATCGGGTCCTGAAAAATCATTGCCATTGTGTTTCCGCGAATCTGACGCATCTTCTTCTCATAGGAGCGATTATCTGGAAAATCCTTTCTTGCAATGGATTCACCATCAAATACAATCTCACCATCATTGATAGAACCATTTTGTGCCAAAAGGCCCATAACCGAGTACATCGTAACAGACTTTCCTGATCCAGACTCTCCAACAATGCCAAGAATTTCGCCCTCTTTTACCGAAAAACTGACATCACGGACCGCCTGCACGGTTCCCTGATCCGTGGCAAAATTTACTTTTAGATGTTTTACATCCAATATTGTTTTCTTCTCTTCCATGATGCCTCCTTACTTCTTCTTTGGATCAAGCGCTTCGCTCAAACCATCGCCAATAAAATTCAGACTAAGCATCGTCAGACAGATCGCAAGCACCGGCCAGATGATCTGAATTGGCTGGCTCTGAATCAGAGAACGCGCATCGTTTGCCATCGTTCCCCAGCTAGCCTGCGGAATGCTGATTCCAATGCCGACAAATGCAAGGAATGCCTCGGTGAAAATCGCATTCGGAACCATCAATGTCGTGTTAACGATGATCGGACCCATGCAATTTACGATTAAGTGCTTGAACATGATACGCTTTTTACTTGCACCGATGACATAAGCGGCAAGTGCGTACTCCTGCTCCTTCAAGGTTAAAATCTGACCTCTTACCAGACGTGCCATACCGACCCAACTGCTGATTCCAATCGCAAGCAGCATGGAAAAAATGTTAGATCCAAAGATCAGCATGATCAAAATGACATACAGAAGAGTCGGAACAGAATAAATAATATCAACAAGACGCATCAAAATCATATCCACCTTACCGCCAAAGTAACCGCAGATCGCACCGTAGGTAACACCAATCACTAAGTTTAAAAGTGCTGCTGCAAATCCGACTGACAAAGAGATGCGTGCACCGTACATGATGCGGACAAAAATATCACGGCCAAACTTATCGGTTCCAAACCAGTGTGCTGCATTTGGCAGTGCATTTCGACAGGTCAGATCCTGACCATCATAGGTGTACGGGGAAAACATTGGTGCAAAGATGGCAAATAAGATAACGATTGCCATAAAAACAAGACTGACAAGCGCCAGCTTATTCTTTTTAAAGCGACCCCAAGCATCCTGAAAATAGGTTTTGCTCTCCACCGCTACAAATTCGGAGTCTTTTTCACTGTCGTCAAGACGCGTAAACTCGTCATCGGTGATATCCTGTGCGATATCCTGACAGAATGTTTTTTCCATAATTTAATTTTATTCTCCTTTCTGTATGCTTATTTCAGGCGGATTCTCGGGTCCATCATCGCTGTGATCAAATCGGTAACGATGTTACAGATAATGATAAATGCTCCGTAGAAAATCGTCAGTGCCATAATCATTGTATAATCACGGTTGCTTACGCTAGTGACAAACTCCGCACCAATACCCGGGACGGAAAACAGTGTCTCCACAACGAAGGAACCAGTCAACAGCGTTGCAAGCAGTGGTCCTGCATAGGTGACAACCGGAACAAGCGCATTTTTCAGCGCATGGCGAATAATTACCATAACCTGTCCGGTTCCCTTACTTTTTGCAAGTACCATATAATCCTGCTTCATAACCTCTGTCAGACTTGTTTTTGTAAGACGAGAAATCATCGCAATTGGAGAAAGCGCCAGCGCAGTTGCTGGCATAATATAATGCCTCCAAGTGCTTAAGCCTACGATTGGCAGACAGTGAAGCACCACGCCGAAAAGAACCATCATAAGAAGTGCCAATAAAAAGCTTGGCACGCTGACGCCAATCGTTGCAATAAAAGCAACGGTATTGTTGACCCACTGATGCTTTGAAAATGCAGAGATCGTTCCTAGTAAAATTCCAACTGCAAGTGCAATGCAAAACGCAGCCAGACCAAGACTAGCTGTGTATGGGATTCCTGCCTGAATAATATCCGCTACTGCTTTTCCTTTTCGATTCAAGGAGGTTCCGAAATCGCCCTTTACTGCGTTTTGCAAGTA
Source organism: Lachnospiraceae bacterium (assembly GCA_052273485.1). Lineage (GTDB taxonomy): Bacteria > Bacillota > Clostridia > Lachnospirales > Lachnospiraceae > Anthropogastromicrobium. Next base: position 67,558 of record DAVZID010000005.1, read on the forward strand.
GCGGACGTACTGCTCTGTAACTGGCTTATCCAGTCCATATTGCTCAACTAACTTTTCCTTTACATTCGCCGGAAGCTTGCTTGTCTCTCCTGCAAACGGTGAACCCGGAATTGCATGCATCAGGAAAAAGGTGATTGTCGCAAGGGCAAATAATGTGATTAAACCGATTACCAGTCGTTTTCCAAAATATTTTGCCATCCGTTTTTTTCCTTTCTGTTACTTTTTTCTGTTACTTTTCTCTCTTAATTTTGATCTTTTTGTTGTCTTACCCTTAATTTAAGTAATGTACAAACCAATCGGTCATTTCTTTTAGGCGACGCATTCTGTGAAGTGGCTTTCCACGTCTGGATAGACCATGGTTTTCCCCTTCAAACAGACACATTCTGGATGGAACACCGAAAAATTTGACTGCTGTGAACATCTGAATACCCTGATCAAGTGTACAGTTGTAATCATTCATTGAATGAATAAACAGAATCGGTGTCTTTGCATTGCACGCATATTTTAATGGGGAGCAATCCCACATTGCTTCCATACCGGTCCACGGTGTTGCCTTAATCTCATTTTGATCAAACGTCACACCAATCTCACTGCATCCAAAATCGGATACCCAGTTGGAAACGGAGCGCTGAGATGCCAAGGCCGCAAATCGATCGGTATGCCCCTCAATCCAGTTGCACATAAAACCACCATAGGAACCGCCTGCTGCACCGATTCTGGCCTTATCAATCTGCGGATATGCTTCCAATACATGATCCGTAAACTCCATCAAGTCCTGATAATCGATTGTGCCATATTTTCCTCTCAGATCAGCAAACTCCTCGCCATAGCCCTCGGAGCCTCTCGGATTGCAGAAGAAAACAAACCAGCCCTTGGACGCCCAGGTCTGCATTTCATGGAAGAAAACTTCTCCATAAGTACATCTTGGGCCACCGTGGATTTCAAGCACGCCCGGATAGGACTTTTCTGGGTCGTAATCCTTTGGCTCAAGCACCCATCCATCAATCGTCACACCATCGGTATTGACAAAGGACAGATGCTTTGCCTTTGAGACAAAATGGGTAGATAAATATTCATCGTTAAACGCTGTCTTTTTTGTAATTGCACCATTCGCATAGGTATAAATCTCACAGCATCCGTTTGCCTCCATTGCCGCAAAGGAAAGTTTATTGCTTGCTGCAGCCAGCTCACAGACAAGGCCATTAAATGTATATGCTTCATTTAATGCACCTGTAGATGTAGCTTCCGTACTATTTTTATAAAAAACAATGCTGTCCTTATAGCCGTGCTGCGCAATCGCATAAATCGTATCTGTTTCATTTGCATCCTTTGCCACTACCAAACTTTCCCCTGCGCTATAGTGACAATCGGTTAGGATATCTACACCAAGCAGATAATCCACCGAAACCATCCTTATCGGCTTTTTCTGTGTTTCATCATACTCATAGATATCATGATACTGACCATCGCCGTATGGCTTCATGTCAGTCGCTGTCAGAACAATTTTTCCATTTGCAAAAACGGCTTTTGAAATCATCAGATTTCTTTGTCCGATCAGCGTTGTGAGTGCCTTTTCTTCTATATTATAAAGAAGCAGCGAATCCGTCTCATCGATCACATTCTTCCACTCTTTTCCAACAATCAAAAGCCTTCCATCCGATACGCAGACGGATGATGTATCAAAATCTGATGCAGTCAGCTTCTCTAGCTTGCCTGTTGCTTCCTCATACAGATACAATCCAGTTCGCACACCAGAGATAAAGCCACGTCCATTGCCCCAAAGCGGCACTTCATCGATTACATGATAATCCTTTTCTTCTTTTTTGAGTTTCTCATTGGCATCGTCTGGCAGCGCATTTCGATTTTCCTCGATTCCCATGCAATAAACACCATCGGTCACCTTATAGAAAAAGGATACAGACTTTGAAACAGAAAACGCTTTTTTTGCCTCTCCACCATGAATGCCGATACGGTAAAACACCGTTTTCTCTTCCAAATCATCCTTTTTCTCATTTCGCTCTGATACAAACAAAATTGTCTGATCATCATCCCAAAGAAAGCTTCCCTCTTTTCCAGATGATGTCAATTGAGCGGCTTCTTTTCCCTCCTCCAGTATCCAGAGGTTTTTCTTATAGTTGTTGTTTTCTTTGTCTGGCTGCACGAGCATAAATGCCAGTGTCTCTCCGTTTGGACTGTATTGTAAACTAGACGGACTGCTGATTGCATTCAAATCTTCGATTAAAACTGGTTTTAATGTATTCATTTTGTTGCCTTCCATTCTCACATAAACGCATTTTCACATAAGAAGAGGGATGGCGCCCACGCGTTCATCCCCCTCCATTGGATTCATCTTCTGAAACTGAATTATTCGCTGACTGTTGTATAAGCAAAATACGGATAAATTCCATTCATGGTCTGACCTTCTACATATGTCTGAACCAATGCCGGATCATTAAAGTTGAACAGTGGAATGACATATACATTCTCTTCAACAAGATAATCCTCTGCCTCATGAAGTGCCTTCATATATTCAGAACGATCGGAAATCTGACGCGCATCTTCGATCATCTGATCAAACTTCTCATCATTAACTGCTGGAACTACCTGCATACCAGTTGTCCACATCTCCAAAAACTGAATCGGGCTGTCCTCTGCAGAGTAACCATAACGGCAGATCTCAAAGTCACCCTGATCAAGCTGATCATAGTAAACACCAGACTCAACACACTCAAAATCAACTTCTACACCAACAGCCTCCCACATCTGCTGCAGCATCGTTGCGACATCGCCGTGGATTCCATTGTTTGAATACTTATAAGTAATATGAAGCGGATTGCTCTCATCATAGCCTGCACCTGCAAGAAGCTCCTTTGCCTGATCTGGATCATATGTCAATGTGTAGCCGTCTGCATCACCCTCTGCACGGAAGGTATCAGTGTCACCTGCAACGCCATCTGGAACGAATCCATTTAATACTGGAAAGAAGCTGTCACCGCCAAGAACATCTACCAGAGATTCCTTGTCAATTGCAAGCGCCAGTGCACGGCGCACATCTACATTCTTTGCCCATTCAGGACCAGACTCTGCTGAGTTGATTGCCAGATAGTAGTTTGAAGACTTCGGTACCATCCACAGTTCATCTGTTCCCTCATAATTTAATGCAGTATCAGTGGAAATTCCAAGAGCTACATCAATCTCACCAGTCTGATAAGCAAGTGCCTGTGCATCCTTATCTGCCATGCAAAGGAAGGTGATCTCATCCATTGTCACATCATCTGCATTTAAATAATTTTCATTCTTGTCAACAATAGCCTTCTCTGTCTCGTTGCACTCCGTTAAGGTGTACGGTCCGGTTGTCGGATAGCCTCCCTCAAAGGCCCACAAAGAATCATGCTGTACGGCAAAATCCTCACGAACCGGAATCCATGCGTTTGCACACATCAGACCGGTCAGATACGCACATGGTGTCTTTAACTTCAGTACCAGTGTCTGATCATCGGTTGCTTCAATGCCGACAGAACTATGATCTGCTGTTGTACAGTCAAAGGACTCACCCTCCTCAAGCGCTGTCTGGCTGTACTCCTCAGCACCCTCGATGAAATTCACGAAATCATTGATTGCCCATGTGTTATCAGCACCATAGGAAAGTGCTCTCAGATAAGAGTATACGAAGTCATTTGCGGTAACCGGCTGTCCATCGCTCCACTTTGCATCTGGTAAAATGTGGAAGGTATAAGTCAGACCATCATCCGAAACCTCGTAGCTCTCGCACAGTTCATTCTGAACCTTTCCATCTGCATCCTTGCGGAACATTCCCGCATACAGATGATTCAATACATAGTTGTTTGCGGTCTCGGTGTTTAATGCCGGATCAAATGTGGTAAACTGGGAACCAACTGCAACGGTCAGTGCATTGTCGCCAGTCTCATCTGCTGCTGCCGGTACTGCTGGCAAAATGGATGTTACTGCCAGAGCTGCTGCCATTAACTTTGCATATGTTTTCTTCATAATCCTACCTCTTTCTTTGTCTTTGCTTTCCATTTCCTTACAAATATGTGTATATATGTATACATCTTATATGCATATATTCATACTTTATACAAAGAACACCAGTAGCTATTTTAGTGCGCGATGCTTTCCTTGTCAAGATAAATCTTAAATTTTTTTGTCAATTTTTGAAAAAACCTGTTTTATTTCAGTTGCCCGACCGAAAATTTCGTGCTATACTTGCTAACAGCGCTCTGAATGATCGCATTTTTTGCGTTTCAATCCGTGCTTTAAAGAATTATGCCGTTTTGCGGCGGAATGGAGTTTTTCATGAAAGGAAAAAAGAAGATTGGACTGATTTTAATGTATCTGTCCTTCGGCATCATCATGGCCGGACTTGGTGCCAATGATGCCCTGCGTGGTGTATTCTCACCGATTTTTGAGAATCACTTTGAACTTTCATCCGTGCAAATTTCAATGATTATCGTCATGAGCTATGCCGGAAATCTAATTTTCTTGTGGGCAGGAACCCGCCTTGCGGACCGTTTTGAAAAGAAAAAGGTCATGATTGGCATTCTGCTTGTATGGATGGCAGCATTGCTTGTCTATGTGACAACTGACAACTACTACGTCCTGCTTGTCACGATGCTCTTTACCATGGGCGCTTCCACATTAATGAACACCATGATCAATCTGTTTGTTCCAATGTATTTTGCAGCACCCGGCTTAATCGTTAACACGTTATTCTTTGTACAGGGTATTGGAACAACCGGAAGCCAAATGATTCTTGGACAAGTTGCAACCGGATTTTCCTGGTGGCAAAAGACCAACCTGTTACTGTTTGTACTTGGTCTGATCGGTTTAATTCTCTTTTTATTTGCTGGAAAGAAGGCAGTTGTCTTAAAGAAAGAACCTGCTGCGGCTGTTTCCGATCAAAATGCAACTACTGCTTCCAGTCAAAAACAAAAAGTTCAGATGAACAGCCCAATTTTGTGGCTCCTCGTTCTCGTATTTGGTTTCTATTTCATCGGCGAGCACGGCGTATTAAACTGGCTGCTTCTTTATTGTAAGGATCAGTTTAACATGGATTCCAGTCAGGCTTCCATCTATCTGTCCATGTTTTCCGGTACCATGATGGTTGGTCGTCTCGTTATGGCTCCTCTCGTTCAGAAGTTGGGTCCATCACGAAGCATTCAGATCTTTGGTGGAATCGGTACTGTACTGTACGCAGTCGGTATCTTCTGTGGAAAGCCAACGCTTATGTTAGTCGGTATTTCTGGATTGTTTGTCTCCATTCTGTATCCGACCTTACTTCTGTTTGTTCAGCAGTATTATCCGTCCTCCATCGCCTCCACTGCAACCGGAACGGTTATCAGTATCGCTACGGTATTTGATATTGCCTTCAACCTGTTATTCGGCAAGATCATTGACCAGATGGGCTATCATCTTGGATTTATGATTCTTCCAGTATCCATGATCATCTTCTATTTGATCGTAAACTTCTTAATCAAGAAGTACAAGCCACTTCGCAATCTGGGCGACGCCTAAACGGACCATCGCGCAGCTACGTTTCTTTTGTACAATCAAAAATGACGTCAAAAAAGCTCTGGAATCTCATTTCTCCAGAGCTTTTTCTTTTTCATTCAATTGATTTTACTTTCTATGTTTCTTTTATGAATGATGCTATCTTCATATGAAATCTCACTGCTTCTGCTCGTCCATCGTCATTTGATCAAGTACTGCATATGGCTTCGGGCTGGAATAGTAATAACCTTGAATCTGGTCACAATTCATCTCTCTTAAAAATGCCGCCTGTTCCTTATGCTCGACACCCTCTGCCACAACCTTCATATTCAAGCCATGTGCCAGTGCGATAACATGCTGAATGATCTGATCGCCACTGGCATTTCCAATATAGTCAATCAGACTCTTATCCAGCTTAAGCACAGCAAATGGCAGGACATTTAAACTTGTCAGAGAGGAAAATCCCGTGCCAAAATCGTCCATGTGCAGCTTAAAGCCTGAATCAACGAGTGCATCGACAAGTGCCTTAATCTGAATGCTATACATCGCAACCGATTCCGTCAGCTCGATCGGAACTGACTCGATCGGGATGCCGCTTTCCTTAACAACACGCGTATAATTTTCAACCAATCCCTCGTGATGCAGACTTGCTCGTGAAAGATTGATCGAAATTGGGAAAAATGGCTTTCGAGCGTCAAGTCGCTCTTTTTGCACCTGACACACTTTCTTGAACACATACTCATCCAACCTGGTGATAAGACCATCTCGCTCAAACAGCGGAATAAATGCCCCTGGCGATACCATACTTCCGTCTGACTTTCGCCAACGAATCAGTGCCTCTGCACCCGCAATTTTTTCGGTCTGTGCATCGTATTTTGGTTGAAACCAGACTTCAAATTCTTCTCTTTGCAGCGCATCGTCAAACTGATTTTCCATCATAACTTCCTGAATGTGCTGTTGACCAAGTTTATCATTGTAGTAAGCAATGTTTTTCTCATAATTAAGCTGAATACTCTTCATTGCCATAATCGCACGGTCACAGATATCCGTAATTGAAAGGCTATTGTCAATTTCTTTATATACACCGTACTTTACAAGCAAATTGGAAATCGGTGCGTTTTCTGAAATATGTTTTGCGATTTTCTTAAGTACCTTTTCCGGCTCATGTGTCTGCAGCGATGTCATAATAACAAATTGATCATCACTGTATCTGGCTGCCAACCCATCGGTCAACATCTCACGGATGGATTTTGCAAGGTACTGTAAAATCTCATCGCCGACACGAGTGCCATAGATGCTGTTAATCAGCTTAAAATTCTTAACATCTGCCACTATTACAAGATAGGATTTCTCTGGCTGATACTTCATCAGAAGACCGGCATGATGGTAAAAAGCAGGTTTTGTGTACAATCCGGTCAGATCATCATACTCAATCGCATTGAGCGCTGCTGCCGATTCCTTTAACTTGATCACACTATTGATTCGCGCCTTTACTACTCGCTGATTGTATGGCTTCGGCACAAAATCGGCTGCCCCAAGCTCCAAACACTTTGCCTCATCGTCCTGTCTTCCACTTCCCGTCATGACAATGATCGGAACAGATGCTAACAGCGGATTTTTCTTTACTTGTTCTAAGAACTGAAAACCGTCACATACCGGCATAAACATGTCAAGCAGCACAACTGACAACTCTGCGTAATGCTCCTCCAACATCTTTAAGCCAACTGCACCATCTTCCGCACACAGCACATCAAACTGATCACGAAGCAAGTCTGTTAAGATTTCTCGATTAATCTCGTCGTCCTCCACAACTAGCACACGACATTTCGCGGCAATTCCGCCAGGTGATACCACTGCCTGAAGCTGATTTCGTCTTACATCGGCATCCTCATTTGCAAATGCGAGCACGATCGTCTCAAATGAATTTGCCTCTCCAACTCTCGCACACTTTAAATACATGTAATGGATTTCTCCGTCTTTTCTCCTTCTGCTACGAAAATGGACCATAAACTGAGGCACACGCTTTAAATGCGCACACAAAGAATCAAAGTCCATTACAAATTCAAGTTTTCCCTGATCCTGTGGCAGAACATTTTCTTCCACATAAGCTGTAATTGCGGGTATATAGTCCGTGCCAGTTAGCAGCGTAGTCACATCTGCATTGGTGTTTTCCAGATAAGAAAGGATCTTCTGTGTTTGTTTATTTACGGAATAAATGCCGCTGTAATCATTTCCAAGCACATTGATAATACTAGTTAATCGTAACCCCTCCTCATCCTCTGGAAGCGGCGCATTTACAGCCTTATTTGCTCCATCCTGTGCTGCAGTTCCAAATACAAGCGCATGTCCTACTGTGCCATCTGGCATACACATTTCCACTGCATCCACTGTCTCATAAGCGCCACTAATTGGATCTATATAGGTTTTCGGTCCCTCCACTTTGTTATAAACCGGGCACATCGCACATGGCATTTCCAGATTCATAAGACACCGATAGCATTTTTCTCCCGCTTTTATCTGCGGGTACATCTGTTCTGCAACTTTATTAAAGCTGACAATCTTATAGTCGTTATCGACTACATACATTCCTGATGCATTTTGTCCCATTCTTTTTCCTTCCAAACTTCAAAACTTCTAGCCTTCGAAATTCCATTTACAAAGCACATCCAGTATAGGAGAAAATTTGATAAAATGCAACTCTTTTTCACTGATTTCTGTATGATTTTCTAATTGTTTGGAATTTCGAAATAGTTAATTTATCACAGCACATACTGGATAATGATCCGACAGGTACATGCCGGCCTGTTCGTCCGTCCATTTGTACACGGTTTCACAGCTCCAGCTACCCTGTAGCACAATATAATCAATGCTGCACGGTGGGTCGGACGGGTTGTTCTGGTAATAGCCGTGGTACGTAATGCCAATCTCTTTTGTCACATTTGTAAGCGTCTTGTCCTCACAAATCGCCGCCATCTCCGGTGCATCAGGCTCTGCATTAAAGTCACCGCACAAGATGGTGGGCACATCCTTCCAAAAGGTTTCTTGTTTCATATGTGTCAAAATCTGGCATAAGCCCTTCTCTCTGGCAAGTGCACCGATATGATCAAGATGCGTATTGATTACCCGAAAGACCTTTCCACTTTGCATATTCTCAAATACAGCCTCTGTTGCGGTTCGTGGGCAAGTGCTCTGTTCCTCGTAGCGTGAACCTGGAACATCTGGCGTCGGTGATAGCCACCACGTCTCCATGCGAATCAGGTTAAGCCGATCTTTGCGATAGGCGATGCTCATCTGCTCATCACGAAGATCGCTGCCTCTTCCGCAGCCGATCACATAATAATCTGTTAAATTTTCTTTCAACCACACAGCAACGTGTGGAAGCACCTCCTGAAATCCGATGAGATCTGGCTTTTCCTGCTCGATCTTTTTTAAGATCAGTGCCTTTCGGTTGGTAAACTGGTTGATGCCATCCTGACCGTAATCACAGCGGATATTAAATGTTACTACTTTCATTTTCCTTTTCTCCCCGGTAACTTGCAATATGTGGTGACATGTCCTATTTTGTAGAAAGTTTGCAATCACTTGCAGCGAATCTTGTCAACTGCTGATGATATTGTATCACAAATGTGATGTAACTACAAGCAGAAACGTATTTTACAAAAAGAAAAATTGCCGCAAAAGCTATCTGTTCCAATAGCCTCTGCAGCAATACTCCTTTTCAGAAACACTTATAATGTAAACTGTATCTCACCAATTACTTTAATGGTTTTCTCATCGAAAACGCCATCCTCGCAAATCTCACCAATTCCATACTCAATTGTATCTGGCTTTATTGCACGAATATAGAAATCTTTATCTTCATCTCGATCTTTTACAGGACAATTTTTGCGTTTTGTTCTACTGATGTCAAAATCACCACTCTGTGCATCTGGAAGCGATGTATAATACAGTTCCAAATCATCATCTGCTGGAATCATTAATGGTACCCATTTTCGATACTCCACGCCTCGATCAAGCTTTACCTCAAGCTTATCATCATAATTTAATCCAATATAGAATTTAAATTTTGCCTCATCAGATGCACTTGTCTCTTCATAAACATGTACATTTCGATCAACCAAACCATAGGCTACTCCTGTTTTTCCAGTCGGACGATCCAAACTTTCATTTACAGTTTGTCCCATTCGTTCAAAGAATTCTGGTGTTCCCAATGGTGGCAAAATTTCAATATCAAGTGGAGTGCCATAGGAAGCTTCGAATTCCTGAATACTCTTATCCAACAACCTCTTTAAGATAGGAGACTTGCTGGCATTTCCAGCTAACAGCAAGTAGATCTTCTGAACATCTTTCGACCTACTGTCTGCAAGTGCACTTTTTAAAGCATTGAAATACGTGTTAATTCCACGCTGAATTCTATTTTCTAAAACTTCAATCAGATCAATAAAAACATCGTTTTCAACACTATCAATATAAAGCTTATTTGGAATTGTCTCGCCCTTATCGTCTTCAAGTTCGATATTGATATATCCATTTTTAAGAAAATCTAATGAAATATCTGATCTTAACGTATATCCCTTCAAGATTCTCTTCTTATGGTTACTATCTGCATCAAACGGTTCCTCGTAATCTGCCTCTGGCTCCTCATCCTCATAACCGTCAATTCCTTCCCAGAAAGGACGCAGCTGCATCATGAGCTGCATCATATTCCTTCTTGCAGCCGGTGAATCAACTGTCAAACGCTCCAAACCAGAATATAGCTCACTATCTGCTGGTTTTATAAATGGAAAATTCTTCTCTTGTTCACAATGCAGCGTATTCTCAACAAAAATCGTATACGCCATAAGTTCCAATAGATTTTCTCCACCAAGATAGCGATCTCCTTCATCCTTAAACTGCTCAATTACCCAGCTTACGCGGGATTCCTTACGATTTCTCTTATTTGCTGCTCTCCAGATACCAAAAATCATATCTGTCGTACCACCACCAAAATCGAAAACAGAATAAAAGATTTTCTCTTCAGCGGCCGGTTTAAACTGGTACTCTTTCATTGCATACACAGCATAGGCAGCCGGTTCACTGCACTGTGGCTTTACCTCAAACTTTGCCATCACCTCATTATCTAGTACAATTGAACTTGGCATGGAACGTCTGATTCCCTTTTGAAAGCTTTGAATAATTCGATCACGAATACTCTTTTCATATGTAGTCGGAAATGACATACTATATTTCAAAAAGATTTTATTGTAAACGTTGTTGATCATCAAACCAAGATAGTATGCATAAATTTCAAGTGGGTCAATATCTGTCTCTGAGTTGCAATCCTTAAAGGCTGGAAGTGGCTTTGAATATCCTCTCTTATCGCGAATAATTGGCAATCTGCTTCCTGTCGCATCGCCGCACCACTGCTTAATATCCGTCAAAAACGTACTTAGTTCCTTGCTTTCTGCCTCTGCCAGATCTTTTTTGGCCGAATAAGCAACTCGTATATCTTCTTCCGATGTGAATGGTCGTCCAGCTGCCTCATCAGACTTGTACTGTTCAAGAAACTTTTCGACATCAATAAATTCCAGCATCGTTGGATTTTCAACATCTTCCTCTTTTAACTGTGTATTATAGGAAGTCGTACCTACACGAAGCAGTCTGGTTTTATTGTTTTCATCCTTCAATGAAACAACAGTGCTCTTTGTTCCAAAGTCAATACCCACAATACCAGTATCGCAAACATCGATCTTTGGATTTCTTGTCGCGTATTTTCCATTTAATGTTACCATCTCCGAGCCTTCCATTGAATAAAACAGCTCCCAGTGACCTTCACCACTTTCCTCTAGGCAAATTCGTTCCTTTGGCGCCAACCCGCATCGATAGGTATCTGCCATTAGAACCGCATTTAACACAATCTCGGTTTGAATCTCATTTAACTTCGGTGTCTCTGCAATCCATTTATTAAACTCCTCATCAAGCTTACCCTGTGAAAAAAGCTCTGGATTCATCTCGCGGCATTTCTGCGTTCTTTTCGCACAATAGTTAAGCATTTCTTTGATATGCTCCGAGTCATAATTCCGAATTTCAATAAATTTTTGATATTCCTGTAATGCTCTTATAATGTCATTATATTGCTTGCTGCGACTCTCTTCCTCTTCTACATATGCAAATCTTCCAGATTCGATTCCCTGTGAAAACTCTTCCTTCTTTAATACGCAGCACGGAATTACATACACTTCACTTGCCCATCCTTGCGTCTTCTGGAATCGCTTGCTTCGCATGTCAAAGCATCCATCTTCATATTTAATAAGAAAGCTGTCTGAGCGAAAAAGTGACGCAATTCCTGAACCTCTTTCATCTGCCGTAAACCCAGGAATATTATCAAAGCGATCCGCATTATCAACGAATAAATATTTTATTTCTTCTTCCTTAAAAAGATGAAGTGGCTTGTCCAACCAACCACGATCATTCACCTCATACTTCTTGGCTTCGCCAAAAGCAATCTCAAATGCCGGAATATAATAGCCCTTCTCACTTGCATCCTTTCCATTTGTAAAATAGATGCTAACGCGATTAAACATCTCCTCTCTGTACTTACGACACATATCAATTAATGTTCGTTTAATATAATCATCTGTAAACCAAGTCTTTAAATCGCGTCTGATAAAGCCCTTTACGGCAACCTTATCTACTGCACTTGTCAAACTATCTACATTCATAGCTTACACTCCTTATCTCTTATCATCAATGGTTCGTTCTTTTAATTCTCGAATTCTACTTTTAAAAAAATTCGATACACCCCGAACGACAATATGACAATGCTGTGTTTCCTTATGAACAACTACATATTCTTTTCCCATATGAAGTGATGCCTCAATTTCTCTGGAGCGATCTTTGTTTTCAGTATCGAGCAGCATTTTTCTAAACAGATAAATTTGTTCATTTATCTGCAGATCTCTCGGTATCACAAATCTTCGACTTGCCTTCATGCATTCTTTCCAAAACTCCTGTACTGCACTTACACAAATTAACAATCCAAATTCCATGTTTTCTTTTCTTAAAACAATAAAATCTGAAAAACGTGAAATTAACTTTTCACTATCGTTATATTCTTCAAGAATCCCTGCTAATAGTGTTTTGTATTCTCTAAGGCTCTGTGTCTCAAATGCAAAATTCAGATAGCGGTATGGCTTCTCATTCTTTGCATTCAACTCCTTTATCACAATCCAGTAGGTCTCCTTATCTGGCAGATTTCCAAATGCAAAATCAACAGAACCACATTCAAAAACACTTTGAACAATTGGTAAAACACTATCATTTTGCAAAATAAATCTTGATCCTTGTTGATCTTTCGCTTCTGTATCAAACTTAAAGCTACCCAGAACAAACCCACATGATGATCCTTCATAAGAACAATAGCTGTAAATTTTCATATTCTACAGTGCTCCTCACACACCTTTAAACTTTAATGGATCACAGATAATTTCATATCCATCTCCCTCTTTTTTCAACTTGCTTCTTAAAACTTCAGAGCAGTCTGCAAAATCCTTTGCGCCCGGTATTTTAAGGAAGCGACTTGCCATTGTATCAGCCATACCAAGAATACTACCGAACAATCCTGTTTTTCTTGTTTTTGTCTGCTCCGCCCACTTTAATAAGAATACAAGTGTATATAATAATGGCTGCTCACAATATTCTGGGGCTGGCTCCTTCGCGCCAGCATCAAAACGATATAATGGGCGATCTGGATATTCCTCTCCATTTGTTCTTCCATTCATAATCGGTTCATTATTTGCATCTTCCTCAAATCGGCAAAATCTTGCATTTCCAAGAGTAAAAATAGGAGTAATAGCACATTCATATTTATCCTGATTCTCTCCCTGCGTTATAAATCCAATCAAATTTTCATAGGCTTTCTTAACTGCTGCATTTAGTTCTTCCATATGATCCTTTGAAGGAGTATTTCTATCTGAATATTTTTCACATTTCAGCGGAACAAACAGAACCATTTTCTTTCGAATATTTCCTTCTGAAATCACAAAATTTTCTTTTACCATGTCAGCAATTCGTGTTGAGAAATTTTTAGGGAGATTAAAAATCCCTTCCATTTCCATAAGATACGGTGTATCAATTGCAATCATAATAATGTCTGACTTTCCCATGATTTCTTTAAGCTGCTCAAACTTCCCAGGATTACTAAGCCATTCTCCCGGATAATCCGAAAAATTTATTTGCAGCTTTGCGCTTGGTTTATTTACAAGCTGAATACCAAACTGATACGTCTGCTCTGACTGAGTTGGGTTATCATCAGGTGTAAACGGCTTATTTTTCTGAACAGCATCATAATATCGGCGCTGCTCCTGACTTTTGTCTTCAAGTGCTTTCATTGTATCAAAGTCAAGCGAAGAAATTGAAAGTCCCAGTTTTTTCTCGTCACTAAATACATGGTCAACGCATTCTTTCATAGCTGCAAGAATACTCGTTTTTCCACTTCTTCTGCCACCAAACATCATAATATTCACTTCGAAATTTTTTCCCATTGTTGCCTACTCTCCCGTATTATTTTATCATGCAAAAATTTTCTTTATAATTATTTTCTTTCAGTTTTGCTACTACTGTATTCCATTCAACTGCCTCTTTTTGAATACCATTATATTTCTTTGCCTCTTCTGCCCATATAACAGTACACCAGCGATCATACAATTCTTCCCATGCGTCATCTACTCTTTCTTCTGAGTTCATAGAATAAGAAATTCGATCATGGAAATCACGAATAGCTGCAAAAAAAGCTTTATTCGGCACAACCTCATGCAAAACTACTATCTGCTGGATTTTTTGACGCAGTTCGTATATATCATCCTGTAAATACTCATAAATAACTTCTGCAATCTCTTCTTGCTTATTTAAGTCGTACTCTGGTATTTTTCTATTAGTTCCATCTTCTACTCTGGAGTCAATTGGTGATAACGCCAATCGAATATCGTATAACATAAAACCTTCTACACTTACTTTAAAATCACGTAAAATCTCCAAAGCCTGCCTAATAAGCGTGAATCGTTCCGTATCACGATTTTTCTCAATAAACTTATCAATCCATTCTGTTGGCGTATCAATTCCCACCTGATATGGCAAAACAGCACCAAGCTGTCCATATGACGGATCTGTAAGTATTTGAATAATATCATTCTTGACAGCATCTGTACCTATTGAAAGAGGTTTATCTAACTCCAAAACTGCATCAATTATTCTCAATCGCAGCGTATCTGTTGTATGCATATATGTTTCAGCAGTTCCATTATTATGATTTATAATATCTATAATCTCCTCCTTCGATGGCATTGCTGCAGAAATTTTCTTTAATACACTCTCCAACTCGTCATTCATTGGTGTATACTTTTCATTCGCTTTTGCTTGATACTCATAACATCTGATACGAATTGAATTCTGAAGATGAACTTTTATCAATTCTTTTATTTGCTGCTTTTTATATTTTTCAAAACCTGTTTTCATCCCACCTATTCTGGATTCAACAAGTTTATCGCAAACAGCATTATATGCCTGATATAATGTCTCCATAAGCTTGGCTGCTTGATTCAGATAAATCTCATCAATTCCATCAATATTTTGTGAAATCACTTCAAGCACAGGCGTAAGGAGCTTATCTTCCACCGCCTTTTCTGAACTGCAATCCACCTTGAGCAATCTGGCAATTGGATAATTTGCTTCTCGAAGTTCCTGCTCTACAATCTCAATACTTTTTGTATTGCATGCCTCACCGCTGCTGACATGGTTTAATACCCAGAACATCATTCTTTTTGCACAGTCCGCACGGATTGTCTTAACAATCTCATTTGAGATTTTTGTATCTTCTTCGCCAAAATGACTTCTCTTTGGATCTGGTCTTTGCATGTAAATAACAGCATCACTGTCATTCTTTACTGTATCCATTAGACTATCTCCAATACCAAGTGACTGTGATCCCATACCAATCGTATCAACAAGAATTATTTTTCCTGCATCATTCTTTGGAAATGTACAATGAATATTTGCGCACTTTACACTCAGATAATCCCAATATTTTACTCTATCATCTGTGCTCTTATACATTGCCACATATTCCTCAATATTTTCTTCTTCAATACGGCAAGCCTTTTTTCTGAGATTTGGACGTATTTTTTCTTCCATATGGTCAATATATTTTCGCAATTCACGTTCTTTTGCTCCCGCCGTTTCCAATCCATTTCTCTCATTCAAAACCTGCTTCAAGTCATCCACCTGATCAAGATTTGTAATATTTTTTGAATTGTCTTCAAAAATATCTTCAAGGTATTTATTTATAATCTGAACCATCTCTTCTTCTGAAAAGAAAGTAATCTCCGCATACGGCTTATCTACACCCTCCGTATTTGTGATAATAGACTTTGCACCTGTACAATCAGATCCAGCTGCAGAAGGGATTACTGTTCCACCGAGTCCACTCATTTTCTGAAGGACCAGACTTTTTCCTTGTCCTGCTCTTCCAACAAAACTGATATTGATCTTATCACGGCTGAAACGAATTTTTAATCGTTTTAACTCCGCCTTACACACCTGCAGTGCCTTGTCATAATCTGAAAATGATATATTCCCAATTTTGGTTCAGGTGTCAAAAGCCATGTTCTAAACAATGCATCGGCAAGAACCT